>DAHUXN010000047.1 GCA_027307115.1 Acidobacteriota bacterium
GGCGCTCGCCGTACTTCGATTCGATCTGCTTGGCGAGGGTTTCGTCGAACGTCGGAGGCGTCACGGCAGCCTTTCGGGGCTTGACGGAATCGTGCAGCTCGCGAATCGCTACGATGATTTTCTTGATTTGCTCGTGGCCGAAGGCAAGAGCGTCCGCAACCGTGTCTTCGGAAACTTCTAGTGCGCCCGCTTCCACCATGACGATGGCTTCTTCCGAGCCGGCGATGATGATGTTCAGCAGGCTGTTTTTTTGTTCAGCGACGGTGGGGTTGACGGTCAAACGCCCGTCGATCAATCCCACGCGCACCGCGGCGATGGGCCGCAAAAATGGGATATTCGAGCAATAGAGCGCCGCGGCAGCCGCCGTGACGCCCAGAACGTCGGGGTCATTTTCGCTGTCGGCGGAAAGCACCATGCTGAAAATCTGCGTCTCGGTGGACCATCCCTCGGGAAACAGGGGCCGAAGCGGGCGATCGATTAACCGCGAAGTCAGAATCTCGCGCTCCGAGGGACGCCCCTCGCGCTTGAAAAAGCCTCCGGGAATTTTTCCTGCTGAATAGGTGTACTCACGATAGTCCACGGTTAGGGGCAGAAAATCCTTTTCGGTGGGCTTGCTGTCCATGCATGCGGTTGCCAGTATGACCGTGTCGCCATAGCGAAGCACCACTGCGCCGTTAGCCTGGCGGGCCATCTTGCCCGTTTCAAAGCTCAGCCGGCGGCCGCCGATTTCCACGCTTGATTGATGTGTCATTCAAATTATCCTTTGCGTTCCGGCCTTGCCGGAAGCGTTTGCGTTGCGGAGAAAGAATCTCCGTTATATTTAGAAGAGAATCGGGCGAGGAGCAATGGGCAAGCGATCTACGGGTTTGCGGGATGGGGTCTGCGCACACAATTTCCCGCGCGGCCCCACAAAATGATTCGATGCGGAGGAAGCATTTCCGGGCGGGCGTTCAAGCGGCTAACCACAGCAGCCGTATTACTTGCGCAAACTGAGTCTCTCGACAATCTCGCGATACCGATCTGGGTCACGACGGTTCAGGTATTCCAATAGCCGGCGGCGGCGGTTCACCATCATGATGAGGCCGCGCCGCGAGGCATGATCCTTAGCGTGGGACTTGAGGTGAGTGGTCAAGTAACTGATGCGCTCGCTCAACAACGCGATTTGCACTTCCGGGGAACCCGTATCCTTGGCATGTTGCCGGAACTGCTCAATGACGCCTATTTTGGCCTCGCTCAACTCGATGTCCTCCTGAATCGTCACACCCTGCTCTACGTTTGTCTCTTCCGTATGTCAAAATCGTAGCACAGAGGCAGGCGGGGGCAATAGAAGTATTTTTCGCAAAGAGGTCGCTGGGGACGCGCGGATGCCGCGATTCGTTCGCCGCAACTCAGCCGAAGGAATTAAGTCTTACGTGAATTCACCAGCGACAGGAATTCGTCACGCGTCTCTTTGTTTTCACGAAAAGCGCCGAGCATGGCGCTCGTCACCGCAGACGATTGCTGCTTTTCCACGCCGCGCATCACCATGCAAAGATGTTTTGCCTCGATGATCACGCCGACGCCTTCGGGACTGATGCGCTGTTGAATCGCTTCCGCGATCTGGTTCGTCAGCCGCTCCTGAATTTGCAACCGGCGCGCGAACATGTTCACCAGGCGCGCGACTTTGCTGAGGCCGATCACTTTCTTCGTCGGAATGTAAGCGACGTGGCATTTGCCGAAAAACGGCAGCAAATGATGCTCGCAGAGACTGTAAACTTCGATGTCCTTGACGACCACCATTTCGTCGTAACATACGCTGAACATCGCGCCGTTCAGAAGTTTTTCGGGATCCTGACGGTAGCCGCTGGTGAGGTAACGAAGAGCTTTCTCGAAGCGTTCAGGCGTGCGCCGAAGACCTTCGCGATTGGGATCCTCTCCCAACAAGACAATCATCCGCCGCACCAAATCGGCGATTGTCTCACCGTTTTCTGTCTTGGCGAGCTGAATCGTTTCCGTGTCTGTTATTTCGCTCACGTGGACTCCTTCGCTTCGCAACTCCTTCACGCTGCAAAATGGGCCTTACGGATTCGAAGGCGCTGCGTACTCAAAACTGTTCTTGCCCGTCTCTTCGATTCGCACGCCCTCGATGTGGGCGCGGGGAAAGCCAGCGAGGCGTTGAAAAATCACGCGGCAGACATTCTCCGTGGTCGGCACGCATTCGCGGAACTCAGGAATCTGCTCGTTCATATACGCGTGGTCGAACGCATCGAGAACTTTCCGCTGCACGAAACTATCGAGATCCGCGAGATTCGCAATCATGCCCGTCGCGGGATCGACCGGACCGGTGACAGCCACTTCTAGCTCGTAATTGTGCCCGTGACTGTACGGATTCGCACATTTGCCGAAGATTCGGTCGTTCTGTTCGGCGCTCCATTCCGCGCGAAACAGGCGGTGCGAAGCCGGAAAAGAATAACGGCGCCAAAGCGAAAGTCTCATCGCGCGTCCTTCATGCCATCCGCGGTACAATCAACGAATAAGTCGGGCGACTCATATAAGCGAATGCGGTCCAGGCGGCCTTGACGAATCTTCGGTTCGAGAATGCGCCAAAGCACCGTAGCAATTTCTTCGCAAGTGGGAATTTTACCCGCCAGTTCAGGAACCTCATAATTTAGATGGCGATGGTCCATGCGCTGCGTCACTTCGCGGTCAAAAATTTCCTTTAGCTCCCTTAAATCGAGAACCATGCCGGTTTTTGGGTCCGGCTCGCCCGCGACGGTGACTTCCAGAATGTAATTGTGCCCGTGGCCATGCGGATTATTGCATTTGCCGAAAACGCGCCGGTTTTCCTCCGCCGACAAATCCGGATTGTGATAAAAATGCGCGGCCGAGAATTCGAGTTTTCGTGTTACGCGTATCATGGCTTTCCCACGGGATATTCCCGGCTCTTCCAAGAAACTTTGCCGCGCCAGTATTTCCAGGCGGAGGCGGTAACAACGGCGGCGTAGAGGCACACTCCCGCTACATAATATATGATGAATCGTGCGGAATAACGATTCCTCCGAAGCGCGCGGACATACGCCGCATGGCAGGCAACGAGCCAGAGAATCCCCAACACGACGAGCCAGGCGCCTGCACCCGCCGGCACGATAATTCCCGCAACGATTAACACTATCGCCGGCCACGGGAACGCGAGCAGGAACTCTTGCAACGTGCCTTTTCGCGTCCCACCTAGAAGAAGATAGAGATTTTTCGTCCAGCCTTGCCACAATGCACCGAGGCTCCGGTACATGCGCGTTTGGACGATTCCCTGCCCCGATGCAAAATGCAAACGGAAACCTGCCTGTTTTGCACGGCGCGCCAGAGCAACGTCCTCGAGCACCACATCGGCCACGGCGCGATGGCCGCCGATTTTCTCATACGCCTCGCGATAAATCATGAGGAACTGCCCATTCGCGGCAGCGTCGGGCAACGACGAGTCGTTCACGCGCCCGAAGTCGAACTTGCGCGAGAGGCGGCAATAGATAAAGGGTATCAACGCGCGTTCGGCGAACGAGCCTGTGATCTGTTCCGGCGAATACGAAACAAGCGCTGCCTGAAAAACGCCCGCATCGCTGAGGGCGCGCTGCGCCGAGCCGGGAAGATGGACCGTATCGGCGTCGGTAAAAAGCAGCCATTCGCCGTTTGCGTGCTGCACGCCGAGCCAAACCGCATGGTTTTTGCCAATCCAACCTGCGGGTAGCGACGTCGACTCCAGAATTTTCAACTTGGAAACAGTTTGCGACAGGCGCGCGAGAATTTCGGCAGTGCAATCCGTGGATTGGTCATTGACGACGATAATTTCGACGATTTCCGGCTGCGTGGCGATACTTGCGACGCACGACTCGATGTTGTCTTCCTCGTTGCGCGCGGGAATGATGGCTGAAATTTGAGGCATGGCGAGATTCGCGGAAGAGACTGCGAATCGAATGGCCGAAAATGCATGAAAAATATATCATAGGGATGAGGGATTCGGGCCGAACCAAACGCCCAAGCGTAAAATGAAGAGAAAGATTCTCACAGGAATCACGCTGGGAGCCGTGGCAGGATTGCTGATCCTGTTTGCAAGTCCCAGCTACAACCAGGGCGAGCCGAGCCTCGCGGGCTCGACGGCTAAGCAGTTTTCTTTCCAAGAGAACGGCAAGCAAATGCAGCTCTCCGATTTGCGTGGCAAAGTGGTGGTGCTGAATTTTTGGGCCAGCTGGTGCCCGCCGTGCGTGGAAGAAACGGCGTCGCTGAACCAACTGCAACAGTGGATCGCGCCGCGCGGAGGAACGATTCTGGGCGTCAGCGCAGACACGGATGCCGCCACGTATGAACAGTTTTTGAAGGATCATGGCGTGATTTTTCCAACTTATCGCGATCCCGCGGAGAAGGGCAATCTCTCGGAGATTGGGTTGAGTTACGGGACTTCGATGTACCCGGACACATACATCATCGACCGGCAGGGCAAAATTGCGCGCAAACTCGTGGGCGCCCAGGACTGGACCAGCCCCGAAATGACGGCCTACTTCAATTCCCTGCTCGCCAAAAATTAAAACGACCGAATGGATGTAGCATCATTCACGCCAGGCTGGAGAGGAAAGAAGCTTTGGGTTGCGGCACGGTTGAAACCGTACGCTGACCAGACCTCCGAGGGTGTCATCGGAGGCCGGCGTGCGCGACCCTCCCGCATCCCCACGCTGCAGCCTACAGTGTTATAATTCGCGCATGACATTCATGACCATGACTTACGAATTGCAATCGCCGCTGAAGCAGGAGCAGTTGCGCGCGCTCGCCTCATTTGCAAACACGTATGGGTTGCAGAAATTTCGCATCGATGAACACAAGAATTTGCTGCACTTCGACTACGATGCTTCGCGGCTGAAGGAGACGGAAGTCGAGCATGTGCTGCGCATGGCGAAGATACCCGTCGTTGGAAGAGTTTCGATGAACTAGTTCCGTGTCCTGCAAATTCGTTGCAATTGTTTTCAGGTGGTCGAAGCTTTAGCTCCGGCGCAAACGACAAAGAATCAATGGGGCTTCAGCCCCTGAGACCGAATCCTTTTGGCATCTATTTTGGAGTCAGCACACCAGCGGGCCGGGAAACGTCCCGAAGAACTTCAGGGGCGCTAAGGAAAAAAGGGGGCCACCGCTTGGGATCGGCAGCCCCGAAAAGCCGCGTTCCGGTGACCCGGCCTAGGCGAGACCGAGTCTGGGGTCATCCATCCTAGCTTCCCTCTCAGAGGCAGGTGGGAACGTTGCTCATCACTCAGTGACCGAGCCCCTTCCTCCTCTGCCACAGTGTGATAAGCCACGTTTTGGAACGCGACCCGCATTCCCAAGTGCACGATTGCTGCCACAGGTCGCGCATCCTAAACGCTGCCGCCGCTATTGAGAGCAATCGGGTTACCCCCATGGCACAACTAATTATCAGTTTGTTACTGAACCAATTCGGAATGCGAATCCCCCTTTGGAACTCGGCTCCTTCCTTGCTCCTTTCGACGATTCCACCTTCTTATTCTGCCGCGATTTGTCCCTTGCGCGCGGATAGCCCTTTCCAGCACTCTTAATTGACCGCTATGGAGACTCTAATTGGCTTTCTCGTAGCTCATGGCTACGTGGTCCTCTTCGTCTGGGTATTACTCGAGCAGGCCGGGCTTCCAATTCCCTCGATACCTCTTCTGCTGGCGGCGGGCGCGCTGGCAGGCGCGGGAAATCTGAATCTGGCTTTGTGTTTGGCGCTACCGGTGGTTGCATCGACGATCAGTGATCTTTGCTGGTATGAAATCGGCAAGCGGCGCGGCGGAAGCGTGCTGAATTGGATTTGCCGAATTTCCATCGAGCCTGATTCGTGTGCGCGCCGGACGGAAGACCTTTACGCACGGCTGGGCGCAAGATCACTGCTGGTTGCAAAGTTCATTCCCGGCCTTTCGAGCGTGGCGCCGCCGCTCGCGGGAATATTTCATATGCGCCTTTCGCGCTTCCTTGTTTATGACTTGTGCGGAGCGTTGTTCTGGGCGGGAACGTTCGTGGGGCTGGGCTTTGCGTTTTCGCACCAACTCGAACGCGTGGCGCAATACGCCATGAGATTGGGCGAGATGTTGGTCTTTCTGCTGATGAGCGCTCTCGCCGCATACATTCTATTCAAGTACATGCAGCGCCGGCGATTCCTGCGTGAGCTGCGCGTGGCGCGAATTACACCCGAGGAGTTGAAGCGCATGTTGGACGCGGGGGAGAATATTGAAATCGTCGATTTGCGTCACTCGGTCGAGTTTGAAGCCGACCCGCTGACGATTCCCGGCGCGCTGCGCCTCGACCCTAAAGAGATCGAAGAGCGCCAGCAAGAGATTCCGCGCGATCGCGACGTCGTACTCTACTGTACTTGACCCAATGAGGCCACCAGCGCCCGTGTGGCGCTGCTGCTGAGAAGGCAAGGCATAACGCGAGTGCGTCCGCTGGCGGGGGGATTTGCGGCCTGGCAGAAAAATGGCTTTCCGATTCAGGATCACTCTGCGGAACAAGAAACGCTGCAGTCTAGTGCGACTCCGAAGTTACCGGCATAGAAATTCGCCTGAAAACGCGCGAACGGGTCGCTGATAGGAAATCCAAACAGGTCGTTTGGCTTGTACTCATAATAGTTCGGCCCCATAATAAAAGGTGGGACTGAAATCGTATGCGCATGACGCGGATGAGCATTGTTGCTTCGATAGTGCTGCTGGCGCTGGCGGCTGGGACTGCCTTTTTTGTGCTTCGCGCTTTGACGGTCGCGCGCGCAGGCGCGACGCACAGCCTTTCCGTCGCGCCGGCGGCGGTAAACTCAAACGCCCAAACTCAGGATGTGCCCGTTCTTTACTTCGCAAAGGATCCTGAGACCGCTCCTCCGTTCCTTGTCCGCGATCTTTCCGGCAAGGTGGTCTCGACGGCCGCGCTGAAAGGCAAAGTGGTTCTGTTGAATTTTTGGGCGACGTGGTGCGGTCCTTGTCGCGAGGAAATTCCGGAAATGATCAAGCTGCAAGCGCAATACAAAGATACTCTCGAGGTCATCGGCGCGTCCGAAGACGAAGCGCCGCCCGAGCAGGTGGCCAACTTCGCAAAAAAAGCCGGTATCAACTATCCGGTCATTATGTCCAGCGCGCAGCTCGAACGCGAATATGGCGGGGTGGCCGCCCTGCCGACAACATTCGTGATCAACGCAGACGGCCGCGTGGTGCAAAAGAATGTCGGCGTCTATCCGTTCGACTTTTACGACATGGAAGTGCGATCCATGATGGGCATGCCCGTTACGGCGCGCATTGAGACCTTCAAAGACACCGGCCAGATCTTCTTGAAGAACGCCGCCCGCGCGAATGAGCTGCCCGGCGTGAGTTTCGCCGGATTGACGGCGGCACAAAAGAAAATCGCTTTGCACCGCCTGAACGCGCAAAGCTGCACTTGCGGCTGCAAGTTGACGCTGGCCGAGTGCCGCATCAACGACACAACTTGCCCCATCAGCAGTGGCATCGCGAATAAGATCGTTCGCGCGATTGCGTCTGGCAAGACTGGATCAAGCGCGGCGGCCGCCAAAACAGGTCCTGCTAAGCTGCACTGAGGCCCCGTTTTGAGGACGCGTTATAAATTGTGGGAAAAAATGTCACGTAGCGTTTGACTGCCTTTAATCCCCGGTCTATTCTTAGGCGTTCGCTATTTAAGTAAGAAGCAGAAAAGATCGAGGCGCCTTTGCTACATCTCCTCTATGCCGCCATCGCTGTAGTTGTGGCCGTTCAACTGTCCTCCTTCGCCACCAGCATATACTTGCACCGAACGCTCGCTCATCGCGGCGTGTATCTCAGCCCCATCGTGGCGTTTCCGATGCGGTTGCAGCTTTGGCTCTGGACGGGTATCAACACGAAAGAATGGGTCGCGGTGCATCGCAAACATCATCGCCACACGGATGTTGAGGGCGACCCGCACAGCCCCGTGCTCGAGGGCCTGTGGCGCATTTTGCTTGGCAACGTCTATTATTACGCGCGCGAAGCGAAGCAGCCGGAGACACTGACG
>DAHUXN010000060.1 GCA_027307115.1 Acidobacteriota bacterium
GCGCTTTGCGCCGACGGGCGCGGATTAACCCCGCCGCTACGAAAGCAAAGGCGCACGCGCTAAAGCCCACCACGACGGGCAACCTGCACCCCGTACGCAAAGCAGCAAAAGCCCGCTCACAAAACGAGCATGGGGCACCCGCAAAGGCCGAACTTTGAAGTTTTGGCGATCCGCCAAATAGACCACGAATCGAATCCAAGTATCCAAGTAATCAAGAAAAGCGCCGAGAGCCAGGAAACGCGCGAGGCTTAGCGCTGCGGGGTACTTCCCGGGGTTGGTTCAGCGGGCGTGGTGACCGGCGCCGTGGCGTAATAACCCTTGCGTGAGCGGACGATCAAACCCTTGCGGTCAACGCGAAGGTCGACTCTGTGGAACTCACCATTGGCGTCCGGATTGGGAAGCGCGTAGCCGAGCAGATACTGGCTGCGGAGCTCGTTCCCGATATCGAGAAATGACTGCGCGAGATCGTCGACGCGATAGGGAAAGAAAACGCGGCCACCGGTTTCGTCGGAATATTCCCGGAGAACCTTTTCGCCCTCCGACAGGTGAAGTTTTTCCGGAGTAGGGGTGTCGGTGGTGACCCAATCGTTGTTCGTGCTGATGGCGTAAATGGAAACGCCGGCGCGGTCGGCCATCTGGATGGCGTCGCTCAAGGCGTGGTCGCTAAGATTGTCGTCACCGTCACTGATGAGGACGAGAACACGGCGGATATCCGGATTCGGACCAGTGCCAGGAGGCGCGGTCATGAGTTTCTGGCTGGCAGCGTAAATCGCGTCGTTAAGCGCCGTGCCACCGCCGGAATTTTGTTTTTGGATTACTGAACTCAACTGGCCGACGTCGTCGGTATAGTCCTGAATGACTTCGGGTTCGTTGTCGAAGGTCATTAAGAACGCCTGATCCTGGTGGCGGCGGATTACGCTGTAAAGAAAATCGATTGCAGCGTCTTTTTCGAAGTGCAACCGCTCGCGAATGCTGTTCGACGTGTCGAGAAGCATGCCGATGCGCAGAGGCAAATCCGCCTGGCGGCTGAATTGAGTGATGCGCTGCTGCTTGCCGTCTTCAAAAACCTTAAAGTCGCTTTCGTTCAAATCGGTGACGAACTTGTTGCGCCGGTCCATCACAGCCGCGACTAAATGGACCAACCGGACGCTCACACGCACCGTAGGCGCCTGCTGAGGAACCGCTTTTTGCTGAGTGTCTGGCGGAGGCGGGAGAACAGGCTTCTGCTGCGCGAAGGCGCTGCTTGCGATGCCGAGGAGAAGCAACAGACAAATCCCCACGAAGATGGTGCTGGCCGTATTCCTGTGTGTTTTCTTAGTCATTAATCCCGTCACTGGATGAAGCGATTATAGGTACGGCGCCAGCACAGCGTCAATCGATTCGCTGCGAGCTCCCGAGGCGCGGGCAAGCTGGCGAAGATAGTTTGCCAAGTCCGCGGGCATGGGCGCGCGCACGTCAATTACCTTCCCTGTGGTTGGATGCAGAAAGTGGAGGTGCGCGGCATGAAGAAAATTGCGGCCGAGCGGCGGAAGCAGCGTGGCGCCGGCCTTGGGCTGCGCAGGCGCGCCATAGAGCGTGTCTCCAACAACGGGATGGCCGAGGGCGGAGAAATGAACGCGAATTTGATGCGTGCGCCCGGTGTGGAGGTCCGCTTCCAAAAATGTGTAACCGGGCAGGCGCATGCGGACGCGCCAGTCGGTGCGGGCGGCGCGGCCTTCGCGACGGCGAGTGGTCATGCGAACGCGGCGATGCAGATCGCGGGAGACAGGCAACTCGATGCGGCCTGTGTCGTCTTTCAGCCTGCCATGGAGAAGGGCGATATAGGTCTTGCCGATCTGGCGATCGCGAAATTGATCGGAGAGAGCGCGATGGACTCTGTCATTTCGCGCCACCAGGAGCGCGCCGGAGGTTTCGCGGTCGAGGCGATGCACAATTCCCGGACGCAGTTCGCCGGCGATGGAAGAGAGTTCACCACGCGCGCCGAATTCGTGCAACAAGGCGTTGACGATGGTGCCAGTTTTCACGCCCGCTCCCGGATGGACGACCATGCCAGCGGGCTTGTTGACCACGATGAGGTCTTCATCCGAGTAGAGGATTTCGAGAGGGATGGCTTCGGGCTGCGCGTGCATCGGCGTTAGCGGAGGAATTTCGATTGCGACGGCATCGCCGGCCTCGACACGATGGGAGCGCTTGGCTGGCGCGCCATTCACGCGGGCGTGACCGTGGTCGAGCAATGACTGGATGCGCGTGCGGCTGAAATCGGGAAGATGCGCGGTTAAGAAACGATCGAGGCGCTGGCCGGCGTCTTCAGTGGCAACGATGAATTTGGCGGCGCGAGGGAAATCGCGCGGAACATTGGTTTCTTCAGGGGCTTTGTCAACAGGGGTGTGTTTTGAGGTCATGTCGGTGGGTGGCGGGTTCGGGCGACCTTATTGCCGCGCGGGAGCGGGCTGAGGGTGGTGGAGTGTGGCGGCATGTTTCATTCCGCGACGCCAGAGCCAGGCGCCGGTGACAATCAAACCGAGGCTGACAACCTGCATCAGCGAAAACCTGCCGTGAAGGAACAACGTGCGATCCGGATCGGCGCGCACAAATTCAATCAGGCCGCGTTCGAAGCCGTAAAGGAGCATATAGGTTGCAAAAATCTCTCCCGCGAAGCGCTGCTTTTTCGCGAGAAACATGAGGATGAGAAAGTTGATGAACTCCGCGACGGATTCATAGAGCTGCGTCGGATGAAGGGGAACGTTCAACGGTGTGCCGACCAACTGCGCCGCGCGCGGATCGGTGAATACGACGCCCCAGGGCAGCCAAGTGGGCTTGCCGTAGCAACAACCCGCAGCGAAGCAGCCGAGCCGGCCGATGGCGTGGCCGAGAGGCAAACCCGAGAAATAGCAATCGGCGAGCGGCAGAAACGGGATGCGCTGGTAATGCGTGTAAAGAGCGCCGAAGGCGAGCGCGCCGAAGAGTCCACCGTAAAACGTGCCGCCGGACTGCAAAGTGGCGAGCGTGAAGATTTCGTTGGGATGTTGCGAATAATATTGGCCGTTAACGATAAGGAGCCAGATCTTCGCCGCGACAAGCGCGACGAGAACCATGTAGATGCCGAGATTCCAGACGCGCTCCGGGTCGATACCCGCCTGGGGTGCGTAGCGACGCGCGTACCAAAGGCCGAGCAGCACGCCTGAAGCAACCAGCACGCCGTATGTGTAGACCGGGATACCGCCCCACGGCGTAGGGATTGTCCCTAACAGCGGATGCATGGCTAGGAGGCTCCTTGGCGATTGCTAGAATGCCCCCAATCACGAAAGAGTTCCAGCAAAACAAGGGCCGCGCCAATGACGATGGCGGAATCGGCGATGTTGAACGTGGGCCAGTGGTGGGACTGAATGTGGAGATCGATAAAGTCGATGACTCCGCGCTCCGTCAGGCGATCGAGCACATTGCCGAGCGCTCCGCCCAAAATCATGGCCATGCCGATTTGGCCCATGCGGCCGCCCGCGCGTTCTGCGGCCAGAAGCCAAAACAAAAAAATAATCACGGCAATCGAGAACGCAAGGAGCATAAAGCGGACCGTGGGCGAATGGGAATCCGCAAAAAGGCTGAACGCAACGCCGGGATTGTGCGTGTGGATTAGGTTGAGGATGCCGGGAATGACGACGCGGAGATAATCGGCCGAGGTGTATTTTTCGATGACGTGCTTGGTGGCCTGGTCCGCGGCAAGTACCGAGGCGATGATGAGAATCAGCCAGCGCCATGCGATGCTGCGCGAAGCCGGCATCAGCGATTGGCGCTCTCAACGGCAGGGTCGCGGCTGCCTTCGATTTCGGCGATGGCCGCAGTGCAGCGCTCGCAAATGGCGGGATAGTCAGCGTTCTCGCCAACGTGAATCGAGTAATTCCAGCAACGCTCGCATTTTTTGCCATCGGCGTGGGCAACTTCAATGTCGTCAACTTGACCGTTGGCGGCGCTGGCGTTCGCGGGTTCCACGGTCACTTGTGAAACGATGAGTAATTGCGGCAACGAAGACGCGTAATTTTTCAGAAGCTCGAGAGTCTTCCCACTGGCCCGCATTTGGAGCTTGGCTCCGAGGCCACTATTGATAACTTTCGCGCTGCGGGCTTCCTCGAGCTTCTTGAGCGCTTGCTCGCGGACGGCGAGCAAGGATTCCCAATTCTCTAATTTGCGACGGTCGAGGCCTGTCGTGAAGTCCTCGGCAGTTGGGAAAAGCGCCATGTGGACGCTGTCGGGTTCGCCGGCGGCGCGCGGGAGATGTTTCCAGACTTCTTCTGAAGTGAAAACGAGAATCGGAGCGGCGAGGCGGACGAGCGCGCTGGTGATGCGATAGATTGCCGTTTGCGCGGAGCGACGTGCGATATTGCGCGGCGCGAATGTGTACAAGCGATCTTTGAGGACATCAAAATAAAAGGCGCTCAAATCGACGACGAAGAAATCGTACAGCGCGTGAAAAACGCGATGGAATTCAAACTCGTCATACCAAGCGCGGCACTTCGCGACGAGCTCGCCAGTGCGATGGAGCATCCAGGCATCCATCTCCGAAAGTTCGCTGTCCGCAACGGCGTCGCGAGCGGGATCGAAATTCGCGAGATTGCCAAGCGCAAAGCGGAAGGTGTTGCGAATCTTGCGGTAGGACTCGGCAAGCTGCGTCATCATCGGCTCGGAAAAGCGCACGTCGGCCTGGTAATCCTGCGAAGTCGTCCACAGGCGAAGAAGATCCGCGCCCCATTTTTCGCAGATTTCGCTGGGGAGCACGCCGTTGCCAGCGGATTTCGACATGGGGCGGCCCTCCGCGTCGAGCGTCCAGCCATGCGTGACGACCTGTTTGTAAGGCGCGCGATCGCGCGTGCCGATGCCGACGAGCAGCGAGCTTTGAAACCAGCCGCGATATTGATCGGGGCCTTCGAGATAAACGTCGGCGGGCCACATGCCGTCTTTCAACACCGCGAGACTGGTTGAGCCGGACTCGAACCAGACATCGAGAATGTCTTTTTCCTTGCGGAAGCGCGCGGAACCGCATTTGCATTTCGTTCCGGGCGGGAGCAATTCCTCAGCGGAGTGCGTGAACCAGGCGTCCGCGCCTTCCCTTTCGAACCAGCGGATTACGTTGCGGAGCGCCTGAAAATCCTTGAATTGTTCGCCGCATTGCTCGCAATACATCACGATCAGCGGCACGCCCCAGAAACGCTGGCGCGAAATGCACCAATCGGGGCGTTCGGCGACCATGCCGGAGAGACGCTGCTCGCCCCACTCGGGCGTCCATTTCACTTTGCGGATCTCGTTGAGGGCGTGCCGGCGAAGGTGGTCGTGTTCGAGGTTGATGAACCACTGCTCGGTGGCGCGAAAAATCACGGGATTGTGGCAGCGCCAGCAATGCGGATAGCTGTGCTGCAATTTTCCCTGGCCGATCAGAGCGCCGCGCGATTCGAGGAGCTTGACGATGAGCGGATTGGCTTCGAAAACCGTTTTGCCTTTGTATTCAGGCAAGCCTTCGACGAAACGCCCATCGTCATCGAGAGGTGCGTATGTGCCGATGCCGTATTTTTGGCCGGTGCGAAAATCGTCCGCGCCGTGGCCGGGAGCTGTGTGGACGATTCCTGTGCCCTGCTCGAGCGTGACGTAATCGGCGAGGACGGCGGGTTCGAGGCGGTCGAGAAACGGATGGTGAAATTTCAGATGGGCGGCTTCGAGCTCGCTGCCTTTGTAAGTGGCGAGGGGCTTTGATTCTTTGTAGCCGCAAGCGCCCGCCACGGATTTACGAAGCTGATCCGCGACAAGGTAGACGTCGCCACTGTCTGTTTCGACTGCCGCATAAACAAAATCCGGATGGAAAGCGAGCGCCATGCTGGCGGGAATCGTCCAGGGCGTAGTTGTCCAAATGATGCCATAGACATTTTTGCCTTTGAGCGCGGCGGGAATGCTGTTCGCGTCCGGGCCATCTTGGGCCAGCTTGAAACGAACATATATCGAGGGGCTGGTGTGGTCGGCGTACTCGACTTCCGCTTCGGCAAGCGCGGTGCGATCGCTGATGCACCAGTAGACGGGCTTCAGTCCCTTATAAACGTAGCCTTTCTCCATGAAGGTGAGAAAGGCGTCGGCGATAGTCGCTTCGTGCTCCGGATCCATGGTGAGATACGGCTTCTCCCAACGGCCAAGGACGCCGAGACGTTTGAAGTCGCGGCGATTTTGGTCGATATATTTCACGGCGAACTCGCGGCACATGCGCCGAAATTCGGCGGGCGCGACACTATCTTTTTTTCCACCCAGTTGCTTTTCGACCTTGGATTCAATCGGCAGGCCGTGGCAATCCCAGCCGGGGATGTATGGCGAGCGGAAACCAGCCATGGTTTTGGATTTGACGACCATGTCCTTCATGATTTTATTCAGGCCCGTGCCGAGGTGAATGTCTCCCGTGGGATAGGGAGGACCGTCGTGAAGCACAAAAAGCGGGGCCTGAGCGCGCGATTCGAGGATGCGCTGGTACAGCTTTTCCGCCTCCCACTGAGCAAGCTGCTGCGGCTCCCGCTGAGGCAACTGGGCCTTCATCGGGAAATCGGTGCGGGGCAGATTGATGGTGCTTTTCAGGTCGAGAGGTTTCGCCATTAGGCCTTTTCTAGGGCTTTTTATTGATGTTAACGGTGCGGAACGTCGCCCGCCGCAGCGAACATCGTATGTTACAATGAAAACGCATGGGTGTCAGCCCGCGGGAGGGCCCATACATCCTTTTTTGCCTGGTAGAATCTAAATAAAGCGACGAGCGACCCGGTCGTTAGGGTGTAGGCCAACGCATGGACCACGAGCAACCAAGAAGCGCGCAGCCGGAAAACACGCAGACTGAAGGAGTTCCTCGCCTGGATTTGAAGCTTACGCGCCTCGCGGTGGTCCACGAGTCGTGGTTCGCGCTCTTTCTGTCGAACGTCAAGGAGTTCCTGACCGAGCGGCCGGTGAAAGTTCCGCGCGGCACAGGGCCAAGCGCTTTTCAACCAGCGCGATTTGGCTCCTCGATGTCGGACAACTTCAAGGAACTTCTGCGGCGATTGCCCGCTTCCGCGCGGCAGCCATCCGATTCCGAGTTATTGGTCACGTCCCAAGGATGGTTCGCGAGCTTTTGGGAAAATATTCGGGACACGATTGCGCCCCGCAAATTGCCGCCGTTGAAGGTGACGAGCAAACCGATTGCCGTCCCGGAAATCTGGACTCCGAACAAGCAGTTCACAAAAGTGCAGGCGCTGTCGTTGGCATTTCACGTTCTGGTGATCGTGCTGATTATTCTGCCGCTGCTGCCGGAATTTATGTCTCCGCCGATGCAGGCCAACGCGATGACGGTGACGCCGCTGGACGTTTCTCCGTACCTGGCCAAACTGAAAATGGGGAATAAAAAAGCCGGCGGAGGAGGCGGAAGGATTGGCACTGCTCCCGCGACTCGCGGGCGTCTGCCAAAGTTTTCCATGAACCAGTTAACGCCGCCGGAAGTGAAGCCGCCCGAGCATGCGAAACTGCAGGTCGAGCCGACGGTGATCGCGCCGCCGAATATCCACATGCCGACTCCGAATCTGCCGAACAATGGCGACCCGCTCGCGAATTTGGTGAACGATTCGATGGGCAACGGCGGCGGTACAGGCATCGGCAGCGGCAATGGCGGAGGTGTTGGCGCGGGCAATCAATATGGGATTGGCGGCGGCTACCCAAACGCTGGCGAAAATGGTTATGGAACGCCCGTATGCCTCTATTGTCCAAATCCGAAATATTCGGACGCAGGGTTTAAGCTGAAAATTCAGGGCGTGGTGGTTCTTGACGTTGTGATCGGAACCGACGGCCGCGCGCACAACATCCATGTCTCCAAGGGCCTTGGCTATGGCCTTGACGAAGAAGCAATCACGGCTGTACGAGACATTTATCGCTTCAAACCGTCGACGGGCCCCGATGGACAACCCGCCGCGGTGCATATGCTGTTCGAAATAGAGTTCCGTCTGTACTGATTTTTCCTGCCCCGGTTGTTCGCCGCTCGCTCCTCAATTGCACTTCCAAACAGTTACGACTGCGCACAGGCTTGAAAGGCCGGGCGTTTCACACAGGCGCATTCTGCTACGATGTGCAACATGAGATTCGCCTATCGGCCAATTTTGTTGGTTGTAATGTGCGTTTTGTTCGCAAGTTTACCGGCTGCGGCGCAGTCAGGATCGATCGCGTTCGCGGTGCGCATCACGCCGTCGACGGGTGTGGCGGAGCCGGTAAGAGGATTGCCCTTCTACCTGCTGAGCAAGAGCTTCGCGGACATTCAGCGAGAGGCAGATGCTTCCGTGCCCAAACTCGACTTCAATCGCTTCGTTGACAGCTTGACCGTGTCGAAGGAACTGAAAACGTGGATGAAGAAAAATCACACCGCGACGATCACCGGAGAGGATTTCCGGAAGAACCTGAAAGCAGACGAGATCATTAATATTCCCGAGTTCTGGAAAGCGTACTTCGACGAAAATGGTCCGGGCGCGGGCTCCAATTTCCCGGCACGCAAGTACAAGGAGAGCGACCGCACGAAGAATCCGGAAAAATACCGGCGTGAGGTTGACGAATACCACGCCAAGGTCCGGAAATATGTAGCCGCCAATCCGGACAGTAAAGACGTAATGGACGCCGACTTGGAATCCATTAACCCGGGGCCGCGGTGGGCGGACATGGAGGCCGCGCGTGCCAGAAGTGTGAATACAATGGCTCTTGATTTGGCACAATCGCGTTACGCGGCTGGCCAGACGCAAACAGACGTAAATGGGCGCGGCGAATTCAACGGCATTGCTCCAGGAACGTATTGGATTACGTCCCTTAAGATAGAGGCCGAGGTGGGCGACACGCGAGAAAAGTGGGACGTTGCCGTTTCCGTGCGGGCGGGCGCGACAACGCAGATGGTTCTCTCGAACTTCAACGCCGTGCCCGTGACCGACCGTTTGCGGAAAAGCAACGCAAATTGACGGGTTGCGCATTAACAAGAAAATTTTATAGCTGAAGCGCCGGGCGCTTTTCATTCCGGAACTCCGCCACGGCCAGTTCCCCGCACTTGTTTACAACCCAGCAAAATCGGACGTTGAATATGCCGGCCGCTCTTTTCATTCGCTGCGTTCACACGTAGACTTTGATCGTGGCTTCCCGTGGATTGTGGATCGGCTTCGCCGCCGGACTACTGCTGCTGATCGTTGTCGATCTGATTGCTTTTGGGCGCAAGCCGCGAACTATTTCGCTGCGAAGAGCCGCGGCATGGAGCGCGCTCTGGATTGGCGTTTCGCTGGCGTTTGATCTGTGGATCTGGCACTACGCGGGCGCGCGTCCCGCGATCGAGTTCTTGTCAGGATACCTGATTGAAAAATCGCTGAGCGTCGACAACCTCTTCGTTTTTATCGTGATCTTTCAATATTTCTCGATTGAGCCGGCGCGGCAACATCGCGTACTCGTCTGGGGAATCTTGGGGGCGCTGACGCTACGGGGGCTGCTAATTGCGGCCGGAGTGGTGTTTATCAACGCGTTTTCGTGGTCACTGTATATCCTGGGAGCGTTTCTTGTTTATGTGGCGCTGCATTTGCTGTTCAGAAAATCGAAGACAGTCCGCATGGAAGCGAATCCCGTGCTTCGTTGGCTGGGGAAAATCGTTCCCGCCGCACAGAACGATGCCAGCGCGAACTTTTTCGTCCGGGGAAACGGCCGCTGGCTGGTGACGCCGATGCTGCTGGCCATGGTGGCGATAGAAAGCGCGGATGTGCTTTTCGCGCTGGACTCGATTCCCGCGGTATTCGGAATCACGCGCGATCCGTTTATCGTTTTCTCTTCAAACGCTTGTGCGATTCTCGGCCTGCGCGCGCTGTATTTTGTGGTCGCGAAATGGATCACGCAGCTGAGATATCTCGACACAGGAGTTTCGCTGGTTTTGCTTTTCATTGGCTTGAAAATGCTGGCGGCCCATTGGGTGGACATTCCTTCGGAAATATCGCTCGCCGTGATTGCGTTCTTGCTGGCAGTGGCAACAGTGGCGTCGCTGCTGGATAAGCGCGGACCCGCCAAGCGTGACGCGGAAAGCGCGAATCAGGGGAACAAGGCATGAATTCCCGCGCCGCGTCCGTCGCTGATCTTGTTCGGAGCTTGACCTCGCGGGAAGACGACATACGCAATAACGCCGCGACGGAGCTTTATCGCCGCGGAGAGGAGTCAGCAGAAGGGGCGATTGTGGCGTGGCGGCAAGATTCGGAAATTGGCGCACTGATCTCCAAACACGCAACCGTGGGTATCGCCGTCACGCCGGAGCGTTTTGCCGCCATTCGCTCCGCGCTGGGGAATCCGCCTCTTGCGGATGTTCCCCCGGAGCAGGACGCTCAGGAATTCGAATGGAACGTCGGCGAAGGCGTGCATTTGGACATTTTAACAACGCGCGAGCCGGATGGCGCCGGAGCGATTGCGCGTTTCCTGGCGAAATTCGGCGAAGGCATACAGCAGGTTGAGTTTCTAACGCCCGATGTCGAGCGCGCGACGGAGATGATTCGTTCGCGTATGGGCGTTGCAACGATTTATACCTCGACGCGCGCAGGCGCCGACGGTACGCGCGTTAATTTCTTCCTGGTGAGCGCAGCGGGCGGCAAGAAGGTGCTCATTGAACTAGTTGAGACTCCCCAGCGAGCCTGAAATCCACGCATGAATATGCGTAATTATTTTGCGGCGGGGACAACCAAACAGCATTCTCCTGCGTATATATAGTTAGCGCTTTGGGTTTGTGTCAGTAGATCCCCATAAGTCTGGGAAAACGAGGCCGTGGAATTACCGCTATGAGGGATTCCTGGTCTACCCGCATCGCCATATACATATATTAAGATCAAAAATTGAGCGAGAGGTGGGCAATGCCCTACGTAGATGAAATCGAGCAGGCCGCAGCGAATCCTGAATTGCGCGGCATTTACGAAAAAATTGAGAAGAAGTTTGGGTTCGTGCCGCATTTCTTCAAGGCGCTCGGCCCGATGCCCGAGGCGATCAAGGCTCAGCTAGAGATGAACGCGGCAATCATGGGAGACGGTGCGCTGTCCACGCTGGTGAAGGAACAGATAGGCGTAGTCGTGAGCGGGATCAACTCGTCATCCTATTGCATCGCCATTCATATGGAAGTGCTGCGTCAGTTTGGAATTGACAAACCGGCATCGAGAAAGCTCGTCACGGACTATATGAGCGCGCCGGTGGATGACAAAACCAAGGCCCTGTTTCGCTTTGCGGACAAACTGACGCGGAAGCCGCTGGACGTCGACCAGCCGGATGCTGACGAAGTATTGCGCGCGGGATGGAGCCAGGCGGCGCTGCGCGAAACAGTGTTGACCGTGGCTTTCTTTAATTACATCAATCGCGTGTCATTCGGGCTCGGACTGGTTACGGATTTTTAGCAGGAACGATTCCCGCAAACAGCGGCGTATCCCTTTTTCAGTGCTTGTCGCCGCTCTGCTCAATCAATTTCGATACGAGCGCGGTCCATCCCGTTTGATGGCTCGCACCCAGCCCTGCTCCATTGTCTCCGTGGAAATACTCATAAAACAAAATCAAGTCGCGCCAATGAGGATCGTCCTGGAAAAGCTTTGCCGATCCGTAAACAGGGCGCCGGCCGTCCTGACCACGCAGAAAAATTCGCACCAGCCTCCGGGAAATTTCAGCGGCGACGTCCCAAAGGGTTATTTGCCGGCCCGAACCGTAGGGACACTCGACCTTGAGCTGGCCGCCATAATAATAGTGGTAGCGCTGAAGCGCTTCGATCAACAGAAAATTCAAGGGGAACCAAACGGGGCCGCGCCAGTTCGAATTTCCGCCGAAAAGCGCTGTAGTCGATTCAGCGGGTTCATAGTCCACACGATGCTCCTCGCCATCGAGGGTCAGAACAAACGGGTGCTCCTGGTGATACTTCGAAAGCGAGCGAATGCCATAAGGCGACAGGAATTCATTTTCGTCTAGCATGAAGCGCAGGACGCGGAGCATTTTCTTTTTGTTGGCGATGGAGAAAAGCAGACGCGCGCCCTTTTCTGCGCGCTGTGACATGTCGATATGCTCAGGGACGTCCGGATGGTGGAGCATGAACCAGTTCATGCGGCGTTGAAAATCGGGCAGGCGCGCCAAGTCTTCGGGCTCGAACGTCTCGACCGCGAAAAGCGGGATTAATCCGACCATGGAGCGCACCTGGATGGGAATTTGCGCTCCACTGGAGAGATGCATAACATCGTAATAAAAGCCGTCTTCCTCGTGCCAAAGTCCGACGTTTTCGCTTCCTATGTTGTTCATCGCATCAGCAATGTAAACGAAATGCTCGAAAAATTTGCTGGCGAGGTCTTCGTAGGCGGGGTCGTCATGAGCCAACTCCATGGCCATGGACATCATGTTCAGGCAGAACAAGGCCATCCAGCTTGTTCCGTCGGATTGGTCGACGTAACCGCCGCCGGGCAGAGGCATGGAGCGGTCGAAAATGCCGATGTTGTCAAGACCGAGGAAGCCACCTTCAAAAACGTTCTTGCCGAGAGGGTCTTTGCGATTCACCCACCAAGTGAAATTGAGAAGGAGCTTCTGGAACACGCGCTCGAGAAAGGTGCGGTCCAATTTTCCGCGAACGCGCCCTTCAATTTTATAAACGCGCCACGCCGCCCAGGCATGCACGGGAGGATTCGCGTCCGAGAAATTCCATTCGTACGCCGGAATTTGGCCGTTGGGGTGCATGTACCATTCGCGAAGCAAAAGAATGAGTTGATCCTTCGCGAAGTCCGGATCAATGGGCGCCATGGCGACGCAATGGAAGGCCAAATCCCACGCCGCGTACCAAGGGTATTCCCATTTGTCGGGCATTGAGATGACGTCGGCGTTGTAGATATGGAGCCACTGGTGATTTCGACCTGTGAAGCGCTCGGGAGGTGGCGGCGGTTGCGTGGGGTCGCCCAGAAGCCAGCGCCGAACTTCGTAATGATACGACTGCTTGCCCCAGAGCAGGCCGGCGAAGGCTTGCCGTTGCGCCAACCGGGCGTCGTCGCTCAATTCTTGCTCGGCGCGACCGGCATAAAATTCGTCCGCTTCTTTGATGCGCTCATTGAATGTCGCTTCAAACTCCGCACCGAAAAAATCGGCGGCCGTCGACTTGTATTTGCCGGACGAACGGAGCGGAGATTGATCCGTCAGGCGCAAATGAATGGAAATGCTGGCGCCGGGCTTGAGTTGCATCGGATAGTGCGCGGCGATTTTTGTCCCCTCCTGCGCCGGATTCACGGCGTCCTTCTTGCCATGCACGATGTAATTGTGGATTCCGTCTTTTACGTACGGAGTCTGATTCTTGTGATTGAACAGAAGTTCCGTATTCGTTTCGTTTTCGGTGAAGAGAAGTTCGGGCGCTCCTTCGGCAATTAACCAGCGGGCGCCGTAATCGGACTGATGAAATTCAATGATCGCCGTGCCCGCGGGCGATGGAATTCGCTTGCCACCTGCCTGCCGCACAGCGCCTCCCCAAGCCCAGGTGTTGCGGAACCACAAAGTGGGCAGCAGACGGAGCGGCGCGGCATCAGGACCGCGGTTGACAGCGCTGACGCGGATCAGAATGTCTTCCGCGGAGGCTTTCGCATATTCCACAAACACGTCGAAGTAACGGTTTTCGTTAAAAATGCCCGTATCGATCAACTCGAACTCCGGATCTTCGCGCGTTCGCTGGCGATTTTCCGCGAGGAGCTGTTCATAGGGGAAGGCGGCCTGCGGATACTTGTAGAGGCACTTGAGGTAGGAACTCGTGGGTGTCGCGTCGAGATAAAAATAATATTCTTTGACGTCTTCGCCGTGATTCCCTTCTCTGTTGTTCAGCCCGAAGAGACGCTCTTTAAGAATGGCGTCGCGCTCATTCCACAAAGCCAGAGCGAAGCAGATGCGCTGATGGCGGTCGCAGAATCCGGCGATTCCGTCCTCTCCCCAACGATAGACACGCGAACGAGCATGATCGTGCGGAAAATATTCCCACGCGTCGCCGTTGGCACTGTAGTCCTCGCGCACCGTTCCCCACTGGCGCTCGGAAAGGTACGGTCCCCACCGTTTCCAGTGCACTTTGCGCTGCCGTGATTCCTCGATTCTCTGCTGTTCGCGCTTCATCAACGGTTCCTCGAAAAGACGGGCCGCCCATCGTAACGCAATCCGCGGGCCGGCGACTATCGCACTGTGGGCGAAGTTGCTCTGAGTTGCAGCATCGGATGAAATGAGGAACGGCGGGGCGCTACCAGTTTGGCAAGTCGCGACGGCCGAGCATGACCTCGGCGGCCCAGCTACCCAGATAGACCGAGAGGGTCACGCCGTGGCCCGAATATGCGCCGAGCACGATTGCGTGCGGGCTTTTCGGATGGCGCGCGAATACCGGACGCCAGTCATTGGCAAACAGAATTGGCCCGCCCCACCGGTAAGTGAATTGTGCGGAACGGAGCGAGGGATGCAGTTTGCGAATGCGGCCTTCGATGCTCGCGAAGAGTTCGGCCGGAAGTCCCGTTGAAATATCGAGGACATCCATGTCGCTCCAATGGCGCAAGTGGACCAGACCGCTGCCGAAAATGACGCCGTTAGTACGGAGAAGTCTGCCCCACAGGTAGGGCAGATCCACGGTATAAAAAGAACGCCGCGAAGCCACGCCGAGATTCTCGATTTGAACGCCGGCCAACGGCGCCGTCGCGACGGCAAGCGTAAATTTCGGCTCGGCGCGATTCGCCAGAGAACTCAACTCGAGTGACATCGCATTCGTCGCGAGCAGCACTTGCCGCGCGCGAACTTCCTGCCCGCGGATATGCGGGCGCAGGGGGTCATCGAAGGCGATTTTCTCGACGCGCGAATTTTCAAGAATCAGCGCGCCCAAACGATCGGCGGCGCGGGCCAATCCACTCACCAGTTTTCCGGGATCGGCGCTGCCGCCCGGAACTTCATCCACCACGCGGAGTTTGCCGGAGTCTGTCCAGTCGACAGGAGAATCGGCGCGGGCGTTATCGCGACCCAACTCCCAGGCGCCCGGAAGAGATAAATCGCAATCAATGTCGAGATCGGTGAGCACTTTGGAGAAGCCGTTCAACACATCCCCGAGACCGGGCAGATCGCCCGCGGCGCTCTCTGCAAGCGTCATGCCGCCGGTGCGTCCGCTTGCCCCAGCTCCAACGGATTCAGCCTCGAAGAGCGCGACGCTTTTTTGCGGGTCAAGGTGACGCAACCAAGCCGCCGCCGACAAACCGGTGAACCCTCCGCCAACAATCGCGAAATCGACTTCTTGCGGCATTGGACGCTGAAGAGGATGGAAATCAATGGTCCATGGAGGCACGCCCCAGCGTTTCGAGTTTGAGGACTTGGTCAAGTTCCGCCTGACAGCAGGGCCCCCAAGTCAGAAAATTGGATCTCTACTTAAATCGTGAGGTGACTTCGACTTCTCTCCCTGGCGTCTTTGACTGTGTTTTTCGTCGTGATCGCCAAGCAGGTCGATTCCAAAATGAGCGTAATCATATGTGCCAATCATGTAAACGGGGATTACGGCTCCGGTCGGCTTTTTCTTGAAAAATGGGTCGAGTGGCTTCAGTAGGACGGATTTTATGCCGCCTCCGAGCGTTTGCGAAAACTTCACGTCAGTTTTCAGTTTGCCATGAAAGTTTATGTGGTCGTTCAGCAAGTTGAATGTGCCGGACATTCGAGCATCGGCGCCCGGAACGATAAACGAAACGTCGGTAAAGTGCGCGGTTCCCTCGCGTAGAACAACATGGCCCTTTAGGCTTGCCATTACATTCTCGGCACTTGGATTTTTCTTGTCGATTTTTACACCGCGCGCACGTTCACTTAACGTGTTGACGTTCTGTTGCGTGCTCGGCTTTTCAAACGTGCCCTCGTGCACTTGGAAATCAGCGTGAGCCATTACTTCGCGTAGGAAAGGCTGACCCAGCGGCGGTACGGTGATTTGCGCCCGGAAATCCGCGACGCCGTCCATGGGCGGATGGGTTTCGGTGGAAAATAAGCGCAGAACGTCTTGAATCCGCCCGTGGTCAATCGCTAAGACGACAAAGGTCGTTTTACCTTTCTGGCCTGTTTTGCCGGCAATGCTGCCGTGGGCGATGATTCTCGTTCGCACCAGCAGCGCATCCACTTGGTGCAGGAAAACATCGCCATTCATTGCGTCTACAATTACGCGAAACTGGCTTGCCAGAGGTTCTTGATTGTCTGTCTTCGTCAATTTGAAATGGGGAATGTCCACTTTTCCTCGTACTTCGATGTGCCCCAGAGTTCCCTGAAAATCCTGATCAGAAGAGAGCGTTCCCGCGATTCCGCTGAATGCGCTGAGATTTGCGTTCCGAAATATGGCCGTGCCAGAGAGCGGAGTTTGAGCAGGATCATTTGAATTCCAGGGGCCAAAACTGCCGGTTGAAACGATTTCACCAGGAGGCAGCGCGTTTGTCAGTGTCGCGCTGTAGTGCATGGCAGTTGTGGCGCTGACGGATTTTACCGTCAACAAATGAATCTCAAACTTCAGAGGCGGCTTGTCACCGCGCCTGCCAACCTCAAGAGTCGCACCATTCGCATCAATTTCGCCGACGCGCATCTTTGTCGAAGTATTTTGGTTTTGGATGGGTTTTGTCCCGGTGCCGCGCGGAGAAATTCGAACATACAATCCATTCAGGACAATTCGCGCGATGTAGCCGGACCGGAGGAAAAGGTCCACATAGCGAGTCTGAATGGCAATTCTTTGGATCGTGGCGAGTGGTGGGACGTCCGCGGGACTCGACCAACGTCTAAAAACGACATTTTCAGCAACGCATCCCGGAAAGGGGACGTAGGTAACCCGGAACTTTGCAAAAGATACGGATCCCGAAACGCTGTCCCCGAGAGATTGAGCCATACGGGCCTGCGTAAAGGGCCAACGCAGCAGGAGAATGACGAATGCGATGCCCACGACAATTATGGCGGCGGTCGCGGCAATCACGACCCATCGAAAATGATGACCCAGAAGTCTGTGCTTATGCTGTTGTGCCATGCGGTTTCATCTGGCCGGGAATATCTCTAGCCGCGGCCATAAAACGAACCGCATAGATATGATGTTTATTTGTGCGATGCGGTCACGAACGGGAACTTGGTAGAACGCCGTGACGAGGCGGGACTCGAGGAGCGCCCGCGCAAGAACCTGGGCGGCAGCTCGTCCGGCATTTCAATGCACTGCAAAGCATAATTAAAAAGATGGCTGGGAGGCCTGGACTCGAACCAGGATAATCAGATCCAGAATCTGATGTACTGCCAATTGTACGACCTCCCATCCGGAGGGCCACAAAAATAGGGCCGCCGACACGGCCCTGCATACTACTTTATTAACGAACGCCACTTTCGTCAACCAGCCCAGGAATTTAGCAGAGACGTCACCGGCTACAGGCTTGCCGAGCGATGGCAGACTATTGTTTCGCCCGGCCGAAATTGCTCCATAAAGTGAAGAATTCCGCCTTTAACTGATCGAATTGGCGGCTCGCTTCAGTTTCGGTTTTCGGCATTTCCGCTTGCACTTCCTGAATTGAGACAATGCCCTTCCTTGTCAATGCATCGAGAATTGCTTGTTGTTGTATCGAATGCTGCGCAATCAGCGTGAGCAGCGCGATAATTGGTTTCATTCCTCCCACCTCGGTGTTCCAAATTCTTAGCGACCTCCATTATGAACAAGATGACGCGCGGGACGGTGCGTTACACGACGATGTCGTCCTTAGTTATGAGGACAGGAGCCGGCCGCAACCGACTGCGAAAGTCACGTCCAAACGGTCAGGGCCTGTACTCCCGGACAGTGTTTCGAAAAAAAAGTCCAGTACTATTGCCTTGGCTCGTCACGCTCGCGAAAATCACCCTTGAGGGTATAGCGCAATGGCCAGCACTACGACGGAACTCCCCATTTCCCCTGCATCGAAATCCAAGACAGGCAGCGATGCACTGGAAGCCGAGGCGATTGGACTGGAGGTCGCCGTTCGCGTTCACGGATCACAAGTGGCCGCGGTGGTGCTCGAATCGACAGAGCACGTGGAGCCGTTCGAAGAAGACACCACGACAATGATTGTGTTTCCACGCGGCGCCGTGGTGAAATTGCGCGCTCGCGTGCGCACAGGCCACGCGATGGTCTTGACGAATCTGCTGACTAAGCAAACCGCGCTGTGCCGCATCATTCAAGTCAACACGGCGCCAAACATCGCTCATTACGTCAAGCTCGAATTCGCCCAGCCTGCACCAGGATTCTGGGGCGTGCACTTCCCATCTGACCCGCCGCCTTCTGCGCGGACTGTAGAGAATCCCAACCCCGTTTCGGCGCCTGCGCCACCAGCGCCGTTGGCGGCTCCGGTTGCGCCGGTAATTCAGAAGCCGGCGCGCGTAGAGACACAGCCTGCCCCGGTCAAGCCGCCGGTTTATGAAACGACGAAGCCCGCTCCGGCGCGAGAGCTCAACCTTTCCGTTCCGACTACAGAATATGGGAATGAGCGGCCAGGAGAAACGGAGGACCTGGTTCCTTTAGCGTCAGGCTCTCCGTCCGCCGACCGTAAAGCGCTTAGCGCATACAGAGTGCCTGCCGCGGTGCCGGCGAAACCCAAACGAACCAGCAGCCCCGTCGCAGAACAGCCTATTTTCGATTTGCTTACCACGCAGGAAGAAATCTTTTCGCGCGAAATGGGGGCTACGAACACAGAGGAAGAAGATCAACAGGAGGCAACGCGTCAGGTCGGCGCAAGAGCATCGCAGAAGGCAATTGCCGCCATTGATTACTCGTCGCTGCTGCAGCCGGCGTCAAGGCCCAAGCGCAACTCGTCCGTATTAATGTTTGCTGGGGCCGTTGTGGTGGTATTGGCATTCGTCGCAGCGGGCGCAATGTATTTGCGCCGCAATCCCAAGGTCACGGCACAAACGTCCGGGTCAGCGTCGGTAACTGCATCTTCACCTTCACCGTCTCCTTCTTCATCGGCTCCTTCACCTTCACTGCAAACGCCGGCAGCGGTGGATGAAGTCGTCGCGACGAATCCATCTGTTCCAGTAACTTCTTCCTCGACGGCGCCGCTATCGCAGGTTGAACGGAAGGTCGACATTCCTGCTGCGCCGGTTTCGGCAAGTCAGCGGGGCTCGACTGCAACAGGGACCGGGCACGGATCGCAAAAAAGCACGGTTGCGACCAGCCGGCCAGCTATTTCTATTTCCACCGGTATAGCTAATATTTACGCAGGCGATTTGAAGGCGCATGCAGAAATCAAGCCGCGCAATACGGCTCACGTGAGCGCCCCCGTTCCAGATGTGGGCGCGGCAAGCTCCAAGGAAATTCCCGTACCACCCAACGGAAACCTCGGCTCACTCGTTTCCGGTGTCGGATCCTCGAATCTGGTCGCGCCGGCTCCTCCCAAGCCCGATGTTGTCCAAGGCGGCAAGGTTCAACTTCCGAAGCTGATATCGTCAACCCCGCCTGTATACCCACAGCTCGCGGCGACGAGCCATGTCGAAGGTGAAGTGAAGATCCAAGCGGAGATCAATGCGTCGGGCAAAGTGACTTCGACAAGAGTAGTCTCCGGGCCAATACTATTGCGCTCAGCGGCGGTGAACGCCGTACGGCAATGGAAATATTCGCCGGCCATGCTCGACGGTAAGGCCATCTCGACACAATATGTCGTGACGGTGCGCTTCCGCCTCAACCAGTAGTTTCCGCGATATTTCAATCCTGAAATCCAAAGTGGGCGAAAAGCCTATTCGACGGGAACCAAACGTTTGTTGCGGATGTAATATTGCGAACCGCGCCATTCGATGCGGCGCTTGAAGAAGCTAGTCAGCCAAACGGCAAACGCAAACGCATCGCGCAGGGGCACTAGGTACATTTTTCTGCGCAGTAGCGGGTCATTGACGCCCCAGACGCCCACCGTCCACGCCATCGCTCCGCGGAGCACCACGTATCCAGTCAGATAGAACGCCGCCAGCGGCCACGATGGCGCAATCGTTGCGGCGAGAATCGCCCACGGCAATCCGTGCGTGAAAATCAGCGAGAAATGCCCCCAAGGCTGGGAGTGCTTCATCGTCAACGTCCAACGAACTTGATGGCTGAAGCATTCGGCGAGCGTTTGCGAAGGGAACACGGTGAACACTGGGAACGTGGTCACTTCCACACGATAGCCGAGTGCATGAATGCGATGACCCAACTCGTAGTCATCTGAAAAATGATCGACCAGCGCCTCAAAACCACCGATTTCAGCGAGATGTTCTTTCGTAGTGGCCATGGTCGCACCCAGCGTGAAATCGACGCCGCCCAATTGCCACGCAGAGAGCACGCCCGCGTCGAAGTCCGACGTGTTGCCGAGCGCCTCCATCTCGGACACAAGAGTCCCGTCCGTTATTCCGCGGTAGAGGCAGGTGACCGCTCCGACCTTGGGATCCGCAAAGGGCGCCGCGACCGCGTATAAATAGCCGGGCGCAACGCGGATGTCGCTATCGCTGATGACTAAAATGTCATACTTGGCCTCGCGCACCATGCGGCAAAGTTTGTTCACCTTGTCACCGGTGCCCAGTTGCTCGGCGCCAATCAACAGGCGTATTCGGAGTCGCGGAAAGTCATGAATGATTCTTTCAATGATTGGAACAGCAGGGTCGGTGGCTTCCGTGACGCCAAAGATAATTTCAAATTCCGGGTACTCCTGAACGCAGAAGCTCGCATAATTTTCGTATGCTTCGCGGTCAAGTCCGCGCACGGGTTTCAAGATGCTAACGGGAGGAGTGAAATCCCTGGAAACTGGGGCACGGCTGCGAAAGAAATGGCGGGCAGCGGTGATGGCCAGTAAATAGTAACCAAAGGGGCCCAGCGCTAGGGCAAGCACGGACCAACGTAGAATCTCATGCCACATGGCCAGCCTTTGGGCTCTTCGTGGATGTGTTCCTTGATGTACTTCCGGACTTGATGCTTAGCCAACGCAAACGAGCAGAACTCCAAGGCAAACCAGCGCGACGCCGACCCAGCGCCGAGGCTCGACGCGCTCGCCCAGCAGG
The DNA here is from genome assembly GCA_027307115.1 of Acidobacteriota bacterium. Classification (GTDB taxonomy): domain Bacteria; phylum Acidobacteriota; class Terriglobia; order Acidiferrales; family UBA7541; genus DAHUXN01. The sequence continues at coordinate 21,034 of DAHUXN010000060.1, forward strand.
AATTTGCCGCCAAACGCGCCCAGAACATAGCTGAGGGCTGTTACGGGCACGACGAAGCTGACATTTTCCCAGGAGAGCAACATTAGCAGCGAGAAGAATGAAATCGTCATCAGGCTAAGACCGAACCACATCCAGCCGCTGCGGAAGGCGCGCAGGATCACGCGCAGCAAATGGTGCGGATAGAAACTCTGCACCTCGCCGACGCGCTTCATTGTATGCGTGACGGCCAGCTCGCCGCCTGTTCCGCCGAAAATCACGATGAAAAGAAACGCGGCGTCGCGCCCCGTCATCTTTCCTCCGTTGTGCGCGGCGGAGTTCCACCAACCAGCAGCACTCCTAGGCAAATCACGAGCACGCCGATCCACCGCATCCACGGAACCACTTCCCCAAGGAGCAGATAACCCAGCACCGCCACGAACAAATAACCGGTTGCCGAGGCGGGTTGGACATAACTGTAATCGGCCCAGGAAAGCACCAGCAGATACGCGATAAAAAACAGCAATAGCGAGGAAATTCCCAACCAGATCGGCCCGGAATGAAATGTCCTGTCAAAGGTCGTGAGCAACGCCTCGGGATGCCAGTTGGACACGGCGCCGATCTGTTTCATGCCTTTGCGCAGCAAGACGTCGCCAAGCGACCCGAAAATCGCCATCAGGCCGATCAAGCAGATCGTCTTGCCGTGCAGCCGATGAGGAAGTTTCATGCGCCTTGTGTTTCCGTGAATTCCGTACTTGCATGCGATGGAATCGTCGTCACGGATACGGACGGAGGCTGGTTCTTCGCGGGGCCCTTGCCGCTCTTCGCGTATTTTAACCGCTCGGCGCGCAAGCGCAGGAAAGAAACCGCTTCGTGGAACAGGCGCTTGCGCTCATGCGCGTCCCAAAGAGCCTCACGAACGATTCGCCACGCGACGCGTGGGCGGAAATAATAGGAATCGTAAAAGCGGTTCACGGCTTCCATCATTTCCTCGCGATTCAATCCCGGATACTCGAGGTGCGGAAGCTGGTGACCGCCCGAATCGGCAAGAGCTTCCGTGGCGAGGAAGCCATTGGCCGAAGCCAGATTGTAAAGCTCCGTGCCCGGATAGGCGTGGGCCATCGAAACCTGAATGGTTTCGGAGTCGAGTTCCCTGGCAAAATCCATCGTCTTCTGGATCGTTTCCTTCGTTTCACCGGGAAGGCCGATGATGAAGTCGCCGTGGACGCGAATGCCGACCTTCTTGCAATTGGCCGCGAACGTGCGAGCCATTTCGATGGTGGCGCCCTTCTTGATATTTTTCAGGATTTGTGGATCGCCGGACTCGAAGCCGACGATGAACAACCGCGCGCCGGCATCGGCCATGGCGGCAAGCGTTTCGTAGTCGCTGTGAACACGCGCTGTGCAGGACCACTGGAAACCCACGGGCTTGAACTTCTTGCACAGCTCGAGCACGCGGTCTTTGCGGATATTAAACGTATCGTCGTCGAAGAAAAATTCTTTCGCTTGCGGAAACATCCGGTGCGCCTGCTCGAATTCGCGAGCGACGCTATCGACCGAGCGCACACGCCATGTGTGGCCCGAAAGCGTCTGCGGCCACAGGCAGAATGTGCACTGAGCCGGGCAGCCCCGCGTCGTGTAGAAGGAGACGAAGGGATGCAGCAGGAAAGGCACATTGTAACGTTCAATCGTCAAATCACGTTTGTAAACGTCGGTCGCAAACGGCAATTCGTCCAGCTCGGCGGTATGTAGCGGCGCCCGAGTCGCATTGTGGACTACCTTTCCATCTTTTATATAGCTCGCGTTGGCAATTTCGGCGAGCGGCTTCCCTTTTGCGAAGTCCGTAACGGCGTAATCGAATTCGCCGCGCACGATGAAATCAATGTCCGAACCCGCCCGCAGACTTTCCTCGGGCTTGATCTGCACATGCGGGCCGACGAATGCCACTTTTAGCCCGGGGTTCAATTCTTTCATTTTTCTGACGAGCTTCAGGTCACTCTGAAACCCCACCGTCGACGTGAACAGGACCAAGAACTCGTAATCCTTCGATATCTCGATGGTTTGCTGTGGCGACACTTTATGCGGAGGAGCATCAAGCAACCGGCTACCCGGCAACATTCCGGCAGGATAGGTCAGCCAAACCGGATACCAATAAGATTCGATTTCGCGTGTGGCCGGCCAGCGAGAACCTGCGCCGCCGTCAAAATTTTCAAAGCTCGGCGGATTCAGCAATAGTGTTTTCATTACCGACGGCATTCAACACCCTCCTGATTCGGGACGGCCGGATAGTCAAAGACCTGTCCATGCGAAGAAATTCATTCTACTCGAATTCATACAGAGGGAATAGAGAAGCTTTGCGAATTGTTCCCTCAATGGAAAGCCTGCGCAAGCTGCCCAGTGGCCTGTAACAGATCAAGTTGAGCCTTCTCACGCGAGAGGTCGGCGTCAAGAAATGCCAGCCATTTTTCATTTTCGACAACCCTCGCCTGTTCCAAATCCCGCAGGGTGGCACGCCCCTGATTGAATTTCACCTGAATATCCTGAAGCTGCTGCTGCGCGAGCTGTAAATCCAGTTGCGCGACGTCTTTCCCCGCGTCCGTTTCCCGAAGCGCCCGCACCTTTTGCTCAGCTCCAATGCGTACAGTGCGCTTATCGCTTGCCAATTCGAGATCCGCTTCGTTCAATTGGCTGTGCGCCAACGCCGCAGCAGCCGACGTGTGCGCGCTGAAAATGGGAATTGTGACCTGGACACCAACATTGACGTTGTTACGCTGAAAATGATTAAAAAAAACGTCATAGTTGTTGATCTTGCTTAACACGTTGTATTCACCGACAAGAGATATCGTGGGCCAGTAGGCGGCCCTCGCGCCCTTCAGCAAATGCTCGCGAGCGGTCCGCTCGTTTTCGGCCTCGTGAATTTCCGGGCTGTGGTCGAGGGCCGCAGCTACTAAATTGGATGCAGGTTCCGTCGCCTGGGAAGCTAGTACTTCCGACGAAGATACGTCGACCGGCTCACCAGGCGGGAGGCCGGTCATGTCGCGGATCTGGTCGGAGAGGATTTCGTCGCGACTCTCATACTGCACGATGCGCTGGCTCGTTTTCGCTAATTGGAGTTCATCCTGCGTGACGGCCACGGGTAACTCGAGCCCGGCCGCAGCGCGTTGCTGCGTCACATCCAGGATTCTTTGCTGGCTGTCGCGCTCGCCGCGCAGCAAATCGAGCGAATGGCGCACGTCGGCCAGCTCGAGATAGGCCGAAGCGGCACGCACCATCACGGTATCGCGCATGTTCTGGTATTCGAGCTCTTGATTCTTCGCGCGATCCTCATCGGCTTTCAGTGTGCCGCGCTTTATGGGATCAAGGAGCGCCTGCGTGTAAGACATTTCGAACACGGAAGGCGCCGCGCCTCCGGGAGTTTGCGGGAAGCCGTTCGTGTACGCCGCCCCTGAACCAGTATAGAGATTGGGACGAAATTCAGCGCGATCTACTCCAGCGACATTTTGAGCGACAGTGTAGCGGACACGCGCCAACGCCAAATCGGGGCTGTGCGCCAGCGCCAGATTCACCACTTGGTCAAGCGTCAGGACGCCGGGTGAGACTTGCGGCCCCGCGTCCGACTGCAACGGCGGCGCTGTTTCGTTCACCGCTTTCGCCGGCATCGCATTCCCCGCCTGTACTTTCAATTTGAGCGGCTGCTGAGATTGCTGCGCCAGCAGCGGCGCCGCAAGCAGAACGCTGCAGATCACCCAGTAAATTACGGCCAGAGACTGAGACTTCATTTTTATTTTATTCATAGTGCAGAGATTCCACCGGTTGAAGTTTTGCCGCCTTGCTGGCGGGAAGATAACCAAATATTACTCCCGTGGCGCACGATACAACAAACGCAAGGACCACGGAAGGCCAGGAAATCGGGATGGCAATGTCGGCCGGGACGGGCAAGAGCTGCAAAGTCGCCGAGATGAAAAATGGAATGATTACGGCCACGCCAATTCCCACGAGCGCTCCAGCCCCGCTGATAATTGTTGCTTCAGCCAGAAACTGGTAGAGAATTTCCTGGCGCCGCGCTCCTATTGCTTTTCGAATTCCAATCTCACGCGTCCGCTGCGTCACGCTGACGAGCATGATATTCATGATCCCAATGCCACTGATCACCAGCGCAATCATCGCAATCAGCAGCAACACGATGGTCAGAGCGAGGGAGATATGCTTTGCCGTTTCGAGGATCGAGGACAGATTGAGCACGCTATACTCCGCCGCAGGCCGATGGCGCGCCTTCAAAATTTCGGCCACTTCCTGCGTCACTAGCTCGACGTCCTGCGGATTATCCGCCTGCGCATAGAGCGTTCGTACGGAATTTTCGCCCGTATAGTATCGAATCAGCGGGAATGGCACGAGCACGGAGTCGGTGGCGATTTCCGTTTGACCAAATGTCTGCACGCGTTCACGGAAGACGCCAATTACCGTAAAACTCAATTCGCCAACACGAATATTGCGTCCGACGGGATCGTCGTAGGGAAAAGCGACTTTGGCCATGTGCTCCGTGAGGAGGCAAACTTTACTGTTGCTGGTGAAATCGCCGTCATCAAAATAACGGCCGCTCACAATCAGAAAATTGCGAATCTGCTGAAATTCCTGGGTGACGCCCACAAGGCTTACGGGACGTGCGACGCTGCCCGCCACCACTGTCATGGCAATGTCGTGCGAGCCTGCCGCGTGCGTCACCTGAGGAATGCCCTGCTTTATGGCTTCGAGGTCAGCCATCGAAATTTGATCGCCCAGTGTTGTTGTCTGGCCGATGCCGGAATCGACCAGCGAGGCGTACACGATGTTCGAACCCACGGCTTCGATCTGGCCAATAATGAACCGCTTCCCGGCCAGCGCGACCGTGACAACGAGCACGATGCATGCGCTGCCGATGACCACGCCGAGCATGGTTAGCATCGCGCGCAGTTTGTTCGCGCGCAGCGAATCCATGGCTAGATTCCAGGTTTCTTCCCAAACCACGTTTTCAACCTTTTCTCGAACGGCTCGCGTTGCGGCCACTATAACAAATTAGAAATCGTCACCGACCAATATTTCTTGACGTCCCATGCGCACCTCATTACGATGCACTAAGTGAGTTAGCGAGACGCCTGTAATTTTTTACGGCGATGTTCTTCGAGATACGCGAAGAATGAGGCAGTCGCCGTAGATAGCTGAACCCGCATCTCCGGAAACGCATGATTCAGGACAAGCGAATCGCGGTTGTCATGCCCGCGTACAACGCGGAGAAGACGCTTGAAGCAACTGTTCGCGACCTTCCCAGCGCGGTTGACATTAAGATTCTGGTCGATGATTCGAGCACGGACGGAACCGTTCCCCTCGCTGAAAAACTTGGACTGCAAGTCTTCGTGCATGACCGCAACTATGGATATGGGCGCAACCAACAAACATGCTATAGGGAAGCCCTGGCCGCGGGCGCCGATATTATCGTGATGCTTCATCCCGATTATCAGTACAACCCCGCTTTGGTGCCATCGCTCGCCGGACTTGTGGCATGCGGCAGTTGCGACGTCGCGCTTGGCTCGCGCATTCTCGGCGGTGGCGCACGACGCGGGGGGATGCCGCTCTACAAATATATTTCGAACCGCGTCCTGACAGCGTTTGAGAATCTCTTGCTCGGAGCAAAATTATCCGAATACCATACCGGCTATCGCGCGTTCAGCCGGGAAGTGCTGCTTGCCTTGCCGCTGCTCGAAAATTCAGACGATTTCCTTTTCGACAACGAAGTGCTGGCGCAGGTTTTGTTTTTTGGCTTTCGAATTGGAGAGATCTCATGTCCCGCGCGTTATTTCGCAGAGGCGTCGTCGATCAATTTCCGCCGCAGTGTTTTTTACGGTCTTGGAGTGCTTGCGACCTCCTTCAAATTCACCCTCCAAAAATTGGGCATCGCGCACTTCCGGATCTTCAAGGAAACCGGGCGCAAGCTCAACCCTGACTATTATTCGAACGGCGCGCGCGAAGCTGCGCCTATCCGCATCTAGGATGCCAGCGCGTGGAAATTCGCGATTCCACAAATTGAGGGGCGCTGCGTGAAACGGAAAGACCTGGCCCTTCTCCTGCTGTTGACATTTGCTGCGCTGCTGATTCACGGGTATCACCCCAGGTCGGAAGACGCGGAGATCTATGTTCCCGGCATCGTAAAAATTCTCCATCCTTCTTATTACCCCTTCGGCCAGGAATTTTTCGAGACGCACGCGCACCTCACTTTTTTTCCCAATCTCATCGCATGGACGGCACGCCTAACGCATCTCTCGCTCGAGTGGGTGCTTTTTTTCTGGTACGTGGCCTCGATCTTTCTTCTTCTGTTTGCCTGCTGGAAAATCGCTTCAAAATGTTTTCCATCTCAGGCGGGCCGTTGGGCCGCGGTCGTTATGGTCGCAGCGCTGCTGACCCTGCCTGTGGCGGGCACCGCTCTGTACATTTTCGATGCGTATTTGAATCCGCGTTCTTTCTCGGCCTTCGGAATTGCCTTCGCCATTGACGCAGTTCTTGAAAGAAAATATTTCGCCACTGGTTTCTGGCTTGTTCTCACGGCAGTCATCCAGCCGCTGATGGTGGTGTTCGGTCTGGCCTTTGTGTTTCTGCTTCTGATGCTGGACAAGCGGCGAGATCCCTTGGCTTTGACTTCAGTCAGTTCAGTTGCGTTGTTGATCCCGGGATTCTCGCTAAGGGCGCCGTCGGCAGCTTATTGGCAGTCTTTGCAGAGTCATGCGTACTATTTTCTGCTCCGCTGGCAGTGGTATGAGTGGTTGGGTATTCTCGGGCCGCTCGCGCTGCTCTGGTGGTTCAACCGCATCGCACGAAAGCGAAGCCTGCGAGTGCTTGCGCATTTGACCTGGACGCTATTCATTTTCGAATTGCTTTTCTTTGCTGCTGGATTGATTGTGACAATTCCGCGGAGTCTTGAAATCTTCGCGCTCTATCAGCCCATGCGCAGCCTTCAATTGGTCTATCTATTTCTGTTTCTTTTCGCCGGCGGACTGCTCGGTGAAACACTCCTGAAGAATAAGCCGATGCGCTGGCTCTTGCTGTTTGCTCCGATTTGCGCGGCTCTGTGCTTCGCGCAGTTCCAGCTCTTTCCCGGCGACCGGCACGTCGAGTGGCCTGGCGCGGCTCCGAAAAATCCGTGGGTGCAAGCATTTGTCTGGATCCGCGGTAACACGCCCGAAAACGCCATCTTCGCTCTCGATCCGAATTATATGGCTCTGCCCGGGGAAGATCATCAAGGGTTCCGCGCGATCGCCGAACGGAGCCGACTGGCCGACGCCACTAAAGATTGGAGCGCCGTCGCGCTCTATCCGGAGTTGCCGCTCGCTGATGATTGCCTGGCGCAAATGCAAGCCGCGAACGGCTGGACAAGTTTTGGTGCCAATGATTTTTCCCGCTTGGAAAAAACCTATGGAGTCACCTGGGTGGTCCTGCAACAACCGAACCCGGCTGTCCACGACTGCCCCTATCGAAATTCCGCGGTCGAGGTTTGCCGCCTCAATTAGCCGTTGCATCATCCGTCAGACGGCCAATACATTAAGAGTTGGCATTTAACTGGATCAAATAGCGGCGTATCGCATCCTGCCACGTCGGGAGGAGAGGGAGCCCTTCGCGTTTCAGGCGGGCGTTTTCCAGTTGCGAATTGGCCGGCCGCAGAGCGGGGCGCTTTGTTTCCTCGCTGGTAATGGGATTCACCCGAACGCTTGCGAAGCCTGCTTGTCTCAAAATCTCCCGCGTGTAATCGATTCGCGTAGTGAAGCCTTGATTCGTCAGATGATAAATTCCGTGCGAACCGCGCTCGAGAATTCGTTCGATGCCGAGCGCCGCGTCGAAGGTGTACGTCGGCGCGAACCGTTGGTCTTTCACGATCTGTAGGGGCTGCCCTCTGCGCCCCAGCTCAACCATCAGCGATACGAAATTCTTGCGATAGGGTCCAAACACGCTGCAGACGCGCACAATCCAGAAGCGCTGCAAATTTTCCCGCACTTCCCTCTCGCCTTGGAGCTTGCTGCGGCCGTAGACGCTCAAGGGCCGCGCTTCGTCTTCCTCTATATACGGCTCGCTCTTTTCGCCGTCGAAAACATAATCCGTGCTGATGTGCATCATCGGAATGCAAAGTCGTTTACAAGCGAAAGCGATATTTCGCGGTCCTTCGGCGTTGACTCGAAATGCCAACTCGGGCTGGCTCTCGCAAGCGTCCACGTCCGTGAAGGCCGCCGCATTTACCACCGCATCCGGATGGGCCATCTCAATCGCATGTGCAATCGCTTTACCGTCAGTGATATCGAGTTCGCGGTGGCTCGCGGCAAGAATTTCGTGACGAGGCGTAAGCACTTCCGCCAGCGCGCGCGCCAACATTCCCTCTTTGCCGGTAAGGAATATTTTCAAGGAGATTTAGAGTTGGGCGAGAGTGGCTCGCCGCTTTACGTAGAATTTTTCGTAGTAAGCCTGATATTCACCGCTCTTGGCTTCCTGCACCCAATCGGAATGAGTGCGGTACCAATCCACCGTGTGCTTGAGCCCCGCGTCGAGTTCGACCTTCGATTCCCAGCCAAGCTCGCGCCGGATTTTCGAATCGTCGAGGGCGTAGCGCCGGTCGTGCCCAGGACGGTCCTGCACGAATTCGATGAGTCCGTCGGGCGCGTTCAACAGTTTCAGCAGACTGCGCACAATTCCGATGTTCGGCACCGGGCGCCCAGAGCCTATGTTGTAAATCTCTCCGATGCGGCCCTTTTCCAGCACAGCGTCGAGCGCCCGGCAATGATCTTCGACGAAAATCCAATCGCGTTCATTCAATCCATCGCCATAGACAGGCAGTTTTTTCCCTTCAATTGCATTCGAAATCATCAACGGAATCAATTTTTCGGGAAACTGATACGGGCCGTAATTATTGGTGCACCGCGTGATGACGGCGGGAAATTTGTGCGTCTGGACGTAACTGCGCACCAGTAAATCAGATGCAGCCTTGCTCGCCGCGTAGGGACTATTCGGCGCGAGTTGCGATTGCTCCGTCGCCGATTCTTTCGGAGCCATGCTGCCGTAAACCTCGTCCGTGCTGACGTGTAAAAAGCGGGAAATCTTCCGCTTCCGCGCTGCCTCGAGCATCACCAGAGTGCCCTCGACATTCGCGCGGATAAATTCGCGCGCCGCGGCAATGCTGCGATCCACGTGGCTTTCAGCGGCAAAATGCACGATGGCGTCGAATGGCTGTTCGCACAAATGCTCCACCGCTTCCGCATCGCAGATATCGCCGCGCACAAACCTGTAATTTGGCTGCGCATCAATATCGGCAAGATTTTGGAGATTGCCAGCGTACGTGAGCTTATCGAAGTTGACGATTTCCGTGCTGGGATGCACGTTGAGAAAGTAGCGGATGAAATTCGAACCGATAAAGCCGGCGCCACCCGTGACTAGAAGTTTCATCCTTAGCTTCCGGACGATTTAACGAAGGCGGAACTGCGATTCCGGCTGAATTCGCGAAGCGTTGATCGAGTCATTGCAAGCGATACCTGACAGGGTTTCGTGATGGCAGCATGGCGGAGCGATTAACGACCGACCTTGCGTTCATTCCTTGCTCGCATTCTTTGTTTTGGCCGTGGCCCTCTGCGCGCCGGCTTTATTTGCTCCGCCTTTTGCCACCAAATTGTTCGCCAGCAGCAGTGACTCGAACGTTCCTGCATCAGTCCACCAGCCGTCGAGAACGCTGTGCCTGAGCGAGCCCTCCGCGAGATAGTAGTTATTCAGATCCGTGATCTCCAGCTCGCCGCGGCCCGACGGCCTGAGTGTGCGGATTTTTTCGAAAACCGTCGTGTCATAAACATAAAAACCGGTCACCGCAAAATTCGATTTCGGCTGCTTCGGCTTCTCTTCGATGCGAACGATTCGATCGCCTTCAAACACGGGCACGCCGAATCTTTCTGGATGCGGTACTTCTTTCAAGAAAATATGCGCACCATGTCCCGTTCGCTCGAATTCCTGGCAACCTTGGGTAATATTCATCTCCAGAATATTATCGCCAAGCGCAACACAGATCGAATGCCCTTCGGCGAAATGCTCGGCCAGACGCAACGCGTCCGCGATGCCGCCTTCGCCCTCCTGATAGGCATACGAAAGATGCCGCAGATTAAAATCTTTGCCGTTGCCAAGCAGCCGCAGGAAATCCCCCGCGCTATGTCCGCCAGTAACAAGCAGGATGTCGCGGATGCCCGCGTCCGCCAGCGTCTGCAGCGGATAAAAAATCATGGGCTTGTCGTAAATCGGGAGGAGGTGCTTGTTCGTGACGCGCGTCAGCGGAAACAGGCGCGATCCAGTTCCGCCAGCGAGAACCACTCCCTTCATTCCTGGACTCTCCTTGGGGCGGATAGCCTGATCCAACGGATATCTAGTGAAGTGACTTTTCCAGTGCGTCGAGCTGCCTGCGCGCGTCTTTTCGACGCGGATCAAGCTGCAGCGCCGCGCGATACTGCTCGGCGGCTGCCATCTTATTGCCTTCTTTTTCGTACAAACGCCCCAGCCAGTAACGCGCAGCCGCGTGTGACGGCCAGTCGGTCCGTTGAGGCGAACTGGCAAGATACGACTTCAAGTCCTCTTCCGCAACCGTCAAATTCGTCCCGCTCAACACATGGGCCTGGCCGCGATAAAAAGCCAGGCGCGGGTCTTTTCCGTTGACCTGTGCTGCCGCATCGACGATTTTTTCTACTTCTCCGCCATTGTTCTGCCCGGCATAATAGTCCGCGATCTCCAGATACGGCCCGACGGTTTGAGGTTTCATCTCGAGCGCTGCATTATACTCGGCCACCGCCTGATCGCCCTTGCCGACATGATTGAGGTAATCGGCGCGAGCGAGATGCCCGATCATCGGGTCCAGCTTGCTAATCTCGTTCACTTGCTCGAGTGCATCTTCATTGCTGCCGCCAACAATCCATGGCGCGTCGAGCAGATACTCTTCCAAGTCGCGCCGCGCCTCGATGTTCGAACCGTCGGCCTGCACGGCCGCCAGAAACTCCTTCTTCACGCGCCGCGCCAGCAAGAAGCTGCGATCACGATCCGCCTTCCCGCCATACGCGCGTCCCAGCCATTCGTGGTAAACGGACGAATTGGGAGTAAGCTGGAGTGCCTTTCCAAATTCGTTGATAGCGTTATCGTAGTCACTCACTTCGACATAACAACGTCCGAGCCAGTAATGCGCGGCCGCGTCAGCGGGATTCTGCGAGATTAAGGCGCGCAGAGTGTTCATCGCCATGCTGTAATTCCCCGCCTCAAATTGTTCCTGGATAGCACTTAAGCCGTCCGCCGAGGCTGCTCGTGCCGCAGGCAGGAGTAGAATCAAGCACACTGCGATGGACCCGAAAAGCCGCTTCATTACTCTTTTACCTCCGCGGGATGTATGTTCATACCGTCACGCAGTGTGATGTCGTTCGACAGCGCGACGCGGTCGCCCTTCTTCAAACCCGAAACCACCTCAAAGTCCGTTGGATTTGCAATGCCCACCTCCACATTTCGGCGGTGCAACGTGTTGTCGTCTACGACCAGCACAAAATGCTGCGCACCATCCGTATGCACGGCTCCCCGCGGCACCACCAGAACGTTCTGCCGGCGGCTGACTTCGATTTTCACGTCCACGTTGATGTTGGGTATCAGCTCCAAATTATCATTCGCCACGGAACAAAGCACTTCGCCAACGCTGCGCAATTGCAAAGTTGTCACCTGCTTCGGCACCGTCTCGGTCCGTCCGTTCCAGACGTGCCCCGGCAGCGCATCCCACGTAATGTCCACGGGCTGGTTCGGGGCGAGCACTCCCAAATCGGGTTCGTCGACAAATGCGCGCACGCGCACATAATGAAGATCGGCCATTTCCGCAAGTACTTGTCCCACCTGGACGTAATCGCCGGAATGCACGGGCAATGAATAGAGCGTCCCGTTAAGCGGTGCAACCACGGTAGCGGAGCTGACGTCATGTTGGAGCGTGACGATCAGGTCGTGGTCGCGCTGGACGGTCAACTCGGCGCTTTGCGCGCTCACACTCGCCTGCGCGGCCAGAGCCGCCTTCCTCTGTTCGAGCGTGTCAACGGTGGCCTGCGCTTGGGCCAATTTACTCGCGTTCTGATTTAGTTCGTCCTGCGTCGCGGCCTTTTCGGCGACAAGTTGCGTCAGCGACTTCTGCGTTTTCTGCAAGTCCGCCAGGGCTATTTGCGCTTTCCGCAAATCGCCATTGATTTGCGCCAGTTCATCTGCCGGCCCGCCCGCTTTCGCAGCACGGAGTTGCTCTTGGGCCACCAGGAGCTCAGCTCGCGTGTTGGCAAGCTGCGCCTTCGCGTTGTCCGCGTTCAGCACGAGAATTACCTCACCCTTGTGAACCGTCTGTCCTTCCGTAGCCGCCACTTTGTCGACAAAGGTTACAAACTGCGCACGCGCAATGGCAGGCTCGATCGGCTCAACTTTGCCGTTACTGGCGATCGATGCGGAAAGATTTTCGCGTCTTACTTGCGCGACCTGAACTTCAGGAGCCTGGTCGCGGTTGGCGAGCACCAAGACAAGAGCCACCACTACGATAACGCCGATCAACCATCCGACCCATCGTCTTCGCCGTCCAGGTGCTCGTTCTGACACCAATTGAGGAATCCCCCCAGAATTCGCCGAATTGTAGCAGACGGCTCCATCGCTTGCCTACGCCGTGACATTCGACGGCGATAAAGCGCCACTGGGGGTGATGCTATACTCACTTGCGGGGATGCCAGTCGTCTACGTCATTGGCGAAGACTGGACGCTCCGCGCTGGGGTTCGCGCCGAGTTGCGCGAACGCGGCATTGAAGCGCTGGGAATGGAAACTTCCGCCGATGCCGGTGCCGCACTTGGCGCAGGCCAGATGCCCTCTGCTATTGTCCTCGACGCAAATTCAAAGGCCGCGTCGGAACCAGCCATCCAAAAGCTGGTTGGACACGTTCCCTCCGTGGTTGTAGCCTCCCGCACTTCGACCGTCTGCCTTGGCTCGGCGACAAAAACCCTGTTCCGGCCAGTACAAATCCGCGAAATCGTCAGCGCCGTCCTCGACTTGTTGAAGGGCCAGACAGCCTGACCTCGGATTCAGGCAGCTTCTCAGGAGCCCTGCCGCACACTTACGAAAAGCAGCGGCGTAGAGCACGTTGCGCCGCGAAGTAGCCGCACATACCATGCACGCCGGGGCCTGGCGGCGTCGAGGACGAACAAAGGAAAATGCCAGGCAGCGAAGTGGAATATAGCTTCGCGCTTGGACGCAGAAAGAACTGGCTCATTTCCACCGAGCCGCCTCCGATGTCGCCTCCGGCCAAGTTCGCGTTATGCGCTTCCATGTCGGAAGGGGTCATCACCGATCGCGCCAAAATGCGTTTTCTGAAGCCGGAAGCGAAGCGTTCGACTTGATTTTCAATGCGTTCCAGCATGTCAACTCCGCAGCCATTGGGTACATGACAATAGGCCCATGCCGTGTGCTTGCCGGCGGGAGCGCGAGTGGAGTCAAACAGAGACGGCTGAGCCAACAAGACAAATGGCCGTTCGACTATCCTTCCTTGCGACGGAGAGCGCTCCGACTCAGCGATTTCTTCCAGCGTGCCGCCGATATGCACGGTTCCAGCGTGGGCGCATTCAGCGGCATTCCACGGCACAGGGCCATCGAGCGCCCAGTCGACCTTGAAGACGCCCGGGCCATAACGATAATTCTCAAAAATGCGCCGCTCGCGTTCATTGATCTTCTCACCGGCAATTTGAAGGAACTGCCGCGGAGTCACGTCGCACAACACTGCGCGCGCCGGCGGCAATTCCGCGAAACTCTCCACGCGATGTTCCGTAAAAATTTCGCCGCCCAGCGACCGCAACAAATCAGCGAGCGCATTCGATAAAGATTGCGACCCGCCCGCGGCCAAAGGCCATCCCACGCTGTGGCACGTGGTCCACATCAGTAGCCCAAACGCGCCGGATAAAGTCTGTTCCAATGGCAGCATCGAGTGCGCGGCCATGCCTGCAAACACGGCACGCGCCCGAACAGTCTTGAATTTGCTTCGCGCCAGTTTCGTCGCGGAGCGCAATGCATTCAAACCAAAATGCGCCAGCGCGAAGGGATGTCGTGGAATGCGCGGCGGCGCCAAAATCGCGTCAGCCAGCTGTTCCCATGAATTTGCGAGCGGATTGATGAGCGAGCGAACCGCATCAACGTCTTCGCCGAATTGCCCAGCGCTTTCATCCAATGAACGCACCAACACCGCCGCAGTGCCGTCGTCGAACGGGTGCGCGAGCGGTGCCTCCGGCTGAATCCAGCGTAAACCGAAACGATCGAGAGGCAGCGTGCGGAAAAAGGGGGAACTGATTGCCATTGGATGGACAGCCGAGCAAATGTCGTGCACGAAGCCCGGAAGCGTCAACTCACCCGAGCGAGCACCTCCGCCAATTGTTGCCTCCGCTTCGTAAACCGCAACCGACTTGCCGGCTTGCGCCAACCTTACGGCGGCTGCCAGCCCATTCGGCCCCGAGCCGATTACAATCGCATCGTAGCTGCGTTGCGAATTCGCCATAAGTGCACGCTCACGCGCGGTGAATCATCATAACGTAAAAGGAAAATTCAGGCCTTTGACTTACACATCGCGGACTCGATAGAATCGCTGCGCCATTGGCTCCAATACAATCCCCAAAGGGAGTGCACCGATGAAGAAGATCTTTGGCCCGGGTGTGACGACAGTTCTCCTGGGCGTGTTTCTGAATGCTTTCCTATTTTTGGCATACGCGCCGTCAGCAACAGCGCAGATGCGCCGGAACCAGCAAAACGCGCAAAACGAACCGAAAAACGAAGCGAAGCCGGAGGCAAAAAGCGAAGCGCCGGCAGAGCAGCCAAAAGAAACATCCTCGGTGACCGACCACACGATTCGCATCGGCGGGGAAACGATTCCGTACAAAGCGACCGCCGGAACGATCCTTCTGAAAAACGACGATGGCGAGCCAACCGGCCTGATGTTTTACGTGGCTTACACGCGAAGCGACGTCAAGGACATGACGCATCGCCCGGTCGCGTTCTTCTACAACGGCGGGCCAGGCTCCTCGACGATCTGGTTGCACATGGGCGCGTATGGTCCGAAGCGCGTCGTCACATCCGATGCCACCGCGACACCGCCGGCGCCCTACAAGCTCGTCGACAACGAGGATTCCCTGCTCGACGTCACCGATGAAGTATTCATCGACGCGATGGGCACCGGATTTAGCCACGCCGTTGGCAAGGCGCACAACAAGGACTTCTGGGGCGTCGATCAGGACATGCGCGCCTTCGGCCAGTTCATCAACAACTATGTGACCGAAAACAATCGCTGGAACTCGCCGAAGTTTTTGATCGGCGAAAGTTACGGCACTTTCCGCTCAGCGGTAGTCGGAAATTATCTCCAATCGCACTATGGCATGGACTTGAACGGCATCGTGCTGATGTCCTCCGTCCTCGACCTGGGCACGATTTCATTTTATCCCGGCGAGGATTTGGCTTACGTGCTCTACGTTCCCAGCTACGCGGCAACCGCCTGCTACCACAAAATATTGCAGGGCTGTCCCGCGAATCTCAATAGCATCGTCGACCAGTCACGGCAATTTGCGTCCACGGAGTATGCCTCTGCGCTCCTGAAGGGCGACAAAATCAGCGATAGCGAAAAGGAAGCCGTTGCGAAGAAACTCGCGCAGTTCACGGGCCTGAGTGAAGATTACATACTGAAAGCGAATCTGCGCGTCAACCTGCCGCAATTTATGGCCGAGCTGCAGCGCAGTCGCGGGCTGACAACGGGGCGGTTGGATTCGCGCTTCTCCGGCCCCGCGGATGATCCGCTCGCCGAATACGCCTCGTACGATCCGCAGTCCACTGCTTTGAGCGGAGCCTACACTGCGGCGTTCAACGACTACATCCGCAAAGACCTGAATTATGGCAAGGACATGACCTACCTCGTGTCGGCAAACTTCGCCGGCGCAAGTTGGGACTGGAAGCATGGCGGCCGCGGTTTCGGATTTCCAGGCGCGCCGAACGTGGAACCTGATCTAGTCGAGGCCATGGTTTCGAATCCGCACCTGCACGTCGAGGTCGAGAATGGATATTACGACCTGGCGACTCCGTTCTACGAAACAGAATACACGATGGATCATCTGGACTTGCCGCCCAGCCTTCGCAGCCACATTACGCTCAAATACTACGACGCCGGCCACATGATGTATGTCTACGATGCGGCCCATGCGAAGCTCAAAGCGAATGTCGCGGCGTTCATCGAAAATGCATTGAAGCAGTAGGACGGCCCTTCCGCTGCCGGCTTCTCGATTTGCCATGGGGCGCCGGCAGCGTTTTTCTCCCCTCCAACTGATCTTGTTCTCCCACCGAAAAGTTGACAATGAACTTGTATTTACCTAATGATTAAAGATATATCTTTAGTTAAATGCTCATTGATTTCTCTCATCGCCGCTCGCGTTGGTCTTTTCTTTTCCTGATCATCTTGACGGCTGGCGAATTTTGTTTCCTGGCAGCCAAAGTTTGGGTTGCGGAACGGTGGAACGAATCCTCTGATCCGAAGAAGTGGCTTGCCGCGGCGCAACTCGAACCGGGCAACGCCCAATATTTGGAGCAGCTCGCGCTATATAACGAATTGAATCTTGAGCAGCGGGACCAGTCGAAAGCCGCAAAGTATTTGCGGCGCGCGACGCAAGTTGATCCCCGCTCCGAGCGCCCGTGGCTTGAGCTTGCGACTCTCGACGAAGCGCGGGGCGATTTCCCCGCAGTGGAACGGGCATATGAAATGGCGCAATTGGATTTTCCCGTTTCGCCGGATGTGGCGTGGCGGTATGGCAGTTTCCTGCTGCGCCAAGGCGAACTTTCTGGGGGATTCGCTGCATTGCGTCGTGCGATCGACAAAGATCCATCCCTCGAAGCGAGCGCGTTGGCAGAATCCTGGGCTGTCGATCCGAAGGCTGATTCGATCGCGGCCGCAGTGTTGCCCCAAAACGCCGCCTACTATATCCGCGCGATTCGCTATTTTCTTTTACAGAAGCAGACCGGTGCGGCACTGGTGATGTGGACGCAGTTGTTAAAGGTAAATCAGCCCGTCGCGATGAGGGACGCCATCGACTTGATCAACGATCTGCTCGACGAGGGACGGATCAGCCAGGCGCATCAAGTTTGGCAGGAGGCATTGCGACGAAGTGCTTGGCCCGATGATACAAACAATACTTCAGTGTTGTTCAATGGAGCCTTCGAGCACGATTTCTTGAACGGCGGTTTCGACTGGCGCGAATTGCCCTTCAGCGGAGTTTCCTACGATCTCGACAGCAGCGTCATGCATTCTGGCCATCAGTCATTGCGAATCACATTCGACGGCTCCGCGAATATCAACTTCCAGCACATTTTTCAGTACGTGTACGCCGCACCGCACCAGCGGTATCGTTTTCTTGCCTACGTGCGCACAGCAGGAATTTCCAGTGGAAACGGGATTCAATTCGATATTTTCGACCCACGCCATCCGGAAACACTGCAGGTCTTGACTCCCGCTCTCGCAGGCACCAACGGCTGGACGTCTATGCGCGTTGACTTCGAGAGCGGTCCGGACACGCAAATGCTGGAGATTTTACTTCGCTGCGCGCCAGGCCCGCCGTTTGACAACCAACCGCGTGGAACGGTTTGGGTGGACGACCTGTCGCTTACTCCTATGACACAGGGGACAATGAGTGCCACGCGATGAACGCCGAGGAGTGATTGCCTGACGATGAGCGCGATTCGCATCGGAATATGCAGCCTGCTGGCATTTGCGGTGCTTGCCGATGGGGCCGTGCCCGGCTGGAGCACTGCGGTTCTCGAAATCGGCGTTGGGCTGTTGTTCGTACTCTGGGGCTTTGTCACGGTGCGCCAACGGCAACTAGACGTTCGCTCCAATTGGCTGTATTTGCCTGTGTTCGGCCTGATTGCATTTTGCATGGTGCAGAAGTTTTTCGGACTTTCGGCCTATTCCTATGCGACCAAGATCGAGTTGCTCAAATGGATTGCGTATTTCGCGCTCGCTTTCCTGGCAGTCGAAGCATTTCGCACACCAGCGCAATCGAAAGGGTTAGCCATTTTTCTGTTGAGCTTCGGGTTTCTAGTCGCGCTTTTCGCCATCGCGCAACACTATACATTCAACGGGAAATTATATTGGTTCGTTTCGCTGCCGCAGTCATCCGAACCTTTCGGCCCGTTTGTGGACCGCGACCATTTCGCGGGCTTCGTCGAGCTCACCGCTCCTTTTGGCCTTGCGATGCGGTTTGACGGGACGTGGCGCGCTGAGAAGGCCGCACTCGTGGCCCTATTCACTGCTGTGCCGGTTGCGGCGCTCCTCTTATGCGGTTCTCGCGGAGGAATCGTCGGGTTCGCGTTCGCAAGTTTGTTCCTCATTTTTGTTTTGCGACGACCCAACATTGGAATCCGACAACTTTTTGCATTAGCGTCGCTGATAATTTTGTGTGGCTTGCTTGTTCTCTGGCTCGGCGCCAGCGCAACGATGCAGCGATTTGGAACACTGACAGCCAGCGACATCTCGCGCGACCAACGTGTTTCGATGGATCGTGACACCTGGAAAATCTTCCTGGACCATTACTCCACCGGGACCGGCCTTGGGACGTTGGAGACTGTCTTCCCGCAGTATGAAACCACCTACACCGGAAGCGTCGTCGACCACGCGCATAACGATTACCTTGAGTCGTTGGCTGAGACGGGCGTAATCGGCGGACTACTAGGATTAGCATTCATTGTGCTGCTTTTCCGCGAAGGTCTCGCGAATCTGAATTCGCGTCAACGCCAATCGGATCATTTTTTCTACGCGGGAGCTTTGGCCTCGTGCAGCGCATTGCTCCTGCATAGTTTTGTTGATTTCAACCTCCACGTTCCCGCGAACGCCATGCTTTTTCTTCTTCTGGCCACGCTCGCGTCAGCAGATAGGCGGTTACGTGATCGTTGGAACGCGGAACCGGTCGGACCGGATTGGCAGGCTGAAAGAGCGGGGAGTTAAATCGAAGGATTATCCGGCGAGTTGCCCGGCGGCAGCGACTCGGTAACGCGTCGAGGCGTTGACACCTTGATAGAAACCACGAATGCAATCGACAACGATTTCAACTTGCTCGCGCGTTGTTTCCGCGCTCATCGGGAGCGAAATCACTTCTCTGCAAATTTTTTCCGTCTCGGCAAGCCCGGGATTTTGCAGGCCCAGGCCTTCATGTTCCCACATCGGCTTAGGCCAGTGCACCAGAGTTTCGACGCCGTGTCTAATCAAGTGTTCACGCAACCGATCCCGCGCTTCCGTCCGAATCACATAATTCTGAAATATGTCGCGTCGTGTGGATTGATCAAAATGCGGCAGGCGCAGTTCTGAAATTCCCTGCAAGCCTTCCTGGTACAGCGCGGCGATTCCGCGCCGGTGCTCAATCCATTGCGAAAGATGACTGATCTTTACATTCAGAACGGCCGCTTGAGCGTTATCCAGCAAAGCGGTCTGCCCGTGATAATGGTATTCGCTGGTCTCTCGGTCCTCGCCGTTATAGCGCAGGCGCCGTACCATGCACGCGACGTCGGCATCGTTCGTCGTGATCGCCCCGCCATCACCGAATCCCCCCAAAATTTTGAACGGATAGAAACTGAAACAACCCGTCAGGCCGAACGATCCGGCCTTGCGGCCGTGAAGTTCCGCGCCCAGCGCCTGCGCAGAATCTTCTATAACAATTAAATTGTGCTTCTCGGCAATCGCGACGATGCGGTCCATCTGGCAAACGCGTCCGTTGAGAGACACCGCAATGACCGCCTTCGTCCGCGCCGTAATCGCAACTTCAAACGCTTCCGCGTCCATGTTGTAATCGCCGCCGACTTCGACCAGCACTGGCTGCGCTCCTACGTTTACGATCGCGGAAACCGTGGCGACAAACGTATGCGCCACGGTGATGACTTCGTCGCCCACACCAACACCGGCTGCTTGCAAGGAAAATTGCAGCGCGTGATAGCCGCTGTTCAGTCCAACGGCGTACTCCACGCCAACAAACGCCGCCAGCCGTGCTTCAAAATCGCGGAGTTGCTGGCGATCAATCAAGTCGCCGTCTGATAAACAATCGATTATCGCTCCATCGATTTCTGACTTTAGCCGCCGATAGTGCGCGCGTGGATCGACGAATGGCACACGATATGTCATTTTAATTTTCCAACCTTCCGTTATCGTTCACACGCTGCATTTTGCTGATCACGCACAGGAGGGCGCTAGCTCTAGAATTTGCATTGCCGACTCGACGATCCCCTCAACAGACAACGAATACGACTTCGTCAGGAATTCCCGGCTTCCGATTGCAGTAAACGCCGATGGAAGACCCATGCGTTTGAAGCGGACGTGGCAATCAGCGGATTCGGCAAGCACCTCAGCAACCGAGCTACCCAGTCCTCCGATGACGCTGTGCTCCTCGATAGTGATGATCGCGCGCGTCTCTCTCGCGGCTTCGAACACCGCCTCCACATCCAAGGGTTTAATCGTATGCATGCTGAGGACACGCGCCGCAATTCCCTCTCGTGCCAGTCGCGCTGCCGCTTGCGTGGTTGCATGGAGCATCGTGCCTGTGGCAATCAACGTGACATCGTCGCCATCCGTAACTCGAACGGCTTTGCCAATCTGAAAATCTACGTAGTCCGAATGCACCAACGGTTCGCCCGACCTTCCCAACCGCAAGTACGCGGGTCCGGCTCGAGCAACCAGCGCTCGCGTCGCCGTCTCTGCCTCGATTGGATCGCCGGGCGCGACAACCGTCATACCCGGCAACGCCCGCATCACCGCAATATCCTCCGTGGCGTGATGACTCGCGCCTAGCGCGCCGTACGCGAGCCCGCCTCCGACGCTCACGATTTTTACGTCCGCGTTGTGATAACACGCATCGTTGCGTATTTGCTCGAGGCAACGAAGAGTCGGAAAGTTCGCAATCGAATATGTGAAGACTACTTTCCCGCACAGAGCCATTCCCGCCGCAATTCCCGTCATGTTTTGTTCCGCCACTCCGGCGTTTACAAACTGGCTGGGAAACTTCGCGGCAAATGGCTCGACAACGCCGAATCCCAGGTCGCCCGTGACCAGACAAACGCGCCTGTCCTCTTCGGCCAGCGCCATAAGGCTGCGGACGAACGCGGACCTCACGAAGCGCTGCTCAATTCAGCGAAAGCTGCTTGGAATTCCTCATCGCTCGGCGAACGGTAATGCCACAGCAGCTCATTTTCCATGAAGCTCACTCCCTTTCCTTTGACGGTGTGGGCGACGATGCAGCTGGGACGGTTGGCCTCAAAAGGAACCTGCCGGAGCACGCATTCAATTTCGTCCGGATTGTGCCCGTCAATTTCTCGAACAGCCCACCGGCACGCGCTCCACTTTTCCGCGAATGGGTGCAAGTCCAGAACGTGGCCGACCGCTCCGAGACTTTGGATTTTGTTGTAGTCCACTATGGCGACCAGATTTTCGAGCTGGTGATGACCCGCAAACAAAACCGCCTCCCACACGGAGCCTTCATCACACTCGCCGTCACTGAGCAACACGAACACGCGAAACGGGCGGGCCTCGCGTCTCCCCGTTAAAGCCATGCCGCATCCTAGCGAAAGGCCATGTCCGAGCGACCCGGTTGAGACCTCCACGCCCGGAACCGAATGCATTGCGTGGCCACCCAACGCGGAACCGTCTTGATAAAAAGTATCCAGCCAACTCTTTGGAAAAAAACCCTCTTCCGCCAGCACCGCATAGAGCGCGGCGCAGGCGTGTCCTTTGCTGAGGATGAATCGGTCGCGCTCCGGCCACGCGGGCCGCAGCGCATCAATGCGAAGAATCCGCCCATAGAGAACGGCGAGCAGGTCAATCATCGAAAAACACGAGCCGATATGCGAACTCTTCGCGCGATGAATCATGCGCGCTGTCGCGATTCGAATCGTGCGAGCATAGCCGGCCAAATCAGGAGTACCGGATCTTGTTTCCGGCATGTGTGTGTCTGCGGGCAAATGCTTATTCGATTGCATCGCTGCTCGCGCCGAGGAGCACGACGGTCAAAGTCTGAAACACGATGCGCATATCCTCAAAAAATGAATGGCTTCGCGCGTACTTCAGTCCTAGCCGGATTTTCTCCGGGCGAATTTTTTCCCAGTACGCCTGATGCGCATCTAGACTGCCTTTCAAAATCTCGCCTTCGTTGCGAAATCTGAGCGACGCCCAGTCCGTGATTCCCGGAAAGACGGACAGCAATTGCCTCTCCTCCGCCGAATAAAGCTCGACTTCGGGAAGAATCTCCGGCCGCGGCCCCACAATGCTCATGTCGCCCTTCAACACATTCACCAATTGAGGTAGTTCGTCGAGTTTGTATTTTCTGAGAATCTTGCCGGCACGCGTGACTCGCGGATCATCATCCGCAGTCGAGGGCCCTCCGAGCTTTTCCGCGTCGACGACCATCGTGCGGAATTTCAGGATCGGGAACGGATTCCCCCAACGTCCGGCGCGCCTGCTGCGATAGATCGCCGGACCTCGCGAATCCAATTTTATGACTAGCCCAATGAAAATCAGCAAAGGCCAAAGAACACTCAATGCTGCAACCGATGTGACTACGTCAAACACTCGCTTGATCATCAGAGCCTCCCAAGGCAACTCCGATCAATGTCCGGTCAAATGCCCACTGCGAACAATCGCAACTCAGTTTTGATGCAACAATTTAAGCTGGCCTAAATTTTGCCCTCCACAAAGTGTTCAATACAAACTCGCGATTACATGCAAGCTTCATCGCTGCGCAAAGTGAACCGAACCCGTATGCGAAATGGCGAATGCCAAAAACAATAGGCAACAAGCAGGCATGCCGAAAGTCGCGCTTGCGCCACGTAATTTGAATTGATGAGACAAGGTCAGCGACAACGTAGGTTCCCATCATCGCCGCCAGTAAAAAGCGTAAGGGCTCCAGCCAAATTCCAAGTATCAAAAGAAGAGTGATCGCGCTCGTGAACGCAGCCGGAACCAGATGCCGCAGGCGCACTGGCAACACTTCGCTATACGCAAACGGCAAAATCGCCCACAGGCCGTCTTGAAAATTGTGCCGGGCAAATGATTTCAGATCCGGCGACGCGTAGTAGCAGCACCGAATCTTCGGATCCAGAAGAATTCGTCCCCCAGCCTTTCGCAAACGCTGATTGAACTCCATGTCCTGCGTTCGGATCAGGCGTTCGTTGAACGGCCCGATTCTCTCGAACACTGCTCTACGGTAACAGCCTCCAAAAACGGTGTCCGTCACGACCACTTGTTCGGTTCCGACACGGAAATCAGAATTTCCGACACCGAACGCATGACTCATGCTCGCGGCAATGGCGTTCGCGACCAGCCCATCATCGGCCGGAAGCGTTTCCATGGCGCCGCCTATGTTGTCCGCTTCATACTTGCGCAAGCCGTCCACGCACAGACGCAAATAGTCCCGCGCCACGCGTGCGTGAGCGTCAATGCGGAAAATAATTTCGCCGCGCGCATGCGTGATTCCCAAGTTCAACGCCACGGGAGTTATCAATCGCGGATTGCGGAGCGTTTTCACTTCCGGATGTTCCCGCGCGAAGTCGCTGACAATATTCCAAGTCTTGTCATCGCTCATGCCATCTACAACGAGAATCTCCAACCTGTCTCTGGGGTAGTCGTTCGCGATGATCGATTCGAGGCAGCGTGCGATAAACAGAGCTTCATTCCGGCACGGCACAATTACGCTCACGCGCGGAAGCGAATCCGAACTTCGGTCAATTTTGTTTGCCATCAAGTGAGGGAGATTTTTACTGAACTACGAGTGCGGCTTCCGGTGCGGGTCTCCGAGATGATGCCTTCAATTGCTCGAGCCAGATGCTCGTACTAAGAAGCTTGAACCACTCGTTTCCGGTCAAACAGCGGCTATTTCGCTTTTCAAACACTTTGAAATGCGCGAGCAGCCGGTCTACTTCGAAGAATTCCGACAACCGACAATCTCGTTGTGAGAGCAATTCCCTGATTTGCGGCGCCAAATCCGTTTTGAACCAATGGCGTGCCGGCGTTTCGAATCCGCGCTTTTTCCTCTGCCAACAGATACTTGCGGGCAACAATCCGTCCATCGTACGACGCAGCGAATGCTTTGTGAATCCGTCTTTCAATTTTGTGTATACCGATGTTGACAACACCGCCTTGACCAGCCTGTGATCCAGAAACGGCAGCCTTGCTTCCGTGCCTGCCGCCATCGAGTTGCGGTCCTCCCAGTGCAGCAAGCATGGCAGACTGAATTCGCTGATATCCCGCCATAGCCGACGATTCAAGCCCCCGCCTCCGCCAAAATCGATTGCTTCCGTGGTCCGCTCCCGCATCTCCGGAACGCTGAACTGCCACATTCCGATCATTTGGTTTCTCAGAAAGGGAGCGACGTATCTCCGGCCGTGCGCAAAATTCCACCGGCTCATGCCGTTCCCGCGGAAGTAACCTCCTGCGGAAGCGGCGAAGCGCAACCATCGGCCACGCGCAATTAAATGCCCCAGCCACATAAAATAAAATTTATCATACCCCGCGAACAGTTCGTCGCTACCTTGTCCATTGAGAAGAACAACCGTGCCATCTTCCCTCGCCATTTTGAACACGCGCCATGATGCAAAGGTCGAAGCCCCGCCCGTCGGCCCGTCTTGGAAATGGACAAAATCTTGGAAACTTTCCCACAAATCGCGCGCACAGAATGTCGAATGTACGTGTTGTACTCCCGTTCGTTTGGCAATCTCTTCGGCGGAGCCCGATTCATCCTCCGCGTGGCTCGGAAAGGACATTGTGTAGGAGGACAGGGAGGCAGGGTCAGACACCTGCGCGGCGGCAAGGGAGCAAATCGTCGTCGAATCGAGTCCCCCGGAGAGGCAAATGCCCACTCTTACGTCGCTGCGCAGCCGCAACCGGATCGAATCTCGAAGCAGAAACGGCAGTTCTTCACCAAACCACTCGTCGCGAGACGTATCCAAATCGTCCGCGACTTCCGGCATCCAATAACGATGCGGCCCGCGCACTCTGCCTCGAACGTCTATCTCCATCCAGTGACCCGCTCGAAGTTGTCTCACTCGCTCATAAAATGTTCGTTCGTCATGATCCTGAAGCGAAAGCAACAGAAAGTCCGCCAGCGCCGACCGGTCGATCTCGCGCTCGAATTCGCCATCCTCCAGGAATTGTTTCAGTTCCGACGCAAAAACAAATCGGCCGTTGCAATGCGTGTAATAAAGCGGCTTCTCGCCAAATCGATCGCGAGCCAGGAACACTCGCTCGCGCCTTCCATCCCAAATGGCCAGTGCAAACATTCCATTGAGCCGTCCAAGACACTCGGGTCCCCACTTTTCGTACGCCGCCAGCAAAACCTCCGTATCTGTCTCCGCAGTAAAGCAATGATCCGCCGCCAATTCCGCGCGGAGCTCCCGATAGTTGTAAATTTCACCATTCCAAACAATCCATAAATCCGTGCCGCGCAAATTCATGGGCTGGCGGCCCGCCTCCGAAAGATCCAAGATGCTGAGGCGCCGGCTCCCGAGCCCGATTCTGTATTCGCGCGCGTGTCGCCGCTCGTCCCATCGCCTCCAGTATCGGCAGCTGTCCATACATTTCTCGAAAGGCGCGAGGCTCACAAATCCCCAATCGTCCGGACCGCGATGACGCACGCTGTGCGTTCCAAACCAGAGAAGGTCCGGATCCACACCGCGCTCTGAAATCATGCCGAAGATTCCGCACATCTTTTTTTAGGCCACGACGCCCGTCACGGCGCGCGTCTTGTCCTGATATTCCTTGGCCGCCGATTCCAAACAGCACTTCGTCGCGTCGCTAACCTGGCTCGGGGAAACTTGTCGGATGCAGTCACATGGAGTCCATCGTCCTCGAAAACACGGATGGCACGCCGTCGCTGGACACAGAGCGATGCCTCTGTTGTTGCGAGGCGCCCGCCTGGCCGCTGAAGTCGGGCCAAATATGCTCACCGTTCGCGTTCCAACCGCAGCAGCCATGTGCATCAGCCCCGTATCCCCGGAAATGAAAACGTCGCAGCGGTCGAGCATTGCAAGCGTTTCTCGTATGCTCCATCGGCCAGTTCCTTCGAGCCACGGAACACCCGCAAGCGTTTCGGCGACCTCAGCTGCTGCGGTCCGTTCATCAGCGCTTCCAAAACTCACAATCGCGAGGCCAGCGAAATGGTCGCGCAAATTTTGAATCGCCAAACTGAAGTTTTCAGACGGCCACCGTTTCGGCGGCGCCACAGACGAACATTGAATTCCAACAAGTGGCCACGTGTTGGCAAGCCCAGCAAGCGGCAACTCTGACTCTGCCCACGAAATCTCATCAGACCTCAATCGAATCGACGGAGGATCGAGCGGTGTCTCAAATCCAAGGGCTGCGGCTATCTTGTCCGCGGCTTCGGCGTAGGGTTCTGTCCAGCTCGTTGCCGCGGAGAAGCTTAGGAAGTGACTGTATGGAGTGGACGCTTCTCCGACCGCATAACGGGCGCCCGTTATATATTTCAACAAAACGAGTTTGCCCGGCGACATTTCGGGAGCACACACAATCAAATCCGACTTCCGTGCGAGCCTCGTCCAAAGATTCATCAATCCGGCTGCGTTACGGCGTAACTCGCCGGCAAAAATAGGAATCAGCTGCAAGTTTTCTTCTCGAACCAGCTCATAATGTTGCTGCGTCGCAAAGAAAACGCGGACCGGCCACGCGCGCCCATCGCAGTTGCACACCGCCTTGAGAAGCGGCAAGCTCTGCACAACGTCGCCGAGCCCCTGGCAGTCAACAAACAAAACGCCGCGCCGTGGACGAATAGCAACGCGATGCTCGACTCTCCGATGCATATTTTTATTTTCCGGTAAGCAAATCAAATCGGATCTTTCTCAAATTGGAAAACATCAAGCGGAGTTCAATCGCCTTCGACGGCAAGAGGTCTATCGCGCGTAATCCGTCCAGCGCGAGAAAACGACTTGCGGCCATTTCGCGCACTTATCAGCAGGTATGCCACCGCGACGACGCCGTACCCAAGCAACAGCGTATAAATAAGTCCCAAAATTCCTTCATCCGCGGAGAATCCACCGAACAACACAAACAAAACGTATCCGACATGCCAGTATAACGGCGCGCTTCCGCTCGCTGCCGCGCGTCGAAACCAGCCGAGAAACAGTCCCGCTGCAAACAAATATTCCACGAGGCTGACTATTCCGTTGTCCGCCATCATTGACCCGACCAGCGTGGGCGCGGGAGTCTCCATGGGAAACGAATGAAAATCCGAATACACCATGAAGCCCAAGCCGCGAAACGGATGGTCCGGCTTACCTGGATAAATAAAGCGCGGCACCCAGCTGGTCAGCGCATACACGCCAACTTTCGAACCCTCGAATAAATATCGGTTGTCGGGCAGCGTATCCACGAACTGGCAATATCCGCGATACAGGCTATTGTCGCCCCAGCGCGTCGCAGCAGTCGCAGCCGCCATTTGCACCAGGTTGCTGACCGTCGCGGGCTTCCCTGGACGGTCGAGCACCTTGGGCAGAAACCACGTCTTGACTCCCATTCCCAAGAACGCAATGACCAGTGCCGCTGCAACCATTCGGAAATTGAGCAACGATTTAAAAAACGAGCGGTTGTACACCAACAGGACCATTCCGGCCCATAGGATCGGCTCCTCCAGTCCGCCCTTATTCGTTCGCAGAAAAAACGACACAAACATCATCGCCGCCAGCACTGCGAAGAAGCGCTTTCTGTTCCGTCCAAGACTTGGCAGCGTCAATGCCATGCCGAAAACGGCGATATCCGCGCCGCGGTACCAAAAACCGCCAAAAGGGAGCGCTTGGCTTCTGAACGCATTCAAACTCGAATAGAAATTCGTCGCGCGCAACGCGCCAACCAGGTACAGCGCAACACCCGTCAGAACAAGCCCAACAATAGTGATGGCGATTCCGACCTCGCGAAGACGCAGCAGCCCCGCCGAATCGAGTGCACGAGCGACTGGGGCCGGTTTGAAATTAGCAACACACAGAGCCGCAATTAACACGAACAATGCGAAAACATGTATGGCAGTGGGATATATGCGGAAGTCCAACTCGCGATAGCCCAAAGGCAACGTACCTGGAGAAAATACGTAGTGAAAGATCAATTCGATATTGTCCGTCAGCACCGCCATGCCCAGATACGCCATGCAGAATCCTTCCGCCGATGCGATTCCCCACCGCCGAATGATGAAGACCATCAATGCGAGGTTAAGAAACGATAACGTCAGAAATTCAAACCATTCCATCGTAGGCGGGATTCACACTTGATTCAGATTTGGCCGTGTTTGATCAGGCGGACAAAACTTCCATCCATCGCGATGATGCTCGTGAAGAAAGTTCCGAAACGATTGCGTCCGTGACTTTCTCCACGTTTGCTTCTTCGCAAATCTGGGGCCGCCGAATCGGATCGCCCCATTCCGCTTCATGCGCCGTGGCCAGAAGTGACCACACCAACCGAAGCATCTGGCCGCGGTCAGGCTTGTTTCCGTGAATTGCATTCCTCAGAATCGCCGGCAGCTCCGCGATGCTCTTGCAGCGATAGACCAAATTGCCGAATCCGTAACACAGCGGGCCGAACGCGATCACCGGTTTTTCATACAAGATTGCTTCCCAGGCGCTGCTTCCCGTGATTGTCAGCACGGCGTCCGAGCGCTGAATCAGCTCGTGGCTGTCCACTGCAGGCGAAAGCAACTGAACATTGTGGATTTTTTGAATGTCTCGGTAGTATCCGAGATTCCTCTCCCCTTTCATTCCGGGATGCTCCTTCACAATCACGCGATATCCGGCGGGCACGCTTTTGCTGATGCTCTCAATCAGCGCCACCTGGTTTGTGAAAAAAGGCGCGCGAACATCCGTTGTAAATTCAGGCTGGACGTGCAGCGGGAAATAGACTTTCGGCCCATCTGCAATCGTGCGTTCGAAAATCATCGCTTCGCTAGCCGCATGCCGCACAATCCGCATCGCGTCTTCCCAGATTGGCCGCCACGGTGAGGTGCCGTGATAAGACCCCACTTCGTACTGACCGTCCTCGACAAACGTCTGCAATCGAAACGGTATTCTCGACGCGCGTCGCCTTAATTCTCTGAAGTTCGGCGCCAACGGCGAGCGTTGCGCCCAGGCAAGGAATGGCGGCTTGGCTTTCTTCGCCCGGAAGTCACGAACAAACCGTTCTGCAATCTGTTCTTGCTCCGAAGAAAAACCACCGTTGCCCGCCGCTTCGAAGGCTCGCTCCATCGGCTCCCACACGCCGTCCGGCGCTCCAAGAAAAAACAACTTGTTGGCAACCGGCGTGGGATAAGGTACGAGGTATTGAATATTCATTCGCTGCGCCGCCCACCACGCGATCCATTCAGTAGCGCATGCTATTTCTCCCAAAATCGCGTTTGGCTGCATTCCTGTCAGCAAATCGTCCCAAAAAACGCGAACTGCCGCGAGGACTCGCAGCGCTCGCTCAAGCGGGTACCGCCGGACAATTCTGTCCGCTTGAATCATTGTGTTCACGCTAATCACGCCGCCATCAGGTTCCATTGTCCGCAAAGACGCGAGGCATTCCTCCAGGTCCGAACCGGGAACGTTTCTCTTCAAGTGCGCCGCAAGATTGAACACGGCATCGAACGCTCTCGTCCTCTCGAGCGTCCTTGTCGCAGGCGACGTGAAAGCGATTGCGCTGACTTCACATCCGTGCCGGGCGCGCAAGACACGCGCAATTTGGGGAAAAAAGTAGCGATATTCTCCTTTACAAATCAGCAGGATTTTCATTGCAGACGAAAATCAGCGTAAGAGTGTCGGCGCCGATCCTGGCAACCGCGGAAATCACGGTTTCAAAATATCGCGTGTCTCACCACTTGCAATTCTCTCCATGTGACGTATTGAGTTGCCACCAAACCAAGCAGAAACACGCCCGCGCCACATCCGATTCTTAAAGCTTCTCCTGCGATGCCGCTGGTACCACTACGCCATAAAATCGCCATGGCATAGACCCCTACGAAGGCTGCTCCGGTTTGCAACAGCCACGCCGGTTCAAAAGTTTCCCGGAACAATTTCCAATGCATGCCAATCAGGACGAACGCGCCCGCGGCGGTGACAATCAATTGGCTAATTGCCGCGCCCGCAATACCGAGTCGCGGCAGCAAGGCGACGTCGACCAGGACAATCGCTACTCCGCTGAGCACCCAGAAAATCGTCGTAGACCACACGCGCATTCTCACGTTCAGAATCACGACGTACAGCAACACCATGGCCATGAAAATTCCCTGCACTCCTAGTATCGCCAGCGTCGTGCTTCCCAATGCAAAATCTCGCGGTGCCACCAGCCGCAGCGTTTCATGCGGAAATGCGGCCAAAAGTCCTGCTGCTCCCACGGCAAACCCCAGTACGAATTTCTGCACTCCCGCAAAGCGCCGTCGAAACGATTCCCCGTGCTGCATATCATGGAGCGCAGACAGCTCGGGAAACAGAACGTCGTTGATCGGCCCTGTCAAAAAAAATACCAGCGCCGACACAGCGAAACAGGCGCTGTAAATCCCCACTTGCTTCAGTCCCAGATAGTAGCTCACCAGATATTTATCCGCGCCCAACGATACCGTCGACGCCAGAACCCCCGGCAACAACGGCAGCCCGTACAGCGTGTATTTCGAAAGAACCTTGCGGCTTGGACTCGTGAAGCGGAAACCATGACGAATCGCCAAATAAAACATTCCGCCGCCGACACCGCAAATGCTCACCACAAGATATGTTGCGCCCGCCGCAGTCACGCTCCTCAACCACCAGGCAATGCAGATTATGGCCAGTGTTTCCGGGATTAGGCGCGCAAGGCACAAATATGCCCAAGCTCGATTGAGCCGCCGGGCACGCAGGAGATTCTTCAGTTCCTCGAAGAGCGAATCAAAGATCAGCGCCACCGCCAACAACAGCACAATCCCGCGTCCACGGCTGGATTTGAAAATGACGGCGCTCATTTCACCGGAAACACAGATGAACAGAACCGCCAAAAGAATCGAAGCCCCGCCGACCATCGCCAACACGGTTGTGAATGCTTGGTTCACTTCGCCGCGTTCTCGCTCGCCGCTCAAAAAGCGCATCATCGACGACCCACAGTTCAACGTCGAAATCGTCATCGCCGAACTCAGCGTCACCAGAAACAGCGACCACACGCCGAACCCCTTGGGTCCCAGCGCGCGCGTCAAAATCACCAGCCACAAATATGTCCGCGCCTTTTGGAACGGGATCGGCACATTCGACAACACGATGTCGCGAACAAATTTGCGACTCGCGGACTTGCCACTTTCTGCGTTGACGCCCTCCAGCCCAACGCCGTGTTCAATGCCCGGAGCAAGGGCGATCGTCGCGTCTCTGCCAATGCCCACTGTCGATGTTTCCGAGTTCACGCCGTCACCTGGGCGTAGGAGCTCGCGACCTTCGTCGCGTACGTGCGACTCCATGACTCCAGTGCTGCAAGTCGCGAAATAAATTTGCAGTCTACGCCGCCCGCGTTCTGCGCGAACGATTCCATCTGTCGAAATAAGTAAGCTTCGTCCACATAATCGAATAGGTCAGGCGCGCTCGCGATCACGCTCGGCGCTCTAAGCAATTCGCGAAAGTACGCTCCCAGGCTTCCATTCAAGAGAAGTCGCTCCATTGATTTCGTGCCGGCGACGCTCTTGCGATGGAACGCGACTGACCGATCTTCGACGCCGGCCAACTGCCGGCGCCTGAATTGCTCGCGGATAATATGTTTGGGTTCACGATGGACTGCCCGCTCGGAATCAGGAAGGCTCGCAAAGAAATTGACCACGCGCGAATCGAGAAACGGCATTGCTGCGTCGCCTCCCGCCAATCGAAGCGCGTGAAAGACGAGCCGCGTGTCCAGATGGAGCATCACCATGTCCATGCTCATGTCGATCATGTCGCGGTAGAAAGTCTCAGCGCGCATTTCGAAGACGACCGGCTCGATGAAATGCGAAGAGTACCAGTCGGCCACGCATTCGAATCCCTCAGCCGTGAACGCTGGGAAATACGTCTTTGATCGGCCTGGCATTTCTCCATATCCGAATACGCGTCCCTCGTAAAACCGCTGTTCGCCGGCCATGCCACCCAACAGACTTTCCACCATCAAGCCCACGCGTGTCCCTGCAATTGCCGCAATGCTGCGAACGAGTGATCTTCCAGCGACGCCGGACTGAGATGGTGCTATCTTCTGCAAAAGGGGCAGCGCGCGACGAAATGCCGGAGAATAAAACAGCCGTCGCGCCCGGTAACCCAGCGACGGCAATGTGTAGTTATTGTCGGCGAGCGTATCGGCCATTTGTCCCGAGAAGGCGCTGTATCCCTCACCCAGCCGCGCTTCCAGACGCCGCCCAAACCGAAGAAACAGAGGCAGTGTCAGCCGCGTTCCGCCTGACCACGATTCCGCACACAATGACCACTCTTCCGGCAAAGCCTCGTCGAATGGGTCCAGCGTGATTTCCTCGTGGTCAATTGCCAGCGCGTGCGCCAACTTCCGTGCCTTCCGAATTTCGTCCTCGCCATCTACATTACCCGCCACCGTTCCCGTGATTGCGACCGTGTTCTGACCGCCGCGATTTCTCAAAATATTCGCAAGCAATGCCGAGTCGACACCGCCCGAAAGCAGCAGACCCGCTTGCGGCGTCGCGCGTGTTTCGACCGCCTGTTCAAGCACCGGATACATCTCCTCAATCGCTTTCGCCCCTGAAGAAAACTCCCAGCTCCGCGACGGCCGCCAATATCGTTCGCCTGCAATCCGCAATTCGTCTCCATCCGTCCTTATCTGCAAAAATCGCGCGCGTCCTACGGTTCTGATTTCCTCCCACAGCGTAAACGGAGCGGGAACGAATCCCTCCTGACCCAGGAAAAATGCAACCGCACGAGCATCGAATTCCACGGTGTCATCAAGCAGCAAAGCAGCATGCGAGGCAAACGTCAGCCCACCAGCTCCCTGGCGAATAAACACATCGTCGCAGCCGTACTTGTCCACCACCAAAAATACGCTTTGGTTTCGTGGATCTCGCAAGACCACCGAAAAATTTCCTTCGAGCACCGCAAACGCTTGCGTTCCGTGCTTTTCATAAAGCCGGCAAATGCAAGTGGGAATCCGTGAGCGACTAACCTGGCTTACTTCCGTGTCCCGCCCGAAATCAGAGTCGCTCGCGACGAACGGGCGGCCCCAAACAAACGCCGCGAGCCCGTCCGGCCGCTCGTCCAGCGTGTGCCAGGAACACTGCCCGCTATTTCGCTGTGCCTGAACTCCCAGTAAGACGTTTTGTTCCTTGCTATTCCAAATCAAATCGCCGCGCAACTCTGTTGCCAGCGTTGTCCCGCGTCGACGCGAGCGCGCACCCATCGCACCCCAAAACGCAGGAAATCTGCCGTTGAACTTGGGCCAAGTTTCAGACAAGGTAGCTTTTTTTCGAACGCGCCCCGTATGTTCGCTCGTCCAAGCATTCCCATCGCGCCCTTTGCGATTCCGAATTCGATGGAAACGAAAGCACGGATTTCTCAAACGCCGCCCACGTCAAATGCTGGCCCTTTGGCACGGAGCACCGCAGATGCCGTCCCAATATTTTCTCTATCTCAAAAGGCAAGATCGCATCCACTGGCGCGGGGCGCAGTACTTCGATGTCGCTTCTTTCAATTCTTGCGCCGGCCGTCAGGTCGTGGCTTGCCCGCAGGCACCGTCGTTGGAGGATCACCGTGTCTTGCTCGTTTTTTGCAACGAATTTGACCGTCGAACCCAGTGCGCGCTCTAACTCTCGCGTCCGCACCACCATTTCGTGCCAGCTCTCTGGCGTCATTGAAAAAGGATGGTCAGGCCCCTCTCGCCTCGTGTCGTCCGTAAAATGTTTTTCTATGATCCGTCCGCCCAGCGCAACGGCCCCAAGCACGGTCGCGCATCCCGGCGTGTGATCGGAAAGGCCTACGACCACATCCGGAAACATCGCCTGATATGTCCGCAGCACATTCAGGTGAATGTTGTCGAAGCTTTCCGTGCTCCCCGTGTAATTCGTGTTGCATTGCAAAAGCGCCAGGCGCGGATTGACGGCTTGCAGCGCTTCCATCGCTCTCCGCACGTCGCTCATGTCCGAAGCGCCGCTCGACAAAATCACAGGCTTCTGCTTGCTAGCGACGATTGCGAGCATTTCGGGCCAAGTAATGTCCCCCGAACCGATTTTGTAAGCGCGTACGTAGGGATCCAGCATGTTGACGGCCTCGAAATCATACGGCGTCGACAGGAACTCGATTCCTTCGTCGTCGCAACATGCCCTTAAATCCGGCGTCCACTCCCACGGCAATGATGCATCCTCATAAACTTCGCAAACCGATTTGCGCCACGTCGCTTGGTGCGAGAATTTTCCGCTCAGCGCGCGAAAACCGTAATCGCTCACAATCTTCGGCGCGCGGAAATGTTGAAATTTTGCTGCGTCCGCGCCTGCTTGTTTTGCCAATCGGATTAATTTGAATGCCCGTTCCAGCGAGCCATCGTGGTTCGCGGAAATATCTGCAATGAAATAAGTCGGGTAGCCGTCCCCCACGTGACGCTCACCGATTTGAAAGCTGCGCATACGTTTTCACCTCCTTGACCACTGTGGGGAAAAGTAATTTGTCGTACGCCGCCAGAAGCTTCCTGAAATTCAATTCCCAGTTCGCACGTGACCGCACGGCTTCCGCATTCGTCTTGCCCATTGCGGCACGCAGCTGGTTTTCGTCCAGGGCTTCGAGAACTGTCGCAGTTAAGGCATCCGCATTCCCCGCTGGATAAAGCCACCCGTTTTCTTGATGAATCACCCACTCTCGATTTCCGAATCCATCCGTCACAATCACCGGCAAGCCGCACCCCATCGCTTGCAGCAAACTGATTGAGCTCCCATCGCAGTACGCAGCGCTCACATACAAATCCGCTTCCGCGAAATAATCAGCCAATGTGTCCTCCTCCACCTGACCTGCGAGGTGAATTTTCCCCTTCAGCCCGCTGGCTCCAATGAAGGCTTCCACTTGCCGCCGCAAACTCCCATCGCCCAGCATCAGTACGCGCACATCGGAACGCTTTGCCAGCACGCGTCGTATTGCATCGAGAAAAATCATCGTGCCGTAGCTCGCTTCAAATGACCGCGTGCTGATAACGACCCGGCACCTATCCCATCCCAGTTTCTGGCGCAATCTCAGCTCAGAGACTTTCGACTGAAACACGCCGCAATCAATTCCATACGGGAACGTAACGATTCGCTCTTGCGGCAGCTGTCCCAGCGCCGAAATGCGTTCTTGAACCGCTTCGCAATCTCCCAACGCTATGTCCGCGCGCCGCAAAGTGAATTTCGTTATCCACCGCGTCCATGCCGACTTTTCCGCCACTGCCAGCACATCCGATCCCCAGGACATGATCAGCAAAGGATGAAAACCGGAAATTGCCGCAAAGAATGCGCCCGTTTGCACTGGTCCTGCGTGAACAATCTCAGGCTGTACCTGGCGCATAACGCAGCGAAAACGCAACGCCGCGCGAATCCAATTTTGATTTCCGGGCGAAATCGGATTCCGGCTCAGCGGTGCGAGCGGGTGAATTCCTTTGGGCAACGATTTCGATTCGCGTCGCCAGGAATCTGCGGCGCAGGGCAAATGCCAAGCTTCGTGTCCCGATTCTGCAAGTTTCTGCAGGAATCTCCTGTCATGCGTTGAGTAGCCCTCCGAAACGTAGAGAATTCGCGCCATCGTTACCGTGCGCTGAGCGCCTGAGGCGCCTTCGAGCCGCTTCCCTTCAGCGTCGCCAGATAATCCATGTAATCAATACCCAGCGATTGTTTGAACGATTGCAGCCCCTCTTCCACCGAGGGCATTCCTCTGCCCAAAAAATGGGCGAGCTTGCCGACCGCGAGCGTTGTGTTCCTTGGACGCTGCGCCTTGAATCCAAAATCCTCGACCAGCTCTGGGCGCGCTTCGTCAGCTTGGAGTCCAAAAACCTTCGCAATCAACAAGGCAAATTCATATTTCGAACATTCATCTCTCGCCGCCGCATGGAACACGCCCTTTGCTCCGTGCGCAATCAAATCCAAAATGATTCTTCCGAGATGATCCGTGAGAAGTGGGTTGAACCTGACATCGGCAAACGCCGGCAGCCGCTCGCCTCGCGCAAGTTTCTCGAGCATCCATTCGGCAAGACTCAGCTTCGGTTTGAAATTCCGCCCATAGAAATTCGTTCGCAGAATCAGCGCGTCGGGAAGAAGGCCCGTCGCTGCTGCTTCAGCAGCCAGCTTCGTTCGCGCGTATTCGTTCACGGGCGCCGGCAGGTCGTCCTCGCTGTAATGCCCGCAAGTCCCATCGAATACGGAGTCGGTGGAGATAAAGACAAACCGAGCTCCGCGCTGTACGCACCATTGCGCCAAAATCCGCGTTGCGTCCACATTCATTAAGTGCGCGACGTCTGGCTCACGTTCGCACCTTTCCACATCCGTCATCGCGGCGCAGTGGACAATCACATCGGGACGCCGCTCGTCTAAACATCGCGCAGTGATCTCCGCATTCGCCAAGTCGACGCGATCCATCGCGCAGCCAGAAGGAATAGCCGTGCAGGAGCGCGACCAGCCAATCACTTCGTAGGACCCCGCCGTCTGCCGGATCAAATTCGACCCGAGCAATCCCGTCGCGCCCGTTATCAATAGCCTAGCCATAGCTTCGCCATGAAAAAGCGCAGGAGAACAGTTGGAAGGAATACCTAAAGCGCAGTATAACCGCCGTCCACGAGGAGATTCTGTCCTGTGATATACGCGGAAGCATCCGAAGCAAGAAACACCACCGCGCCTTTGATGTCATTCGCGCCGGCCATTCGTCCGAGCGGCGTGCGATAATCATATTTCTCGACAAACTCTTCGGGCATCCTTGGCGAATAGAGTCCGCCCGGACTCAAACAATTGACGCGTACCCCCAGCGGTCCGAAATAAACGGCCAAATAGCGCGTCAACTGAATCATTCCCGCCTTTGCGAATCCGTAGCTCGGCGGATTCGTCATTTCATCGTGACCTGCGTAAATCCTGAAGTCGGGGCTCACGACACCATAAATCGACCCCATATTGACAATGCTGGCGCCGCCCTTCCGGGACATCACGTCGCCAAATATCCGGCACGCTCGATACAACACGGTGGAATTGCAATCCATCGCCTGCGCCCAATCGCCGACCGAATGCTTATCCAGTGGCTCCGCTCTCACCGTCACAGCATTGTTGACGAGCACGTCGAGCTTTTCCCATCGCGATTCGATCTGCGACGCGAGGCTTTCGACCGACTCCTCCTTCGTTAGGTCCAGCGCCAAGCCTTCGGCGTCAAAACCGTCACGTCGCAGACGCGCGGCAAACTCCTCGCATTTCGCGACTCCTCGCGAAGCAACGATCACTGTCGCCCCCGCTTCCGCGAGGGCCGTCGAGATCTGCTGCCCATATCGTCCCGCTCCTCCCGTAACCAGCGCGACGCGCCCTTGCAGCGAGAAAAGTTCTCGAATGTGAATATTCTCCGAAACGCCTGGAACGCTTTGCGTGTTCATTCGCTGAATTGCCGGTGCAAATGTGAATTGAGCCGCGGCAGCTCTGGATTCGCGTCGAGGAACGCAACGATTTCTTCCAGCTTCATATCGTCGCGCCCGCCGAAGCGCGCAAAGATTTCCTTCTGCAAGGTCACATCTTCCGGATAATCAACCGTCAAGAAATAATCAGGCCGGAACAAA
This sequence comes from Acidobacteriota bacterium, assembly GCA_027307115.1. GTDB lineage: Bacteria > Acidobacteriota > Terriglobia > Acidiferrales > UBA7541 > DAHUXN01. The sequence continues at coordinate 58,815 of DAHUXN010000060.1, forward strand.
CGGCATGGCACATCGATCTTGATGCACTTGAATCGCTTCGCCTGTTGACGCCCAAAAGTCATGAAGCCTTCCCGCTCGTCTTCTGATTCGAGCTCGCGATCGCAAATCTCCAGCAGCGAACGGCTCGCAATTTCCGCTCCTGTCCCATGGGGATACCCGTTCCGGTGGACATTATGAACAATCTCCGGCTCGGCACGGTCCTCGCGAAATGCGTTAATCATTTCGTCGATTCCTTCCGGATCCGTCAGGGGGTTGTCTCCCGTCACGCGAACCAGCGCTCCCAGGCCGCGCTTCCGCGCAACGCCCAGCAACCGCGCGGTCAGATCTTTTTCCGGCCCACGCCAAACAGGAACTCCCCAAGCTCGACACGCGTCCTCGATCGCCTGATCTTGCGGCTGGTTCGACGTTGCCACCACCAGGTCGTCGGCGCGCTTGGACAGCCGCATCCGCTCGCATAAACGGCGAAGCAGCGGTTTCCCTTCCACATCGATTAGCGCCTTTCCCGGCAGGCGACTCGACCCCAACCGCGCCTGCACTACAATTCCGATTCTCTCCACGCTACGCACACGCCGTCCGGCACAGCTCTTCTTTATGCTCCATCACCTTTTGAATCGCATCCGCAATGTCGTCCATGTCATCATATGTCGCCGGAAAACGCACCACGCCCGTGAGTATCAACTCCCTCTCGTGCAGCCTCTCCGCCACTGGGCACAGCCCGGCTTCATAGCTCGCGTATCCCGCGTAATGCTCATAGCCAAAGTGTCTTCTCTCCTGATAGAGCGGAGAAAGATACAGCGGCCGCATATAACCCGCGCCAAACGGAATGCCTTCCGCATTCAACGCCTTCACAAACAAATCTCGCGGAATCTCCATCGACTTCTCGTCATACGTCAACGGATAGACGTAGTACACGTGCGTTGCGCGTGGCCGCACCGTGGGAGTTTGCAATCCCTCCAGGCCCGAGAGCTGTGCCGACAAGTAGTTCGCCAAATCTATTCGGTGCTGGTTGAGTTGCTCCAGCTTTCCAAACTGCACAATTCCCAGCGCAGCTTCCATTTCTGTCATGCGGTAATTCCAGCCCAGCATGCTCGAGGAATAGGTCCTCTCCTTTTGTCCTTCCACGATCATCTCGCCATGATTCCTCACCATGCGCGCCATCGCGGCAATTTCCTCGCTGTTCGTAATCAACATCCCGCCTTCGCCCGTTGTTATCGTCTTGCTCTCTGTGAACGAAAAAATTCCGCAATCCCCAAACGTCCCCACCAGCCGATCCTCGTATTTCGCGCCGGGAGCCTGCGCGCAATCTTCGATCACGCGAAGGTTATGCCGTCGTGCAACATCAAGAATGCCGTTCAAATTCGCCGGATGCCCGAAAAGATGTACGACAATAATTGCCCGCGTCAGGGGTGTGACTGCACGTTCCACGGCCACCGGATTCAGTCCAAACACATCCTCATCAACATCGGCAAAGACGGGAATCGCGTTATGCATCAACGCGCACGTCGCGGTGGATGTGAACGTATACGGCGGCACAATCACTTCGGCTCCGGCCGGGACGCCCACCGCAACCACCGCCGCGTGCAAGGCCGCCGTGGCGGAATTAAACGTCACCGCGTGCCCTACGCCGTGGTACTCGGCGAATTGCTTCTCGAATTCCCTGATTTTTCGCCCTCCGTTGAAATACTCGCCGGGAACGGCGATGAAAGTTGACAACCTCCCGCTGTCCAGCACGTCGAGGACAGCTTTCTTCTCCGCATCTCCGATCACGGGATGACTCGGAAACGGTTTCGTCCGCACAGGCTTTCCACCCAGTAACGCCAGCCGTTCGCTCATAAAATTCCTTGCAATGTCATTGTGAGTTCCTGCAGGCAGGTTTGCTTCGCAACCAGCTCACTTCGACGCAATATGCAGCGACGCCCCGGTTAGCGGCATTTCCACGCGGCTTCCGCACTCCAGCGCCGACTGGCTGATCCCGCAAATAACTTCGAGCGCGGCTCGCCCATCTTCGCCGCTGCTCACGGGATTTCTCCCTGTTTCCATGCAATCGAGTAAATGCGCGACACCGTTTAACATCACCTCATGCGGACGATCTGCATCAATCGGCAACGTCGATGGGAACAGCTCTCGATACCCCGAATATCGCCCACTGTCGCGAACTTCCTCGAATTCCGCGCTGAATCCGTGCGACGTAACGCGCAAACGTCCTTTCGTCCCTAGCAAATGAATTTCAAAAATTGTATACGCTCGCGCATCGCACGCCTGGATCGCCGCCACAGCGCCATCCGAGAATCCAAGCCAGCCGTCAATATTCGGGTCCGCATTACTGGACGACGCATTCGCGCTGATTCGCCCCTCCACCCATTTCACGTCACCTAGATAAAATCGCAGGAGGTCAAAAAGATGCGTTCCCGTATTCGCCACTCCTGCCGTGTAGTAACAGGTGACCTGCTGCACGCGTCCCAATCCACCTTCGCGCAAAAAAGCCGCAATGCGCTGGTGAAACGGATCGAACCGCCGTTGATGGTCAATCAGCAAAACCACGTTATGCTCGGCGCACAGACGAATCATTTCGTCCGCGGCGCTCAGGCTCTCCGCAATCGGTTTCTCGCAGAAGATGGCCTTCGCTCCGCTTTCCACCGCGGCTCGCGCAATCTCCAAATGCGTCGCGCTCAAAGTGCATATCGATACAATGTCCAGTTTTTCCGCTGCGAACATTTGCGCGAAGTCGGTATATCTTCCCGGCACGCTGAATTTTTCCCCGTAACGTTCGAGTTTTTCCTCGTCCAGGTCGCAGAGCGCCGCCAACTCAATTCCCGTTGTTCGCGTGTAAGCTCCAGCATGCGTGCTGACGTATCCTCTTCGTGGATCGTCATCGAATCCGCAGCCGATGCGCCCGCAGCCCACAATTCCCGCGCGGTAAGTCACTTTGCCGCCTGCTCATTTATTAGCGATTCGTCGCGCAATTTTTCGTACTCGCACCGCAACACGCTCATGCGAATCGCATCGTAATAGCGAAAATTCCTATACTGCTCCTGCCGCAATATGCCTTCATGAACAAATCCGGCTTTTTCATACGCGCGAACGCCGCCGATATTTTCGCTGTTCACTCCCAACCACACTTTGTTCAGATTCAGCTTCTCGAATCCGTAATTCAGCATCAGCTTGGCGCACTCTGTTCCAATGCCCCGATTCCACACTTTCTTGTCGCCCAAAAAAATTCGGAATTCTCCCGTCCTCATCACCCACTGAATCCGGTACAGTCCCGTTGTGCCAGCGAAGGCCTCCGTCTTCGCGTCACACACCGCAAAAGTCACTTCATCCGGACTCTGTCTGTCGCGCTCCCATTGCGCGGTCAGCGCTTCCACATTCGTTGGCCACAGTCCCATAAACAGCAACCGCGTCACTTCGTTGTCATTCAACCAATCGGCCATCGCGGCCAAGTCCCCGCGTTCCAGACTCCTCAAGCAAACTTGTGTTCCCGTTAAGAAAGGTGTGTTCATCGTGACTCCGCCATCGCTGCCATACGGCTCGGCGAAACTGGCAAGTTCCGTTCCATCGATGTCCGCGCATCTTTCGCAAGCTCCAGCGATTGCACCGCTGTTTTTCCGTCAACTGCGGGCGTCGCGCGACCTTCGAGACAATCCAGAAAATGCCGCATCTCACGCTTATAGATTTCGTCTATCGCGCAATAATCGCCGCCCGATTGCCGGGCGCACGTGTCACCGTCGAATTGCCGCAATGTCCGCGCAAAGAGGTCCGCCCGGATCTGCCCGCGCGTGCCTGTGATTTCGCAATAGCGTTCCGCCGGCCGTTGCACGGAATCGAGATGAATGGAAACGATTTTCTTCGGATAGGACAACAATATTTCCGCGACGTCTTCCACATCGATTTCCAGGTCGCTATACTTCCCTCCCGCGCAATAAATCGTCTCCGGCTCCCCGAACATCCACAGCGCAAGATCCAACTCATGAATCGCGTCGAGAATCACCCCTCCGCCCAGATTCTTTCGCGCACCATATCCCGCGCGGTAATCCTCCCAAGGATGCCGCGATGGCAGATGCGACCCCAAGTGAAGTCGCGCGCTGACAATACGGCCGATGCTGCCCTCGGCAACCCGTTCCCGGACGGTTTGTACCAGCGGATCAAAGCGAAAGTTGTAGCCCACTAAAAGCACTCGTTTTCTGCTCTCTACTTCTTCAAGAAATTCATCCACTCCTGCCATCGAATGTGAAATCGGCTTCTCGATGAACAAATGGCAGTCGTGTTCGAGCGCCTTCGTTGCCAATTCCAAATGCAGACTCGTCGGCGCGCAAATCAAAGCCGCATCTGGCTGCTCCTGATAGCCGTGATCCAAGGTGCGCACCCAGCGCACCTGTAACTCCCGCGCGACGCTCTCCGAGCGCTCTCGGTCGGGGTCATACAACACCAAGTCATCAACGCCCAACTCGCGCAAGTTCTGCACGTGCCGCCGTCCAATCGAGCCGCATCCAATCACCAGTATTTTCATTTGTTATTTTGGAATCGCGCCGTGGATTGACACATCACCGCGCCGCTGCAACGGCCCGCAGCAAATTCCCGTTTTGCCCCGCTTCGGAATATCCGTCCAGCCGCAGACCGGCGATGATCGATTGCATTTCGGCCCGCGTGAGCCACTGCGAATTCGTATCGCTGCTGTAGCGAAAGCCGTCCTCGCATGGTTTTCCAGCCCGCCAATTCTTCGAGTCCCACCATTGAAAATCCGGCTGAATTACGTAGAAATCCGGCAGCTCAACCGTGTGTCGCGCGTCATCGCGCGGAACCATGATTTCATGCAGCTTCTCTCCGGGACGTATCCCGATCACGTTGAAGCGGCAGGCCGGCGCGATCACTTCCGCCAAATCGCAAATCCTCATGCTTGGAATTTTCGGAACAAAAATTTCGCCGCCATGCATTTGCTCCAAACACTGCGCCACAAATCGCGCGCCCTGCTCCAGGGTGATCCAGAAACGCGTCATCCTCCGGTCCGTGATCGTCAACACGCCACCTTTTCGCTGCTCCCAGAAAAACGGAATCACGCTTCCCCGGCTGCCTGCCACGTTTCCGTATCGCACCACGCTCATTCGCGTTTTTCGCGCGCCCGAATACGCATTTCCGGCAACGAACAGCTTGTCCGAGCACAGCTTCGACGCCCCATATAAATTTATCGGATTCGCCGCTTTGTCCGTGCTTAAGGCGATCACCTTTTCAACGCCGCAATCGATTGCCGCATCGATCACGTTTGCCGCTCCGATCACATTTGTCTTGATCGCCTCGAATGGATTGTATTCCGCCGTTGGCACCTGCTTCATCGCCGCCGCATGCACCACGATGTCCACGCCATGAAACGCGCGATACAACCGCTCCTTGTCGCGCACATCGCCGATGAAGTACCGGAGGTTCGGCGCATCAAATCCATCCGCGCGCATGGTGTACTGCTTCATTTCATCGCGGCTGAATACAATCAGCTTCTTCGGCTGAAATTCGGCCAGCATCAATGACGCAAACTCCCTCCCGAAACTCCCCGTACCTCCCGTGACCAGCACGGTTTTCTTCGACCAGTTCATCGCCTTCATCATGAGTTCGTGCATCACAGGCCCGGCCGCCCCGCGGCTCTCAATTCCACTGGATGATTCTTCTGCGCTCCTTCCACCGTGCCCAGTGGCCGGATGTCCGCAGCGTCCACGTCCACCACGATCGACCGCATAATCAGGTTTATCGACAGAATCAGCCGAAAATTGCTTTTCTTGCGCATCAGAATGCCTTCCATCCCCGCCAGTGGGCCGTTGATGATTCGGACCCGCCGTCCCGCCGTCAAATAAGGATGCGGCTGCGCATTTAGTTCTCCGCTAAGTCCGTTCCGCAGCATTTCAATTTGTTCGGCAGGAAGCGGCGCGGCGTAATCGCCGAATCCCACCAACCTCGCGACTCCCGGCACTTCCAGCACTCGAAGCCTCTCGCGCAGCGGAAGGTGGACGAAGATGTAACTCGGGAAAAGAGGCAGTGCGAGCAGCATCCGCCGGTCTTTCCACCGATGGACCGTCTGATATAACGGCAAGAAATGTTGCACGCCCTTCCCCTCAAAATGGGCCGCAACCCGTTTTTCGTGATTCGCGCTCGTATATACGGCGTACCAGCACGGCTCTTGATAGGCAGCCGCCAGTTCGGAACTCCTTTGTGCCGAATGAAACCGCATTGTCGCTGTCGCCATCGGTTGAATTCCTCTTTCTTCCATTGCCGGGACGCAGCTCCGCCCCGCGACCAACAGGTCGTTTTCTAATTAACTGGATTTATATCTGGTGCTTGCAGCTACTACTCCAGGCCCGAACGCCTGGCCCACCCTCTCAGGAGGAAACCGTTCAAGCTTGCCGAGTAATCCCAAAATTTGTCTCGCTCGCTCACCCACTCACCCGTTTGTATTGATCGTCACCGTGACGTCGCGTCGCATAGAATCCGTTGTAACCGTAGCCGTCGTGCCGCAGGTCCATATCGTTCAGCACCGCTCCTATCAAATGCGCGCCCACTTCCATGGCGCATATTTGCGCCCGTTGCACCTTCTCGCGCGCCGTCGCTCCGCCCTTCACGACCAGCACCGATCCCTCAACCAACGTCGTGAGAATTCGCCCGTCGGTCACATCCAACAGCGGCGGCGAGTCCACCAGAACAAAGTCGTACTCCGTCATCGCTTCCTGCACGAGCGCCTGCATGCGCTCCGACGACAATAGCTCGCTCGGATTCGGCGGTGCCGGCCCACAAATCAGACAGTCGAGCCCTTTCGATCCAGTCGCGCGTACTAAATCGCGCCAGCCCTCCTCGCCGGCCAAGTAGTTCACCAGGCCCGCTCCGCCTGCTCCGTCGCGTACGTGAAAAAAATCATGAATGTTCGGCCGGCGCATATCGCCGTCGATAATCAGCACTCGCTTTCCCAGCTGTGCGAGCGTAATTCCCAGATTGCTGCAAATTGTCGTCTTTCCCTCGGTTGATTCTGCGCTGATAAACGCCAGAGACCGCGGAGGGCGCCCTGCCGTCGATAGCAACACGGAGGTTCTCAGCCCGCGAAACGCCTCGCATAGGTCGGAACGTTCCAAGGATTTCGCGTCCACTCGCAACCATCCGTTCCTGTCTTCTCTTTCAAATGCCACTAACTGGCCATCGTTCCTCGCTGCGGCGTCGCGCTCCTGCAGCGCTCGGCTATGCCCGTTTCTGCCGCGCGCGATATCGCGCCGCGACGGTATGGCTCCCAACGCAGGCATCCGCAGAAAATTCTCGATGTCGTCCGGCGATTTCAATGTGTTGTCCACGCGTTCCTGCACGAACGCCAGCGTCACGCCCCCGGCCAGGCCCAGCACAAGTCCCAGAACCAAGTTCAGCGCGACTCGCGGCTTCACCGGGCTTGTCGGCGGCATGGCAGGATCCACCACTCGTATGTTGCTGGCTTTCAGCCCCGCCGAAACGCCTGCTTCTTTCAACCGCTGCAATAGCCCGTCATATAGCTGTTTATTCGTATCAACCTCGCGCCGCAGGATGCTGTACTGCACCGATTTCGTCGCCGCCACGTTCGCTTGCGCTCGCTGCTCATTAAATGCCTGGTTCACCAGCACCTCGCGCTGCACGGCCGCGAAAAACTCGTCGCCAATGTGGCGCGTCGCTTCGGCGCGCTCCTGCGCCAGCAACTGCTTGGTGCGCGCAATCTGACTTTGGATTTCCTCCATTTTCGGGTATCCAGCCTTGAACTCCGGCGCCAGTTGTGCCTGTTGGCGTTCAAGGTCTGCCAGCCGGTCGGTCAGGTCTTGCGTCAACTTATTATCGAAAACTCCCGGCAGCGCGCCGTAGTCGCCCCCCTCCGCGAGTTTGTAAACCGACTCTTTCTGATACCGATCCGCCTGTGCTTGCGTAAGTTCGTCCTGAAGTTGCCGCAACCTCTCGTCCACAATGTTTTCTGTCTGCCCTTTGTCGCTTTCCAGATACAACAGCCCATTGCCTTGCGCATAATGCTGCAGATCGTCTTCCGATTTTTCGAGCTTCGCCTTCAGCCCCACAAGCTGGCTTGCCATCCATGCCGAGGCCTTCTGCGTCGCCTCCCAGTGCGTCTTCAGATTTTCCTCGATGTAACTTTCTGTCAGTGTGTTCACGGCTTTAGCCGCCAATTCCGGATCACGCGAATCAAAACTCACGCGAACCAGCGCGCTCCTTTGCACTGGATTGGCGTTGAGGCGCTCTTCGAATCGTGTCAGCACGGCCTGTTCGTGCTCTGCGTCCGTCGGGAGCGCCATCACATCCGCCCTCGCGTCCACGCTCCCGTTCCGCACACGTTGCGCCTTGCCCGGATTAAATTCGCTATTCTGATCCAGATGAAGCTGGCGAATCACGTCCCGCGCCAAGCTCTCGCTTTGTAATATCTTGTACTGTGTCTCCAGATAGTTGTCCGTCGCATTCGCCGATTGGAAAAGCTCCTGCACGGAAACGATGTTCGGATTGGCTTGTTCGATTTCCACCAGCGCCCTGGCCTCATAAACCGGCTTCTGCTTTACCGTCGCGATCAGGACGGCCGTGAACACCGTCGCCAATACTAATGCAATCGTCCATCGCCTCTTCCCAATGATCTTCCAGTACGCGCGCAGATTCTGCGTCTGTGCGCCCTTTTCAGGAAGGAATCGGCCGCCAACTTCCAGGCGCGGCTTCGGCAGCCGCGGCGCGAGCAGCTCGACATTCACCTTCTCCAAGAGTTCATCTCCTGTAAACAATCACGCCACCTGCAATCGAGATTGCCGCTTCCGCTCCCCGATATAAAACTGTTTTGCTTCCGCTGTTCGGGACAAAAACAATGTCCTTGGGCTGCAGCAGCGAATCGGGCGCTTTGCCCGCTAGGATTTTCCCCAGATTGATCGGTATTTCACTTCGTTTGCCCGTAGCCTTGTCAGTCCGGATGATCCGCGCATGTTTCTCTGCGGACGTGTGCGTCAGTCCCTCCGCTAGCGCCAGCGCCTGCAGCACCGAAATATTCTCATTTGTCTTCAACGCAAAACCGCCGGGCTTCTTCACCTCGCCCACCACGTAGACAATCCCGGCCAGCGGCACTTTCACCACGTCACCCGGATAGACAGCCACGTTGTAACGCGCATCTCCAGAACCGAGCAGGTCCTTCAAATTCACTTCCACAGACTCCGTGCCGCTCGTCGCTCCGGCGCTTTCCGGAGACAGCCCTTGCTTGGCGGATTCTCGAGGCGGGTCGGTCGCCGCAGCAGGTTGGGGGTCAGGAGAACCAGCTGCGACTGGGGAGTTAAAACCGCCATGGCGCATGACAATCACGCTGTCGCCGGCGTCGTCCGCCAAGCCTTGGGCCATCGACAACACCTCAATTAGACTTTTCGCACCGCGCACCTGGAAAACTCCAGGCTTCTCTACGGCTCCCAGCACCGAGATCGGGTGGCTTTGCACTTCGCGCAGAAAGACGTTTACGTGCGGGTTTGTCATGTAATTCGTGCGCAAGCGACTTTCGACCTTGGCTTCCAGTTCGCGCGTCGTTAACCCCTTTGCTTCCAGATCGCCGGCCAGTGGCACCGAAATCTTTCCATCGGCCGGCACTCGTACGGTCCGGTTTAAGTCCGGCGCGCCGTAAACTGAGATTTCTAGTAAGTCCTCCGCGCCGATGCGGTAATCGGCGGTCGAACCGACATTGTCAGCGGACGCACTGGCTCGTGCCAAATCCAGAAGACGCTGGTTGTAATCCTGAGTCGAATCGGTGCGGAGAGACGTCTGCGGACCCGTTGTGGCGGGGGGTCGTTTCGCGGCCTGCAGAGAAATCAGTCCCACCGTAACCCACAGCAGAACTGCACAAGCCGAGCCGAATTTCCAAAAGGGTTGATTCATCGCCTAGTCGATTCGGTACTAACGGTCCCAGGATCCCAAGGATATCGATCTAGAGCGTTACCCTTAATCTGCCGGACCGCCCATCCATCCAGGAAAACTCCCCAAGAACTGGATCGGCCCCGGCCGCTTCGTGATACTCCAACATTCTGGCCTTCCTCCTCCTAATGCGGCGATGCGCAGTCGCCCACATTGCTTGGCGAAACTGCGCAACCCGAATTAGCGCGAACCAACGCCAGCGCGAGCCCCGCGCCTCCAGCAACTCCCGCCGCCGTGATCACGTATTCCACGACGCGTCCTTTCGAGCGCCCCGTGTTACTTCCACTCTCTCCCGATTTCCCATCTCCCTGTTGCAGCTTCTCAATCGTTGCCACCAACGTCTTGCCCTCTGCAATTTGCACCCTGCCATTCACCGATTCCAGTTTCGCGGAACCCTTGTGGGCCGTTACGCGCAAAGTATCGCCCTGCAATGCCACCGCATAAACGCCCCCGCGACCCTGGGGAACAATCTCAGTTCCACCCGCTCTCACCACAATCGGCAGCTCCGGCCCGCTGATGTACTCCAACTGCCCGCCGCCCAGCGGCACCGCAATTTCGCCTTGTGCGTCCACGACCTCGACGGAAGTCAATTCTCCCAATACCAATTCGTCGCCATCCTTCATCGAAACGCTGGCCGTCGCGCCCTTCCGTGTCGTCACGCGGTCCCCAGAAAACACACTGGCGCCTCCGATGGCGTCGACTCCATTTAACGTGGCTTCACCCTTAACCGAAATTTGCCCTAGGGCGATTGCCCCATGCCCCAAGGCAGCCAGCTGCGGGGACGATCCCGCCAATACGCAAGCAACAACAGCCACTCTGGCAACATCGAACGCGTATCCTGCGCGTCTTTTCAACCGGCAACCCTCGAAAATCCGCTCATCGCGTCCCGCAGTCCTTGTTGAGTTTCTTACCAGTACTCTTGACGCGCGGGAAGCGGGCAAGCCGAGCGAGTCCACTTTTGGCCGCCGAATAAATATTCGCTTGTGCCCGCAAGGGCAAGCGACAACACACGGCATAGCGCAGCATGTCGTCTGATGGTTTGTCGTAACCTATGGAAAACACCGCGCACCACTGCAACCACAACTACTTACATGTCGGTCGAAGCGCACGACACGCCGTCGTCTCCTTGCGATATTTCGCTTGTCTTCTATTACTACTTGTAAACGTCTCCATACTTGTTATAATGCGGGCCACTCGCGAATCACGCCACTTTCGTTCCGGAGAACGTATCTTTGGATTTCAAGCACACGGGACCTCAACTCTCATTAGCTTCCGCTCAGACGGCCGACCGCCTTGATTCCTGGAAGGAAATCGGCGCCTACTTAAAACGGGACATTCGCACGGCGCAACGATGGGAGGCTTGCGAGGGTCTGCCCGTTTACCGTCATCGGCACGGGCAACACGACTCCGTTTACGCCTACAAATCTGAAATCGATCATTGGTGGGCTAGTAGGCGGCCCTCCGTTTCTGTTCCTCAGAAACCGGAGCCGCCGCCGCATCCCGTGGAGCGTCCTCAAACAGTCTTCCTCGGCTATTTCCGCTTTTTGCTGTATGCCGTCGTGGTGGTGGTTCTGCTCCTTGCTGCCGGAGAGGTACGGCACCTTTTTCTGAAGTATTCTTCATCTCCGCCGGCCTTGGCTAATGGCACGCCCGTCGCGGTCCTGCCTTTCACGAATCTTTCTTTCGGCCAGGACGCCAGTCTCGCAGAGAGCATGACCGATGACATTATCGGTGACCTGAGCAAGTCCCGGACGCTCCTGGTGATCGGCCGCGCCTCGGCCATGCATTTTGAGGGCAGCCACGAGTCCGTGAGCCAGATCGCCGAGCAGCTTCATTCTGACAAAGTCGTGCAAGGCACGGTAGCGCGCGCCGACGGCCGCATTCGCATCACTGTGCAATTGGTCGATGCACCGACTGGCCGCGTTCTCTGGTCGCGCCAGTTCGATCGCGGCGATTCCGATTCGCTGGCGGTCGAGGCCGATGTTTCGCGCATCATTGCGACTTCTGTCGGCAGTATTCTCGCTCCCAACAGTTCCCCTGAAAGTCCTCCTCCACAAGCCTCGAACCGGGGAGCTCGCCTCGATTACCTCGCGGCTCGTGATTTTTGGAATCGCAGAGACCCTGCGGCAATCCACCAGGCCATCGAACACTTCACCAAGACAATTCAAGAGGATCCCAAGTACGCCCCTGCGTACGCTGGCCTCGCCGACTCCTACATTATGTCAAGCGCATGGGATTCCGTTTCGCCCTCCGAGATGCTTTCCAAGGCCAAACTGATGGCCATTATCGCGGTTGAGCTCAACCCAAGTCTCGCGGAGGCCCATGCTTCATTGGCCGTCGTCGCATATCGGCATGATTGGGACTTTCAAACCGCCGACAGAGAGTTTCAGGAAGCTATCACCTTGAACCCAAGTTACTCCAGGGCGCACGAGTGGTACGGCGTGTTCCTTGCGTATATGGGGCGCTTCGACCAGGCATTCTCAGAACTCGCACAAGCTGAGAGCCTCGATCCCTTCGCTCCCATCATTCAATCTGACTTCGCGGTGGCTTACTACTTGAATCATCAGAATCAGGAAGCCGTAACCCGTCTTCGCAAGCTGCTCGAAGCCAACCCTGATTTCATTCCGGCTTTGACGAATCTCGGCAGCATACTGGCGGCGTCCGGAAAATATCCTGAAGCCAAAGTCGAACTGGAGAGAGTGGCCGCGCTCAGCGGCAACAAAAGCTATCTCGAAGAGCTCGCGCCTCTGGCTTCCCAGGCCAGTGGCAACCATCTCCAGTCCCAAAAGCAAATCGAAGACATTCTGCGAAACTGGAAGCCTAACGAAGACGCTGCTGCGCGCGTGGCGTTTCTCTATTCTGAGATGGGCGACAAGGAAAATACTCTGCGTTATCTGGAGATGGCCTATCGCAGTCACTCGTGGTCGCTATTGCTGATTAAAGAAGATCCCACGTTCGATTTCTTGCGTTTCGATCCCCGCTTCCAATCCCTCGAAAAACAGATTGGCCTCATCTCGAATGCCGCAAGCGAACACGTTGCATCGAGAAAATAGTCCAACTGGGATCGTTTCAGAATGTCTGCGTCACAATTTGCAGCGACCGCGGCCGGTCCGGATCAATTCCCTTCACTTCCGCAAGCTGGGCCGCGAAAAGCTGTCCGGGAACAATGTACGGAATCGGCGTGTAAATCTCCCCCATTTTTCCCGGCACGCGAATCATGCGCGTCACTCCCGGCAACCGCGTCTCGACCGAAGAAATCGCCAGCGTTTCTGCGTTCAATCCTTTCAGCCGCTTGATCAGAGACTGCTGCCCTGCCAGCGTTTTCCCTGGAGGCGCAAAAAGAATCACCGGAAAATCCCGTTCGATCATCGCAATCGGCCCGTGCAGGAAATCAGCGGACGAAAACCGTTCCGCCACCACGTAGCACGTTTCCATCAATTTCAACGACAATTCAAACGCATTTGCGTAATTCATTCCGCGCGCCACCACCGCGCATTGGCGCATATAGCGGTATCGCTCCACCATCTCGCCAATTTCCGCCGACAGCCGCAGCGTTTCGCGCACGTGACCCGGAATTTCGCTCACCGCATCCAGCTCAATGTGCGATCCCAGCGCCGACGCCAGCAAATACAACACCAGCAATTGCCCCGTATACGTTTTCGTCGCCGCCACGGACTTCTGCCGCCCCGCGCGCACCAGAAAACTCTCATCCACCACGCGCGTCATGGTCGACTTCGCTTCGTTCGTCACCGCCACCGTGAACGCGCCTTGTTTCCGCGCGCTCTTCAGCACGGAATTAATGTCCGTCCCTTCGCCCGATTGCGAAATGCCGATCATCAACGCGTGACGCAGATTCAATCGCGTCCCATACAATGTGTGCACTGACGGCGCGCACAACGACACGGGAATTCCCGTTGTAATCTCCAGCAAGTAGCGGCCGAAAAGCGCGGCGTTGTCCGACGTTCCCCGCGCCACCAGCACAATCAGCCGGAAATCCCGTCGCGAGGCGAATTTCTTGAATTCAACCGCGTGCGCGCGCTCCGCTTCAAACGTCTTCCGCAACGCCTGCGGCTGCTCCCGAATTTCCTCCATCATTCGCGACATCGAACTTTCGTTCCCCAGTCTTTCGCTAATTCTCTGCGCGTTCTTGACGCCATCCCGGCCCACGCAACGCGCGTCCCGCCATCGCTCCCGTCAAATCTCCATTCTCGTATTCCAGTTGTCCATTTACAAAAACATAATGCACGCCTTCAGAAACTTGATTCGGCGCCGCGTATGTTGCTTTATCGATGATCGTCGCCGGGTCGAAAATCGTAATGTCTGCATAAAATTCCGGCTTCAGCAATCCGCGCCCCGTCAAATGTTCTCGCTCCGCGGGCAGCGAAGTGATTTTCCGTATCGCCTCGGGCAGGGGCATTAAATGCAGGTCGCGAACGTAATGTCCCAAAAAACGCGGCATCGATCCCCATGCCCGCGGATGGTTGTGCGCTTCAAAAATCGGGCCATCGAGCGAAGTCTCGTTTGCATCCAACCCGATGCTCGTCCACCTCTGCTTCAGCCCATACTGCAAATCTTCCTCATTCGCAATAAAGTAGAGCGCGCCGGTCTGCGCCTTATCGGCAAGAATAAAATCAAACAGCGCATCGAGCGGGTCCTTCTTCTCGCTCGCCGCCATTTCCGCCACCGTCTTGCCGTCATATTTTTTCAATTCAGGGTTCACCACTCCGGAAATCATCACGCCCGGCGCTCCGCCGCTGTCGAAATACAAGTTCTCCCAGCTCGGATGATCGGCGGCCATCTCGGCTTTGATCCGTTGTCGCACGGCCGAATCGCGCAAACGCTCCAGCAGTTTCGCCGTGCCTCCATCCGCGGCCCATGGTGGCAAGCACGAAGCCAGCGCCGTTGCGCCCGCAAGATACGGATACATGTCCGCCGCCACGTCCACGCCTGACTCGCGCGCCGCTTCGATTTTCGCCACAACTTTCGGCATCGATCCCCACCGCGTCTTCCCGCTCACCTTCATGTGGAATATCTCCACGGGCAGATGCGCGCCGCGTCCAATGCGAATTGCCTCGTCAATCGCTTCCATTTCTGTCTCCCCTTCGCTGCGCATATGCGTGGCATAAATTCCGCCGTACTGTGAAGCCACGCTCGCCAACGCCACCAACTCGTCCGTCTTCGCATAATGCCCCGGCGGATAAATCAGCGCCGTCGACACGCCCATTGCGCCTTGCTGCATCGCCTGCGCAACCAATCCCTTCATCTTTTCCAGTTCCGTCGGCGTCGGCTCGCGATCATCGTCGCCGATCACTGCTTCGCGCACCTGTGCCGCGCCCACGTACGTCCCCAAATTCAGCGGCGTACGCGTCTTTTCCAATCGCCGGAAATATCCGTCGAGGTCCGTCCAATCCACGATCAAATGATATTGATCGAGAAACGGCTGCATCGGCGCCAGTGTACGTTCGTCCTGCGGCGCGATCGAGCCGCCTTCGCCCGTTATTTCCGTCGTGATTCCCTGTGAAAGCTTGCTAAACGAACGATTGTCGATCAGCAGCGAAGTCTCCGATTGGCCCAGCATGTCGATGAATCCCGGCGCAACCACACTGCCTACGGCGTCGATCACTTTCTTCGCGTTCGCATGGTCCAATTTGCCGATCGCCGCGATTTTGTCGCCGCGAATCCCGATATCCGCCGCGTACCACGGATTCCCCGTGCCATCAAGTATGTGACCACCGCGAATAATCACGTCATATGTTTCCGCATCCGCGGAATTCGTGCGCTGTCGCGACGCCGACTGCATTCGCATCGCCACCACCAACAAAACGCTCAGCGCCGCAACAGCCATTGCTATCTGTCGTCTCATGCCATCTCCATTTCGCTCCAGCGCTCTCTTTACTCTTGATTTGCAGCACGCACATTCACGCGTTCAAACTCCAGCCCTTCCGCCGTCAACTTCGTCACGTCTCCATCGCCGTTCAAATAAAATGTCACGCGCGTTTTTCCGCCAAGTCCGCGCAGATCCGCCACAAATGTATCGTACTGAAAGTGCGTCAACGCGGATTTTAATGTATAAAATTGAAGCGCCAGATGGTCGCCCTCCAGTGAAACCACCGCATCGCCGTAAGCGCGATTCCGATACGTCCCCACATAAGCCGCCAATTCCCGCGACGGATGAGTATCCGCGTGTTGTTTCTTTGCTTCTTCTTGTGTTTGTTTTTTCTCGGCTGCGGCGAAACCCTTCGCCACGCCGTCAAAATGCGCGATCCAATCTTTGGCCTGCAACCCTAGAAATTGATCGATCAAATGATACGCAAGCCCTTCCCGCACGGGCGTGTGATCCAAATTCGCAAAAATCACGAAACCTGTGTGGACTTCGGGAATCAGCACCACCACCGACGCAAACCCATCAATGTCCCCCGGATGCAAGATAATTTGATGCCCGCGATAATCCTCGATGAACCATCCCATCCCGTAGCTCAGCTGCATGGACTCCGGAAAGAAAAGGCGGAATTCTCCTCCCTGTGGCACGACGATCTGCGGCGTGTGCATTTCTTCCATGCTTTTTTCTGAAATCAGCCGCTTCCCATCCGCGACGCCATCGTTCAATTGCATCGCGATCCATTTCGTCATGTCCCGCACACCGGCATTGATCGCGCCGGCGGGCGCGATGTTGTCCAGATTTCTCCATGGAATCGTTTCGACGGTTCCGTTTGGCTGCTCTAAATGAGGCATCGCGTGATTCGCCGCTTTCTGCGCATCCACTGCGCTGAAATCCGCTCCGTTCATTCCCAGCGGCTCAAAAATATTCGCCCGCACGAACGTTTCCCATGTTCCACCCGCCGCTGCTCCCACCGCGTAGCCAGCCGTCGCGTACATCACGTTTTGATATTGGAATCGCGCGCGAAATCCCTCCGTCGGCCGGATGTACCGGACGCGCCGTATGATTTGCTCCAGCGAAAACGGCGAGCCATACCACAGCAAATCCGTTCCGCCCATTCCCGTGCGGTGCGTCAGCAAATCTCGCATTGTCACGTATTCATCCGCCATCGGATCGCGCAAATGAAAGAACGGCACGTATTCATTCACGCGGTCGTCCCAATGCATCTTTCCTCGATCCACCAAAATCGCCGCTGAAGCCGCCGTAAAAGCTTTTGTGCACGAGCCGATGTCAAACACTGTGTCCGGCGTCACTGGCTCCCCGCTCTTGATGTCGCGGACGCCAAATCCTTTCAGATAAACCACGTTGCTTCCACGGACGATTCCGATTGCTAGCCCGGGTACTTTCCATTGGCGCATCGCCGAATCGACAAAACTGTCCAGCGACGAAGATTGCGCGGGTGTCCATTGCGAATCGCTCTGTGCGCGGACAGCAGTGGCCGCACCTAGTAAGAAAACAAACACAATCATCCAGCCGGCCAGACGATTCTTCATCGCGATTTCTCCTTGTTCACGGGCGAACGCGGATGTTATCACACGCGGCGCGGAGTGCATGCACGCAGTAAAGTCCCGTGAATACAATTCAGGATCCGACTTCCGCATCTTTTACGAATTATTTATTCTGATCGGCAGGGAAAATTGCGGAATGAAAAAACAAAAGCGGGCAGCGCCTCGCAGCCTGCCCGCTTCACGTTTCGATTGAACCAGAAACTACATTTTTGACTTGGCTGCCGCAGGCTTCGTCATTCCCAGCATCTTCACCGAAGTCACAGTGATCGTGTCGCCAGCCATTGTGCCCGAGATGCGCACATGATGCCCGGCGTGGTCGCTTACCGCTGACTGTGGATCCAGTTGGTATACCTTGTGGTTGTAAGTATCGTACAAAACCAGTTTAGCTCCGGCAGCAACGCACTTCTTCACGCAGGCTTCGTTCGTTCTAGCCTTCGCATTCATGGCGCACTTGCTATCGGTCACATAGCCAGCCCACGACTTGCTCGCCGCAGCCTTGGGAGCCGTATAACCAACGCTAGCCGCAAATACAAAAGCTGCCGTACACAACAATGCACGCTTCAACATGTTTCGCATCCTCCTCAGCGGATTAATTCTTCGGTCAACTAAGGGCCGAGTTCGGCAATACTGTGTCATATTTTGCCGCTAATTGTCCATATGCGGCTCGTCCACATTCTTTCGGTTTTTAAAGTGCGCATCCCTCGGGAATCACCCGCTAGGGGTGTAGGATAGTGCAGCGCGAAATTAGCAAGAAGCGGGGACTCCATCCCTATGGACTATTTGCTCAAAACTGAACCTTCTGAATACTCGTTTGACGATCTTCGACATGACGCGGTCACGGTTTGGGACGGCGTGTCCAATCCAGTCGCCGTGAGAAATCTTCGAGAGATGAAATCGGGCGATCGGCTGATCATTTACGAAACGGGAACCTGCAAAAGCGCCGTGGGAACCGCAACGGTCGTTTCCGTTGACGCATCCGATCCCAAAAATCCATCCGTAAAGATTAAAGCTGGGAAAGTTCTTGCCAAGCCGACGACCCTGGCGCAAATCAAAGCCAGCGCGCTTTTCGCGGATTCGCCTCTCGTCCGCCAAGGGCGGCTCTCCGTTGTGCAGCTGACAAAATCTCAGTACAGTTCTTTAACCGGCGGATAGTCGAAGCGCACGACGCGCTCAACCAGCAACTGCACAATTGACAACGCAACGTGTCACGGCATAGCCTCACGGCGGAGATGTCCACTGTCCGCAAATCTTCTGCCTTCGCCTACCGGCCACATCCGCATCTCTACGAAATCAACGCCTGGGCTTGGCTTGAGGAACTCTCCGCCAAGTTCGGCCGCAAAATCGGCCTCCGCGACGTTCCCGAAAGCGAATGGGACGATATTGCGAGCCTGGGTTTCGATTTTGTGTGGCTCATGGGCATTTGGGAGCGCAGCCCCGTCGGACGCCGGTTTTTTCAAACAGACTCTCCGAGTTTTTCAGGTTTCGACGCGGCGCTGCCAGGCTGGAAACTCAGCCAAGTCGTTGGTTCACCCTATTCCGTTCATCGCTATCAACCTGATCCGCGAATTGGTTCATGGGCTGATCTCGATTTCGTCCGCGTCAGGCTCCGCGAACGCCACATTGGTTTGATTCTCGATTTCGTCGCCAATCACACTGCTCCCGATCATCTCTGGACAAAATCGCATCCGGAATATTACGTTCGCGGCTCGCAGGATAACTTCAAACAGAATCCATCGGACTTCTATCTTGTCGAAACAAAAGCTGAACCAAATTTGCTGGCTCACGGGCGGGATCCTTACTTCCCTCCCTGGCGCGATGTTGTCCAACTAAATTACTTCGAGCCCGACACGCGCTCCGCGCTCATCGACGAGTTGCGTGAACTCGCCAAACACTGTGATGGCGTTCGCTGCGATATGGCCATGCTTGTACTCAATGATGTTTTTGCGCGCACTTGGGGACCTCTTCTCGCAGGCTACGAACCACCTCCTCGTGAATTTTGGAGCGAAGCAATCGTCGCCGTTCCGGAATTTGTTTGGCTAGCGGAAGTATATTGGAACTGCGAAGGCCCGATTCAGTCGCTCGGTTTTCAGTTCACTTATGACAAAGGTCTCTACGACGCGCTTCGCGACGGTGACATCGACGAAGTTCACGCGCGATTATCGGCCGATGTCACAAGCCAGGCTCGCGCCGCGCGTTTTCTCGAAAATCATGACGAAGCCCGCAGCGCGGCCGTCTTCGGTTCTGCAAAACGCGAAGCGTTCGGCACTTTGATCGCCACGCTTCCCGGCATGCGCTTCTATCATCAAGGCCAGCTCGACGGCCGTAAAATTCATCTGCCGATTCCCCTCGCCATGGCTGCGCCCGAACCGCCCGACGTCGAAACGCGTGCGTTCTACGAACGAATTCTAAGACTCACCAACGAATCTGTTTTTCATTCCGGCGATTGGCAGCTTCTCGAAATCCAAACGGCGGGCGACGACACGTTTCGCAATCTCGTCGCGTATCAGTGGCTTGCTAGAGATGCTTGGAAATTTGTCATCGTGAATTTATCCAACGCTGAATCTCAGGCACGTGTCCGCTTCCCTGCTGGAATTTCCCCATCGCAACAGTACGTATTTGCCGATCAGCTCCACGACGTCCAATACGTGCGCGCCGGCGAAGAAATCGTGCAGTCCGGCCTCTATGTCCGCCTCGAACCGTACCGCGCCCACCTCTTCGACGTCACCCCGCTCTGACTTCGTTGGGCTTCCGTCCAACCTTCGGCTTCAACTCGAAGGAGCATCGTTTTTCTCTGCGCTCTCCGCGTCTCTGTGTGCAGTCTGAGCCAGAGCAAATCGAGTTTTTACACGCACGCACCCGCGCGATTCGACCATTCGAGTTGCACAATGTAACTTCCCAGCTTCCTCGTTTTCCACGCGCAGATGTCGCCGATCTCTCCATTGTTGTCGTCGTACCAGCCTTGCCCGGGAATCGGATCCGTAATCGCCTCGCACAATTCGTGTGACGTTGTCGACGTCAGCGCATCGAACGCCGCTAGCCCTCCCGTGCAACCCGCGCATCCCGGATACGGCATCACCGCGTAATAAACATTACTGCCGAACGAATCGTGGTAGCCGCAAAAGACCTGGCACGACGCGCCGCCGCTTTGCACCACCTGCACTCCGTCCGGCAAAAAGACAAAATACAGCGTGTTGGCGTTCGTCGCCGGCAGCGTTCCCGCGCTGATTTCCTGCTGAATCAAATTCTGTATCGCGCTGTCCTGCACCGACGCGCCCGGCTCCGGCGACGTAATCACGGTCGTGCCGACGCGCGAGCCATGTCCGATCGTTTCTCCCGGCACGCTGTATTCTCCCAGTTGATCGATGAGTGCGCTCGACAGGATGTCGTCAAAAAACTGATTCATGTTCGTCATCACCCCGCTATTCGCCGCCTGCTTCCACCACGATCCCCAGAACACAGTGAAAACCTGCACCGCCGTTAGCAACGGTCCATTGCGATAAGTAAGCTGTGGCGCAGCGGCGGCCGCAGTCACGGCTGCTCCGGGATGCATGGGCACAATGCGAATCGGATGTTGTTTTCCTCTTCGTGGCTCGCTTTGCTTCTCTTGTGATTTTTTCTGGCGCGGCTTTCCGGGCATTTCTGCTCCTTCCGAGGTTTTGGTTTTTGGCGCGCGGGCTGGGAGAAAAACTGGGGCGACTCCACACTAGCCGCCCTCGCTCAAAATGTAAATGGTACATCAGGGCTGTAGGGGCAGGTTTATCCCCTCCGCTTTTGAATCGTAGCGGCGGCCTTCAGGCCGGCATTCTTTTGCTTTGTGTTGCCGTTTCAGTCGCGACGAAACGAATGTTTCTCTTTTCATCCACCAATCGCGCGTGCCCTGGACGCCGCCGGGAACGCTTTCGGGGGCGAAAAAGGGGGTACCCGCCAAAAGGGCTTATACTAGACTCACCTGTCAGTTTAGTTATCTAAAGAGTAACCACAATAAAGCGTTCCGTCGGCGAAAAAAAACGTGGCGAGTGACTGGGTGAGTGACCAGCCATTATCTTTTTATTATTCGTACCATTACCTCAGAAATTAGTTCGCCGGAACATGGACTAGAGCTTCAAATGACCCTACCGCGCCGAAGACTACCACCAGCAATACCTCGCCAAGCGCGGCGCCAAATCCTGCCACATGTAACCTTGAATCACCATTCGCTCCGCACTAGAACGATAACCTCGCGCTGAGCTGAACCTCGCGTCCCGGCGTCATCGCCATGGTGATGGTGGCAAACTGCGGCTCGTTCACGAAACGGTTGGGCGTGCCAAGGTTGGTGTGGTTAAGCGCATTGAAGAATTCGCCGCGGATTTCGAATTCGGATCTCTCCGTAATGCGAAACGTGCGCTCGAGCGCGAGATCCAATGTTTGCATGCCGGGGCCGTACACCGAGTTCCGTCCTACATCGCCGAACGTGAACGCTGGCAGAGTTGTGAATGCCGACGGATTGAACCATTGCGCGGCCGTGTGCGTCCCAGGCCCAAAAACAGGCTGTCCGGTCGTGTTGGCGCGGATCGGGTTTTCCCCCAGCAGAGTTCCGGAATTCGCGGTGTCGCCGAAAACAGAAATTGTGAAGGGAAAACCGGACTGGATCTGGAAAATGGTGGCGAAGTTCCAGTTTTCGGTCAACAGGCTGGCCCACGCCATGCGTCGGTACGCGGGAATTTCATAGACGCTGCTTAGGACAAAGCGATTGCGGATGTCGCATGCAGGGCCCTTCTCTGCGTTTAAGTCGTTGTTGTTTTGCGGAATCGCGGATTCATCCATCGGAGAGCGAAAGTCCGGCGCATTCGTCAGGTTCTTGGCAAACGTATAGTTCGCCAGCAGGCTCAGCCCATGGGAGTAACTGCGGCGCAAGTTGATGTAGCCCGCGTCATACCAGCTCTGCGCCGTATCTTCCAGCAGATTGATTCCGCTCACGGGAAAACTCAGTGTGGTGTCGCCCGGCAACACGCTGACGTTTGCTGGAAGGACGCTTCCAGGCACGAAGCTCAGCGTCTGCAACGGGCGCCGCGGCTCGATTGCTCCCGGCCCGGGAGGCGCGTTGTTGATCAAGTGCGCGCGTTGCAGGTGAAATCCGCGAGAACCAATGTAGCCCACTTCCAGAATCGTGTTTTGGCCCAGGCTTTTTCCCACGTGGACGTTCCACTGCTGGACATACTGAGCCGGAGCATGCGGATCAAACGCCGTAAAACTCACCGTCGTCTGGCCCAGCACCGGCTGCCCAAAATTGAATCCGGCGGCAACCAGCGAAGCAGGAGGAATGAAATTGTTGGTTTGCTGCGTTTCCGGAAAAACATACGGAATGTTGTGCCGCTGGTTGCACCACGTATTCAGATCGACAGGGGTATAGAAAATTCCATATGCCGCATGCAGAACCAGGCCCAGCCTGGGCAGATCTTTCGCGATTCCGATTCGCGGCGCGAAGTCACGCTTATTGGAATACATCAGTCCCCGCGGATAACCCAATTGGCCGCCGATGAACACGGATGGCGTTCCATTTTCGAAAGTCAGATTGGTGTTCGCGTACTGCCGGTCGTACAACGGGCTTTCATATTCGTATCGCAAGCCGATCTCCAGCGTGGTCGTCGGCGTCACCTGCCAGCTATCTTCGGCGAACGCATCGGCTCCCCAGTTGGCCAGATTCATTTGCGGAACTCCCGCTTGCCTCTGCTTCACCACCGGGAGACCCAGTAGAAAGCTCGCGAGTGCCGAGCCGGTGCCGTCATTCGACTCCGTTTGCGTCGTGAAGCCATTTGTGAACTGATAGAAGCCACGATTCTGAAAGAAGCCCCACATCGGCCAGATGTAACGCCGGAAACTGCCGCCGAACTTCAATCCGTGCCTGCCACGCTGCCAAGAAAACGTGTCGCGCGCCTCGATCGTGGTATCCCAAGCATGCATGGGAGTGGCCGCAAACGAATCCCCCATGCCGGAGTATCCCTGAACGGCAAACCACGGAGCGCCCCAGGCTCCCCTGCCTCCAAAGCCGATTCCCTGAATGCCGAGCTGCCCAACAATGTTATTCGTTCCGTCATTCTGCGACGTGCGGTTCATCGACAGCCGCGACACGGCGAGCGAAGCGGTATTCACCTTGTCTTCTGAGACGATGTGGTTCCACGACAGGACCGACTGCTGCGAGAAATTGTCGTAATTCGCGCCGAACCCGGGCAAATTCTGCGGCGTGAAGCCGTTTTCTCCGCTGAGCGAGTAGCGAAGGAACGCGCTATCGCCGTTTGCAAAAACGCGGTCCACGCGAACCATCCCCTGGTCTGCAACATCCAGTCCATTGCGCACGTCGAGGTAGTTGTTGGAGTCCACGCCCGGCACGGTTGGCAGATTTGGCAGCGGCGAGTAATTCGCGAGGAAAAGTGACGCGGCGGAATTGATCTCGGTGGGTGGAATGACGTTCGCCTGCCCGTTGTAGCTGAATTGATCGCGAATGATGGGCGCATTCGAGGGGCTTGTCGGTAGATTCGGGTTGTAATTCGGGTTGGGATGCGCGGTGCTCGGATCATAAATGGAGACGCCGCTCTGGCTGAAGTCGCCATGTATCTCCGCCGACGTAGGCACGGTCTCGATGTTCGTCACAGCCATGGCGTGCCGGAGACCCTCGTAGTTGACGAAGAAAAACAGCTTCTTCCTCACCGCCAACGGCCCGCCAAAAGATCCCCCGAAGTTGTTTTGTACCAGGTGATTCTTGCCCATGGAATCGAACGTCGCCGCGTCCATCGCGCCGTTTCGCAGGAATTCGTAGACGGTTCCGTGATAATGATCCGTCCCGGATTTGGTCACGATGTTGATCTGGCCCCCGCCGGCGCCGCCCATGTCCGCCGAATAGCTGCTGGTCTCCACCTGAAATTCTTCCACTGCGTCGGGCGAGAGGCTAATGTTCTGTGTATTGAACGTCGGGTCTGTGTTCGTGGCGCCGTCCAGCAGAAAGAAATTGGCGTTCGGACGATTGCCGCCGATGCTGACGGCCGAACGTTGGCCTGGGCGCCAGTAAAGTGGGTTCGATTCCCCCGTCTGTGCGCCGGAGCCCACGTGCGCGCCCGGAACCGTAAGAACCAGGTCAATGAGCATTCGTCCATCGAGAGGCAGCTCTCGGATGGATTCTGGTTCGACTACTTCTCCGACGCTCGCGTCGGTTGTGCGCATCACGTCCTCGGAAGAGCCGCTGACTTTAACCGTGCTCTTGACCGATGCGACCTTCAAGTGCAAATCCAGCGCGGCCTGTTGGCCAACTTCCAAGCGCAGAGCCTCCATCAGCGGCGCGAATCCCGGCGCTTTGACCACCAGACGATAGTGGCCGGGCAAAAGAGCCGTAAGCTGAAATATTCCAAGCTCGTTCGTGGTCGCTCGGCGCGCCGCAGGTGTGTCCACTGCGGTCAGTTCCACCCGCGCGCCCGCTACCGGACTATTCTGTGCGTCAACCACGCTGCCGCTCAGGGACGCATAATTGCTCTGCGCGTAAGCGCACGGCGCGACCAACAGCAGAAGACAAGGAATCAGTTTTCGCAATTTCCACCCCTCGCCAGATTCCCCGAAACGGCCTTCGCCGTTCGATTCCGACCCGCAGCAATAAAAATGCTCGAGCCGCTTCACGGACGCCAAGACGATATTGTTGGGGAGGGATTAAACGGGATGAAGAAAACAAACGCAATACTGCAAAAGTATTAGCAGCCTTCTGTCAGGGTAATCCTCTTCGCGACATCATGCCAGAGCCACCCAAATCTTCATTCCAAGCCGGCGCCGCGGCCCCTTTTTTTGCCGCCGAATGTCGTTGAATTGCGCGGCACGGTTCACTATTATGCCGCTCTTCGCACCACGCGAAAATGCCCACCGCAAACGGCACTTCCAAAGCGTCGTCGAAAATCTTCGGCGGAGCGATTCGCCAGATTGGTTTTCTTCCGCTGCTTGCTGTTTTTTACGGCTACACGTGCGGCGGGCCGTTTGGCTACGAGCAGATTTTCAAAAGCTCCGGCCCGGGCATGGCTGTGCTGTTTCTCGCGCTCGTGCCGTTTTTCTGGAGCATCCCTATTTCGCTTGCGTCCGCCGAACTGAACAGCATTATGCCCGTGCAGGGAGGCTTCTATCGCTGGAGCCGCGCCGCGTTTGGAGATTTCTGGGGTTTTCAATGCGGCTGGTGGAATTGGAGCGGCACGTTTCTCCTCAACAGCCTTTACGGCGTGCTGCTGATGGACTATCTCGCTGATTATGTTCCCTGGCTGACGGGTTACACAAAATGGGCGGGCGCGTGCGTGATTCTTCTGCTGCTGGCATACGTCAACGCGCGCGGCATCAAACTCGCAGGTTGGCTCGCCGTCGTGCTGCAAGCAATTGTTTTTATTCCCGTGATCTGGCTTTGCGTTGTCGCGCTTTTTCATTGGCATCACAATCCAATGGTGCCGTTGGTGCCGCCGGGAAAACCGCTCGGCAATGTTTTTGGCGCGGGCCTCGCTCTCGCGATGTGGAATTACGCAGGCTACGAACAACTGTCGAGCGTGACGGGCGAAATGAAAGATCCGCAGCGCACGTTCATGCGGCTGATCGTGTGGAACACGCCGCTGACGATACTCACTTACATTCTTCCCGCAACACTTGCCATCGCCGTGCTCGGCAACTGGCAGCAGTGGGAAACTGGGTACATCGTGACCGCGTCGCGCATGGTGGGAGGAGAATCGCTCGGCGCCGCGATGCTTGTCGCGTCGATCATCGGGACGCTCGCGCTTTCCAACAGCACGATTCTTTACACGACCCGTATCCCCGCGACGATGGCGGAAGATGGCTTCCTACCCGCGTGGCTCGGGAAAATTCATCCGCGATTTGGCACGCCCGCGCGCGCAATCGCAATCTCCGCCATGGTTTATTGCGTTCTGGCGAAGTTCGACGTGGTGGATCTGGTCGACATATATATTTGGACGCGCATCGCGACTTCGCTGCTTACGCTGGTCGCCGCGTGGCGCATGCGCCAGAAAGCGCCGGACGCGCCGCGGCGTTTTCGCATGCCCGGCGGGCGAATCGGAGTGGCGGCGATCATCATTTTGCCGGCGATTTTGTGCGCGGTGAAAATCTGGTACAGCGAGCCGTTCGTGATGCGCTATTCGCCGCTGCTGCTCGCCACCGGCCCCGTCGCGTATTTAATTTTGCGCTTCGGCTTTCGCATGACGCCGCGACCTGCAAACTACGTCATCGCAAATGAAGAGTGAAACGGTTCACCGCAGAGGCGCAGAGAACGCGGAGATGCTCGCCACGTCGCCGTGTATCACTTTGCCGCTAAATTTTCGGCGATGACTTTGGCTTGCAGGAAGAGGAGTAAATAATCCTGGCCGCCGGCCTTGGAATCGGTGCCGGACATATTGAAACCGCCGAAGGGATGCACGCCGACTTTCGCGCCGGTGCATTTGCGATTCAGATACAAGTTGCCAACGTGAAATTCCTCTGTAGCGCGCTCCAGCTTTTTCGGATTCTTTGAGTAGACGGCACCGGTCAAACCGTACTCAGTTCCGTTTGCGATTTCGAGCGCGTGATCGAAATCTTTTGCGGGCATCACCGCCAAGACGGGCCCGAAAATTTCCTCTTGCGCGATTTTTGCATTCGGTTTGATGTCCGCAATCACGGTTGGCTCGATGAAATATCCGTCGGTTCCCTTCGCGCCGCCGCCGGTGAGCAGGCGGCCTTCTTTTTTTCCGGCTTCGATGTATTCGAGAATCGTTTTCATCGCGGACTTGTTGATCACCGGGCCCATGAAATTATTTCCGTCCTCGGCGGGGCCAACTTTCATGGCCTTGACGCGCGGAATCAGTTTCTCGATGAATTTGTCGTAAATTTTCTCGGACACGATTGCGCGCGAACAGGCAGAGCACTTCTGTCCCTGATAGCCGAACGCCGATTGCGCGACACCCTCGGCGGCGGAATCGAGGTCTGCTTCTTCGTCGACGATGATTGCGTCCTTGCCGCCCATTTCGAGTACCGTGCGCTTGATCCAGATTTGTCCCGGCTGCTTTTTCGCGGCGATTTCGCCGATGCGCAGGCCTGCTTGCATGGAACCGGTGAAGGCGATGAAGCGCGTTTTCGGGTGCGAGACCAGCGCCTCTCCTGCCGTGCTTCCCGGTCCCGTGAAGAAATTCACGACGCCTTTGGGTACACCGGCTTCGTTGAGAATTTCCATGAAAAATGCGGCGACGGTTGGCGAATCGCTGGACGGTTTCACGACCACAGTATTTCCGGTGACGATTGCGGCAAGAGTCATGCCGCCCATAATTGCCGCCGCAAAATTCCAAGGCGGAATTACTACGCCGACGCCGAGCGGAATGTAGACGAGATGATTTTTCTCTCCCGCGTTCGGAACGAGTTTTTGCGGGCCGGCGAGGCGCAGCATTTCGCGCGCGTAGAATTCGCAGAAATCGATTAACTCGGCGGTGTCCGCGTCGGCTTCGGTCCACGTTTTTCCCGTTTCGTAGCAGAGCCACGCGTTCATTTCAAAGCGGCGCCTCCTGAGAATTTCCGCGACTTCGAAGCAATACCAGACGCGCTTCGCAGCGGGCACGATTTTCCAGTGCGCGAATGCTTTGTCGGCCGCTTCGATGGCCTGATTCGCGAGTTCGACGGTGCCCTTCTGGAAAATTCCGACGACCTGGTTCGGGTGCGAGGGATTTGTTGATTGCGTTTTTTCTTTCGTGAAAATCTTCTCCCCGCCAATAATCAGGGGATATTCCCGGCCCAATTCGGCGGCGACTTTCTTCAGCGTCTGCTCCATTGCCGCGCGGTTTTCGGGCTTCGAGAAATCGCGAACGGGTTCGTTCTTGAATTCGCCGCGATCGAGCGTTGTTGCCGGAGAAGTCATGGCAAATCTCCCTTGTGGAGGCAATTGGATTTGAGTCCGCTATTGTAGCGTAGATTGCGGAATCGGTGTTGGAGCGAGGACGGCATCGACCCGGTGAGTCCAATCGGCCCTGCAAAAACAAAGGTCCACCGGAAGCAGGAGGCGAGCCTGCGGACACGACGGGATGCCCTCACGCGGACAACTACGGGCCACAAAACGAGATACAGGTGCCTGCCTGCGGCAGAACTCCTGGCAACTGCTCGCCGGAGTGGCAGCGATATGAATTCACGTGCTGACAGGTTGCGGGCGTCGCTGTTGGCGCGAGCGACCGACCTTTGCTGTCCGCTCGCACTAGCGTCTGCTGACGATGTACATGCGAATGACCAGAGACACCTCCCCAATCACGACCGCGATTAAGAGGATTGTCTCCGGTATTCGCAATGCGCCGGAAATGCGGTGAATGCTGGCCGCAATTGCAGCGAGCAACCCGGCGATAACTGCCATGATTCGACGATCACGACTCATTTCGCACATTCGAGTCCCTTTCTTTTAGGTTTGCTTCACTTCGTTCCGAGTTAACCGATTCATCGATGAAAATTGACTCGATGGACATGTCAAAAACGCGGGCGATGCGGAAGGCGAGCGGAAGGCTGGGATCGAATTTGCCGGTCTCGACGGCATTGACGCTCTGGCGCGACACGTCGAGCTTTTGCGCCAAGTCGGCCTGGCTCCAGCCGCGCTGAGCGCGCAATTCGCGAAGCAAATTTTTCACTGGAACCTGCGGCGAACGAAGAGCTTCGAAATAACAGACATGACGCAAAAAACCGGAAAGACCCAGAGAACCGGAACGTGCATGCCCGGAATGAACATCTCGACAAAACCCCAAGCCGTCGTGACGGCCATGGTTAGCCCGATGGCCCACAGCAGCGCCTCGGTGATAACCGCGCGCTTGAACTCGTCGGTTTCCTCGCGAATGTAGCGGCCAAGAAGCACGATAGCGGCAATGAGCGGTAAGGCGGGAAGCACTGCAAGAAAGTATGCCGTCGGTCCGTGGATGTTGTGATGACCAAAAAGCCAGTTAATGAACGCAAACAGAACAAAATAAAGGATCATAACGGGAATAGCGCGCTGTATCAAACGCCGCTGGGCTTGAGCCATGTTGGCCCTCCATATAGTTGCGAGTCAAGTTAGCTTGACACAAAATTTATGGATGTGTCAAGTAGACTTTACTTATGCAAAAACGGGAAGAAATGGAGCGCGGCACGGACGGGTTAGGCCCGCCTCTTACAAAAACAATGTGCACGGGCAAGAACGGTTAGGGCCGAGAGTCGGAAATGAGGAACGAAAGGCAAGGCAGCCGCAATGCGGCCCACGACCGCATCCGGGACACTAGAAGCACCCCACACTTCCATAAAGCAGTGGCAAAATTAGCGACGGAGATGCTTCAGGACTTGGCGGGAGGCGTTGAGGGCGGAGGCGGCGGTTAGGCCTGTGCCGGGGTGGGTGCCGGGGCCGCAGAGGAAAAGGCCGCGAAGGGGGGTGCGATAACGCGCCCAGCCGATGAGCGGGCGCATGGTGAAAAGCTGATCAAGGGCAAGTTCGCCGTGAGAGATGTGGCCGCCGGTGAGACCGTAATCCTGTTCGAGATCGAGCGGAGTGATGACGCGGCGGGCGAGAATTTTTTGCGGCAGGTCGGGGGCGTATTCGGCGAGCGTCTTTACGACGACGTCGGCCAAGGCGTCGCGCTGGGCGGGCCAATTGCCAGGAACCGCGGCCCGCCCAGACGAGCGAGCTTTAGGGGCTAAAGCCCCCGATGAAGGGCCATTGCTTATGTCGGAGCTGAAGCTCCGACCCCCTGAAAGGCTGTCAGAGGCAGCGGAACGAAAAGCAGGTTCCTCACTCCGCGAGAACTGCGCGGGTTCGGAATGACAAACTGGAGAGGCTTCGGGAGAAGCCGCATTTGAGGCATTCACTTTGTAGGGCGCGTATTGCATGTGCACGGACATCACGTGTTTGCCATTGGGCGCGAGCGAAGGATCGAGAAGTGAGGGAATGGCGGCTTCGAGGAAAGGAGCGCGCGAAAAATCGCCATACTTCGAGTCGTCGAAAGCGCGCTCGAGATAATCGATTTCGGGGCCGATGTGAATGCGTCCGGTGAGCGCGGCGTTTTCATCGTGTTCATTTTTGAGGGCGGGGAAATTCGGAAGCGCGTCGAGCGCTAATAGAACGCGCGCGACAGCTCCCTGACAGCGATAGTGCTGCATCTGTCCCAGGAAGCTGGGGGCCAGATGGACAGGCTCGATTAATTTTAGGAATGTGCGCTTGGGATCGGCGGCGGAGACGACAGCGGTGGCCGGAATTTCTTCACCGTTCGCAAGCGCGACGCCCGCGACAGCGCCGTCTTTCACGAGGATGCGCTCGACTTCGGCGGAAGTGCGAATTTCCGCACCCGCCTGCTTCGCGGCCGCAGCCATGGCTTCGGAGAGCGCGCCGATGCCTCCACGCGCGTAGATTGGGCCGCCGTCCGGAAGACCGCCGGCCGCAACGCGCAACAACAGCGTCGCCGTGGTTCCCGCAGACCAGGGGCCTGCGGCAACGCCGAAAATCCCTCGCGCGGCAATGACGGCGCGCAATAATTCCGTTTCGAAAAACTCCGCAACGAAATCGGCGACGGCCATCGGGCCCCAGCGCAGCAAGCGCCGCATGTTGCGTTTGCCGAGGGCGCGAAAAGTCTTACCGGCACGCAGCAAATTCCAAACGTCGGTGGAAGTGGGATGATCAATATCCGGCGGCGTCGTGGTGAGCAGGCTGGAAATCAATTTCTGTGCGCCGGCAAAACTGTCGGCGAGCTCGACATATTTCGCGGCGTCGGCTTGCGAGAACGCGGCGATGCGCTTGGCGGATTCGGCGGCGCTCGAATGCAAAATCAGCGCGCGAGCGTCTGGCGATGGCGCGAAGATGCGGCATTTTGGCTCGAGCCACTGCAGGCCGTGGCGCTCGAGCTGCATGTCCTTCGCAACCGTTGGCGCGAGCGGGCCGGATGCGCCGTCGAGAACCGAGGCGCGAAAACCGGGATGGAATTCCTCGGTGACGGCGGCGCCACCGACAACGGCGCGGCGTTCGAGGACGAGCGGCTTGAATCCGGCGCGCGCCAAATAAAATGCGGTGACGAGGCCGTTGTGGCCAGCGCCGATGATGACGATGTCGTGACGTTTAGACATTGGCTAGAAATGCGAGCGCAAATTTTCCGTGTACGATTCGCATGTCGTGAACGGCGTTGCGGCTAATAAATCTTTCTTGGTGAGGATAAACCTAGCTCGTTTTTCAATCCGCTTGATCGCCATTGCGATGTGCTGCTGTGTCCATGTGCCGCCCAGCGGGGGATCTACGAAAGACACTCCGATAGGTTCATTCTTGGACAGTACAAACATAGCGTTGTTTTGGACGTTGAAATTTTGACGGCCATCGTGCTCCGTCAGGAAGATGACAAAGACCCATCCGTTCGGTCGTCCGAGTGCCGCATAATTGACGACGTAGATGACCCTATCGCCGGGATACGATTTTTGGTCAAGGAAATATCCAAAACTGGGTCTCTCGGCTGGCGACGACGGCAGGAAGTTCTTGATCGCCAAACAGTGAGCAGCACCGGTCAGGAGCCGCGGTGGCTTTTGGTGCGCGTGGGCTGCGCCCAGGCAGATCAGTATCGATATTGCTAGTCCTGCTTGTTTCATTGTTTGGCTCCCAGGTCTTTCAGAATTTCGAGGGCGGCGAGGCGGCCGGGCGCGCCCATGATTCCGCCCCCGGGATGCGTTGCGGAACCGCACATATAAAGGTTGTCGACCGGAGTGCGATAACGCGCCCAGCCCGCCACGGGACGCAAAAAGAAAAGTTGTTCGAGAGAGAGTTCGCCCTGAAAAATATTTCCTTCGGTGAGGCCAATTTGCTCCTCGATGTCGAAGGGCGTGAGAACTTGGCGGCCGATGATGATGTTTTTCAGGTTGGGCGCGAATTCGGCGATGGTATTGATGACGGCGTCGCCAAATTCCTCGCGGCGCGCGGGCCAATCGCCATTTTTTAATTTGTACGGCGCGTATTGCACGAAGCAGGACATCACGTGTTTGCCCGGCGGCGCGACGGAAGGATCCGTCAAGCTGGGAATGACAATGTCGATGTAAGGATGATGCGAAAATTCGCCGTACTTCGCCTGATCGTAGGCGCGCTCCATGTATTCGACGGAGGGCGAGATGGAAATCGCGCCGCGAAGATGGCGGTCTGATCCGTTTGAAGGCAAGCAAGTGAATTCGGGAAGCGCGTCGAGAGCGAGATTCACTTTGCCGGAGGAGCCGCGGTATTTGTAACGGCGGACTTCTTCCACGAATTCGTCGGGCAGGCCGCGCGGGTCCATCATTTTCAGAAATGTGAGATTGGGATCGACGCTCGACGAAACGATTTTCGCTTCGATCTCTTCTCCGCTTTCTAGGACGACGCCTGCCGCGCGTCCGGCGCGCATGTTGATGCGAGCGACAGGGGCTTCCGTGCGAATTTCGGCGCCAGCTTCGCGCGCCGCGTCGGCGATGGCGTTGGAAATTGCTCCCGTGCCGCCGCGGCTGAATCCCCACGCGCGAAACGCGCCGTCGATTTCGCCCATGTAATGATGAAGGAGAACGTACGCGGTGCCAGGCGAGCGGACGCCCAAAAATGTGCCTATGATTCCGGAGGCGGACATGGTGGCTTTGAGCACGTCGGTCTCGAACCACTGATCGAGAAAGTCGGCGGCGGACATGGTCATGAGCTGGACGAGATTGTATTTGTCCTCGGCGGCAAGCGCCTGGAAGCGTTTTGCGAGAAACATCAATTTTTTCAGGCCTGCGGGATTGAGGGACGTAGGATCGGGTGGGACCATGCCGAGGAGCGGCTTGACGAAACGGCACATCTGCAGCATCTGCTTGCCGAATTCGTCGTAGGCTTCGGCGTCGCGGCGCGAATGGCGGACGAGTTCGCGGCGCGTCTTGGCGTGATCGTTGACGCGCCAGAGATAATCTCCGTTGGGCATGGGCGTGAACGTGCCGTCGAGGGGCAGAATTTCGAGGCCGTGGCGGGGCAAGTCGAGATCGCGAATGATTTCCGGGCGCAGGAGCGAGACGACATAAGAACAAACGGAAAACTTGAAGCCGGGAATGATTTCTTCGGTGACGGCGGCGCCTCCGAGAACGTAGCGGCGTTCGAGGACGAGGACTTTTTTGCCCGCGCGCGCGAGATACGCCGCGTTCACCAGGCCGTTGTGGCCGCCGCCGATGATGATTGCGTCATAGGATTTGGGCATGGCGCTATGCAAGCTCTTATGAGCGTGAAAAGAACGGACATTCTACAGGGAATTGTGTCAAGGGAACAACCGCAGTAGGTTATCCCTCTACTGAACTTACTGGGATGTTTGGATTACTCTGCCGCCTGTCATAGAATGTCGCGCATTCGACAATGGCAGCCTCTGAAAGAGCAACGATTCCGTTCGAAGTCTTTGAGGGAAAGCTGAGAGCGCATGACGACCCTGACTTTTGGCGCCTCGCGCTCGTTATTTTCGCCGACGAGTCTGTACAGCGGCACGAGGAGGAGTCACCAAAGGGGGATTGGGCTGTAGTTGTGGGTGCCTCTTCTCACTGGAACAGGCCGCATCAAACGCGATGGACGGCAGCTGGCGGTTTTGCTTATCCCGAGGGGTACAAACAGTACTTCCCCAAATTCGACTGGTCTATCACTCTCGTTTATCGGGGCGGACAATTGGTGCCTGTCGCGAAGCTGTCTGGGAAAAAGGTGAATCTCTTTCAAATAGCAATCCCTTCGCGGACAATGCGCCACAAACAGACAGCAGTCCACACACGATGGTCCACGGCTGGCAAGAGTGTCCTATTCGGATTCCGAAAGTTAAACGGCAAATGGAAGTGCGTAGCGGCATCTGATGAAAAGTTAAGGGGACCAGTCTTAGCACCAAGTCTTTACTAATCGGAGTAAAAATGCCAATAGGGACGGCGGTGCATGAGAGGACGTTCAAACTTTGCGAGAGCTTGAATTATCGCGAGTGGTCGGGCTACTACACGGTGAGCGCGTATGAGGCGCATCACGAGCATGAATACAATGCGATACGCAACGCAGCGGCGCTGATCGATGTGACGCCACTGTACAAATATTTCATCACCGGGGCGGATGCGACGACGTTCGTGAACCGCGTGATCACGCGGGACATTCGAAAAGTGTCCGTGGGTCAGGTGATTTACTGCTGCTGGTGCGACGAGCAAGGCAAAGTGGTGGACGACGGCACGATTTCGCGGCTTGGCGAAAACACGTACCGATGGACGGCGGCGGACCCGAGCCTGCGCTGGTTCGAGCAGAATGCGCTGGGGCTCGACGTGAAAATCGAGGACATTTCCGAAAAAGTGGCGGCTCTGGCGCTGCAAGGGCCGACCTCGGCGCGACTGCTGCGGCAAATCGCGGAGGCGGACATTGCGAACCTGAAATATTTTCGCGTGACACATGGAAAAATCGCAGGCGTGTCCGTGGATATTTCGCGAACAGGATACACGGGCGATTTGGGCTACGAAATCTGGATGCCGTGGGACGAAGCGACGAAAGTGTGGGACGAGCTAGTGGCGAAGGGCGGCCAATTCGATTTGCATCCAACTGGAATGCTGGCGCTGGACGTGGCGCGCATCGAAGCGGGGCTGCTGCTGATTGAAGTGGATTACACGAGCAGCAAGAAGGCGTTGATCGAGTCGCAGAAATATTCGCCATACGAAATCGGGCTGGGCCGCATGGTGAATCTGGAAAAGGAACACTTCGTGGGGCGCGAGGCGCTGATTGAAGAGCACAAACGCGGCGCGGAACGGCAGTTCGTCGGGTTGGATATCAATTGGGATGAAGTCGAGGCGCTCTACGACAAAATTGGCCTTGCGCCGCAAGTGCAAAGCACGGCGTCGCGCGCCGCCGTCCCGGTTTACGATGTGGGTGGAGCGCACGTGGGAAAAGCCACTTCGACTACATGGTCGCCGACTTTGAAGAGGATGATTGCGCTCGCCAGCATTGCGACCGAGTACTCGAAGCCGGGGACGAAACTGAAAATGGAATTCACCGTCGAGGCGGTGCGGCATCGCGTGTCCGTGACAATTGCGAATTTGCCGTTTTTCAACCCAGCGAGAAAGATGGCGGCACCTGCGTTGTAATTTTTGCTCCGCCGAGTAAAACTAAAAGCAGATTCCTCACACCGCGAAAAGCGCGGGTTCGGAATGACAAGCAGCGAGAGCGGCGATGAAGATGGCGATGGCGCAGTTGTAAAGGCTTTTTCTTAGAGCAAGACTAAAAGCAGATTCCTCACACGGCAAAAGGCGCGGCTCCCTTAGCCACGACACTCAGGGCGGGCGGAATGACAAGCAGGGAGAACGGCGAGGAAGATGGCAGTGCCACTTGCATGACCGCGCCCTAAAACGGGCAGATGCGCAGCGGATTTTTCCCCGGCGGCTTGCTCAAAAAGCGCTTGGCTGTGATTCTCGGAACGCGAGAGGGCCGGAGTCCGCATAAACTCAAGGAAAATGCGGATTTCTCGTCGCGGTTGCTCCTCGGAATGACGGGTCGTGCTTAGTAAGAAGCTGATGAGTTTTGAAGGGGGAATCATGTTGCGAGAGTCAGGGTCAAGGCGCAGGGCGGCACTCGTCATTGCATTTGTTCTGATATTTGGCGTTTCCTGCAGCCGGCTTGCCACTGCGCAGAACGCGCCAGGGCCGATTCGCCTGGCCGTGGATGCAACGCACGCGCCGCAGAAGATTCTGCACATTACCGAAGAGATTCCCGTTCGTCCGGGGCCGCTGACACTATTTTATCCTGAGTGGATTCCGGGCGAACATGCGCCTGACGGCCCGATCACGGATGTGGCGGGCATGGAATTCACGGCGAATGGCAAGCGCATCGCGTGGCGCCGCGATCTGGTGGATATGTTCGCGATTCATCTGACAGTTCCCGCGGGCGCCGAGTCTCTGCACGTCGCTCTGGATTTTCTGCTCACGGCGCCTGCTTCGGGATTTTCCGCGGGCGCATCCGCCACGGCGCAGCTCGACGTGCTGAGCTGGAATCAAGTGCTGCTGTATCCGAAGGGCTGGCCCGTGCGCGAACTGGCTTTTGACGCAAGTCTGCGGCTGCCCGAGGGCTGGAAGTTCGGCACGGCGTTGCCGGTGGAAAAGGAAGCCGGCAGCGAAATTATTTTCAAGCGCGCGCCGCTCAACACGCTGGTCGATTCGCCCGTCCTTTCCGGCCATTATTTTCGCGCCATTCAACTGACGCCGGGCCAGACGCCGTCGCACGAAATCGACATGGCCGCCGACAGTCCCGAAGCGCTCGAAATGCCCACGGAAACGCAACTCGACTACAAGCGGCTGGTCGCGGAGACTGGCGCGCTCTTCGGTTCGCGGCATTATCGCGATTATCATTTTCTGCTGACACTCAGCGACAACGTTGCGCATTTCGGCCTGGAGCATCACGAATCGAGCGACGATCGCGTGGACGAAAGGACGATGATTGATCCGACGCTGCGAATCACAAACGCCGATTTGCTGCCGCACGAATTCACGCACTCATGGAACGGAAAATTCCGGCGGCCGGCGGGGCTGGCAACGCCGGATTACAACACGCCGATGAAGGGCGACCTGCTGTGGGTCTACGAGGGCCTGACGCAATATCTGGGTACGATACTCTGCGCGCGCAGCGGTTTGTGGACGCCGGAGCAGCTTCGCGAGCACCTCGCCGACGGTGCGGCAACGCTCGGTCATCGTCCGGGACGCGAGTGGCGTCCGCTGCAGGATACGGCGGACGCGGCCCAGCTTCTCTACTTCGCGGCTCCGCAGTGGGCGAATTGGCGGCGCAGCACCGATTACTACGATGAAGGCACGTTGATCTGGCTGGATGTGGATACGACGCTGCGCAAGTTGACCAACGATAAGAAATCTTTGAACGATTTCTGCAGGATTTTTCACGGCGGCTCCGGAGGCCAGCCCGCATTGAAAACTTATACTTTCGATGACATCGTCGCGACGCTCAACGAACTTGCTCCTTATGAGTGGGCGAAATTCCTGCACGAGCGGCTTGACTACGTTGGTTCGCGGGCGCCGCTCGGCGGAATCGAGGGCGGAGGCTACAAGTTGGCTTACAGCAACGCGCCGAATCAAATGATTCTCGACGATGAATCGACCGACAATCATCTGGACCTCACGAACTCGATTGGCCTTGTGCTCGAGGAAGACGGCACAATTCGTGATGTGATCCACGGCATGCTTGGGTACAGCGCGGGAATCGGGCCGGGAATGAAAATTCAGGCCGTGAATGGGCGGCGATGGTCGGTCAAGACCATGCGCAACGCTATCGAAGACAGCGCCAAGGAAGCGCGACCGCT
Source organism: Acidobacteriota bacterium (assembly GCA_027307115.1). Lineage (GTDB taxonomy): Bacteria > Acidobacteriota > Terriglobia > Acidiferrales > UBA7541 > DAHUXN01. The sequence goes on from DAHUXN010000060.1 coordinate 96,470, forward strand.
GAAGCTGCTGGTTGCGAACGGCGGTTTCGTGGAGACGTACGAGATCGATTATCATGACGGGATACGCTACCCGCATTTAGAGCGCACGGAAGGCGCTTCGGATTATCTGGATGAGATTATCAAGCCGATGGCGTCAGAGAATGTGACGGGCTTGCCGCGCGGAAAGGGGCACGAGAATTCACTTGACAACCACCACTGATTGCGCTATGGTAGCTATAGATAGAGGCGGGAATTCCCGCACTATATGCGGTCGGATAAAAAAATAACTAGAGGAGATTTAGATGAAAACGATTAAAGACGTGGAAAAGCAGGTTGCAAAGGAAGTTTGCGAACCACTCAAGAATCTGGGCCTTCTTCCCGAAGGCTATCGGTGTTCTGTCCGACTCCGAGGCGAGCAGAGAGATAAGAGACGGACGGCATCATTCAACGACAAAAATTGGTCTCCTGAAACTGACTCCATCTGCATAAGCTTCAAGCCGATTCCAGAAGAAACGGAGGCAGAGCCTCAATCTGTGGTGCAAAGTGCAGCCACAGTTCTGCCGAATAACCCCACAAAATCTACCCCTCAAGTTGCTGGCTCTCTTTCCGACTTGGTTCGCGCACTGGCTCGTGTCGAATCGCGACCGGGGTATGAGTTTGTCGCTTTGAAGTGGTTCCGAGATGTAGCGCTCCCGTCGGAGGGTTTTTCTTGGGCAAACGCCGATTCTATAAGACAAATCCTGCGCGACGCTATCGACAGACGTCTGATACTGGTGAGCAAAGTGGCAAATCCAAAATCGCCTCAGTTTCCCGTGACAGCGATACGGCTAAATCGGCTCATGCCAGAAGTCGCCGGGATTTTGGGAATTAAAGACCCCGGTATGCATGATTTCCGTCCGGTTCCAATACGGGGTGAGAATTTATCTGTAACCATGCTGCGCGACAGGCGCTGAATTGCCTCTCTATTATCTCGACACTAGTGCACTAGTGAAATTGTATGTGCTGGAACCGGGCACTGACCGGCTCTTGCAGCTGGCAAGCAATTTGTCCGAGAACCGCCTAGTAGTGCTGGCCTTGTCCCCCGTTGAAGTCCGTTCCGCGATCAGACGCCGGGAGCGAGCGGGGGACATCGATCCAGATACAGCATCTCTTATTCTGGATGAGCTGCAGAAGCACTTGGAAAGCAAATTCCTGCGACAACCGCTGAATGACACTGTGCTCGACGGCGCGCTGGAAATGATTGATCGATATGCGCTGCGAGCTTACGACGCGGTTCAATTGGCAGGATGTCTCGCGCTCAAAATAACAACCGGCACCGAGCTTCCGACATTCGTTTGCTCGGACCAGCAGCTAGTAGCTGCGGCTCGTTCGGAATTGCTGCCCGTGCTCGATCCTTGCGCGGGAAACTAAGACTGCATCGTAGGGTACGGGTCGAGAAAACAGCAAAAAAGCCGATGCGAAACCGGACGGCGATTGTGGCTGGCATTGTGTTGATCCTGATTGGCGTTGCGGCGCTGATACATCCGCAATTCAGTTATCGCGTCGAACAGCATTCCCAGCAAGTGGGTGCGCTGAAAGTGCTGTTCGAGACGCGAAAAGTGATTCATTTTCCACTGTGGTTCAGTGTGCCTGTTCTGACGATTGGAGCCGCTTTTCTGATTACGGGCATGCGCAAAGATTGACTCGGTAATTTTCCGCGAGCAGCTAGTAGCCGTGTTCGTCTGATGAGGCGCTGACTTTCCCCGCGAATCGGCGGTAGACCATCACAAAATAAATCGTGGCGAGAATGATGCCGATCGTCCACCAGACGAGGCCGATCTTTAGGCCGTAATCCGCGGCTTTTGCGTTTTCCACGGTCAGCGACAGAGCGGCATTGGTGCTGGCCGGGAGAACGTCCGGGTACAGTCCGAAAGCGACGCTTGCGAGCATTCCGACAAGATAAATACAGGACGAATAAAACGCACGGCTTTCGTTTTTCAGAAAGACAATCGCGGCGACCAAGGCTGCGACCGCGATTGCGGGGAAAATGTACCCCCACGGGCGCGCGGCAAAGCTCGCGTAGAGATGCGGCTGCAATGAAAAGCTCGCCCAAGTGATCAGAATCGTAAAAAGCGCGACAGCCCACCAAAGTACCGCGGCCAATTTGCGCGCGCGTTGGTGAAGAGCGCCTTCGGTTTTTAGCGCGACCCACAGCGCACCATGAAGAGTGAGAGCCACAAGAGCCGTCACGCCAGCGAGAATTGTGTACCAATCGAGAATGCCGGTTTCGCCATTGGGGCGAAAATTGGTCCAGAGCGCCTCAAAAAATTGCCCATGCGCATTGAGCGGAACGCCACGGACGACGTTTCCGAGCGCCGCGCCATAAAATACGGCCAAGAGCAAACTCGCGACGAAGAAGATAGCGTCCCAAAAGGACTCCCACATGGGAACGGCGACGTGGCTGCGAAATTCCAGCGAAATACCGCGGAGGATGAGGAGCCACAGAACGATCATCAACGGAAGATAAAATCCGCTGAAGCTGGCGGCGTATAGAGCTGGGAATGCGAAATAAAGCGTGCCGCCCGCAGCGAGCAACCAGACTTCGTTGGCATCCCACACCGGGCCAACGGTGCGGGAGACGAGCCGGCGCTCCTCTTCGTTGCGCGCGACGAGCAGATAGACGATTCCCGCGCCGAGATCGAATCCGTCGAGGACGACGTAGACCGTCAGCATCAGCGCTGTTAAGCAGAACCAGATGGCGCCCATTTTTCCTTACCTCGCCAGAACAGCTGATGCAACCGCTTCAACTTCTGGGCCGCGCTCAATCTCGCGATACACCAAAAACAAATATAAAATTCCCAGCACAGTATACAAGCCCATGAAACCGATGAGCGTGAACCACGCGCTCCCCGCGGAAACGAGCGGCGATGCGCCCGCCGACGTGCGCAGCATTCCGTAAATCAGCCAGGGTTGGCGGCCGACTTCGGCGGTGATCCATCCCGCGGTGTTGGCGATGAACGGAAAGGGCAGGGCGAGCATGATGATCCACAGCATCGCGCGGCTGCGATAAAGCGCGCCGCGCCACAGCAGAAAAGCGGCAATCACAAATATGGTGATAAATATTGTGCCGAGTCCAACCATGATGTGGTAACTGAAATAAACGAGCTCGATTTGATCGGGCCATGCGTCTCGCGGAAATTGATCGAGGCCTTTCACCTCCGCAGTCCAGGCTCGATAGGTCAAAAAACTCAGCCCGCGCGGAATGACCAGGGGATTATCGAGGCGCTGTTTCGCGACGTCGGGCTGACCCAGGATAGCGAGAGGCGCGCCTTTCTCGCTGTGAAATAATCCCTCCATCGCCGCCAGTGTGACCGGCTGATAGCGGGCGATCATGACGCCTTGCGCGTCGCCCGTAGGATACAGTTGCAGAATCGCGGCGAGGATGCCCACGGTCACGGCAACGCGCAAGAACGTCCGACCGTAATCTTCGTGGCGTTTTGCGAGAACATAAAATGCGCCAATCGCCGCCATCACGAAGCAGCCCGTTTGCAGCGCGCCGATCATGGTGTGCGGGTATTGCCAGAGCGTCCATGGATTCAGGAGCAAGCCCCAGAAGCTCTGCAGCCCAAATATTCCATTTGTACTCAAAGAATATGCGACGGGGTGTTGCATCCACGCGTCGGTGGCGACGATGAAGTATCCAGAAAGCCACGAACCAACAAAAACCATGACCGCGGAAAACCAATGGCCGATGCGCCCGAGACGCTTTTCGCCAAAGAGAAAAAGTCCCAGGAAACTTGATTCGAGGAAGAAAGAAAACACGCCTTCCATCGCCAGCGTCTGTCCAATCACGCCGCCGGCGGCTTGCGAGAATGCAGACCAGTTCGTTCCGAACTGAAATTCCATGGGAATGCCGGTGACGACGCCGACCGCGAAGTTGATGCCGAAAATCTTAGCCCAGAAACGCGCGGCGCGGTTGTAATGCTCGTTGCCAGAACGCAAAGCCATGGTTTTCAAGACGACGATGAGCAGAGCGAGTCCCATCGTGATTTGCGGGAAAATATAATGAAACGTTACGGTGAATGCGAAATGCAAACGGTCAACAATGAGCGCGCTTTGCAAGGAAGTTCCTTCCGACGAAAGCGAATCATACACCAACTTCAGGAGCGCGTTGATTCGATGGCGTGCGGCTTTATCAGCGCACGCTTGCACTTGGCATCACGGCTGGAAGGTGACATTATTTGCGGCGAAGAGCACAGCGAAGAATAATTCGGAGGAGGCCATTCCATGCGTTTCGCAAAGCACCTGATCTGGATCGTGTTTTCTTGCTTGCTTTTCTGTACCTCAGCTCCCGCGCAAGCACAGAAACGCGCGATCCAGTTTGACGACATGATTGCCATGCATCGCGTGAGCGATCCTCAAGTTTCCCCCGACGGCAAATGGGTGGCCTATGTGGTTGCCACGCCCGATATGCAGGCGAACCACTCCATGAGCAACATCTGGATCGTGCCGGCGAATGGGGGCGAGGAACGACAACTGACGCGCAGCGGAAGCGATTCGCGGCCACGGTGGTCGCCCGACGGAAAACAAATTGCGTTCCTGTCGTCCCGCGACGGCGCGACGCAAATTTACGTGATGCCGGTATACGGCGGCGAAGCTTCACGTGTCACCTTTCTTTCCACGGATGTGGACAATGAATTGTGGTCTCCAGATGGCAAATGGATGGCGTTCGTATCGCGGGTTTATCCGGATTGCCGCGACGACGCTTGCAACAAGGCTCGCGATGAAGCTGCCGCGAAAAATCCGGTGAAAGCGCATATCGCGACGCGCCTGCTCTATCGCCACTGGACCGGTTGGGCGGACGGGAAGCGCAGCCATTTGTTTGTGACGGCGGTGACGAAGGGAACGCCGCGCGACCTGACTCCCGGCGCGGATTACGACGTGCCGCCGTTTAATCTGGGCGCGCCCGAGGCGATTGCGTTTTCTCCCGACAGCGCGGAGCTTTGCTTCACTGCCAATACCGACAAAGATGAGGCGCTCAGCACGAACGGCGACCTTTTCACCGTCCGCGTTTCGGGTGAATCGGAGCCCAAGCGCATCACGACAAACAAAGGCGACGATTGGGGCCCTGCGTACTCACCTGACGGAAAATGGGTCGCCTACCGGTCGCAGATGACCGCTGGGTACGAAAGCGATCGCTGGCAGTTGATGATTTACAATCGTTCGAACCGCGAGCGCACTGACCTGACGACGAATTTCGACCGCAATATCGAGACGTACGCGTGGTCTCCGGACAGCCGTACGATTTATTTTCAGGCAGAAGACAAGGCGGAAATGCCGATCTATTCGATCGCCGTCGCAGCAGGCAATTCGCCCAAGACCGTGGTGGCGGACGGCTTCAACGCGGAGTTTTCTCTGAGCGCAGATGGCAAGCGGCTGGTCTTTTCACGTTCGAGCCTGACGTATCCCGCGGAGATTTTTTCAGCCAATCCAGACGGGACAGACGTTCGGCAAATCACGCATCAAAATACCGCGCTTCTTGCTCCGCTCGAACTGCCCGCCGCGCAGCCATTTTGGTTCGCTGGGGCAAACAACACGAAAGTAGAGGGCCTATTAGTTAAGCCGCCGCATTTTGATGCCACGAAAAAATATCCGATGCTGTTGCTGGTACACGGCGGACCGCAGGGCGCGTGGGACGATGAGTGGGGCTATCGTTGGAATCCGGAAATCATGGCTGCGCCGGGATACGTGGTTGTAATGATCAATCCCACCGGCTCGACGGGTTACGGGCAGAAATTCACGGATGAAATACAGTCCGACTGGGGCGGGAAGCCGTACGTTGATTTAATGGATGGCGTCGACTATGCGATCGCGCATTTTCCGTTTATCGACAGCACGCGGCTCGCTGAAGCGGGCGGCTCGTACGGCGGCTACATGACGGATTGGATCGCG
>DAHUXN010000074.1 GCA_027307115.1 Acidobacteriota bacterium
CCCCGACGGGAAGCAAGTGTATTACCTGGATGCTGCGGCGGATCAGTTGATGCGCGTGCCCATCGACGGCGGCCATGCGGAAGTTGTTCAGGGGTCCTCGATTCCAAACGGCATCTATGCTGGAGGCGCGCCCACGGTCTCCGGCGACGGCAAGCTAGTGGCGTTCCTCGCGTCGGTGACAAATCCAGAAACACGGAAAGGCAAGCAGAAGGTTGCGATCGTCAGTGTAGTTTCAGGCGTGAGCTCCCCGCAGCGCCTTCTGGAGCCCAACGCGAACATCGCGGGACCACCGGGCCCACAATTTACCCCGGATGGAAAAGCGTTGGCATATGTTGTACGCGAAAATGGGGTGGATAATGTGTGGGTCCACCCACTTGATGGATCGAAGGGCCGCCAGATAACGAATTTCAGCTCTCAACAAATTTTTGAGTTTCACTGGTCACCCGATGGCAAGACCCTGGGAGTCCGCCGCTTCCACACCGATTCAGACGTTGTGCTGCTGCATGATTCCGGGTCTTCACCACAGTAGAAGAGTCCGACCGTCCGCCGTTTGTGTGGCGCTTCGCGCGTTCGGTTCCGCGCACACACAATGCATGTGCAGAAAAATTTCCGAATTGAGAATCAGCAGAGAAACGCCCGAAGTCAAGGATTTTCTCCCAGAAATTAACGAGGCTTGACGCTGTGGAAAAGCTGTGAATGAACTGTGAATGACGCGCACCGACCTTGCGCAGTTTTCTCTTGCTCCTTTGCTTCCGTTTAGGCAGAATCCGCGCTCGCACTTAAACAAGTGCAGAGAGCTCGTACTCCTCAGCAGTCTCGCGACAGCACCGCGTGGGGCGGAGATTCTGTGGCGGGATTGAATCATAGGATAGCTCGACAAAACCCCTTACGCGGGGTAGGGTTTTCCACAATATTTCCACTGGTGTGGAAATTGGCGGGGTCTTATTGTTACTGTGAATTCCTGGGACAAAATTCTCCAACACATGGAGCGGCGCGTTAACGCTCACAGTTTTTCCACGTGGTTTCGACCAACGCGCCTGGAAGCAGCGGAAGATGACCGCCTGCTGATTCGCGTTCCCACGGCGATATTCCGCAAGCGTCTAACACAGACTTACGCCGACCTGCTGCAGGCGGTGCTTGCTGAGGTAGGCACGCCCAACGCGCGGCTAGAGTTCATTTGCGCGGAAAGCGAGCTGGGGAACGGTCCGGCGGCGCCAGCGCAAGCCAAGCTCGATTTCGATTCGGCGAACCACCAACTGAATCCGCGATATACGTTTGAAACGTTCGTTGTGGGCAGTAGCAACCAGTTCGCGCATGCCGCAGCGCAAGCCGTGGCGGAGCAACCCTCGAAATCCTATAACCCGCTTTTTTTATACGGCGGGGTGGGCTTGGGAAAAACGCACCTGATGCATGCGATCGGGCACGAGATCAAGCGACGCAATCCCGCAGCACGGCTGATTTATGTTAGCGCCGAAAAATTCACCAACGAGGTGATTGCGGCGGTGCGCTTTGACCGCATGGGCGCATTTCGCGATCGCTTCCGCACGATGGATATATTGCTGGTAGACGATATTCAATTCATTGCCGGCAAAGAGCGGACGCACGAAGAATTTTTCCACACTTTCAACGCTTTGTACGAGCAGCAAAAGCAAATCGTGATTTCCTCGGATTGCCCGCCCAAAGAAATCTCCGCGATTGAAGAGCGGCTTCGCTCACGATTTGAATGGGGGCTGATTGCCGACATTCAACAGCCTGACCTTGAGACAAAAATCGCCATTTTGCAGCGAAAAGCCGAGAGCGAACAGGTGAAAATCGGCGAGGATGTCGCTGAATTCATTGCGCGCTCGATCAAATCAAATATTCGCGAACTGGAGGGGGCGCTGATTCGCTTGCTGGCGTATGCGTCGCTTACCGGAGTGGAGCTCAGCGTCGCGACGGCGCAACAGGTGTTGAAGAATTTGATCGACACGCAAGAGAAGAAAGTTTCCATCGAGCAAATTCAGCGGCGCGTAGGTGAGCATTTTGGATTGCGTGGGCAGGACCTGAAGGTGCGCAGTAATTCGAGAGAAATCGCGTTCCCTCGCCAGGTGGCCATGTATATGGTGAAGCAGCTCACGTCGGCGTCGCTACCGGAAATCGGACGTCAATTCGGCGGAAAGCATCACACGACGGTGCTGCATTCAATTCATAAGATCGAGAACCTGCGCCACACCGATAAAGAATTGAACAAGACGATCAACCGGCTACTCGACTCGTTCGGATAGGGTTGAATGGGTTTTCCGCGGTCGCGGTTCCCGTGGCATGTGAATTTCGTGTGAGTTTCATCGTCGATCATCCATCGTGATGAATTTCCTTGCGGGCACGCGAATCTCCACAAGCATCAAAAGGCGGCAAGCTGAACAGGCAAAGCAGCGTGGCGAGATTTCCGAAGAATCCACAGGTGCGGCGGCGGCTACGGTATTTCCCTTGTTTATTCAAATAAAGAAAAGAAGTAAAGTACAGCGCAGCAGCCAATGAGGAAAATGCACGATGGAATTTAGTATAAAGAGAAGCGACTTGCTTGATGAACTGGATTTGACGCAGGGCGTGATCGAGCGCAAGACGACGATCCCCATCCTTTCGCACCTTCTTTGCGAGGCGAAAGGCAATCGTCTGTTCATTACCGCGACGGATCTTGAGTTGAGCATTCGCACGTCGTGTGAAGCCAAGGTGAAAAAAGAGGGTGCGGGCACGATTCCCGCAAAGAAACTGCTTGATCTGGTACGGTTGCTCCCCGAAGGCGAAATTCGTTTTAAGCTGCTTGACAACCACTGGGTGCAAATCGTTTGCGACCGCAAGTCGTACAAGATGGTCGGCATGTCGAAAGAGAATTTTCCGGCGCTTCCCGAGTTTCCCCACACGCTCGTCAAGCTGCCGGCAAAGCTGTTTGCCGGTTTGATCTCAAAGACAATCTTCGCGATTTCACAGGAAGAGTCCCGGTACACGCTAAATGGCGCGCTTGTCGTGCTGAATCCCAGCACACTGACCATGGTGGCAACCGACGGGCACCGGCTGGCCATGGTGGAGATGAGCCACAAACTTACGGGGCTGCCCGGAGAAGTCCGTGTCCTGGTGCCAAAGAAGGCGATGACCGAAGTGCAGCGATTATGCGGCCAAGTGGACGATGATGCGGAAATGGAGTTTGCGCAGGACGAAAGCCATCTCTTCTTTCAATTTGGAGGGCGGCTGCTGACTTCGCGTAAATTGACAGGGACGTTTCCGAATTACGAGGCCGTGCTGCCGCGCGAGGTCAACAAGACCGTCGTGCTCGAACGCACCGAACTGCAGGACGCGTTGCGTCGCGTTTCGCAACTCGCTGACCAACGATCGCACGCAGTGAAGTTCATGCTGGCAAAAGAGGGCGTCGAAATTTCCGCGTCGAGCCCGGAATACGGCGAAGCTAAAGAAGCTATTGAAAAGGAATTCAAAGGCGAGCCGATCAGCATTGGGTTCAACGCGCAGTACCTGCTCGATTTCCTTTCGGCAGCAGCCGAGGGGCCCATCTCCGTCGAGTTGAAGGACGATCAGTCGGCGGGCCAGTTGCGTCCGCTCGCTGACGAATCGTGCCGCTACCGCTACGTCGTCATGCCCATGCGCATCTGAAGCGCTCGCCGATTTCGAATAGTGGTTGCTGTATTGCAATGTATTATTTGTCCTGCTCGCCACCTGCTCGCCACACACCCTGATTCACACTAAAGGCTGCCCCTGACCGTGAGGACAGGGGATTCGTTGAGGACACACGCGCTAGGATGAGGCCGCAGCGCGGCCCGATTGCGCTTAGGCTAGAGGAGGCATGGGACGTCTGGCCCGGCATTCTCGGCGTCTATTTTTTGCGAGGCGGACCACAGAGAGCGGCGGGGTGTCGATGAAATTCAGTTTTAATTTTAGGCCTTCGGCAGAAGAGGCTGAGCAAGCGGCCGCTGTCCAGGAAGAATCGAAAGCCGCAACCACGCTCAATTACTGGTGCCGGAAATTCGGCGATCCTGAATTGGATGAGATCGTTGAGGACCATCGCGCCTGGGTGGAATCGCGCGGCGAGGCCGGCCGAAAAGCCGATCTGATTGGCGCAAATTTTGAAGGCGTCGACTTGATGGGTGCCGAACTGCCTGGCGCGAACCTATTGCGCGCAAATTTGAAGGGCGCCGATCTGTTGCTTGCCGATTTGCGCGGGGCGTGCCTGATTGAAGCGGACCTGAGCGAGGCGAACCTCGTCAGCACAAATTTGCGCGGCGCGAGTTTGGCGGGCGCGAATTTGTCTAATGCCACCGGCCTGGTGGCGCGGCAACTGGCCGGCGCGAGTCTTTTCGGCGCAGAGTTGCCCGAATCGATCTATCCCTTCGAAGGGCTCACGAAAATCGCGGCCGTATCCAGAATCCTACGTGTGCTTCTGATCGCGATGACGATCGTATGCGCTCTAGTGTGGTTAGTTGTCGCCAGGACGAAGGACGTGCAACTCCTCCGAAATTCGCCCGCAGTGGGCAATGCAATGCCTACGCTCGCTTTTTACTTGATTGCGCCGCTACTGCTCGCGGGAGCCTATATCGGTTTCCATTTCTTTCTGCAACGATTGTGGGACGCCTTGAGCGAATTGCCGGCCGTGTTTCCGGACGGCCGAAGAATCGCGGAATATCTTCCGGCATCAGTTATCGCGCTTGCGCCTGCGCGTCTCGACGAACTGGATGCGGACCGCGCGTCGCTTCGTTTTCTGCAGCGCATGATTTCTAAGCTGATAGCGTATTGGATGATTCCGGCAACATTGGTCTTGTTGTGGGCTCGCTATCTGACCGAACAGGACTTGCGCGGCAGCTTGTTGCAGATATTTTTTATTTTGCTTGCGGCAGCAATGGGCGGCTTTCTGCCCGGTAACGCGAGCAGTATATTTGTGCCGGCGCGTCGTGCGAGCGACGGGAAACGATTCATGGAGTCGTGGCAAAGCGGCTGGTTCACGGCGTTGACGCTTGGGGCATGTTTGCTCTTGCTGATGCTATCGGTGGGCGCGATCCTAGGCGCTCCGCACGGGAATGGGCGCGCTCCAAAATGGAGTTCGACCAACTTTCGCCGTTGGAGCGCTGACATTTTCTGGGTGGCGGGTTACGACCCATTTCCCGATATAACGAGCGCCGCAGTTTCGGCGGCTCCCGCGGGATGGTCCGGGAAAGATGAGGATTTGAAACTGGTGAAAGGTGCGCGGCTTCCGTATATAAGTCTCCGCTATGCGCAAGGATCAGGCGCTTTCTTCGCGAATGCACGGATGCAGAGTGCTGACTTGCGCGGGGCATACCTCTCGCAGACCGATTTTCGCGGCGCCAACCTGCGGCAAGCGAATTTCAATTCAGCTGTTCTCGATCGGGCGGATTTGGCCGGCGCGGATCTTACATACGGTTCTTTGGCCGGCGCAATTCTTGTGGGTGCAAGACTCGACGGGGCGAATATGTATGAAGCCAGTTTGACCAATGCGCAACTGTCACACGCAAGCTTCGAGAAGGCTGACCTGCGCGACGCCGATCTGAATAATGCAGAAATGAACCAGGCCGATTTACGCGGCGCGTATTTCGGCTCGGCAAAATTGGCAGGCGCGAAACTCGAAAACGCTCAATTCAACGGAACGTTTCTGGACGCTGGGGATATGCGTGGCGCCGACCTGCGCGGCGCGGTTCTGCAAGGAGCTATTTTGAGTGGAGCGCAATTCAACGGCGCAAATCTCGACGGTGCTGATTTTCGCGGCGCGCTCGCGATTTCCGCCGCGCAGATCTGCTCTGCCGCAAGCCATCACGAAACCCAAATGGACGCGGCTCTTGACCAACAAGTCACGACCCTGTGTGGCAGCGCGCACTAAGGACGCGATGGCTATTCTGGAGTTGCTGTAAGTCGAGACTGAGATTCCTTTGCGGAGTTATTTTGTTTTAGGGATTGGCGTCGCGGGCTGATCGGGGCGGGTGAAGTCAAATACGCCGTGAGGGTCGTCGGCGAGCAGCAAGCGATGGGGCTCGATGAGGATTGACGTCGGCGTCAAATCCTCGCCGCTGGTCGTGAGGGTGCGGTATTTTTCGATGCGGTTGCCGTCCTTGTCGAACTTCATCAAATCGTCGCCCAGCGCCACCCACACTTCCTCCGTCGCTGGATCCACACCGATCGCATTGATCACTTTTTGCAACTGGGGAGTCGTATTCTGCTGATCGAGCCGGTAAATCGTGCGACGCATGGCTTGCGCCGTAGGATAGATATCAATTGTCTTGAGCGAAATCTGGTAGGCGCTATAGCCGAAGGCATCGTATTTGCGGACCGTCGGCTCGGGCATATAGCTAAACGCATAGTAAATGTGGCTCGCGGGATCGCCGGCGAGGCGCCCAATATTCAGCAGGCGATTTAAATCCTGATGCTCGGCCAGATCAGAGATGTCGCCGAATTCGCGCAGATCCTTGCCAGTCATGCCGTAAACCGTGACAAGTTCGCCCGACTTCATAGCAGCGACAGCGATTTCGCCGGTGGGAAGTGCGACGACCGAAGTAGGCGCGTGGACCGGAATGGAGAGCGCGAGCCTGCCGTCGTGCGTGTAAACTTTCACGGCATTCGCGCCGCGATCCGCGACGTACACGCGGCCCGAAGCGTCCACGTCCATATCGTCGCCATAAACAATTGCCGCCGCGCCTGTGGCGTCGGTGGGAATTTGACCGAGGAAAGTGTTATCGGCGGCATAAACGCGGACGGCTGGATCTGTTGTCGAGAGGAAGTAGTAGTGGCCGGCGGCGTCACGCCTGACCGCCTTGATGCCTGGACCAATGTCGGGGAACAGGCGCGCGCGCGCCGTAAGCTCGATCTCCATGTCGTCGCCCTGCGCGCGAGAATTGCTTGGCGCGAACAGGACGAAAGCAGCGCAAAGGAGCATTGCGGCGACGGCAATCATCATTCGGTTAGACGAAATTTTCATGGCACGGAATTATACAACGGTACGTCCGGTCAATTGAGATGCGAGGACGTGCGTTTAGGATTTATACGCGCTAGGCAAATTATTCGGCGCGGAAGACGAGAGGCTCGATGGAACGGGCATGCCCGGAGGACTCATCCACGTCAATGCGCACGGCGTGCATCTGGACGTCGCCTTCGGCCACTTCAAAGCGCGCGGGAAGCCCATTCAGAAAGCGTTCGATGATGCCCTCCTTGCCCATGCCAATAATTGAATCGTGCGGGCCGGTCATGCCGACATCGGTGATAAAAGCCGTGCCTTTGGGCAGCACGTGCGCGTCTGCCGTGGCGACGTGCGTGTGCGTGCCGACGACGGCCGAAACCTTGCCGTCCAGGAACCAGCCCATGGCCTGCTTCTCGGAAGTCGTCTCCGCATGCATGTCCACCAGAATCACTTTCACTTCTGGAGGAACGCGAGCGAGCTCGCGCTCCGCGGCGCGAAACGGGCAGTCGAGAGGCGTCATGAATGTGCGGCCCTGCAGATTCAACACCGCGTAGCCCACCCCGTCGCGTGAGGTACCAATGTAAAGCCCGCTCCCCGGCGCACCAGGGGGGAAATTCGCCGGACGCAGCAGACGCGGCTGATGCGGCAAGTAATCGAAGATTTCCTTGCGGTCCCAGATGTGATTTCCGCCGGAAAGCACTTCCGCGCCCGAGGCGAAAAGATCGTCGGCCAATCGAGGCGTGACGCCGAAACCAGAAGCAGCGTTTTCGCAATTGACGATGGCGAGATCGACCTTCTGCTGCGCGATGATGTCCGCGAGATGGTCGTGCACGATGCGCCGGCCGGGCGAGCCTACTATGTCTCCCACAAAAAGAATTCGCATGAGTAGAAGTTGGATGCTAGAGGTTGGAGGCCGGGAAAGACAACCAAAATTTGCAAAATCCTTTCCCGCGGCAGCCGCCCAAAAAAAAACGGAGCGGTCCACTTCGCCGTACGCAGCTAGGCCCCTGAACCCCTGATCTAAGTGGGCGCCCAACGCCTGCCTTTAGGCTTTCCTGGCTCGATTGCTCGAGAGAGGACATGCACACCGGCAGGACGGCAAGGACTCCCGGGGTTTCAGTGTTGGTTCAAAGTAGCCATCGCGGCGAAACGCGCGTCGCAGGCCAACTCCGCGATTCATTATAAACGGGCGCAGTGGAAATGGCGAATTCCGCCTGAATCACACTTGCAGAACATCGCCGTCTCGGGCGACCGCGCGGTAAATCACGGGGTCAATAAACACGGCGAGGCACAGGCGCGAAATCAATCCCGCGACGATCACAATGGCGAAGGGACGTTGCGTATCTGAGCCGATACCATGAGACAGCGCAGCGGGCAGCAAACCGAGGCACGCGACGAGCGCTGTCATCATGATGGGACGCAACCGCAGAAGAGCGGCCTCGCGAGTGGCAGTGCGGATGTCCTGGCCGCTCAGGCGCAGTTTATTGATGAACGAATACAGGATGACCGCTGTTTCGACCGACACGCCCATAAGGGCCAGTAGGCCCAAAATGGACGAAACGCTAAACGGCGTGTTCGTGAGCTTCAGGGCGATCAGCGCGCCGACGGGTTCTGTGATGAGTACGCCGATGGCAATCCCGACTGGGAATTTGAAATTACCGTAGAGAGCAAAGAGAATAAAAAAGATGAGCAAGATGGCGAGCGGGCCGATCAAATCCAGCTGCTTTTTCGCCGTAACAAGCTCACTGTATTCGCCGCCCCATGTGACGCGGTATCCCTGCGGCAGCGTAACGGCCTTCTTGACGGCAGCCTGGCCGGCAAGGACCGCGGTCTGAAGATCGCGCCCCTCGATGCTGTATTGCACGCCGATGTATCGCGAATTGTTCTCGCGATAAATAAACGACGCTCCTGAACTTTCCTCGATATCGGCAAGCTGGGTCAGCGGAATCAGCTGACCGGATGGCGTGCCGACGAGCAGATTGCCGATTTGCGTGGGGCTCGAACGGAACTGCGGCTCCATGCGCACCACCAGATCGAAAAGCTTTTCGCCTTGGATCACTTGGGTGGCTGCTTGTCCGCCAACCGCTGCCTCAATCACCGCTTCTACGTCAGCCACATTGATGCCGTAGCGGGCTATTTTGTCACGGTCCACATTGATCAGAAGGCTCGGCTGGCCGAGCTCTCGAACAACAGTCAGTTCCGTGAAGCCTGGAACCTGTTCTAGCGCGCGCTTGATCTGAATTGCCTTATCCTGGAGTACATTCAAGTCAGGGCCGTAAATCTTCACTGCCAAGGCGCTCTTCAGTCCGGTGAGAGCTTCATCAACGGCATCTTCCGCAGGCTGCGTATAATTAAAGATGACGCCCGGGAATGCGGCAAAGCGCTTCCGGAGATCCGCAGTGAGCTCTTGTTTGTTCCGAATTGCGGTTTGCCGCCATGTCTTGTCGCCATAGGGCGCCAACCCGACATAAAACTCATCGTTGAAGAAACCCGTGGGATCCGTGCCGTCGTCGGGACGGCCAAGTTCAGAGCCCACCTGCGTCACCATGGGATAAGACATCAGAATGTGCCGCACTTCGGGAGAGAACTTGCTGGCTTCCTCGAAGGAAATCGTATACGGCATGGTCGCGCGCACCCACAGTGCACCTTCGTCGAGGTGGGGCATAAATTCGCCGCCGATAAAAGGCACCAGCAAGAGAGTCAAGCCGAAAATGACACCGGCTGCAATCAGCGTCAAAGCAGGGTGGTCGAGGCACCAATCGAGCCTGCGTCCATAGAAATGCTTCAGCGATTCGAACGGCTTGTTGACGCTCTCCCTTACATTTTTGAACCAGTAGGAACACATCACCGGGACGAACGTCAGCGTGAGAATCAGTGCGCCCAACAAAGCGAACGCCATCGTGTCCGCCATGGGATGGAACAGTTTCCCGGAAGCGCCGCCCAGCGCGTAAATTGGGATGTAGCCGGCAACAATAACCGCAATGGAGTAAAAGACAGGCCGGTCGACATCGGCCGCTGCCGCGCTGATCACGTCGTGGAGCTTATACTCCTGCCCAGCGCGCAAGCCAAGTTCGCGATAAATGTTTTCCACCATCACAAGCGTGCCGTCGATAATGATTCCAAAGTCGATGGCGCCTATTGAAAGCAGGTTCGCGTCAACACCCTTGGCATGCAGGCAGATGAACGAGAACAGCAACGCCAAAGGAATTGTGAGAGCTACAATGACGGCGGCGCGCACGCTGACCAGGAAAATAAAGAGCACCAGCAGGACGAGCAGCATACCGCGGATAAGGTTTCCTTCAACTGTGTCGATGGTCACCTGGACCAGGTCGCTGCGGTCGTAAAACGGATGAACCTTGACGTCCGGCGGCAGGATGTGCTGGTTGAGGTTGTTGGTCATTGCCTCGACGCCCTTCAGCACGTCCTGTGTTTGTTCGCCGCGGCGCATCAGAATCACGCCTTCGACCGCGTCGTCCGTATTCATGAAGCCAAACTCGCCTAAGCGTGGCGCGTGGCCCATGACAACCTGCCCGATGTCGCTGACACGCACCGGCACGCCGTTCTGGCTCCCGACGATGGTGTTGCCAATGTCCTGTACGTCGCGCATCAGGCCAATGCCACGCACGTAGTAGAACTGGCCGCCTTGCGAGTAAAAGCCGCCTCCGGCGTTGGCGTTGTTGTTGGCAAGCTGCTGGAGGACGGTGGGAATGGAAAGGTGATAGCCGTAAAGCTTAGCCGGATCAAGCAGCACTTGATATTGCATTACTGTGCCGCCAAAGCCGGAGTCGTCCGCGACGCCCGGGACTGACTTATATGCGCGTTCAATCACCCAGTCCTCGAAGGTCTTCAGCTCCTGAGGGCTGCGGTCCGGGCTTTGGATCACGTAGCGGTAGACGAGGCCGCTGGGGCTCGAGAGTGGCGAAAGCGACGGGACGATGCCGGGGGGCAATGTGGCATCGGCAATGCGCTCGAAGACGACCTGGCGCGCGAAGTAATCGTCCGTGCCTTCCTCGAACGTCATGCGCACGTCCGACAAACCATAGAGGGAAATCGACCGCATTATTTGCATGTGCGGCACGCCGTTCATCTCGACTTCGAGAGGAATGGTGATGAGCCGCTCAACTTCCTCCGAGGCGTGGCCCGGCCACTGCGTGATTAGTTCCACCATCGGAGGAGAAAGATCAGGGTACGCATCAACGGGCATGCGCTGGAACGAAATCGAGCCGCCAATAATGAGAGCGACGACGAGCAGAAGGACCAGAAAGCGTTGGCGCAGGGCGAATTGGACTAAGCGATGGATCATTGTTGGACCATTGGCTGCTAGCGTTGCAACGAATTCTGGAATTGCAGGAACAAGCTGCCATCGGCGACAACTTTCTCGCCCGCCGACAATCCACTGAGGATTTGAATCCGTTCCTGTTGTATTTCGCCGATTTCCACCATGCGGCGGCTGAATTGCGTCGCGCCGGTCTGCACGTAGACGAATGGCTGATTTTCAGCGTTGCGCATCACCGATGCCACGGGAACCGTAATGGCCTTAGGGATCGTGCCTGCCAAGACGATTGCAGTCACGTACATCTGGTTCTTCAGTTTTTCGCCGGGATTTTCCGTGACGATGCGCGCTTGCAGAGTGCGCGTGTTGGGGTCGACCGCCGGAGCGAGATAAGAAATTTTCCCGTGAAAGACGGTGGAGTAGGCGTCGGTTTGCACCGAGACAGCTTCACCATTGTGAATATATGACAGTTGACTTTGGTAGACGTTCACGAGCACCCACACGGTGCTCATATCGGAAATGGTAAAGCATTGCGTGGCACCGGCCTGAATTAGCTGCCCCGGTGAGCATAGGCGGTCGACTACCTCGCCGGAGATGGGCGCGCGCACAGGAATTTGCGCCGTGGGGGGCGCGCTGGCGAGTGAATCCAGATTCGTGATTCCCAGGATATGCAAACCCTGCTCGGCGGCATTCATATCGGCCTGCGCCTGCGTGCGAACTGATTCCGCTTGTAGCAAGTCCGCTTGTGCTATGGCATGGTGAGCGTAGAGATCTTGCGCGCGCTGATAATTCTTATCGGCCAGATCGTAGCTGTCGCGCGCCTTCAGATAGTTCGCGCGTAACTGGGAATAATCCGGGCTCGAAACTTCAAGCATTGGCTGGCCCGCCCGGACGTGCTGTCCCGGGAAAACAAGCACTTGGCTGACAGGTCCGCCTACCGCGGTGATCACCGGTGTGGTCTTGAAACCGTTGTAAGCGACCTGGCCGGACAACCTGAGTGTCCGAGTGAGCGGGGCGGCGGAAACGGTCACAATTTGAATGTGCGATAGCTGGTCCTGAGGCACACTGAAAAGTGTCGCTTCCGCGCCGGAGTTTGCTGAAGTGTAGGAGGTCATTTTCTCGGCTTGACGGCCGCGCGACCCGCAACCGGCCAAGATTATCGCGGCGGCAAGGCTCACGCCGATAGCGGAAGCAATCGAGCGCGTGAATTTCGTTGACGCGTACGTGTGCATGGGATTCATGGCAAGGTCCTTGTGCCGACGGCTTCCCGCAATTGCTCGAGGGCGAGCATGTAGGAAGCGAGTTGCTGGCGGTAGGCCAACTCCGTATCGCGATAACTGCGTTCCGCGTCCAGGAAATCGAGGAGGCTCGCGGCACCGCGCTTGTAAGCGTACTCGCTGATATCAACCGATTGCTTGGCCTCGTCGAGATAGCCCTTTTGATAGATCTGAAGTGTCTGCTCGTTGGTTCGGACAGTCTCGTACGCCGTGCGCACATCGGTCA
Organism: Acidobacteriota bacterium; assembly: GCA_027307115.1. Classification (GTDB taxonomy): domain Bacteria; phylum Acidobacteriota; class Terriglobia; order Acidiferrales; family UBA7541; genus DAHUXN01. The sequence goes on from DAHUXN010000074.1 coordinate 12,723, forward strand.
TCACCTGCTCGCTCGCCTCTTGCTGCAACTGTTGAGCTTGGGAGATTGCCGCGTTCGTTCGCGCGATTTCGCCTTGGTTGCGGTCGAAAATCGGCAAGGGAAGACTGACAATGATCGAAGACGAATTGTAGCCGGTGATATGCGTGAAATTCAGTGTACCGTTCACGTCCACCTTGCCATTGGCCTTCGCAAGGAGGTACTGGCTTTGCGCCGCCGTCACGCTCTGTGCCGCTGCCCGCAAGTCAGGGCGATCCTTGATGGCCTGCGCCTGCAGATCCTCCAACGTGTAAGGAATCCTCTGATAATCGAGACTGCCAGCAACGTCATAATTTTCGGGCACCGATTCAAATCCCAAGAGCTGGCGCAGCGCTGCAAGCGCTTGTTGCTTGGCGAGTTGCGCCGCGGTCACATCGGTTTGAAACTGCAACAGTTGCAATTTGATTTTCAGCAAGTCGCCTTCGCCAATCGCGCCCGCCTTGTACTGTGCTTCGCTGATGTCCACAGTGTTCTGAAAGTCCTTCAGGTCTTGTTGCGCAAAAGACAGGGCCGACTCGGCAAGCAGCGCATTCGTGAATTGCGTAGCGACATTGAAGGTTAGGTTGCGCTGGTTGTCGGCGACCGTCGACTTCACCACGGCGGTTTGGTCCTGAGCGGCCCTCAGCCGGTGCTGGCGCTTCCCGCCTCGTTCGAATAGGTAACCCAACCCGACGTCAAATTCGGCCTGGTTGATGTTGTCGGCGGTGAACTCTTTCGGCGTAACCGGCAGGCCGACGACATCGGCTCCAAAGACGGGATTGGGGCGTAAATTAGCAGTGATCTCCTGGTCTTGGCTCTGCACGATGTTCGAACGGGACGCGAGCAGGGCGTGATTGTGCGCAACAGCGAGCCGGATGGCCTCATCCAGCGTAATGCGAATGGCGGATTGCGGCGACTGCCCGAATGCCAGTGCGGCAGCGCCCGACAACACAGCTAGAAGGGCCGAGATGCGCAATGTACGGTAATACATGGTCTGTCCTCTACGAAAAATGAGCAGATTGGGGCGAACGATGCGCCCGAAGGAATACCCGGAGTTTACAGAGAAGGAGGTGCGCGGGTCGCGAGGCGCGAGAAAATCGGGCCCGCACGGAACAGCGGTTCGGGAACGAACGGTCCTGAGCCCTCAGCCAGCATCACTGGGGCTGACTGCATCGCGACGGATCGCTGAGCGGGCTGGTGGCCGAGGTGGCAAATCGGGCACGTGGATTCGGCAGCGGTCGTGGCGTGGTGGTGCCAGACGTTTCCCGCCGTCGTCGCCACCGCCAACATAAGCGCCAGCGACAACACAAACAGGATCAGCCGCGTTTTTCTGTGCCCGAGAATTCTCATATCGGATTGCGTACTAGCAATGGCCGGCGTCGTAATCCCCGATTGTAGGTCAGACGTGCCGCTCGGGCAATAGGTTGCAATGCAACGCGGCCCGGAGAGTAAACCCGTCAGTGGGAGCTTTCCAGCGCCTTCTCGACCAGATTCACACATTTTTCCACCCGCTTACGCAGCGGGCCTTCGATCTCTTCCTGCCGCCGGCGCAGTATGAAAAGTTCGTCGGCAATATTCAGCGAAGCCAGCACGGCCAGGCGGGTTGAGTCAACTTGCCGCGTTGCCTCGGCAACCGTGCGCATTCTCTCGTCGACGAAGGATGCCAATTGGCGAAGATACGCTTCGTCGCCGTCCGCCTGCACGTTATATGTCTGGTCGAAAATTTCTATTTTCATCGGCTATCCCCCCGGGCGGGTCTGCTCATTTTGCGGCATCGTTGCAGCCAAGGCAAGCGGGCATCTAATCCCAAAGGGGCTTGGCAACTGCGCAGGAGTTCTCAGAATGGCATGCGAACCGAAAGGATTATGTTGTGATTGAACGTGTGGAAGTGCGTTGCGGCAATTTGAAATCCGGCGCCAAGCGTCAAACCTATACGATTATGGATGGGCAATTTCCCGTAGACAATTCCCGGCGTCAGGAAAACTTGCTTCTTGCCCGCTTTCGTTCCATTTGACCACCACGTCGAATTCACTTCCATTTCCGGCCAGAACTTCCGGAAGACGCGGTATTGAAATGCGTTGCTCGCAATAATTGGCGTCCCGATGCGGCTTACTGCTCCGATGGGTATCGTCGTTCCCCATGTGCTCTGGAAATCGAAATCGCCCCAACCCTTCCCGAAAGCGAGAGTCGGCGCGATGCTTCCACGCCCAGCGCCGTTACCATTGGTTGCCGTTGCCGCTGTGATGCCGAGAAATGCACTGAAGATATAATTGCCGTGACTTTCGTTTCCCGAGAGCACGCGATACTTCAGCAAAAAGGAGGTGTCACCGATGCCGTCGCGCGCGCTCGAGTTGTGGTGCACGATGTAGGGCGGCACACCGAGGATGATTTCCACGCGCCGCGCGGGTATAAGTTCAAGGCCCTTGCCACCGTCGTAATTCGTCAGTGACGCGCCGCCGGCTAAGCCGCCCTCCCAGAAATTGTCGTAGCGAAATTCCTGTTCCAAGCGCGGTGTGACCGTTGCGACCGGCGTGACCCAGAGCGGTTGTTCCGCCTGTGTCGCCGAGACGCGCGCAAGCCACCCATGGTGTGCGGCCTGATCCGCACTTTGCGCGTGGCAGGCAGAACCGTACGTCCCGGCCCAAAAAAACAATACAATTGGCGCAGCGCTGTAAAACCTTCGGAAAGGTACACGAGCAAGTGGCCGCATCAGGCTCCCCTGGAATGATGTTGGCACCACCAAACACTGACGCAGTGTTCGTTTACAGAATACACTAACACATATCGTTATTTAAGTACGATTATATACGAATCAATGGATTGCGATGGGAATCGCGCACGGTCAGACGCGAAGGATCATCACTTCGGTGGATTTGATCAGCGCGGCGACCATGTCGCCCGTTTTCAAACGCATTTCGCGCACCGCGTCCGCCGTGATGATCGAGGTGATGTGCTGCTCGCCGATCGACAACGTTACCTGGGCGATCAGCCCGCTGGTCTTGATGCCCACTACGCGCCCGATGAGTTGATTGCGGCCGCTGATTCGCCGAAACGTTGTGCGGCGCTCAGCGACATCGGCGCTACGAAGCGTGCGCGATAGATACCGGTCAATTTCTGATTCGGGTACGCGGTGGTGGCCGCCCGCCGTTTTTATCGTGCGCAATTTACCGTGATAAATCCACTGTTTGAGCGTTGGATAGCTGATGCCGAGAACTTGCGCAGCCTCACGCGGCGTGAGCAAGTTTTCCGATTTGCGGCGCATGGGATTCATTTTGCGGCAACTACCGAGCCATAGCAAGGCTGAGAGGTTGGGTAGCTCGCGCTAGCCGGCGAGCCGTTTCTGACAAAGGCCTGACTCAATTGGCGCGGAGTGACGCGCCGAGCTTTAGGGTAAGCGCCGAAACGATCCGCGCGGAAAATTCCGTTAACTGCACTTCGGTGAATGTCGCTTCATCGCTTTGGAATGTGACGCGCACAAGTAGTGAATATTTTCCCGCAGGAATCTGACCGCCTCGGAACAGATCAATTGGCTCGATGCACTGCAACTCAAGGATATTCACAGAGCGAACCGTCTCTTCAACTTGGGCAAATGTCGTCCCGTCCTCCAGCACAAGCGAAAAATCACGTTCCACCGCAGGAAACCTCGGCAGCGGTTCATAGCGCAGCGAACGGCGAGCCTGCGCAACGGTCTGAGTGAGTGGCTCCAGGCGCAACTGGGCCAAATAAACTTCCTGACGCAACTTAAACCGTTGGGCGAGACTCTGCGCGAGCTGTCCAGCGCGGCCCGTTAGTTTGCCATTAGTTGCCGGCACTGAAATTTCCGCCGCGTGGCCCGTGGCCAGCCATGCGGGACCGCCAAGCTTCCAATGTGCCCCTCCGGCGAGTGCAGTAATTTGATCGAGATCGCCCTTCAAGTCATCGAAAGAGAATTCGCGAGCCGGTTCGTGAATCGATTGTTCGCGCGCCAAGCCCGTGGCTCCGAGCGTTAAAATGCGCGTTTCGACGGGCTTTCCCGCGCGCACTTCGTACGCTTTGCCGAATTCAAATAGCCGTAGGTTGCGCTGTCCGTGATTCAAATTCCATTCGAGAGCCCCGATCATGCTGGTGATACCCGACGTACGCATCGTCGAGGCATCCTCGGACAGCGGGTTTGCTATTATTGGCGCCGTGACGCTTTCAGGGCGAAATTCGGCGTCACGCTCTGGGTCGACCAGCGGAATAGCCACAATCTCCTGGTAGCCGAGTCCAACCAGGCGTTCACGCAGCCTGTCGTCTTCCATCGCGTATGGCAAACGCGCAGCAGGTTGTTTTGCGGGCGGCAAGTGCGGCGGAAATTTGTCGTAGCCGTAATGCCGCGCGATTTCCTCGATGATGTCGATCTCGCGCGTCACGTCGCCGCGCCAGGAGGGCAACGTACATTCCCATGTGGCGACGAGCGACCCTGCGCTGCCGCGATTCGCATCGACGCGTCGAGGTGCGAAGCCCAGCGCCGCGAGAATTTCCTCAATCGCGCGATCCGGAACGTCCGCGCCCATAATGCGCAGCAGCTCTTTGCGCGACAATTCTATTTTCTGAGGTTGCACGGGATGCGGGTACACGTCAATCACGCCCGCGAGCACTTCGCCTCCCGCAAGTTGCTGAATCAGTTCCGTCGCGCGGCGTGACGCCATGTCCACCAATTCGATGTCGACGCCGCGCTCGAAGCGCATCGACGCTTCCGTACGCAACGCCAGCGTTTTGGAGGTACGGCGAATTGAAATCGGATCGAACCATGCCGATTCTAACAGCAGGTTTTTCGTACTGAAGCTGATTTCGCTTTCGGCGCCGCCCATCACGCCGCCAATGGCAACGGCAGCGCGCGCATCGCAAATCAGGCACATGTCTTTCGTCAGTTTGCGTTCGATTCCATCAAGAGTTCGGATCGTCTCGGCTGGGCGCGCCCGGCGCACGATGATGTGATGCTCGGCAAGGCGGTCGTAATCGAATGCATGTAGCGGCTGCCCGAGTTCGAGCATGACGTAATTCGCGATGTCGACGACGTTGTTGATGGAGGATTGGCCAAGCGCTTCGAGCCGCTGCCGCAGCCAGTCTGGCGACGGCTGAATTTTCACGCCGCGTATGATCCGCGCCGTGTAACGCCCGCAAAAATCAGGGCATTCAATCTCGACGCGAGCCACCTTCGACGCCAGTTCCGGCGATTCCTTGAATTTCGGCTGCAAGCGTTTCAGGTCAAGCCGGTAAAGCGTCGCAATTTCCCGCGCGATTCCCACATGGCCCAGCAAGTCGGGACGGTTGATCGTGATCTCGGCGTCCAATACGGGGCCCGCTGGCGTCTCTTCAACCGAATCCACGGAAACGCCGGCCATCGACAGGCGTGAGCGCAGCTCCGTCGCAGGAGCGGTGAAGTCCACGAATTCTTTCAGCCAATCGTAAAGAACCTTCATTGTTTCCTTGCGCCGCCTCCGTTACGCGACGCCCGTTTTACGAACTGCATCATGCGACTTTCTTGATCGCTACGCCCGCGATATGTGGCCGCACGATCGGCACGGGCCCGTCGAAATGTTCGATACGAACTTGTACAAATCCGGCCGATTCGATGGCGCGCCACGTCTCGCGATCAGGACTGCATCCGTCGGCGAGAAAATGGAACCACGGGCGCAAGCGGCGCTGCCACTTCCGCAGGCGTGTGCCCGGCGGGGCCGCAACGTGCTCGATAAAAACAAATCGTCCGCCGGGTTTGAGCACGCGCAAAATTTCCGCCAGTGTTCCGCGCAAATTCGGCACCGAGCAAAGTACAAGCGTGCTGACCACTACATCGGCGGAATCGTCCGGGCACCCGATCGCTTCGGCTGTACCTTCGCGCAATTCCGCCTTGACGCCGATACGTTCCGCCTCGCGCCGCAAGTACGCGCGCATGTACAGATTTGGTTCAATGCCAATCCAGCGCACAGTCTTTGCGTAGTAGCGCAGATTCGGACCTGTTCCAGGACCAATTTCAATCACGGTGCCGGTTAGCTCATCAAGTAATCCGCGTTTGCGCGCCGCGATTTCCCGCTCGTAACCCCCGTTAAACTTATGCAGCGTCCACGCAAAGAACCGTTTCCGCAGGCCGCGCTCTTCGCCGTGAACGGGGCGCGAGTTTTCCGGAACCGACGTGGTTGTCATGGCTATGGCGGCCATTTACGGGAACTGGCGCAAAAAACGCGTGTCGTTCCTGAAAAATTGCTGCAAATCGTCGATGCCATATTTCAGCATGGCCAGCCGGTCAACACCCAATCCAAACGCGAACCCGCTCACTCGCTTCGGATCGTAATCGACGAAACCATAAACGGCTGGATCAACCATGCCGGCGCCGAACAGCTCGATCCAGCCGGAATATTTGCATGTGCGGCAACCCGAGCCGCCGCAAACGTGGCACGACGCGTCGAATTCGGCCGAAGGTTCGGTGAAAGGAAAATAACTTGGGCGCAGACGCACGCGAGTTTGCGGCCCGAAAAACTGCTGCGCGAAATATTCGATCGTGCCTTTGAAATCGCAAAACGTAATGTCCGTGTCGACCGCGAGCCCCTCGAGCTGATGAAACATGAACGAGTGCGTCGCGTCGGGATTGTCGCGGCGATACACTTTGCCCGGAACGACGATGCGCACAGGCGGCTTCTGTTTCTCCATGGTGCGCACTTGCATCGGCGAAGTGTGCGTGCGCAAGAGATAGCCTGGCGCGTTGGCAAGGTAAAAGGTGTCCATGTTGTCGCGCGCGGGATGATGCTCCGGAATGTTCAGCGCCTCAAAGTTGTAATAGGGCGTCTCGATCTCCGCGCCCTCGACAATGGAAAAGCCAATCGAATTGAAAATACGATACAGCTCTTCGTACGTCTGGGAGATTAAGTGCCGTGTGCCGATCGGCCGCGTCACGCCGGGAAGCGAAAGATCGATGTCACTGCCGTTGGCTAATCCAATGATCTCCAATGCTTCCTTCGCACTTGCTAGCATCTCCTCTATGTGCGCAAAATAAACCTTAATTCCCGACCCGACCCACCGCTTCATTTCAGGCGGTGCTTGTCTTAACCAGTTCTCATTGACGCGCGATTTGACGCTGTTGTTTCTTCCCACCCAGCGAACGCGGAAGGTCTCTAACTCCTCGGTGCTCCCCACACCCTCCAACTCGCCGCTGGCTACGCCGAGTAATTCATCGAAGAGTGCCTGAAATCCGGCCTCTGAAGGAGCGCCCAGCTTTTCGAAAGTAAGATTCGTTTTTTCGAGAATGTTCGCCATGGCGATTAAGGTGTCAAACGTGCCGTGCTTCAGGGGCTAAAGCAAACTGTTCAATGTCGCGACTGAAGCCGCGACTCATTAAAGCTCAAAGCCGCGAGCGTAAGCTGCGCTGCACACAAGAGCTTGGCTTAGCTCGCGCGCCAAACGGCGCGAGCCAAACCTGAGTTACACCGAAAAACGGTTACGCCGAAGCTGGTGCCGCAGTGAGGTGCTGCTTCGCCTGCGCCACCAGCGACGTAAATGCCGCCGCGTCGTGCACTGCAATATCGGCCAGGATTTTACGGTCCAGATCCACGCCGCCCACCTTCAGCCCGTGCATGAACTGGCTGTATGAAATGCCGTTGTTGCGCGCGGCTGCGCCAATGCGCTGAATCCACAGCGTGCGATAATCGCGTTTCCGCGTGCGGCGGTCGCGATAGGAATAGCGCAGCGAACGGTTCATCGCCTCTTTCGCCGAGCGGTGCAGCTTGCTCTTTGTGAGGAAAAATCCCTTGGTGTGTTTCAGAATTTTCTTGCGGCGTGCGCGGCGTTTGGTTCCACGTTTGACTCTAGGCATCGAAAAAGCTCCTCGAAAGAATTGTAGAGATGAGCCGGCGCGCGGCCGGCAACCAAAAGTTCACGGAGTAAAGCAAATGAGGAGACAACGGGTCGCGGCACGCCAAACGTAGCGTGACGCAACGGGTTTGTCTCGTAGGGAACTTGCTGCCATGCGCCCAAAAATTCCTGGGCTGACCCGGCCGGCAGGCACCCGTGAAGCGCTGCCTGGCGCGGTTAAAAGCTAAATCTTCGAATTCAAATTATCACACAAGCTAAATACTAGCGGTAGCGGCCGTATGGCAATTGGAGCCGGATCTTCGCGGCATCGCCCGGCGTCACTTCGATCTGTTTCTTCAGCCGGCGCATGCGTTTCGGCTTCTTGGTGCCGAGCAAATGCCGCTTGCCGGAATGCATGCGCATAATTTTCCCCGTGGAAGTCACCTTGAACCGCTTGGCCGCTCCTCGATGGGTCTTCAGCTTGATTTTCTTTCTCGGTTTTCTCGGCACAGTCCCCTCACTAGACGCAATTCGTTTTGAATGTCAGGCTTGTCCAGCCGCAGGAGCCGGTTTCGCGGCCGTCGCTCCCTTTTTCGGCGCCAACAGCGCGAGCAAAATATTTGCTTCCATGCGCGGCCCGAATTCCACCAGCGCGTGTTCCTCGATGTCCTTCAGCAAGCGCATCATTTTCCCGCGGCCAACGTCTTGATGAGCCATTTCGCGCCCGCGATGGAAAATCATCGCCTTTACTTTGTAACCCTTGCCGAGAAACTCGATGATCTGGTTTTTGCGCACCTGATAATCGTGCTCAGCCGTCGAAGGGCGGAACTTCACTTCCTTGATCTGCGTGCCCTTCTGGTGCTTGCGCGTCTCATGAGCCTTTTTGTTTTGCTCGTAGAGAAACTTGCCGAAATCGGCGATTTTGCAGACCGGAGGCACGGCGTTGGGAGAAATCTCGACCAGATCGAGCCCCGCCTCGCGCGCCGCCTTCATGGCGTCGAAGTAAGTCATGACGCCAAGCTGATTTCCCTGGTCATCGATCACGCGCAATTCGCGCGCGCGAATGCGTTCGTTCACCCGCGGACCACTACTCGCTCCAGCTCGTTCGGCGATAAACCCACCTCCAACCCCAACTAACCCGCGACCACCCTGACAGAAACGCCCGTCAGGTGGACGGGCCATGAAGTATAGCACGGCCTAAGCGGGTAGCGGCAAGCGGCAAGCAAGTCACTTTAACGTTAATCTTGGATATGACGAGGGGAAGGGTTTTCAAACCGAATATCGTGGCTCGGCTTTCCGTGCGGGTGTTTTCCGGCATGTGCTAGACTTAATTCCCAGCTTCGGTTCACACATTCGACTCATTTTTCAGGCGCATGCCCAAAGAGCTTTTTGGTACCGACGGAATCCGAGGCCTTCCCGGCAAATATCCTCTCGATGACGCAACGCTTTTTCGCGTTGGCGCCGCACTGGGCGAGTACATCGCGGACCATCGCGATGCCGCTAAGTCGCCGAGGGTGCTGATCGGCATGGACACGCGCGAGTCCGGCCCAGAGATTGCCAGCCGCATTGCGCAAGGCTTGCGCGTCGCGGGAATCGAACCGGTCTCGGCGGGCATTGTCACCACTCCAGGCGTCGCCTGGCTGGTCCACGCCGAGGATTTCTCAGCCGGCGTAGTCATTTCCGCGTCGCATAATCCCTATCACGACAATGGCGTGAAATTAATTTCCGGCAATGGCATGAAATTTCCCGACGCTGCCGAGGAGCAGATCGAAATTCGCATTCTCGCCGCGCAGGCGGACAAATCGCCGATCCCGCCTCTCGTATCCGGCAGTCTCCCCGCAGCGACGGCTCTGCATCTTGAGTATCTCTCAGCCTTGCGCGGCAAAATGTTTTCGGGCGCAAATCTCGCCGGCATGAAAATCGTTCTCGACTGTGCGAATGGCGCGGCCAGCATGCTGGCGCCGGAGCTTTTTCGCGGACTCGGCGCGGAAGTCCTGACGATTTTCGACCATCCAGACGGCCGCAACATCAACGATCACTGTGGCTCGCTTCATCCCGGCAAAATGCAGGAGAAAACCGTGGAATCGGGCGCTGATTTGGGAGTGGCGTTTGACGGCGACGCTGACCGTGCTGTTTTTTCTACTTCGAGCGGACGGTACGTTGACGGTGATGCGGTTCTCTTTGCCGCCAGCCGGTTCATGAAAAAAACCAAGCAGCTCAAGAGCGACACGATTGTTGGCACATCGATGTCCAACTTGGGCCTTGAGCGCGCGCTCGAACGAGAGGGTTTGCGGCTGGCACGCACGCCTGTTGGCGACCGCTACGTGCTCGAAGAGATGCTGCGCATCGGCTCGAATCTTGGCGGCGAGCAATCCGGCCACATCATCTTCCTCGACGACTCAACCACCGGCGACGGCATGCTTACGGCGGTAAAAATGGCGTCGCTGGTTTCCATCGCCGGGAAACTCGATACTCTTTTGCGCGATCTGAAAGTGTATCCGCAGAAAATCGTCAACGTGCGCGTACGTTCAAAACCCCCGCTCGATTCTCTGCCGCTGGTTGCGAGCGCGCTTGCCAACGCCGAAAAGAACCTCGGCAGTTCGGGCCGCGTTGTGGTGCGCTATTCGGGCACGGAGCCGCTCGCGCGCGTCATGGTTGAGGCCGAACGCGCCGAAGATGTCGACCGTTACGCCCAGTCCATCGCCTCCGCCCTGGAATCCTCCGTCGGCGCCGCCTGATCGGCATTTTCATTCAAGAAATACTTGCCTTCGCAGCTACTCTCGTGTATTTCCTTGCACGATCAATCCGTACGGAGAATCTTTGTGATGAAACATCGTCGCGCGATCAGCATTCTGACACTACTTATGCTGGCGGTTTTGTGTATAGCCCGCGCCACATTTGCGCAACAATTGCCGCCGCCGGCAGGGACTGCCGCGCAACAGACTCCAGCACCTTCAGCCGCGCCGGCCATTGCTTCCTATCCTGATTCACCCGCTGGTCTTGAGAACCTGATGAAAGACATGCTCAAGCTCGAAAAGCGCGGCGACACCAGCGCCCTCGCGCCTTATCTCCAATCTTTAGCCCTCCCCAATACTGACGCTTGGTTCAAATCCATCTTCGGAGATACGGTCGGCGCTCAACTTGCACTTTCCTATGAGCCAACCGCAAGATGGCTTCCGCAATCCATGGAGGCTACCTTGAAGGACCTACGTCAGGAAGGCCTCGCGGATCATTTTGAGGTTGTAGACTTCAATAAGCCCTGCGCTGCACCTTCTTTTATTAGTATTCAGGGCGATTCTGAAACCAAGACGTTGGGGTTATCCGCTTTTAAGCTGCTTGGGTTTCGGAAACAGCACGAGCCTATGTATACCGTCTGGTTTCGGAAGAGTAGAAGCGTATCCACGATAGCGTTCTTTGTTTACGATGAAGGAGCATTCCGATACATAGGCAAGCCGGAAATACCCGATTCCGTAGCGGCTCAAGGAGCACAATCTCAGGTCAAATCGGGAGCTAAGGTCCAAGCCGCAAAGCTTGTCCAGATGGTCCATCCAGTGTACCCGATTGCGGCCAAGCAAGCGCACGTCCAGGGAACGATATCGCTTTCCGCAGAGATAGGCAAAGATGGTTCAATACAGGACCTATCGTATGTGAGTGGTCCGCAGGCCCTGGCCCCTAGCGCAATGGATGCGGTGAAACAATGGAAGTATCAACCGACGATGCTGAACGGCTCCCCAGTTTCTGTCGATACTTGCATCACGGTGATTTTTAATCTGAGGTGATGCCGCGAAAATCGAGCCTTCAAAGGGGCCAAGTCGTAGGCTTCTTCGTAGGCGATTTCCACCGCGAAAACGCTGGCCGCTTCAGCTGCACCCTGAAGTGCTGCCGCAATTCTCACATTTGTAGCAACTGCCGTTCGGACTCATCAACATGCCGCATTCCGAGCAGGAAGGCGCATCGTCAATCGCCGCGCGAGGGCGAAGCTTTTCCTCCGCGGTCGCGACGGTGCTCGCCGCGACAAGCGGAACCGCAACTTTCGCCGCCGCGGGTTCGTCTACAGCTTCGCCATTTTGCACCAGGTAATCGCGCGAGATAAACTTCCCGCCCAGCCAACGTCCGATGTAGTCAATGATCGACTTGGCGTACGGAATTTCTTTATTTCCGGTGAAGCCGGAAGGCTCGAAGCGCGCGTTCACGAATTTGTCGATCATCGCGCGCAGCGGCACGCCATATTGCAGCGCAATCGAAACGGAAAGCGCGAAGCCGTCCATGATTCCGGAGAGCGTCGAGCCTTCTTTCGCCATCTTGATGAAAATTTCGCCCGGCGTGCCATCGTCATATTTCCCAACGGTTAAGTAGCCTTCGTGCCCGCCAACCGAGAATTTGTGCGTGATCGAGTTCCGCTCATTGGGGAGTTTTCTGCGTTCCGAGCGGAAGAGTTCCTGCTGAGCGCCCACGGGCGTTTCCACTTTGGCCGCTACCGATGCCGCGGGTTGTTCCGCCGTTCCCGTTTTCTTCTCGCCTGCCGCAGAGAGTGGTTGTGAACGCTTCGAGTTGTCGCGATAAATAGCCACGGCCTTCAACCCCAATTTCCAGGATTCAATATAAGCCTGCATCACATCTTCCACCGTCGACTCTTCCGGCATGTTGATGGTCTTCGAAATCGCTCCGGAGAGGAACGGTTGCGCCGCGGCCATCATCTTCAAATGCCCGCGCCAAGCGATCGAGCGCCCGCCGTTGGTTGCCAGGGAACAGTCGAACACCGGCAAATGCTCGGGTTTCAGGTCCGGCGCGCCTTCGATCGTTCCGTGCTGGTCGATCCAGTCGACGATCAGCGACGCCTGCACATCGGAATAGCCCAGCCGCATCAGCGCCATCGGCACCGTGTTGTTGACGATTTTGATTACGCCGCCGCCCACAAGCCGTTTGTGCTTCACCAATGCCAGGTCTGGCTCGATGCCGGTCGTGTCGCAATCCATCATGAAGCCAATCGTTCCGGTCGGCGCGAGCACGGACACCTGCGAATTGCGATAGCCGAATTTTCCGCCGTGGTCGACCGTTGTATCCCAGGCTTCGCGCGCGGCGCGCAATATTTGCGGCTGGACATTATCTTCTTTGATCGGCCGGAGCGAATCGCGGTGCATGTGCATCACGTCCAGCATCGCCTCGCGATTCTCTGGATAACGCGCAAACGGCCCCATTCTCTCGGCCATGCGCGCTGATTGCGCGTAACCTTCGCCGGTCATCAGCGCGGTGATCGCGCCGCAAATGTCGCGGCCCTGATCGGAGTCATACGGCACGCCCAACGAAAGCAGCAGCGCGCCCAGGTTGGCGTAACCCAGGCCAAGCGGGCGAAAATCGTGCGAGTTCCGCTCGATCTTCGGCGTTGGATAGCTCGCGTTGGAAACCAGAATTTCCTGCGCCGTGATGGTGACGTCCACCGCGTGCCGGAAACCTTCCACATCGAATTGCCCATTCGATCCCAGGAATTTCAGCAGATTGAGCGATGCGAGATTGCAAGCCGTGTCGTCAAGGAACATATATTCCGAGCACGGATTCGATGCGTAAATCCGGTCCGTTCCTTTGCAGGTGTGCCAGCGGTTCACCGTGGTGTCATATTGCATGCCCGGATCGCCGCATTGCCATGCCGACTCCGACATTCTGCGTAACAGGTCGCGCGCGCTGAATTTTTCAACGGGTTGGCCATCATTTACGTTTCGCGTCCACCAGTCGCGGTCGTCTTCGACGGCCTGCATGAACTCATCGGTGACTCGGACTGAGTGGTTGGCGTTCTGGAAAAAGATGGAGCTGTACGCTTCGCCGTCAATCGAGGAGTTATAGCCCTGCTCGATCAACACTTGAGCTTTGCGCTCTTCCTTCATTTTGCAATCGATGAATTCCGCAATGTCCGGATGGTCCACGTTGAGGATCACCATCTTGGCTGCGCGCCGCGTCTTCCCTCCGCTCTTAATTACGCCCGCGAACGCATCGAAGCCTTTCATAAAGCTCACTGGCCCCGACGCGATTCCGCCTCCGGAAAGCGTTTCTTTGCTTCCACGCAGCGTCGAGAAATTCGTTCCTGTTCCGGAGCCCCACTTGAAGAGCATGCCCTCGGTCTTCGCCAGGTTCATGATTGAATCCATGCTGTCCTGCACGGAATTGATGAAGCACGCCGAGCACTGAGGCTTCGCCTGCACGCCCACGTTGAACCACACGGGCGAATTGAAAGCCATTTTCTGCTCGACCAGCAAATGCGTCAGCTCATCCCGAAAGGCGATCCGCGATTCCGGCGACGCGAAATATCCGTCGTGCTCTCCCCAGTGCACAATCGTATCCACAACGCGGCCAATTAGTTGGCGCACCGAGCCCTCACGCTCCGGCGTGTTCGGCTTTCCGTGGAAATATTTCGACGCGACGATGTTCGTCGCTGTCTGCGACCATGACTTCGGAACTTCAATATTATCCTGGCGGAAAATCACCTGCCCCTTTTCATTCCCAATCTGCGCCGTCCGCCGCTCCCATTCGACCGCGTCAAATGGGGCCACTTTGCCGTCCGTAAATTTGCGCCGGAATTCCAGCCCTGTCTGAATTGTTTTGCGATCCTGTTGCTCGACGTCCATTTTGCCCGCCAAATTACCGCTCAATGCCATTTTCGTTTCCGCCATATTTCTTTCCGCCTCCGCGCAGGCAGTCCTGCCGCTGATGGATTTACCGGATGGGGGACAGCGGATTCAACAATTATACCGCAATCCCGGAGCTCCGGCTTACGCGACGGTTAGAGAGGGCAGGCAGCCGCCGCTCGATTGGGAGAGAATGACTCTAGCTCTTGGAGCAGTTCAACGCAAGCCGGGTGCAGCGGACTTCCTCGCTGCCGAAAACCGAAAAAAGAAAAAGCTTCGCTCCTCCCGCGCTTTACACTGCAATTACGGTCGGGCGGCTGGCCCTTGATTTCTTCGGTTTCTAACCCGGGTCGACGCCGTGGGTTCTTCCATTCCCCCGCTCACGGCCCGTACCACACTCCCCCGAATCTGGGAACGCAGTATTACCGGGTTGTGGAAAAAGTGTCAAGCAGAAAGCGCAACGCTACCACAAAATCTTTGGGTGCCAGTGTCCAACTTGTCTATAGATGGTGGTTCAACGGTGGAATGACACGTCGCAGTTCCTCATTTGCTCCGCTCCGCAATCGTGGTTATGCTTATGTGCATCTAATCCTCGTGCGCGCTTCACGACCAATCTGCGGCCTGCGACAAACAGCAATTGTTGTTTTCTGCGTGTGCGCAATAGTTCCCGCGCTTCAGGCCCAATCCAAGGCGAAGCATTCCACAATCGCTCACGCGCCAGCCAAGAGAATCTCGCTCGCTGGTGTGCCGAATTTCGGCGAGGTGACGCCAACTCTTTATCGCGGAGCGCAGCCGTCCGATAAAGGTTTCAAAAACCTCGCCCAAATGGGCATTGATGTGATTGTCGACTTTCGCGGCTTGAGTTTGAATCAGGAGAGACACGAGGCCGCGGCGAATAACATAAAATTAATTCTGCTCAGCTGGGATTGTCGGAGTCCGTCCGACAAAATTGCCGCGAATTTCCTTCAAATCTTGAAAGAGAATGCCGGCAAGAAGATTTTTGTCCACTGCTATGGCGGCATTGATCGCACCGGCGCGATGATCGCCGTTTATCGCATGGCGAATGAGGGATGGACCGAGCCCGAGGCGATGAACGAGATGCGCGCCTTCGGTTATGCCTTTCTGCACCACATCTGGTGCCACGCCGTTGAACAATACGTAAAGAAATTCCCGCTGAACATGCAAGAAAACCCGCAACTCGTGGCGCTCCAAGCGGGAGCTCCGTCCCACACAGGCAACTAGTAACGCGCCGGCGTTGGCAATCAACAAATCAGCGCTTTATTCGTAGCGCAGGGCCTCGATGGGGTCGAGCTTCGCGGCTTTCATGGCGGGCCAGACACCGAAGACCAAGCCCACTCCCACGGATACTCCGATGCCGACCAGTACAGCCCACAGGGGAACCGCAGCTTTCATTGAAGTGACGTGCGGAATCAGCATCGCGAGCCCGCTGAAAAATAAAACGCCGAGAATGCCGCCGGAACCCGTCAAGGTCATGGCCTCGAATAGAAATTGCCACGTGATGTCGCGGCTGCGCGCGCCGATGGCTTTGCGCACGCCAATTTCACGTGTCCTTTCCGTCACGCTCACGAGCATGATATTCATCACACCTACGCCGCCAATTAGAAGCCCAATCGAGCTCAGCACGATCAGCACCAGAGCGACGCCGCCGATGATTTGGTTGAACTGTTCCTCCTCCTGCACCTGCGTGGTGATAGAGAAGTTGTCTGGTGCGGTATAAGCCACCTTCCTCCGGCGTCGCAACACTTCACGCGCTTCATCTACTGCTTCGTCGAGCTTTCCATGATAGGCGAGAAAACGGTAGCCATTGTCTCTGGTCGATGGAAACATCTTCATGAAGGTATTGTAGGGAATGGTCACGCGCCGGTCTTCGTCTTGCATCCCGAACCCGCCCGGAGGTTTTTCATAGACGCCAATCACCAGAAAATCCGAGCCGTCAATCACGACAGCTTTGTTCAAAGCATCATTCGCCGTGGGAAAAAGCGCTGTCGCTATATTTTCACCCAGCACCACCACTTTTTCATGATGGTCATTTTCCGCGGCCGTGAAGAAGCGCCCGGCCTTCAGTTGAGCGTTCCCGTAGACCTCCATGTACGCCGGAAATGTTCCACGGAATTCCATGTCCTGAACCTGATTTTTTTGATAGCGAATGCTGTGGACCTGATGCCAATTGAAAGTCGAAATAGCGATCTGTTTCACGGCGGGGCATGAGGCCAGAATTGCTTCGCCATCGGCAAGGGAAAGTGGCGGTCTTTCGCGCACTTGTTTTGGCACGCGCCCAACGTGCGGCCCCTGGTCGAAGCGATCCACGTAAGCCGTGTCGGCGCCATAGCCTTCAATCGTCGCGGCGATTGTCGCCTTAAATCCCGTGATCAGCGATGCGACAATGATGATCACGCCCACGCCAATCACCACCCCTAGAACGGCGAGTGCGCTGCGCGCTTTGTGCGTTCGGAGCGTGTCGAAAGCCAGCGCAAGATTTTCGCGGATGTCTTGTTTCATCGCACACCTCTACGTTTCGGCTCGCAACGCTTCAATCGGGTCCAGCCGCGACGCGCGCATGGCGGGATAAATCCCGAAGAAAAGCCCCACTCCGGTTGAAAGCAACAGCGCAATGACCACGGCATGAACCGGAGTGGAAATCGGCAGCGGCGATACCGCCCGCACGAGCATGGCAATGGCCACCGCCAGCAAGACGCCCGCCAGCCCTCCCACACCCGATAGAATCGACGATTCCATCAGGAATTGCAGCACGATGTGCCGTCGCCGCGCACCCAGCGACTTTCGCAAACCAATTTCCCTGGTCCGTTCCGTGACGCTTGCCAGCATGATATTCATGATTACAATTCCGCCGACCACCAGGAACACGCTCGTCAGCCATACGGCGATGCCGAACAGATTTCCCGTGAGTTTTTCCCACAGCCCGGTGATTGACGACGGTTCGATGATACCGAAGTTGTCTTCATCTCGATAAGGCACGTGACGCCGCGACCGCAATAGCACGCGCACTTCATCTTCCGCCTCGGGCATGGCTTCCGTGCTGATCGCTTCGACGAACATGGTGATCGAATCATCGGCGGCCATCCAGACGGTCCGGTACGTCGTCAGCGGCAGCATCACAAAGTTATCTCGCGACTGACCCAGAATCGTTCCCAGCGATTTCGCCGTGCCAATCACTTCGCACTGCTGCGCCCCCACACGCAGCTCCTTTCCGATCGGATCGACTCCCGGAAACAATTTCATCACCACGTCGTTGCCGAGAAAACAAATCGGCGTGCGGTGATCTTCGTCGGCATACGTGAAAAAGCGCCCGGAAGCAATATCGAAGTCCCGTACTTCGGCAAACTCCGGCGTGGCTCCGATTACTTGCACGTCTTCCATCAGATGCTCGCCTTGATGAACGTCCGCGATCGTATTTTGTTCCGCCGCCACTTCTTTGGAATATTGCAGGTGATCCTTCAGCGCATGATAATCCTCCATGCGCAAGGGTGGCCGCTTGTTGGCTTTTAGGAAGTCATCGAAATTCGTCACGATGCCGATGCGATCGATCACAAATGCGTTGGAGCCCAGGTTGGCGATCTTGTTGGCCACGTAGAGATTCAGCCCGTTGAGCACGCTCATCACGGAGACAAGTGTCGTCACCGCCAGGATGACCCCGAGCAGCGTCAGGAAACTGCGTAGCTTATGCGCACGCAAAGTATCGAACGCAAGCCACGACGCTTCGCGCAGCGTGACGCTCGCCTGTCGAAAACCTAGTCCTAATTTGGGCGGCTTCGGCATCTAATCAGTATAGACGTTCCTTATGAGATAAAAGTTCTCTATGGGACAGAATTAACGGCCAGGATGACGCTCTCGATACCAATCGTCCAGTCCCCACCGCAAATGAAAGGAAATATCGCTACAATACGAAAAGCGATAAAGCGAGGATAGGAATCGTTTCTCTAAAGCCATCATACGAGACTCTCCGAGGGAAATGAAATCTTCGTTGGCAATGAAGCGCCTGTTCCAATTCGGATGCGCCGGCGTCGTTGCGATTGCCGTCTCTTTCATACCGCTCCTTGCGGCGCAGCAACAACCCACGCAAACGGCGTCCGACCAAGCCGCCCTCACGCCAGCGCAGATCCAAGACCTTCTCAGCCGCATCATTGCCAACCAGCACCGCAATGATGTGGCGCTAGACACGTTTGAGCGCTTGGAGCACCACGTCGAGCGCAACAGCTCCAACGGCCGCGTTACGGAAGACAAGCTCTATCGTGTGGTACCCACGGGAAGCGGCACTTTGAAACTCCTCGTCAGGGAAAACGACCAGTCTGTTTCCCCCAGCGAATATCAGCGCCAACTGCGCGATTGGGAGCGCGTTCTCAAGGTCGCCATTCATCCCGACGACCCGCGCCAAGTTGCCGTTGTCGCCAAGCAAAAGAAAAAACTGAAAGATCGTGAACGCCTGATTAACAGCGTTTTAAATGCCTACCTGCTCACCTGGATGGGCCGCGAAGTTCGCGACGGCCGCGTCATTGAAAAAATACAGCTTAATCCCAATCCAGCGTATCAACTTCACGGCGATTCCACCGACTGGCTGGTTCACGCGCGCGCCACAATCTGGGTAGACGCGTCAGCCGCCCAGCTCGTTCGCGCTGACGCCAGCATCGTCCGCGACATATCGATCGGCGGCGGCATTCTTGGCAAAGTCTATCGCGGCGGCCATTTCATCATGGAACAAGCGCCGGTAGCGCCCGGGATCTGGGAACCCTCCCTCTATCAATACGATATTTCCGGCAGGAAGTTTCTCTTCATATTCACTTTGCATGAAGTGACGTCGCTGAGCCACTATCGCTTGATCGGCTCTCCCGACCAGGCTCTCGCCATCGCGCAGGACGACTTGAGTCACTGCTGCAGCACTTTTGCGGGCGATCCCTAAGCCGTGCCACGCAGCCCGGATTTTTCACAAGGCCGGGCCGTGATGATTTCTCTTGGATTTACTTCGCGAATTTCTTGCGCATTTCTCCATACACCGTAGCAAAGAAACCTGGAGGATTATCGTCAACAAAGGCGGCATGCGGCGCGTAGTCTTCCAATCCTCGAATGATTTCATTTGCAGGCAAACGTCGTAGCAAATATACGTGCGGACGATCGCCCGCTGCGAAGTGCTCTTCGCCTTGCACCTGAAAAAATTGGCCGTTGTAGCGAATCGTGAGTGGATATTTCCAGTGCGGCTTTTTCCTGCGGGAAGCAATCTTCAGATCCCAATTTCCCTCGCCGCGTGTCACTTCGTCTTCCACAAGCCTTGATTTCACGCGCCATTCACCCGTCTTCGCGTACCGAATAGCGCGATCGAGGAGCACCAACGGCAGCGTCCCGGGGACCTCATGCGTTGCCAAACCGCTCATCGCGCGCACCGCGCCCTCCACGCCGAAGTAGCAAATCAGCCATGTCAGCGGGTGCATGTACATGGACAAAAGTCCCATCGGGCCAGCATAAGGCCATGGAATCGAGCTACCGATGGCCGGACCCGCTCGCGTGACAAAGATCGAATACCACGCGATCAGCGCTACCAAGGCCAGAAAGGACTCAATAATTCCTGAAAAGGCCGTCGCCCGCGACCAATTCACCTGAATGTCACCACAATATGCGGCTCGCAAGCGCGCCGGCAAAAACGCGAGAATTGGTCCAGCCAGATAAGTCCACACGGCGGTTTGCTCCTGACTCCCCAAATTAGGTGCGTTGGCGCGCGCGGACAAGCTCCGTTTCGGACTCGACGACGAAAACGACAATCCGCTTGTGCCCCGGAGAGAATTATCAGGTTGTCCAACTCGCTTTACTGCGCCAACCGATAAGGTTAGGCTAGTCTCAATCCCGCCCAGTCACTAGAGGAGGCGCAATGTACGCTCGCGTGACGCAGTTTCACATCCTGCCCGAAAAACTCGATTCATTCCTCGCCGCTTTGCGGGATGCGGTTCCTCACGCGCATCAACAGCACGGGTTTCGCGCGCTCATCGTTCTTCGTGCAGAGGATCCAACACCTACTGCCGACGTCCGAGTGATGTCTTTGTGGGACTCAATCGAGGATTTGCAGGCCGGCGAGCAGAATTTCTATTTTTACCAGGCCCTCGCGAAGGTGATGACTTCTTCGAAAGGCTTCCCGCTGATCGAGGGTCAGCAAGTTCTCTTTGCCGACTTCCCGGGCGGTGGCGCATCCAAGCGCCACGATACCTCCGCCGACGAAACCAAATTCTGAGGGCTGACCCATTTCTCAATTTTAGTGCAAGTTGCGGCCTTGACCGTGATTGCCGCGGCCAGTAAGCTAGCTGTTCCCAGCAATTGGGGCGGATAAGCGAGAGCGCGTCAGCGCTTTCCGAAACGACAATGGCCTCCATACAAATCACACTGCCGGACGGGGCAAGGCGCGAAGTTGCTCAAGGCACCACTCCCGCGGAAATCGCGCGGCAAATTTCGCCCCGACTAGAAAAAGAGGCGCTCGTTGCTCGCGTCGACGGCGAATTGTGGGACCTTTCTCGCCCCCTCGATCAAAATACTTCGCTCGCGATTCTGACTCCCAAAGACCCCGAGGCGATTCAGGTGTTGCGCCATTCCGCAGCGCATCTGCTTGCCGCCGCGGTCATCGAGCTCTTCCCGAACGTAAAATTGGGCATCGGCCCGCCCATCGACAATGGCTTCTTCTACGATTTTGTTCGCGACGAACCATTCACTCCCGAAGACCTGGAACGCATAGAGAAAAAGATGCGCGAGCTCGCTTCCCAGAATATTCCAAACGAGCGCAGACTGCTGCCCAAGCCGGAAGCGTTGAAGTTTTATCGCGACGCGCGGCAGGAATTCAAATGCGAGCTGATCGAGGAAAAAGCCATCGAGCCCATGGTGTCGTTTTACGCCACGGGAAAATTCATCGACTTCTGCAAGGGCCCGCACATCCCATCGACTGGCCGCATCAAGGCGTTCAAATTGATGAACGTCGCCGGCGCGTACTGGAAAGGACACGAAGGCAATCCGCAGATGCAGCGGATCTACGCCGCGTGCTTTTACACCCAGGCCGAGCTCGACGAATATCTGCATAAGCTCGAAGAAGCAAGGCGCCGCGACCATCGCAAGCTCGGGCAGGAGCTCGATCTTTTCAGCATTCAAGATGAAGCTGGCCCCGGCCTGATTTTTTGGCATCCCAAAGGCGGTCTGATCCGCACGATCGTCGAGGATTGGTTGCGCGCGGAACTACTGCGTCGCGGCTACGATTTAGTTTTCACTCCGCATGTGATGCGCCTCGATTTATGGAAGACCAGCGGGCACACCGGGTTCTATCGCGACAGCATGTTCAGTCCCATCGAAATCGAGAAAGCCGATTACCAGATCAAGCCGATGAACTGCCCCGGCCACATTCTGATTTACAAGTCGCATCTGCGCAGCTATCGCGACTTGCCGCTACGATATGCCGAACTGGGCACGGTTTATCGTTACGAGCGTTCGGGCGTGCTGCACGGGCTGCTGCGGGTGCGCGGCTTCACCCAGGACGATTCGCACATTTTCTGCCGGCCTGACCAGATCGAATCCGAGGTTGCGGGCTGCCTGGACTTCGCATTTGCCGTGATGAAGACCTTCGGCTTCGACCGTTACGAGGTCGAGCTTTCCGAATGGAACGCCGCGCATCCGGAAAATTACGCCGGCAAAGCGGAAGACTGGAATCGTGCCACAGCCGCGCTCTCCGATACTCTCCAGCGCATGAAGATTCCGTACAAGCGCATCGAAGGTGAAGCTGCGTTCTACGGTCCAAAGATCGATGTGAAATTAATCGACGCGATTGGACGTCCGTGGCAACTAACCACCGTCCAATTCGATTTCAATTTGCCCGCACGCTTTGCCCTTGAATATGTCGGCGAGGACGGCGCACGTCACCAGCCTCTAATGGTTCATCGCGCGTTGCTCGGCTCGGTCGAGCGTTTCTTCGGAATTCTCATCGAACATTACGCGGGCGCATTTCCAGTATGGCTTGCGCCCGTTCAGGCGAGCGTGCTGCCGCTCAGTGAGAAATTTACGGACTACGCGAAAGGTGTGCAGGGAAAATTACGCGTGGCGGGCGTTCGCGTGCATCTCGACGACCGCAACGAAAAGCTTCAGGCGAAAATCCGCGATGCGCAACTCCAAAAAATTCCCTACATGCTAATTGTCGGCGCCAAAGAGGCCGAATCCGGCGCCGTTTCCGTGCGCCATCGTTCCAAGGGCGACCTCGGCCCGCAGCCGCTCGATCAGTTCATTGCCGCGCTGCGCAACGAAATCGAAACCAAAACGCACGACTGAGATGGCCGTTCTCCGCCAATGAAGATTCAGATTCGCCACGCAGTTTCCGCGGATATTCCCGCTCTGCGCGAATTGATCGACGCTTCCGTACGCGGATTGCAGGCGCGGGATTACGCGCCGGCTCAAATTGAGCTGGCGTTGAAGACGGTCTACGGCGCGGATAGCCAGTTGATCGCGGACGGAACATATTTCGTTGCGGCGATTAAATCTTCCGAGAAGAATGACTCCGCAATCGTCGGGTGCGGAGGCTGGAGCAAACGCAAGACGCTCTATGGCGGCGATCATTGGACGGGACGGCAGGATACGCTACTGGATCCGGCTCGCGATGCCGCAAAAATTCGCGCCTTCTTCATACATCCCGCGTGGGCGCGGCGGGGCATCGGCGGCATGATCCTTGAAACGTGCGAATCTGCTGCAAGGTCCGCAGGCTTCACCCGCTTCGAAATGGGCGCAACGCTGACGGGCGTTCCGTTTTATCGCGCAAGGGGTTACGTTGAATTGGAACACCTTGAGGTCCCGCTGCCGGATGGCCTCTCGCTTCGCATTGTGCGCATGGCTAAGCACGCCTAGGCGCAAACGTCCTCAACGATGCGGCTGTTTGCGGCGGTCTGTGGTATCTTCACCGAAATGCCTGACACTATTCCTGTAGTGATTCGCGAAGAAAAGCCTGTGCGCACCGCCGCCGTCAGCGCGCGAATTATCGCCGCTGGAATCGTGATCGCGTTCTGCTACCTGGCGTCAAGCGTAGTGATGACGCTGCTGGTGGCGATTCTCCTGGCCTATTTTCTCGACCCGGTTGTGGTATGGCTCGAACTATTCCGCTTGCCGAGGGCACTGGGCTCACTTGTGGTGTTGGTTCTGGCGATTGCGCTGCTTTTTTTTCTTGGATCTTCGCTGGTGAGCCGTGTGGACCAATTTGGCGCGGACTGGCCGCTGTATCGCGCCCCCCTCCGCGCCGTCACCAGCGGCGTCGAACGGCGGCTGAATTTGCTCGAGTCTCGCGTCAACGAAATTTCTCCGCAGCAACGCGAGCCGCGCACGATCACCGTAACGGAATTGCATCCCGTCCGTGATGCGCTTCTGCGCCGCGTCGGATCTCTCTACACGGCATTGTTCGCGGCGACCTTCGTGCCATTCCTCGTTTTTTTTATGCTGGTGGGCAAGCGAAAAATCTGGCACGGGACCATGGAGTTATTTCCCATGGGGCGCCGGACACCCGTAAAAATTGCTCTTTCCGAAGTCAGCAACATGCTGCGCAGCTATGTGGTGGGGACGGCACTGGTGGGGCTGATTCTTGTTCTAGCGAGTTGGGCATTTTTCTGGGCGATGGGCTTGGATTTTTCCTTCCTCACCGCGCTCGTTTCCGGCTTGCTGAACCTCGTACCCTATCTTGGCATGGTGCTTGCCTGGATTCCGCCCGCGCTCATTGGTTTGAAGCAGTTTCATAGCGTGGGCCCATTCCTCTTGATTTGCGGAGTGCTAGGATTCTTTCATTTGATGGCGGCGAATTATCTGCTGCCCGCGTTCGCGGGACGCCGTGTCCATTTGAACGCCGTGTCAGTCACTGTTGCGCTGCTTTTCTGGGGCTGGATGTGGGGCGCGCTCGGATTGGTGCTCGCAATTCCCATCACGGGAACGATCAAAGTCGTTTGCGACCACGTGCAAGGTTGGGAGCCCGTGGGAAAGTGGCTGGGCGAGTGACATTTGGTTTCCAATTGAGCAGCAGGAACTCGATCTTCTGTCCTGTTATCGTGTGCTGTTCAACCGAATCGCGCGCGCAAACGCGAGACGACGCCACCAAGCGATGCAGCGTCGGGCGATTGCTGAAACAGGCGTATCGCGGCAACACCTGCCGCGCCGGCGCGCAAGCAAGTCCCCGCATTTTCCTCGTCGATGCCGCCTATGGCCAGCACCGGAATCTGAACTCTCCCGCAGACTTCGGCAAGCTTGCCAACACCCTGCGGTGCGCCAAACTTCATCTTGGAGGGCGACTCGTATACGGGCCCGAAGAAAATATAATTCCCGCCCGAACGTTCGGCTGCGATGGCCTCTTGAACATCATGACATGACGCGCCAACGATAAAATCCGGCTCGGCGTTTCCGGCGCGGCACCATTGAACAGTTTCGGCAACCGGAATCGAAGCGCCACCCAGATGCACGCCGGCTGCACCCGCCGCGATTGCAACATCGAGCCGGTCGTTTACTATGACGCGTGTATGAGCATTCGCATCTTGAGTTACCGCGATGACTCGGCGAGTAAGCTCCAGCAATTCGTGCGACGACAAGTCTTTTTCGCGGATCTGGATCCAATCAACGCCGACAGCGACGGCACTCTGGATACGTACGAGTAAATCGTCGGTGGAACCAGCGCTTGAGGCTCGCTGACTTCGCAGGAGATGCCGGTCGGTCACATAACAGAGAAGCATGTGCGTAGCCGTGGAGTTAATTGCTCGGCGTAACTGCCGTTCGTTTGCGCCGGAACGAATCGACGGCGAGCACGGCATCCACCACGCCCAGCCCGGAAATCGCGCCGCGAACGTAAGGATTAAGCAGAATTGGTATCAGTGACGGATAGTGATTGAGAAAATAATTTGTCTCCCAGAACGTCGACCATGGGATGAGGATAATCAGCAAACCCATTTCGAGCCACAGAAGAAGCAGCAGCACGCGTAGGAGACGGTTGGCCAATGGGATCAGTTTTTTTGCAGAGTTGCAATGCGCTCCGCGACGTCACGGTAGTCGATGTTCATCGCATAAACCTGCCGGAAACTATCGAGCGCCGCTCGGCTGTTGCCTGCTTGCTCTTCTGCCAAGCCCAAATCATACCGCAAAGCGAGAACTGTTTCTGGATCAAGTCCCGGAAGTTCCAGCGCGCGTTGGTACCACAGCGCGGCGATCTTGGGCTCCTGCTTCTCCATAAAAACCAGCCCAAGAAGCGTGGCGCATTGCATCGAATAGCGGAAGGGTCGCCCTTCCTGAATCGCTTTCGCGACTCTTTGAAATTCGCCGATGGCCTCATCGAGCAAACCCATCTCACGATACGCGATGCCGAGATTGTAATGTGTCTCGAGGTCTTCGTCCTCGTCTTTCTCTCCCATCTCGCCGAGTTCGCTGCGGAATTCCTGAAAAACTTCGCTTAGCTCGTTTTTTCCGCCAGGCACGACCGATTCGACCTCAGGAACAGGCTCATCGACATGCTGCGGTTTTGTTTCTGCGGGCGCTTCCACAGCGGAAGTTTCCAGACCCTCTACTTCCGCGACGAGCTGGTCGAGAAAGCCCTCCGTGGTTGTGGCTTCATTATTCGCGTTGGGCGTTTCAGAAACCAGCTCGAGTTCGAATTCCGCCGCGTCCGGCTCCGTTGGTTCGACTGCCGCTACAGGAACCTGAGCTTCGACATTGTCTGCAGGTTGTTTGGGTACATCACCAACAGCTTCAGCGCTTTCTGACGCCGTTAAGTTGGCCCACTCGTCCGAAAGGTCGATTTCGTGCCCGCTCGCTCGAGTAGGCCCTGCAACCTCGGCGGGTGAGGAGGTCGCTGCCGATTCCGCAGGGATCTCGTGTTTCGCCGGGGCCGCCGGAACGGAGAACTCCGCCGGGGCGGAGGCGGTAGGGCGGGAGGCGGTCTGGGCTGCAGCGAGCTCTTCGTCGGTCGCGCCTGAGGCACGCTGGAAGCGACGACGCAGTTCTGTAAAACGCTCCGCATTTATTGTGTCGCCACGCTGCGTGTAAATCTGCTCAAGTTGCGCTGCCAATTCGGCGGTTCGTCGGTCATCCCCTGCGCCAAGGTTCAAATCGAGCAGTCGCTCAAGCGTAGGCGCGTGTCCCGGTACGCGTTGCAAAATATTATCGAGCAACTGGATGGCTTTTTGCGTCAGCCCATAACTCGAAAACAAATCCACGTCAGTGAGAGATTGGGAAACGAAACGCTGCGTTTCATCATCGAGCCCGAGGTCGTTCGCGGGCGTGGCAGGCGGAACCGGTGTGGCAGTGCCGATCAGCGGAGTCGGCGGCGCGGGCTCCTGCGGGAAAATGTCGTCAAGGTCAGCCGGCGCGGCGGAGGGATGACCAAGGTTCTTGCGCACTTGGGCCAGGCGTTGCCGCGCAAATTCATTGTCCGGCTCGCGTTCGAGCAACTCGTTCAGCGTGGCTTCCGCGCGATCGGATTTCCCGGCATTCGCATAAGCGTCGGCCAGTTGCGATTGCATCTCGGAGAGATTGTTGTTTCCCATGCGGCGGTACAGGTCGACGAGCCATTCCACCGGCTCGATACGTTCCTGCAACCGTTCCGAGACAGCCTTGAGCACTTTAGCCAGGTGTTCCTGATTTCCAGAAGCGATCGCCGATTCGCGAATTCCGTCAATCAGTTGTAGCGCGGCATCCTGGTCGTCCGCTTCAATCAGGGTGCTGGCAACGCGCAATACCAGCACGTATTTTTCCGCACCCTGTAATGCAGCATGCTGGACCACCTCGACAGCGCGCTCGTTTTTTCCGCCCTTCAGGCAAATATCGACCTGCAATCCGAGAATTTCCGAATTCGAGTCCGCATCCGGCAGGGTCGCGAGTGTCTTCAACGCTCCATCGGTGTCGCCCGCTATACCGAGCATGCGGGCCTTCAGGAGCAGGGCGGTGGAGTTGCCAGGTTCTGCGGCGAGCGCGGCATCGATTGTTTTTTGCGCTTCGGCGGCGTCTCCGTGCTCATGCAAGTATCGTGCAAAGTGCAAATACGTATTCGCCGCTTCTTTTTTCTGGCCCATCGCTATGTACAGCTCGGCCAGACGCCGCTGCACGCGCGGATTATCGGGCTCGACTTCGAGCAGTCGGCGCAAAACTTCGACGGCTTTCGCGGTTTGGTTGGCTTTCAGGTGTGCTTCGGCGAGTTGTAAAAAAATCGGCCGCGCTTCGCTCAGAATCCCCTGTTGCACGTAAAGATTCGCAAGTTTTTCGAGCGGCTGCGTTTCGTTTGGGGCCAGCTTCGAAATCTTTTTGTAAATCGCGATGGCCTTGCTGTTGAATCCATCGTTGAGATAGAGCTGCGCCAGGCGCTCGAAATATTCCACGGCCTGCGGCATGCTATTCTGCCGCACGAAAAGATCCCCAACGGTCATTAGTACGACCTGATCGTTCGGATCGCTCCGCAGGATCGTCTGATATTCCTGAATCGCCTGGGCAACCTTGCCCTGATTCAGCGATTTCAGCGCCGATTCCATGACCTTGGCTTTATTCATTGCCATGCGTCTTTCGATGCCCCCAAGCCGCGTGCTTGTAGCGGACGCCCAGACTGGGCGCTTTAGCGCGAGTTCCTCGAAGCTAGGCTACGGTAGCACACGCGAAAAACAAGGGTCAACGCACTGCCGCGCATGCGTGTAAGAACTCGACAACACCCGAATGAAGCGCAGGTCCCTCTAGCACAGCTCTACTTGTAGGCGATCCCGCAAGAGGCAAGCGAAGAGTTAATCGAGCACAGGAGCGATTGTGACAGGCGACCCAGTCGTCGAAGGTGAAGCGGCTGCCGCGGCGCTTGTGGCGGACGCGATCACTGCGGGAATTTCCCCGAGGGGCAGCGGCTCTTGCGTGGCATGCGCGGCCCAGCAAGTCGATTCGCGCACCGGCGCATACGAAAAGCGGTGCAGAGGCGTCGGGCCGTAACGTTTCAGCGCCTCCAGGTGGTCCGGAGTGCTGTAACCGCGGTTTTGCGCCAGGCCGTACTGCGGATAGAGCTGGTCGAAGTCGTCCATCAAATGATCGCGCTCGACCTTGGCAAGAATCGACGCCGCCGCAATCGAAATCGACCGCGCGTCGCCGTGAATCAGCGCTTTCTGTTCGATGGGCAGCGGCAACTCCATCGCGTCAATTAGCAGGTAATCCGCGGCGGGACGAATATTTTCAACGGCGGCGAGCATTGCCTGGCGGCTGGCTTGATAGATATTCCACGCATCGATGCGGCTCGCGTCGATTTCCGCGACAGCCCATGCCAGCGCGTGCTCGCGAATGCGCTGCGCCAATTCTTCGCGGCGGTCGTGCGTAAGTTTTTTCGAGTCATCAAGTCCGACGATGCGACGCCGCGGATTCAACACCACCGCCGCCGCCACCACCGGGCCGAACAGCGAGCCGCGGCCCACTTCGTCGATGCCGCAGATGCGCATCCATCCTTGCTGACGCGCCAGGCGTTCATATCGCGAAGAGCAGAGCCGCCCCATCGCGCGCGATTCTACCACAGCGGAATTCACCGGCATCGCGAAACCATCACACGGACGTTACCACGGTAAAAAATCATCTGGAAATCTGCGCGCTGCACACCCCGCTTTGTGATATGACTCTCAACTAAGAGCAATGAAAATCCTGAATCAGGCAGCGCGCTATATCGATGCGGTGCTGTTCGCTGTTTTCGGGGCGTTCGTAATTTCGCGCCGCGATTATGGCGCCAGGTTCGCCATTGGCATGGCCATCGCGGTTTTTGGAATTGCTCTTTGGGCGGTTGCCCGCGTGCAGCTTGGTTCTTCCTTTGCGGTCACTGCGCAGGCCAAAAAACTCGTAACGACCGGACTTTATTCGCGCATTCGCAATCCGGTTTATTTCTTCGGGGGCACTGGCTATCTGGGCCTGTTTATCGCGGTGGGAAATTGGCCGGCCCTTGCCATCTTCTTCTTGCTTTTCTTTTCCTACCAGATTCCCCGTGTCAAAAAAGAACAGAAAGTGCTTGAGCAGGCTTTTGGCGACGAGTACCGCCGCTACAAAGCGAGCACTTGGTTTTGACGAAGGTGGCCTGGCTTACTCTGCGGACTTAACTTCGGCGGCGGCTTTTCCCGGACGTTCACGCTCCACGCGCTTGATCCGCGCCGACTTTCCCGTCAGCCCGCGCAGATAATAAAGTTTCGCGCGGCGAACGTCGCCTTGCTGCACAACTTCAATGGAAGCGACCGTCGGCGAATGCAGCGGAAAAATGCGTTCGACGCCAATTCCGAAACTGACGCGTCGCACCGTAAAGCTCGCGCCCGCCGTATGCCCGCGCCGCTTGATCACAACGCCTTCAAACGGCTGAACGCGCTCTTTTTCTTTCCCCGCCTCGCCTTCGCGCAGCTTCACGTGCACGCGAACCGTGTCGCCCGGCCGGAACGCCGGAAAATCCGTGCGTAGTTGAGACTCCTGCACCTTATCGATGACGCGATTCATGGTAAATTTTCCCGGCAGACCCGCTCAGGTGGGGCCAGCTCTATCTGCGCAATCCCCAACTATAGCGAAATCGCCCCAATTTTACCAGTGAAAGCAACCGCGTTGTTGTGACTCAGTTTCCGTTGAGCTGGCAGCGTTAATCAGGACTTAGCCTGTCCACCGTTTATCAAATTCAGTTATTCTTGGTTCCTAGGCATGCTTGCTCGGCGGGGTGGATTGTTGAATGATGAGTTGAAAAACCTTGATTTGTCCTCCAAATCCTTTGACCATTTTGTGGATTTCTTTTTCAATCGGGACGTTGTGCCGGATAAAGAACAGTATGAGTATTTCTTGACCAGCCCAACGGGAGAGCGGTACGACGAAGCTGCTCCTATCGCACCCGCAATGTTGGTCAAGCATATGACCAAACTGTTTTCAGAGTTTGGCCCAATTGCAACTAAGTACTCCTTGGCACAGGTTGACCAAGCCGTTTGGGGAATTCTGGGGGCCAAACTGCGACTGCATGAGCTTCTGTTCGATGCCTCCGTTCCACTGCCGGACCGCCTAGAATGCATTCGTTCCATGTACCACGTTTACTCCGACTTTGTTGCCAAGTTGGAGACAGACCTGCCGCCAGACTTGAGCGGCTTCTCGATGTGGTGGGATTTGGTCTTACACGATTTCTGGACACCACCCAAGCCTTTCGTCGCTGGCACATATAAGGGTGATGCATCGAAACTAGATTCAGAATCACGTGTCCTACTGGATGTAATGTTTGAGACGCTGAAGCGCATTCTTGACTTGCCCCACAGGGACGCCCAACGCTGCGCGTTGCACGGTCTGGGGCATCTCCACCACCCAGAGGTGCGCGATACTGTTCAACAGTACATAAACGCGAAGAAGTCAGAGCTTCCTTTGGCGTGGCTTGAGGAGTGTCGCGATGGTACGGTCCAGTGATTGAGAGGTCTCACTGGAATGCTCGCTGGAGCAATTTTTGCTCGGCCATTGTGTGCTAATGCCCGGCAAGTCGGATACCAACCGCGAACGCCATCGGTGAGTCACAACTTCAGCAAACGCGCTGCGTTGCCGCCGAGGATCATTTCCTTGTCCGTGGTGAGAATCGGCAGGCTGCGCAGTGACGCGAGCATTTCAGGAATGCTGCCGATTTGGTGTGGATAATCGCTGCCGGCGAGAATGTGCTCGACGCCGGCGAAATCAATAGCAAGCTTCAGCGCGAGCGGATCAAAATTCACCGTGTCGTAATAAAATTGCTTCAGATACTCGCTCGGAGGCCGCGAAATATTTACGCGACATTCCTTGAACGCGCGAAAGCCGCGATCCGCGCGCTCCGCGATATACGGAATCGCGCCCCCCAGATGGCTCAGCACCCAGCGAATGCGCGGAAAGCGTTCGGCCACGCCGCTAAACACTAGCTTTTCAGCAGCGAGCGTCGTGTCGAATAAAAATCCCACGAGCGGCATCAGCCAATAATCCGTCATCGCCTCGACGCCCGCCGGATCGGTGGGATGAATGTGCAGGATCGCGTCCAAATCGTTCGCGACTTCGTAGAGTGGCCAGAAGCGCTTGTCCGCCAGCGCGACGCCGTTGATGTTGCTGAAGAGCATCGCGCCAGGAAAATGAAGCTGGCCGCACGCGCGCTCGAATTCTTTCACGGATGCGGCTGGATCATTCAGCGGCAGCGTTGCGAGCGCTACAAATTTTCCGCGCTTTGTTCGCACCACTTCCGCGAAGGCGTCGTTCACCAGCGCCGCGAGTTTCACGGCGTTTGCGGGCGATTCGACGTGCGTCCCGGGAGTCGTCAAGGAAATCACTTGCATGTCGATGCCGTATTTTGCAAGCTCGCCTTCGCGGAAATCGATATCGCGATGCCCGCGCACCGCTACGTTGTAATCGCCGGGATAATGCAGCCGCGGATTGCCCTCCGCGTCGAAATCAACTTTCACCACACTCGAGCCTGAACGCAGCGCATCCAGATACTCGGGC
>DAHUXN010000088.1 GCA_027307115.1 Acidobacteriota bacterium
GCGAAAGGGATTGTCGCGGGGCGTGATTTCGGTCTCGAATGTTTCCTGCGTGTCGAGGCCGAGGCCGGTGACGCGGCGGCCGCCCGCTTCCAACTCCGCGAGCATTTCGGGCAATTTTCGGTAACTGGCCGAGCCGCACACCATTCGCACCCAGGGCGCGCGACGGAAAATTTTCTCGCCTTCCTGTTGCGCCAAGCAGCCGAGAACGCCGACGATTTTTTCTTCGCCGGGGGCGCCGCGAAAATCTCCGAGGCGCGAAAAAACCTTTTGCGCGGCCTTCTCGCGAATGCTGCACGTATTGTAAAAGACGAAATCGGCGGCGGCGGGGGAGTCCACCTGTTGATACCCGCGGGCGAGGAGCACGCCGGTGACTTTTTCCGAGTCATGGACATTCATCTGGCATCCGAATGTCTCGATGTAGAAGGAACGGCCGGAATCCGGCCGCGCGCGCGACGAGGGCGCGATCGCGGGCTTAGCGAATAGCGATTCGAGCGGGATGTCGATGGTGGCGGCCATTGGTAATTTCAAAGTCTAGCACAGCAGAAGCAAAACCTCAGGTCAGCCGAGCAAAAATCGCTCGGCGGGACCTGAGCTACAGAAGAAAGTACACGATGCGGACGCGCGTCGCGAGCGACGCAAAGCGCGCACGGACGAAACCGTCCTGCGCGGGCGCGACGCTTGGGGAGGCGAGACATTCGTCTCGCCACGGGCGGGGCCCTTCGTTCCTCAGGGTGAATAAACCCCGCCCCTACAAAGGCACACAGGCTGAAGCCTGTACCACGCAAAGCACAGAAGCTGGAGCGCTGTTCATGGCGGAGCGCGGGCGGATGTGTCGTTTTGTGCACCAAACTAAATATCGGGTGACGAGGTAAGCGTTTGACCCATCCTATTGCGTATGCTACGGTGAATTTCGGGGTTTTGAGGATGCTTCCTCAGGGGAGAAAAACATTTCGTACGCCGCTTTTGTGATCCTCGCCGGACGGCTCGGCGCCATCTTCCTGCAAACGGGCTGGGTAGCGCGGGTGGTCCTCTTAATATTGCTTTTTCTTTCGCTTTTTTCCTGGGCCATCATCCTGCAAAAATATCGCATGTTCGCGACGCTTGAGCCGCGCACAAAGCGCTTTATGCAGTTGTTCCGCACGGGACGGGGACTACCCGATCCCAATACTTTGCGGGCAGGCTCGAGCGGTTCGCCATTCGTCAACGTCTACGATGCCGGGTATCGCGAGCTGGAAGGACAACTGGCGGGCGGGAATCCTCATCCGGGTAAATTGAAGAATCCGCGGGCGGTGCTGGTGGAAATGCAACTTGCCTCCGCCGACGAAGTGCGCAGGATGGAAAGCTGGATGCCATGGCTCGCCACCATCGGCTCGATTTCGACTTTCATTGGGTTGTTCGGCACGGTATGGGGCGTGATGGACGCGTTCGCGGGGCTAAGCGAAGTGGGGCAAGCCAGCCTGCAAGCAGTCGCGCCCGGAATTGCGGACGCTCTGATCACGACGGCCGCGGGACTTTTCACCGCCATCCCGGCGGTCATCGCTTATAATATTTATCTGCATCGCATACGCGATTTTGCGTTGCGCATGGATAACTTCGCGACGGAATTTGTGAGCAAGATTGAAACGCTGTATAGCTGAGCCGCCATGGCGCAGATTCAAAGACAAGCCGGTACAACGCTTTCGGAAATCAATATCGTTCCGTTCGTCGACGTGATGCTGGTGCTGCTGGTGATCTTCATGATCACGGCGCCGCTGATCGAATCGGGAATTCAGGTGGAATTGCCGAAGACAAAAACGGTGAAGGCCA
The DNA here is from genome assembly GCA_027307115.1 of Acidobacteriota bacterium. Taxonomy (GTDB): domain Bacteria; phylum Acidobacteriota; class Terriglobia; order Acidiferrales; family UBA7541; genus DAHUXN01. The sequence continues at coordinate 1,807 of DAHUXN010000088.1, forward strand.
TAACGCAGGCGCGCATCGTAATCAGCATCGACCGCGCGCAGCGCCTTTACATCGGGAAAGAGCCGGTGAACATCCACTCGCTGGGACGCAAAGTGCTGGCGATGGATAAAGACGTGCAACACACGCCGGTTTACGTGCGCTGCGATTCCGAAGTTCCCTTTGCAACTTGGGCCATGGTAATGGACACGCTGAAGCAAGCGGGCATCAATAATATTAGTGTGGTGACGAAACCCCTGAGCGGCGAGCCTCGCACGCAGTGAGATGGAGCTAAGCTTTCCACACCAACCCGCGGAGAACCTCAAAGGCCCACTGGGCTATTCGGTGGTCTTTCACGTCATTTTATTCGGCGCGCTGATTTCTTCCACGATTTTTTCGCATCACGGCGAAGTGTGGGGCGGCGCGGGCGGCCAGGGAACGATCAACGTGAATTTGGTTGGCAGTGTTCCGGCGATTCCCCTGCCCAAGCCTGACGTGGTGACGACGAATCGCGTGGTGGACAATACGAAAGGGCTTTATCAGACCGAACCGCAGCCGAAAGAATTACCAACACCAGTCCAGCCAAAAGTGCCGCCTCCGGACGACAAGAACGCGATTTTTTTGCCAAAGTTCAATAAAGAAGCGAACGAAAAATACAAGAAGCCGGAGTACATTCAGAAGACGTCGCGCGTGCTGGACAATCCCGCGCCGGTTCCAAAGAACGCGATCCCCTACGGAAATGGCGGAGCGCCACAGATTCCGACCTCCACCTTCATGATGAATCAAACGACGCGCGGAGGAATGGGCGTTCAGGGGACGAGCGGCGGCAGTTTCGGCTTCCAGTTTCCGTGGTACGTGGAGGCAGTGCAGCGGCGCGTCAGCAGCAACTGGCTGGAATCCACCGTCGACCCCACGATTCCGTGGGCGCCGCGCTGCATCGTGAGTTTCCAGATTTTGCGCGACGGCACAATCACAAATGTTCAGATCATGAGGTCGAGCGGAAATCAGTCCGTGGATACATCGGCGATCCGCGCGGTGCAAAGCTCGAATCCGCTGGATCATTTGCCGCCCGGTTACAACGGAACATATGTGAACGTGGAATTCTGGTTCGATTTTCGACGGCAGTAAAGCAGCCGCATTTGATAACGCAAGGTGATGTATAACTTGGGCCGCCAAAGTGAGGGGACTTTAAGAATGAAACGGTTCATTGGAATCCTGGCAATTCTTATTTTGGGCTTACTGGCTGCGGCACCGCGCGCGGCGGCTCAGGGCATCATTCAAACTGGCACGGGCCTGGGCGTGCAGAAAGTAAAATTGGCAGTGCCGAATTTCGCTTCGCGCAATCCGCAGGCGGGCCCGCTCCAAGGCGTCTTTCACCAGGTATTGATGGACGACCTGAGCTATTCAGGAATCATCGACATGGTCAGCCCGAGCTTTTATCCCGTGAACGCTCCAAGCGTTCCCGGCGAACTCAATGCGGAACAGTGGAGCCAGGCGCCCGCCAACGCGTGGATGGTCGCGTTCGGCAATCTGACGGTGAACGGAACTTCGCTTTCTCTAGCCGGTTACCTTTACGATGTAAGGCAAACACCGCCGCTATCGATTCTGGAAAAAATCTATAATGGTGACGCCACGGAGGCAGGGGCGCGGCAACTGGCGCATGAATTTGCGGACGATATCATTTCGCGATTGAGCGGCGGCTTGCCGGGAATCGCGGAGACGAAAATTGCATTTGTGAGCAACCGCACGGGGCACAAGGAAATCTGGGAAATGGACTACGACGGAGCGAATCAGAAGCAACTGACACACCTGGGATCAACGGCATTGACGCCGCGATGGTCGCCGGACGATTCGCGCATTGCGTTTACGTGCTTCGAGTCCTATCGTCACGTGGTCTCCGCGCAGATCTGCATGTATTCAACGCTGACAAACCGCCTGATGGCATTCCCGCGATTCCCGGGGACGAATTCCTCGCCCGCGTTTTCGCCGGACGGCAACGAAGTGGCGTTCATGTCCAGCCATGGAGGGGATCCGCAAATTTACGTTTCGGACCCGACCGGGGGCCACCTAAAGCGATTGACGTATTCGCTGGGCGTGAGCACTTCCCCCACATGGAATCCCAAGACGGGCAATCAGATGATCTTTGTGAGCGACCGCGGCGGATTGCCCGATTTGTTCGAGATGAATGCGGACGGCTCGAATGTGCAGAAGCTGCCGCTTTCGGCGGCGACGGGCGTGGCTGCGCAAGACTTGCCCGCCACCGGATATGTGATCGACCCTTCATGGTCGCCCAATGGCGAACTGATTGCTTTTAGTTGGCGGCGCCCCGCCGGAAATTATGATATTTACATCATGGATTTGGCGAGCCATCAGCTTGCCGAACTGACGCGCGACACGGGCCAAAACGAACGGCCGAGTTGGGCGCCGGACGGAAGACATATCGTATTTGAGTCAACGCGGAGCGGTTCGTTGCAGATTTGGAGCATGCTGGCGGACGGAAGCGAGGCGCGTCAGCTGACCTCCGCGGGCCGAAATGAATCACCGAATTGGTCACCGAAATAATTTGTTGCGATTTTTTTGCAGTTGCCCTTGGTGCAGTCGCCTTAATCAGTAGCTGTTTACATAAATCCAAGCCCTGTTCTGTTCCACTCGCGCAGCCCAGGGCGCGAAGAGGAGGATTTTCGATGCAAAGCAGTACCGTTCGCAGGCTTCTCGTTTTGTTCAGTGCGTTTTCGTTTCTGGTATTCGCTGGTGCTTGCAAGAAGAAAGTAGCGCCGGCACCACCACCCGCTCCCGCTCCGGCGCCTGCTCCAGCACAGCCGACGGTGACGATCAGCGCCACATCCACCTCGCTTCAGCCGGGCCAAAGCACGACGCTGAACTGGACTTCGACCAACGCTACAGATCTCGACCTGCAACCCGGAGTCGGGAAAGTGGCCGCGGAAGGTTCAACCAACGTCAGCCCAACCGACACCACCACATACACCATCACGGCGACGGGACCTGGCGGAACGGCGACGGCCAACGTGGCAATCACGGTTGCCGCGCCAGCGCCAGCGCCAGCGCCTGCTCCAGCGCCGGACATAAACGCTTTGTTCACTCAGAATGTACAAGACTCCTATTTTGACTTCGATAAGTCTGACATCACGCCCGACTCCCGCACTGCCCTGCAGAAGGACGCGGAATTCTTGCGCTCCTACCCGCAGGTGAGCGTGACGATCGAGGGCCATTGCGACGAGCGTGGTTCGGAAGAATACAACCTAGGCCTTGGGCAGCGGCGCGCCGACGCGACGAAGCAATTTTTGGTCTCGCTCGGCATCTCCGCTGACCGCATCAAAACAATGAGCTGGGGCAAAGAGCACCCGTTCTGCACGGAGCATAACGAGGACTGCTGGCACCAGAATCGGCGGGGCCACTTTGTGATGGCTCAGCAGCAGTAGAAATGCAATGCAGCCGGGCGCTGCGAGACACGATGTTTCGCAGCGCCGCGGCGTATCCCAAGGAGGTTATCACCATGCGCACAAGAACCATCGTGCTGGCACTCGCCGTACTCGTTTTGGGCGCCATGGGAGGCGCGCTGCTGGCTCCGCCGCCCGCTGACGCGGTTTCCCGCGAGATCATCCAAATTCAGCAAAGCATCGCGCAGATTCTGCAGAATCAGCAGGACCTGCGCACCGACATCGACACGCGCTTCGCCTCCATGCAAGTGCTGGTGCAGCAGTCGCTCACGGCGCAGAATCAGTTGAGCCAGACCATGGGCTCGCTGCAAAAGACCGTGCAGGATGCGGTGGCAAACAGCGGCGCGACCAATTCGTCGACGACGCAGCAAATTCAGGGCATCTCCGACAACATGCAGGATATGCAAGCTCGCGTCGGGAAGCTCTCACAACAAATGAGCGACATTCAATCCACTTTGCAACAGATCAACGCGAAGGTTTCCGGAGCGGCACCGGCGGTGCAAGGAACGTCCGGCGCGCCGATGGGAAGCAATCCCGGCCCCGACAGCTACGCGAGCCAGCCGCCGGGCACGAGTCCACAGCCGGCGGCTCCGATGCAAGGAATATCGGGCGACACGCTCTATTCGAACGCGCTGCGCGATTTGAACAGCGCGCACTACGATTTGTCGCGGCAGGAATTCAACGACTATCTGAAAAATTTCCCCGATGGCGCGTTTGCCTCGAACGCGCAGTTTTATTTGGGCGAGATTTCTTACGCGCAGGGACAATACAGCCGGGCCATCGAGGCTTATGATGGCGTGATTTTGAATTATCCCAAGAGCTCCAAAGTGGCGCCGGCGATGCTCGAAAAAGGGCGCGCGCTGGCGCAGACGAAGAAAAAACTCAGCGCCGAGCGGGAATTTCGCGAGTTGATCCGGCGCTATCCCGGCAGCGACGAGGCCAAAAAGGCGGCCATGGAACTACGCGGCCTGTCTCCCTCGCACTAGGTTTCGCTTAGAGCGCGCAGGAACGGCGACCGTTCGGCCGCCGGTTCAGGTATACTTTCGGGCTTGATAGGGTGGTAGTGTGCGGAGGCGCGCATGTCAGTTAATAAAGTGATTCTGGTTGGGAGGCTGGGCCGCGACCCGGAGACGCGATTCACGGGAGGCGGGCAGGCGGTTGCGAATTTTTCCGTCGCTACGGATGAAACTTACAAGGACCGCAACGGCGAGCGGCAGAAACGCACCGAGTGGCACAAGATCGTCGTGTGGGGCAAGCAGGCGGAGATTGCGCAGCAGTACCTGAAGAAGGGGTCGCTGGTTTTCATCGAAGGGCGCATTCAACAGCGCGAGTGGCAGGACAAAGAGGGCCAGAAACGCACGAGCTTTGAGATTGTCGCGACGAACTTCCGCATGTTGGGAGGTCGCAGCGAAGGCGCGGCCGCCGGTGCAGGCGGGACGAGCGGAGCGTCACACGCGGCTGAGCCTGACGTGGTGGCCGCCGATGATACGGGCGGACACGAGCCAAGCATTTCGGACGAGGATATTCCCTTCTAGTATTGCGCGCGGAAATAGTCGCAAGAAACGGGCGCCTACCGATCGTCGTAGGCGCGCTGCTAGCTGGGCCAAGGGTTCGTTGTAGTGCCCGGTCCGCAACAGCGGCGGACCGGCCGCTACACAGGCGCGAACGCCAAAAAGCAGGTTGTCGGGCAAGGCAACAGTGCCCGGTCCGCAACGGCGGCGGACCGGCCGCTATACAGGCACGAACGCCAAAAAACAGGTTGCCGGGCAAGCGCCCGAAGTTTCGGTTACTAAGCGGCCCCGGTTTGCGGCGGGGACGGCTCGTCGTCGGATTCGTCGTCGGGTGATTTCAAGGTGGGCAAAACCTGGCGGGCGATTAATCGCTTGTGAATATACGTATCCTTGCGCATCTTTCCGTCGCGAAACTCCAGAGCACGCTGGGCGTAGTTGGCGATGTCCGGCTCATGGGTAACGAGCACGACGGTCAATCCTTCGTCTTCATTCAGCCGCTGCAAAATATCCATAATTTCAACGCTGGTACGGCTGTCGAGGTTGCCGGTGGGCTCGTCCGCAAGCAAGATGGCCGGCTTGTTGACCAGCGCCCGGGCGATCGCCACTCTCTGCTGTTGGCCGCCGGAAAGCTGCGAAGGATGATGCATGGCGCGATCGGCGAGACCGACACGTTCAAGCGATTCTTTGGCGCGCTTAGATCGCTCCTCCGGAGGAATGCCGGCGTACAAAGTGGGCAGTTCCACGTTCTCGAGCGCCGTCGTACGCGAGAGGAGATTGAACTGCTGAAAGACGAAGCCGATTTTTTTGTTGCGAATGTGCGCCAGTTCCACTTTGCTTAGCTGCGAAACGTCGATTCCGTCGAGAAGGTATCGGCCCTTCGACGGCCGGTCCAGGCAGCCGAGAATGTTCATGAGCGTTGATTTGCCCGAGCCGGACGCGCCCATGATGGCGACGAATTCGCCGCGGCGGATTTCGAGCGACACGCCACGAAGCGCGTGGACCTGGATTTCTCCCAGGTCGTAAGTCTTATGGACGTTCTCGAGCGCGATTACGGCGTCGGACGCCACGGGTCGCGTGATTTCAGATTCTTCGGGGATAGCTGCTCCGGTTGCCATGGTGTGAGTTAGAGCCGCGAAGTCTGGCGGCTAGTGTCCTTGTTAGGTAATGGGTCAGTTTGAATTTTGACTCTTTGTGTCACGATCAAAAAAATTCAAACTGACCCCCATACCTCTTGTTAGTGTCCCTGTCCCTGTTGCTGTTGTTTTTGCCG
>DAHUXN010000090.1 GCA_027307115.1 Acidobacteriota bacterium
GGCGAGGCGGGGACGCGACGGCGAGGCGGTTTGCCGGATGGCAAGTTCGACGATGGCATTTTCGAGCGGGAGAGCGCGACGATACGTTTGGCCGTCCCAACGATCGAGAAGATTTTCCGGGCGGCGGCGAAGGACCCACGCGGTGAGGTCAAGACGAAACGGAGGCGTGGGGCGCATCTCGAAAGAAATCGTGTTGGGCGCGAGAGGCGAGCGGACCGCGGCGGAAGCTGGCATTCGTTTCTCTGGACCGTTTCTGCGTTTGATATCATCTACCGTATTGGGAAACAGTGCAAATGCGGTGGCTAGTGATTAGTGGCGAGTAAAAAAGGAAAACCCCCACCCTTCGCAAAAGGCGCGAAGGATGGGGCACCCGCAAAAGCAAGGCGAAAAGCAGATCCCTCGTCGCGTGGCTCCTCGGGATGACAAAAGAGGAGGACGCGGGAAGGACAGAAGCAAGCCAGCAACGCGAGAGGCGGTGAAAAGTGGGAACGATTCCGATGAAGTTGAAGGAGCGGCAGGAAATCGCGAATAGGACGATGGCGTTCTTGCTGGAGAAGCCTGAGGGATTCGATTTCAGGCCGGGGCAGGCGATGGAAGTGAAACTGGAGAATCCTCCGGAAACGGACGCGGAAGGGAATTCGCGGGCGTTTTCGATCGCGAGCGCGCCGTATGAGGCGCATGTGATGTTTGCAACGCGGATGCGCGATACGGCGATGAAAAACAGTTTGAAGAAAATACCGTTGGGGACGGAGTTGCAGGTGGATGGTCCGTGGGGCGATTTGAAATTGCACACGCGGGCGACGCGGCCGGGAGTTTTTCTGGCGGGCGGAATCGGGATCACGCCGTTTCGCAGCATTGTGCTGGACGCGGCGAGAAATAAATTGCCGCACAAATTGTGGTTATTCTATTCGAACCGGCGGCCAGAGGATGCGGCGTTTTTGGAGGAACTGGGAAGGGCGGAGAAAGAGAATCCGAATTTCAAAATGATTGCAACGATGACGGAGATGGAGAAATCCTCGCGACCGTGGCATGGGAAAACGGGATTCGTGGACAAGAAAATGCTAACGGAAGCGATTGACGATTTGAACGCGCCGATTTATTACATCGCGGGTCCGGGGTCGATGCTGAACGCGATGAAAAAGATGCTGCTCGAAGCGGGAGTGAATGAGGATGATGTTCGCGCAGAAGAGTTCGCGGGGTATTAGGGAGCTGGCTAGTGGCGAGTGAAAGGCGGAGGTCGGGGACCGTAGTGGAAATGCGAAATGCATCGCGCGGATGAAGCGCGCCAAAGGAAGTGAGAGGAACGACTGTTTATGTCGCGGCTAAAACTGCGACCCCCTGAAAAACTATCGTTTTCGGAGCGTTTGAAGGGCGGAGGATTTGCGGGGCATTTCGAGCGGGGCTAGTGAAAAGCGAACCTCAGCGGGTGAAACCACGCCGATCTTGGAATTGGCGGCACGGCTAAGGGCGTGCGCGGGAAAGACAAAAGGCGAAATCCCCACTCTTCGCAAAGAACGCAAAGGATGGGCACCCGGCAAAAGGTGAATCTCAGATGCTGAAGCTGAGACCTGACGAAAGCGCGAAAGGCAAAATACCCGCCCTTCGCGTCGATTATTTTATTTAAGGCGGGCGCTCAGGATGGGGCACCCGAAAAGGCAAAAAGCAAACCTACAAAGAGAGCGAAAAACAGATCCCTCGTCGCGTGGCTCCTCGGGATGACACAAGGGAGAGGCGTGGGAAGGCAGAGGCGAAGAGCAAAAGGCCAAGCGAAAGGCGGAGGGCAAAGCGGCGTCGAGCCGCCGCATTCCAAAGACGTAGCGAAGGCAGAGGTAGAATTTTGCGAGGTGGGAATTGGGTGATGTGACGGCGCTGTTTTTTGATGTCGGCGGAGTGCTGCTGACGAATGGGTGGGACCGGCCGTCGCGGCAGGCGGCGGCGAAGAACTTTGGACTGGACTGGGACGATTTCGAGGACCGCCACGAGTTGTTGATGCACGGATTTGAAGCGGGAACAGTGAGTCTGGATGAGTATTTGAAGCGCGCCGTTTTTTACCGCGAGCGGAAGTTCAGCAAGAAGGATTTCGTCGACTTTATTTATGCGCAATCGCGGGCGATGCCGGAGACGCTGGCGGTGCTGCAGAAGTTGGCGGCGCGGAAGAAGTATTTGATCGCGGCGTTGAACAACGAATCGCGGGAATTGAACGAATACCGCATTCGGGCGTTTCATTTGCGCGAATATTTCGAGGTGTTTTTGAGTTCGTGTTATTTGGGCGTGAGGAAGCCGAATGCGGCGATTTACAAATTGGCGTTGAGCATCACGCAGCGCGCGGGAGAAGAATGCGTGTTCGTGGATGATCGCGAGCTGAATTTGGAATGCGCGAAAGAGTTGGGGATGCACACGATACAATTCAAGGGTGCGGGGCAGTTGGAGAAGGAGTTGAGGGGATTTGGGGTGGAGGGATAGGAACAGTGACGAGTGATTAGTGGCCAGTGATGAGTTAAGGCGAACACGGGAGCGCGCGTGAGAGAGCGGGGGAAAGCTAGGCGAAAAACCCCACCCTCCGCATAAGGCGCGGAGGATGGGGCACCCGGAAAGGCAAAGCGAAAAGCAAAGGCGAAAAGGCAAAGCGAAAGGCAGATCCCTCGTCGCGTGGCTCCTCGGGATGACACGTAGGGGGCTGAGTGGAGATGATAGGGAGGAGGACACAGGTAATGGGGCGACGCTGATTGCAAGAACGCGGCGAAGAGCGAAAAGACCCACCCTTCACGGAAAACGTTCAGGATGGGGCACCCGGAAAAGCGAAAAGCAGAGCGAAAAGCAAGTCCCCCGTCGCGGGGCTCCTCGGGATGACAATGCGCGCTGGGTTGCGCGGCTCCTCGCTTCGTGCCTCAGCGCAGGCGGGATGAACAGGGCTTGGGCGGCGGATACGGTGGCGTGAACGGAAGCATCGAAGGAAGAGAAAGGAAAGGGCGACAGTGACGAACGGAAATGCGGCGGGTACCGAAGGGCATTTGTTTGTGATTTTGGGGGCGACGGGGGATTTGGTGGGGCGGAAATTGCTGCCGTCGCTGAACGAGTTGATTGCGCGAGATGCGCTGGGACCGAACAGTTTAATCCTGGGCGTGGGCGTGGAGACGGAATTCAATGATGAGAGTTTTCGCGCGCGCTGTTGCAAGGACTTGGCGAACGCGGGCGTGCCGCAGGAGCAGATCGCGAAGACTGTGTCGGACAAGCGAATTATCTACCAGACAATCGCGAAGGGAACTCCCGAGGATTACAAGAAGCTGGCCGCGCGCGTGGAGCAGGTGGAGAAAGAAAACGGGCTGCCGGGGAATCGCGTTTTTTATCTGGCGCTGCCGCCGAAAGTTTTTCCGCTGGCGATTGCGGGACTGGGAAATGCGGGACTGAACAAAAGCAAGGGATGGACGAGGCTGGTGATCGAAAAGCCGTTTGGGCGGGATTTGGCTTCCGCGCAAGCGTTGAACCAAGTGGCGCACGAGCATTTCGAAGAGAAGCAGATTTATCGCATCGATCATTACCTGGGAAAGGAGACGGTGCAGAATCTGTTGGTGTTCCGGTTCGCGAATTCGCTTTTTGAGCCGCAATGGAATCGCGACCGGATCGAGAGCGTGGAGATCACGGTGGCGGAATGTCTTGGCGTCGAGCACCGCGCGGCGTATTACGAAGGCGCAGGGGCGTTGCGCGACATGATCCAAAACCATTTGACGCAACTGTTGACGCTGACGGCGATGGAAGTGCCGTCGGCGTTTCAAGCGGAGCCGATACGCCACGAAAAGGTGAAAGTGTTGCATTCGGTGCTGCCGATCAAGAGCGAGAATGTCGTGCTGGGCCAATACTCGACGGGGAAGATTGACGGGCAGGAAGTGGCGGCGTATCGCGACGAGCCGGGAGTGGCGAAAGATTCGCAGACGGAAACGTTTGTGGCGATGCGGCTGGAAATCGAGAACTGGCGATGGCACGGTGTGCCGTTTTTTCTGCGGACAGGGAAACGGCTGGAGCAGCGGATGAGCCAAATCGTTGTGAACTTCCGGCGCCCTCCGGTGTGGATTTTCAAGCCGTTCGACGGCAAGCCAATCGACGCGAATGCGCTGGTGATTGCGATTCAACCGGACGAGGGGTTCGACCTTTATTTTGAAATCAAAGCGCCGGGACAGGGAGTGCAGATCGAGAGAAGCGATTTGCATTTCCGGTATTCGGAGAAATTCAAGCCGCTGCCGGATGCGTATGAAACTCTGTTGCTGGATGTGATTCATGGCGACCCGACGCTTTTTGTGAGCGACAGTTGGGTGGAGGCTTCGTGGCAGCTTTACACTCCGGTGCTGGAGAACAAGCCGAAAGTGCTGCCGTATGCGGCCGGAAGCTGGGGGCCAGCGGCGGCGGATGCCTTGTTGAGCGATCTGGGACGGACGTGGACAAAAATATTGTAACGAGCGCGCGGATATTTGCGGACTTGGAGGCGTTGAGCCGGGCGGTGGTGGAGGATTCCGTGCGCGCGGCGAACGAAGCGGTGGGCGCGCGGGGACGATGTTTGATTGCGCTTTCGGGGGGAAGGACGCCGGAGAAAGCGTACGAGCTGTGTTCCACGGAATTTCGCGCGAAGATGCCGTGGGCGAAGACGCATTTCTTTTGGGGCGACGAACGGTTCGTTCCGGCGGACGATCCGAAGAGCAATTACCGCATGACGCGCGAGTCGCTGTTCCGTCATATTCCCACACCGCCGGAAAATATCCATCCCATCGACACGAATTTTCCCACCGCGGATGAAGCAGCGCGGGCTTACGAGAAAGTGCTGCGAGGATTTTTTTCGGACGCAGGGCCGTCGTTTGATGTGATGTTCTTGGGAGTGGGCGACGAGGGGCACACGGCGTCGCTGTTTCCGGATTCACCGGCGCTGCGGGAGGAAAAACGGTGGGTGGTTGGCGTGACGGCTCCCATCGAGCCTCCGGTGCGAATCAGTTTGACGTTTCCGATTTTGCGGCGGGCGCGGGTGACTTATTTTTTGCTGGCGGGAGCGGAAAAGCAGGGAGTTGTGGCGACGCTGCGAAAAAATATGGATGCGGGAACGCAGAAATTGCCGGTGGAGATGCTGCATCCGGAGGGGGAAGTGATCTGGTTTTTGGATCGCGCGGCGGCGGGAGAAACGGGCGCCGCTTTGCACGGTTGAGTTGAGGGTTCCGCGCAGTTTGCAATTCACGCCATTTCATTAATGCCACGGCAGCGAACTCCAAAAGACTGAAATTTTAGGGGCGTTTCCTCGGGAAGAGGCTCGGTCGCATTCGCGCAAACCGCTCGGTGTGTGTCCGGTTATGCGAATGAGGGCTGCGGAAACGGACAACATACGCGGGTGGATCCTTGTCGAGACAGACGTAACCGTATAAAAGGAAAGCAGCTTAGGCTGATGCGTTTTAGGCATCGAATCTGCAGAAAGCGCAGAGTAGGGTGCCTCGGTATGCGAAAAACCCCACCCTTCGCCAGAGGACTCACTTCACTGAAGGCGTTCAGTGCAAGCAGGATGGGCAGCCGGAGAGGCGAAAGACACAAGCAAGTCACTACCTGCGGCGGGCCGGCCGCCGCACTGCATAAAAGGCGGAGGAAGCGTCGACTTGGGACGGGCGAGTGACATCGCGCGAACAAAAACCCCACCCTTCACAAAAAGCGTTCAGGATGGGGCACCCGCAAAGGCAAAGAGCAAGAAGCGAAGGGCAAAGCGGCGTCGAGTTGCCGCAATGGGAGGTCAGCTACAGAAATAGGCGCGGAGGTGATGTCATGGACACGTTGTGGCAAAATCTCCGGTACGGTCAGAGCAGTTGCACTGGAAATTGCCTGGAGGAAAAATGAAGAAGACGGTATTGCTGTTTGGGGCGGCTATTTTCGTGGCGATTTGGGCAGCGACGCCTCCGCTCGCTCGCGCGTATCGGAACGCGTTGGCGATTGCCAAGGCGAAGTCCGCGGTACAGTCAAAAGTTCAGCAGGTTCCGGCGTATCACTCAGCGGCGCCGAAGGGCGCGCTGCCTGCAACGCTGCCCGCGAGCGGGTTCGCCGATCCGCTGACGAAGAAAGCGTATTCCTACGCGGCGAAAATCAAGCCGGTGCTTTATCAATTGCCGTGCTACTGCCGTTGCGATCAAGCGGCAGGGCACACGAGTTTGCTGAGTTGTTACCGGGATCTGCACGGATCGGAATGCGAAATCTGCAAGAAGGAAGTTTTTTACGCTTACGAACAGAGTCGTCGAGGGAAAACGGCACCTCAGATTCGCGCGGGAATCATTCGCGGGGAGTGGCAGAAAGTGGATCTGGCGAAGTATGCGCCGCCGCTGGCGTCTGGAAAGCAGTGACAAGTGATGAGTGAAAGGCAAAGGCGAAAATGGCGAGCGGCTGTGGCTAGTGAAAGGCAAAAGCAGAACCCTCGTCGCGTGGCTCGTTGGGATGACAATGCGCTGGGGTGGGTGCGAAGTGGTCACGCGGAGGGACGATTGATGTGAAGAAAAACCCCACCCTCCGCACAAGACGCGGAGGATGGGGCACCCGGAAAAGCAAAGCGAGAAGCAGATCCCTCGTCGCATGGCTCCTCGGGATGACAATGTGTTCGGTTTGTGGCGACTCACGGGTTGGAGGCGAGAAGCAAAGGCAAAGAAGCTGCCTTCAGGAGCAGGATTGGAATTGCGCGACAAGCCTCACGTCAGTTGCGGAAAATCGCCGCAACGGGACGTGAGCTACAGGAGGTGAAAGGTGAACACGATCGTGCAGGATATTCGGCATGCGGGGCGGATGATGGCGAAGGCGCCGGGGTTTGCGGCGATTGCGATATTGACGCTGGCGCTGGGGATTGGGGCGAACACGGCGATTTTCAGCGTGGTGAACACGCTGTTTCTGCATCCGCCGGGCGTGGCGCATCCGGAGCAGGTTGTGGTGCAGCGCGCGCGCTACGCGAAGCTCGGGCTGAAGAATATTGTGGTGTCGGCGCCGGATTTTGCGCAGGTGCGGGACAGCAAACAAATCTTCGCCGCCGCGGCGCTCGAGACAGGCGCGAATTTCAACTACACAGCCGGCGAGTTTCCCGAGCGTCTGCGGGGAGCGCAGGTTTCATGGCAATGGTTCGACGTCTTCGGCGCAAGGCCGATTTTGGGGCGCGTATTCGCGGCGGAAGAGGACCAGCCGAATGCGAATCGTGAAGTGGTGCTTTCGTACGGCGCGTGGCAGCGATGGTTCGGCGGGGATAAAAGCGCGATTGGCCGGACGATTCAATTGAATGAGCAGCCTTACCGCATCATCGGCGTAATGGGGCGCGATTTCCACTGGCCGAATCCAGACACGGATCTATGGGCGCCGCTGGGATTGCCGCCGGACGCCTTCAATATCAATAACACGTTCAACGAGAATTATCTTTCGGTGGCGCGGTTGCAGCCGAACGTGACGTTTGCGCAGGCGAACGCGTACGTGGATGTGCTGTCGAAACGCTTCACGAATAATCAGGTGAAGCAGTACGCGGAGGATTCGCAGTGGGGAATGTTCCTGATGCCGCTGACGGATTTTGTGTTTGGCGATTTGCAGGCGCCGATTCTGATTCTGGGCGGCGCAGTGGCGTTCGTGTTGCTGATTGCGTGCGCGAATCTGGCAGGCCTGCTGTTGGCAAAAGCGGCGGGTCGGTCGAAGGAATTGGCGGTGCGGGCGGCGCTGGGTGCTTCGCGAGGGCGATTGGTGACGCAGGCGCTGAGCGAGAATCTGCTGTTGGGCATATTGGGAATTCTGGCGGGACTGGTGGTGGCGGAGATTGGGTTGAAGGCATTGCTCTTTGCCGCGCCGCAAGATTTGGCGACGGGCATCACGTTCCCGCTGGACGGATACGTGTTGGGGTTCACGGCGATAGTAGGAATCGTGGCGGTGCTGATTTTTGGCAGCGTGCCGGCCTGGCATATGTCGAAAGTTAATCCGTATGACGCCATGCGCGAATCGGGAAGGTCGGCGACGGGAAGCAAAGGACGGCAGAGATTCCGTTCGTTGTTGGTGGCGGGAGAACTGGCGCTGGGGTTGGTGCTGCTGGCCGGGACCGGACTGCTGCTGAAGAGTTTGGCGCGAATTGGGGACGTGAATCCCGGGTTTCAACCTCACGGAGTGATGACCGCGGGACTGGCGCTGCCAGATTCGCAATACAACACGCCGGAAAAGCAATTCGCGTTTTTCCGCAGCGTACTCGACCGGCTGTCGCACGCGCCGGGAGTGACGGAGGCGGGAGCGGGATACGGGCTGCCTTTCAGCGGAGCGAATGGTTCGGCTTCGTTTGGAATCGAGGGGCAGCCAGTAGCGCCGGGCGATCCGGGACCTCACGGCAATATTCGGATTGTTACACCGGGATATTTCACCGCGCTGGGCATCCCGCTGCGAAAAGGGCGGAACTTTACGGACGACGACAGGCAAGACACGCAGCCAGTCGCCATCATAGACGAAAATCTGGCGCGGGAATACTGGCCGAATCAGAATCCCATCGGACAAAGAATCCGCAATGGCACGAAGACGCCGTGGAGGGTGATTGTCGGGATTGTCGGGCATATCCGGTTCACTCAGCTTGCCGGCGAGGAATCGGGAGGGTCCATATCCGAGAGCGAGACCAAAGGCGCTTACTATTTTCCGATGTATCAGACGCAAGCGCCGTATGGATTCTTGATTGCGAAAACGAGCGGGAGGGCGTCGAGTCTGGATGGAGCGATTCGACAGGCGGTTCGGGATACGGACGCGAATCAGCCTGTGTCTGACATGAAAACGATGGACGCGCGGATTGGTGAGTCGCTGGGGCCGCAGCGGTTCGCGGCGAGTTTGTTGGCGGTGTTCGCGGGGCTGGCGATTTTGCTCGCGGCGGTGGGATTGTACGGGCTGATCAGCTACAGCGTGACGCAGCGGACGAACGAATTTGGGATTCGCATGGCGTTGGGCGCGGAGCCGGGCGACGTGCGGCGTTTGGTGCTGAAGCAGGGAGCGAAATTGGCGCTGGCGGGCGCGGCGGCGGGGATTGTCGCGGGATTGTTGCTGATGCGGGCGATGCAGAGCGTGCTCTATGGAGTGAGCTCGGCGGATCCCGTGTCGTTTGCAGGCGCGGCAGTACTGTTGTTGCTGATTGCGTTGGTGGCGTGTTATGTGCCGGCGCGGCGGGCGACGCGGGTGGACCCGATGGTGGCGCTGAGGTATGAGTGAGGGAGCGAGTTGATAGTTGAGAGTTGAGAGCGAGAGGCAGGAAGACCGAAGAGCGAAAGTCAGAATTGGAAGTTGAAACGGTTGTGAGTTAGAGGAGAGCGGAAAGACCCCACCCTTCGCACAAGACGCGGAGGATGGGGCACCCGGAAAGGCGAAGGCAAAGCAGGCCCTCACCACCGTTCGCCGAAAGTGAGCTACCGCGTTCGAGATGAAGCAAAACGAATCGAGAAATTAGAGAGCGAAAAAAGGAAAATCCGAACCCTCTGCGCAAGACGCGGAGGATGGGGCACCCGGAAAAGCGGAAGCGAAGAGGCGTCGAGGCGCCGCGCTCTATATAAAGACGAGAGGCCAGGCAGGATGATGGCAGAGATTAGGAGCGATTGCCGATGAGAACGGTGTGGCAGGATTTGCGGTATGCGATGCGGACGTTTGCAAAGGTGCCGGGGTTCACGGCGATTGTCGTGTTGACGCTGGCGCTGGGAATTGGCGCGAACACGGCGATTTTTTCGGTAGTGAATACGACGCTGCTGGCGCCGCTCCCGTTCAAAGATTCTGCGCAGCTCGTGAATCTTCACGCGCACAGCACTTTCTTCGATTTTTGGAATCTTGGATTGTCCCTGCCGGACATCAACGACATTCGTGCGCAGAGCAAGTCGTTTTCAGCCGTGGTTCCGTTTCAATATGCGACGGTCGATCTGATTGGGCGCAACACACCGCGCGAACTCAATGCCGCGAAAGTCCCGGCGGACTTTTTCTCGGTGCTCGGGCTGAAGCCGCTCTATGGGCGCGCGTTTTTGCCTTCGGAAATGGAGCTGGGAGCCGGCCGCGAAGCGATCCTGAGTGGCGCGCTTTGGCGCACGCAATTTGGATCCGATCCACACGTCGTCGGAACAAGCATCACGCTCGACGGAAAGCCCTACACCGTCGTCGGCGTGATGCCCGAGATGCCGAAGATGTTTTCGCCCGCGGGCATGGAGATTTGGACGCCGTTCGTATCGTCGCAAACGGAGTTCAAGGAGCGCGGAAACCACGGGATACCGACTCTGGCACGATTGAAGCCTGGCGTCAGGCTGCAACAAGCGCAAGCGGAGCTCGACGGCATCGCCGCCCGGCTGGCGAAGGCTTATCCAAAGGACGACGAAAATTGGAGCTTCCGCGCGGATTTTTTGCGTGCGGATATGAATCGCGACACGCGCACGCCGCTGCTCGTTTTGCTCGGCGCGGTCGGATTCGTGTTGCTGATTGCCTGTGCAAACGTGGGAAATCTTTTTTTGTCGCGGGGATGGGCGAGGCGGCGCGAATTGGCGATTCGCGCCACCCTCGGGGCGACGCGCGGGAGACTGATTCGCCAACTGCTGGTCGAAAGCATGCTGCTTGCCCTGGCTGGGGGCGCGTGCGGACTCCTGCTGGCCTGGTGGGGCGTTGCGGCGCTAAAGGTAGAGGCTCTGGCCGGAACCGTGAGTGTCATCGACAAAGTGGGCATCGATCCACGCGTGCTGCTCTTCACACTTAGCATTTCCATTCTTGCCGGATTGCTTTTCGGACTCGCGCCTGCATTTTTATCTTCGCGGCACGATTTGAGCGGGGCGATGAAAGAGAGCGGTGCGGGATCGCAAACCGGCGCGTCCGGTTCGCGGCACAATCCGCTACGGCAAATTCTCGTGGTGACGGAAATTGCTCTTGCGCTGGTGCTGGTGATTGGCGCGACGCTGGCGCTGCGCAGCTTGTCGCGCTTGCTGCGCGTGAATTTTGGTTTTGATACGGAGCGCGTGCTGGCGATGCGGCTTGATTTTCCGGCGACGAAATTCAAAACGTCCGAAGAGATGTTCGCCTACGTCCGCGACTTGACCAGCCGTCTGCGCGCCGCGCCCGGTGTTGAATCGGTTTCCGCCGCGGGGAACGGGCCGCTCTCGGGGAGCCGCGGCGAAGGCGAGTTTACCATTGAAGGCGTGCCGGAAAATCCCCAAGCGAAGCTCACGGCGGAATGGTCTGGCGTGGGGCCGGACTATTTCGAGACGCTGGGGATTCCACTGCTTCGCGGGCGGGAGTTTACGGACGCAGACGGCGGGAAAAACGCGCGCGTGATGGTGGTGAACGAAGCGTTCGCGAAAAAGTTCCTCGCCGGCGAAAGCGCCGTCGGAAAACGCATTTGGATGGGCGATGAAGACGCGCAGAAACACCGGATCTGGAATCAAATCGTTGGCGAAGTCGGTAACGTACGTGATGTGAACGCGCGCTCGGCACCGATGGCGCACATGTATGCGCCGTTCTATCAGGGCGGTTTGACCTCTGGATTGAATACTGGCGTTGAATTTCTTTTGCGCACGCGTGCGAATCCCGCAGCGTTGATTTCCGCGGCGCAAGCGCAGGTGTGGGCGCTCGACAAGAACCAGCCGATATCGAAAGTGCAAACGATGGAGCAACGCGTGGCGAATTCCGTGGCGGCACCGCGGTTTCAGACGTTTCTGCTTGGAATTTTTGGGGCGCTGGGATTGCTGCTGGCGGTGGTGGGGATCTACGGCGTGATTTCGTATTCGGTTTCGCAGCGGACGCACGAGATGGGGATACGCATGGCGTTGGGAGCGGAGCCAAGGCAAGTGCTGCGGCTGGTTCTGATGCAGGGGTTAAAGCTGGCGCTGATAGGGGTGGCGATTGGAGTGGCGGCGTCGCTGGTGCTGACGAGGTTGATGGCGAGTTTGCTGTTTGGCGTGAGCGCGACGGATCCGGTTACGTTTGCGGGGGTGGCGATTGTGTTGACGATTGTGGCGTTGGCGGCGTGTTATGTGCCGGCGCGGAGGGCGATGAAGGTGGATCCGATGGAGGCGCTGAGGTATGAGTGAAGCAGTGGTTAGTGGCGAGTGACAAGTGATGAGTTAGAGGCAAAAAGCTGAAAGCGAAAAGCAAAGCGAGAAGCAAAGCGAGAAGCAAAGCAGGTCCCTCACCGACGTTCGCAAAAACCGCGATTGGGTTCAGGATGACAGCGAGAACCAAAGCGAAAGGCAGTTCCCTCGTCGCGTGGCTCCTCGGGATGACAATGCGCTGGGGTGGGTGCGGGGAAAAGAAGCAGGCCGAGCAGACGGGATGACAGCGTAAGACAAGAGCGAAAAACTCCACCCTCCGCAGAAGGCGCGGAGGATGGGGCACCCGGAAAAGCGAGAGGCAAAGCGAGAAGCAGATCCCTCGTCGCGTGGCTCCTCGGGATGACCATGTAAGGCAAGAGCGAAAAACGACCCCCCCTCACAGAAACATTCGCTTCACAGACGGGGTTGGCTGCGAAGGAAGGGAGCAGGCCGAGCAGACGGGATGACAGCGTAAGACAAGAGCGAAAAACTCCACCCTCCGCAGAAGGCGCGGAGGATGGGGCACCCGGCCGCAATCCATAAGAGATGGACAGCGTGTTTAGGTTGGCGTCCGAGGCGCGGAACGCAAAAACCCCACCCTTCACAGAAAGCGCTCAGGATGGGGAACCCGCAAGGACCAAGAGGGAAACGGAAAAGCATAAGTCTCGCGGGTCCATGCGGATAGCGTATTGGAGGAGGAGCGAGAAAACTTCCGTACAGGTGCAGACTGTCCTCGAACTGCCCTTTCTGCCAGTAGTTTTGGCACGCCGGGAATGCGTAGACTATCTGGGAGGTTGTGTCGCTCGTTGGGTTTGGCGGTCGTTGGATTGAACCGTGGGAGCGCACCAGATGGAATCCGATGTACGGCAGCTCGGGCGACACGAGTGGTGGCTTTGGTTTTACGCGCTTATCGTGACAGCGCTCGCGGGGATAGTCCTGCTGCTGTCGTCATTTCACTCGCTCTTTCTGCATCACGAACACTTCTTCGAGATTCGTTCCGACCAAGCCAGGTGGGGGATACTCAGCTTACTGCTGCTGTTCAACGTGTGGCTGGTGCAACGGCAGTGGGTGTTTCGCCGCATGCGAAGACGCCTTACTGAGGGGAGCGGAGACGCGCCGTCGAGCGTGGAGGCGAGCGATCCCTCTCAAATGGATCCGGTGACAGGGTTGTACACCCGAGCTTCGGTAGAACAGAGCCTTGGGCGAGAGGTTGTCCGCGCGCGGCGGAAGAATCTGCCGCTAAGCCTTGTGGCGTTTCATCTGGATGATTTCACCGAGCTTAGCAAGCGTTGCGGACGCGACGCTGCTGAGTTGGTGCTGAAAGAGTTTGCCAACCGTTTGAGGAAAGCGAGCCGGGGTTGCGATCTTTGCGTGCGTCTGGGGGACGATGATTTCGTGGTGATCCTGCCCGAATGCAGTCTGGGGGACGCCAAAATTGTTTCTGATCGCCTGGGCACGCTGGAGATGAAGTGCGCGGGAGAGGATGTCACGGTGGGCTGGTCGGTTGGATGGATTGACTACAAACGCGGCGAGGTTCCCTCGGATCTGTTTAAACGGGCGAAAGACGTTCTTCAACTCTACAAGGCGGCCAGCAAGGATAGTTCCGTACCAACACTCGTAATCCGGTAGCGCTTTCCGCAATTTGCCCCACTTGATATCCGAAGACGTTGGTTTCCCTGACAAAGGTCCGAAGGTTGCAGCATGGAAGGCCGAAATGTTGTTCGGTGTTGTCCGGTTACGCGACAGGGGCTCCCGTAAACGGACAAAATGGGCAGCGACTGCGGATTATTCCTCAGGTAGCGTTCTGATACCACTGTAGTTAGGAAATCACGCCTTCGGAATCTGATCTGCGTATCATCCACATAGAGTTGCCAGGGGTGTGCTGATGAAGACGCTGCTGCAAGACGTGCGCTACGGGCTGCGAATCCTGAAGAAGTCACCGGGGTTTGCGGCGATAGCCGTGTTGACGCTGGGATTGGGCATCGGCGCGAACACGGCGATTTTCAGCTTCGTGGATGCGTGGATTATCCGGCCGATTCCCTATCCGCAAGCAGACAGGCTGGTGGTGTTGCTGTCGCATGACAAGAAGAAGGGTTGGACCAACAACGGCGTGAGTTCGACGGCGGATTTTCTGGATTTTCAGAAGCAAAATACGTCATTCGAGCAAACGGCAGCTTGGACGAGCTGGAATTTCAATCTGACGGGCGACGGCCCGCCGGCGCTGGTGGATGGCGGACGCGTAAGCTGGAATTTTTTTGCTACTCTCGGCGTCAGGCCACTTCTGGGTCGGACCTTTACGGCCAGCGATGACGGGCCTGGGGCACCTCATGTCGCGATCATCAGCGAGGGACTGTGGAAGAGCCGCTACGCGCGGAATCCCAAGATCATCGGCCGCAGCATCAACATCGGCGACGAGGCTTATACCGTGGTCGGCGTGATGCCGGGGAAATTTCAATTTTCGCTGTTGGGGATTTGCAACATTTGGACGCCGCTCGCGCTGACGGATAAGGAGCGTAGCGACCGCAATAATTCCTGGTTTAGTGCTTTCGGAAGGTTGAAGCCGGACGTTACGCAACAGCAGGCAGCCGCCGAAACGAGCGCGATTTTTGCGCGCCTCGAAAAGCAGTATCCGAAGACGAACACGAATATCACTTCGCTGCTCAGCTCGATGGCTTATGAAATCGGCCAGAATCAGGGAAATCAGCAGGTGACGATTTGCTTCTGGATTGTGGGACTGATTCTGCTGATTGCGTGCGCCAACGTGGCGAACTTGATGCTGGCGCGAGCGGCGCAGCGCACGAAAGAGATGGCGGTACGGGGCGCGTTGGGCGCGACGCGGGGGCGACTGGTGAGACAACTGGTGACCGAATCGCTGCTGCTGTTTCTCTTCGGAGGGCTGGCGGGGGTGCTGTTTGGGGCATGGGGAATGAGCTGGATTGAATCGATGATTCCGGGGCACATTCGCGGATACCTGGTGAATTACGGCGAAGTGAATTTGGATTGGATAACGCTGACCTTTACGCTTGGAATTGCACTGGCGTGCGGCGTGGTTTTCGGGCTGGCGCCGGCGTTTGAGAATTCAGGGATCGACTTGAATCGCGCGTTGAAGGAAGCATCGGGGCAGGCTTCCAAAAGCGGACGCGGCGCGCGGATGCGGCGGATTTTCGTGGCGGGAGAAATCGCGCTGGCCGTGGTGGTGTTGATTTCGGCGACGCTGCTGGTGAAGAGCTTCATCATTTCGGTGCGGTCGACTCCGGGATTCAATCCGGCGAACGCGATGACCGCGCAAGTTGCGCTACCCAAGACGAAATACACCAGTGATGCGCTGACACGGAATTTCAGCGACGCAGTGCTTGCGCGGATCCGCGCGCTACCGGGTGTGACGTCCGCGGGTGTCGCCAGTGCGATTCCGTTCGGCGGTTTCGGGCAAACGTACACGGTCGAAGCGGTGGGAAAGCCCGCTCCGCAGCCGGGGGAAGAGCTTGGCGCGCGTTGGACGGCAGTCTCGCCCGATTATTTCGCCGCGATGCAGATGGGATTGCTCAAAGGGCGGGAGTTCACTTCTGGCGACGGCCCCGGGAATGCGGATGTAGCGGTGATCGATCAGACGCTGGCGCGGCAATTTTGGCCCAACGAAGATCCTGTTGGGCAAAAACTGACGTTCGGGCCTCACCACTTGGTCTGCACGATTGTGGGGGTGGTGAACGACGTCAAGATGTACCAAGTGCGCGGACGGCCCGAGAGACAAATGTACGTTCCACTGGCGCAATTCCCTTCGCCGACGCTGGGATTTGTGGCGCGGACGGCGGGAAGTTCTCCGGCCATAGCGACGGCGATTCGCGACGCGATATGGGCGGTGGATGACCAACAGCCGGTGTCTTCGGTGGAGCAGCTGACAACCCTGATGGCGATACGGGACAGCGGGCATCGCGTGATGATGAAGTTGATGGTATTTTTCGGAGCGCTGGCGCTGTTTTTGGGTGCGATTGGAATATATGGAGTGATGGCGCATACAGTGGCGCAGCGCACGCATGAGATTGGGATTCGCATGGCGTTGGGCGCGAACCCCGCGCAGGTGATGGGTATGGTGGTGCGTCAAGCGATGACGCTGACGTTGATTGGAATTGCGGTCGGGATTGTGGGGGCGTTCGGCGCGACGCGATCGTTGTCGTTCATGTTGTACCAGGTGACGGCGAGCGATCCGGCGACGTTTGTGGGTGTGGCGGTTTTATTCGCGTTGGTGGCGATTGCGGCGTGTTATGTGCCGGCGCGGAGGGCGATGCGGGTGGATCCGATGGTGGCGCTTAGGTATGAGTGAGAAGAGGTGGTCAGTGGTCAGTTATGAGTTAACGACGAAGGGGAAAAGCCCCACCCTTCGCAAAGTTCGCTCCCTTCCTTCGTCAGTGTAAACAGGAGGAAGCACCCGGAAAGGCAAAGCGTCGTCAAGCCGCCGCACTTTACAAGAGACAAGGCCGCGGCGAAGGGAAAATTGGCGGGGTGAAGGATGAACACGCTGATGCAGGACATACGGTACGGGATGCGGATGCTGGGGAAGGCGCCGGGGTTCACGGCGATTGCGGTGTTGACGCTGGCGCTGGGGATTGGCGCGAACACGGCGATTTTCTCGGTGATTAATTCCGTGCTGCTCAAGCCGCTGCCGTTCAAGAATCCCGCGCAGCTTGTCGATTTGCGCGAAACGGAAAGCGCGCCGGGGAATTTTCCGCTGGATGGCGCGGATTATCTTGACTGGGCGGCGCAGAACAAAACTTTTTCGTCGATGAGCCTGTACACGTTTCCGCGGGGATACAACGCCAGCGGCGCGGGCGAAACGGAATCGGCGGCGGCCGTCGCCACACAGGCGAATTTTTTCGACACGCTCGGCGTCGAGCCGCTCATCGGCCGCGCGTTTGCGAAGGGTGAAGATCAGGGAACGCATCACGTGGTGATTCTGAGTTATGGATTCTGGCGGAGGCATTTCGGCGGACGTTTGGATGCACTGGGGAAAACGGTGGAGTTGGATGATCAGCCGTACACCGTGATTGGGGTAATGCCGCTCTGGCTGAATTTTCCTGTGGCGACGGATCTTTTCCGTCCGCTGGACATGAATTCCAAAGACGTGCACAGCCGCGGCAGCCATTGGGCCCAGGCGGTAGGCCGCGTGAAAGACGGCGTGAGCATTGAGCAGGCGCGCGCTGACTTACTGACCATTTCCGCGCGGATCAACAAGCAATACCGCGGGCCAACCGATCAGGATATTCATTCGCTGGTGTTTCCGCTGAAGGAAAGGCTGGTGGGAAGTTCGCGGAGCCAGCTTTGGATTTTGTTTGGAGCGGTGGCGCTGGTGCTGCTGGTGGCGTGCGCGAACGTGGCGAATCTGTTGCTGGCGCGGGCGACTTCGCGGCAGAGAGAAATGGCGGTGCGGGCGGCCCTGGGCGCGGGACGTTGGCGGCTGGCGCGACAATTATTGACGGAGAGCGTTCTGTTGGCGCTGGCGGGCGCGACGCTGGGATTTTTCGGCGCGTGGTGGGGCGTTTCGCTTTTACAGGCGGCGCAAACGCTGCCGATTCCGCGGGCGAATCCGCTTCAAATCAATGTGACCGTGCTGCTCTTTACAATCGGCGTCAGCGTGTTGGTTGGAATTTTGTTTGGGCTGGCTCCCGCGCTGCAGACGTCGGCGCTGGATTTGAGCGAAGAGCTAAAGTCGAGCGCCAATGCTATCGGCAGCGCGACGGGAAGCGGGCGCACGCTACGCGATGCACTGATAGTCAGCGAAATTGCGGTGTCGCTGGCGCTGCTTGTGGGCGCGGGGTTGCTGCTGCGGAGTTTCGCGCAAATGCGCTCGGCGAATATCGGCGCGAATCCCAATCACATCCTCACCATGCGCGTCAATCTGCCGAGTGCGAAATACAACACGATTGCATTGCAGCGCGGTTTCTTCGATCAGTTGCTCGAGCGCGTCCAGCGGGTTCCCGGCGTTACATCCGCCGCTGCTTCCACGCATCTGCCGTTGGAAGGCGGCTCGAACGGATACATCAAAGTGCCGGGGAATACGAATCCGCGGCTGAACAATCAGCTTGTCGAAGTGCACTGGATTACACCCGGCTATTTTCGCGTGTTCGAAATTCCGCTGATCGAGGGACGAACGTTCACCGAAGAGGATGCGCAGCATGTGATTGACACAAACGCGGCGCTGATGACCATCGAAAAAGCAACACCGAAGGGCGGTACGCCGAAACTTCCGCCGAGCTTGGCGTACACGGTGATGATCAATCAAGCGATGGCCAAGACGTTCTGGCCGAATCAGGATCCCATCGGCAAAGTGTTCACCGATGAAGGCGGCGGCGTGCCGTACAAAGTGATTGGCGTGGTGGGCGACGTGAAGCAGTACGCAATCCGCGAGAAGGCCGTGCCGGAGCGCTATTTTCCGTTGACCGCGGCGATGAGCAGCGAGGGAATGTTTTATGGAATCGGCGCAACGGTCATCGTGAAAACGGCGGTTGCCCCGCGCAGCGTGCTCGGAGCGATTCAGAAAGACGTAAGCGATCTCGACAGCACGCTTGCTGTGTATCACGTGCGCACGATGAACGAATTCATCGCGGCGAGCATGCAGGACACCACCGTGCAAGCATTTCTCCTCGGCGTGTTTGCGACGCTGGCATTGGTGCTCGCCGCAGTGGGTTTGTACGGAGTGATGTCTTATCTGGTGACGCAGCGGACGCACGAGATTGGGATTCGCATGGCGTTGGGTGCGCAGCAGGGCGACGTGTTGAAGCTGGTGATAGGGTACGGAACCAAATTGATTTTTGTTGGCGTGGCGATTGGAGTCGCGGCGTCGCTGGGGCTGACGCGGTTGATAGCGGCAATGCTGTACGGAGTGACGGCGACGGATCCGGCGACGTATGTGGGTGTCGCGTTGCTGCTGGGGATTGTGGCGCTGGCGGCGTGTTATGTGCCGGCGCGAAGGGCGGCGCGCGTCGATCCGATGGTGGCGCTGAGGTACGAGTGACAGCGTGCCCGGTCCGCAAAAGCGGCGGACCGGCCGCTACACAGGCAAGCGGCGCGGCGAGAAGTGACTGACGCGATGATGGCGGCGATGCTGTTTGACGTGACGGCGCGGCGCGGGTGGATCCCATGGTGGCAGTGAGGTATGAGTAGTTGAGAGTCGATAGTTAATAGTCGAAAGTCGGAAAAGCAATAACGAAAAACAGGTCCCCACCGTCCGCGAAAATCGGAGCGAGTGGGGCAGGAGCAAAGGCGAGAGGCAAAGCGGCGTCGAGCCGCCGCACTCCATAAAAGATAAGCGCACGGGATGAGGCGCGAGAGAGCAGAGACAAAAAGCAGAGATGGCGAAGGAGAATTGATGGTCGCTAGTTGAAGTCAAGAGCCGAAAAGGGAAAGCGAAGGCGAAAAGCGATTCATTTCAGATGAAAATGCGGCGGTGCGAGGAGGAGGTATGGCGAAGATGGAGCGGGTGCGGGAGGTGATTCACGGGAAACTGGATTTGGATGATATGCAGCGGAAGTACGCGGCGGGATGGCGACTGGCGGCGCTCGAATGGGAGCGGGAAAGTGAAGGCGCAGGGGGAGAGGATGCGGCTCCGGCGCGGCGACTGGAGGAGCCTCCATTTGGATTCCGCGTGGCGAACGACTGCGCGCACTTGGAAGAGGACCCCGAAGAGATGCGCACGCTCAACACGATGATGGAGCTGATTGTTCAGGACATTTCGCTACCGCGCATGGCGGACGAATTGAACCGGCGTGGATGCGCGACGCGGGAAGGGAAGCCGTGGAGCGCGGTCACGATTTTCAACGTGTTCCCGCGATTGATCGACGCGACGCCGCGGATTTTCTCGGGGAGCAATTGGCCGGAGCGACGACGGGAAATTGCGCGCGTGACGTGGAATTCTTGAAGGCAGTGACGAGTGGCTGGCGAATGGAAGGTCGCAAAGCTAAAGCGGAGAGGCAAAAGCTGCAGGGCAAAAACTACTGACGTGAAGAAAAACCTTACCTTCCGCACAAAGCGCGGAGGATGGGGCAACCGGAAAGGCAAAGCGAAAAGCAGATCCCTCGTCGCGTGGCTCCTCGGGATGACAATGCGTTGGGGTGAGGCGAAGGATGATGATGCGGGGGGACGATTGATGTGAAGAAAAACCCCACCCTCCGCAGAAGACGCGGAGGATGGGGCACCCGGCAACCGGAAAGGCAAAGCGAAAAGCAGATCCCTCGTCGCGTAGCTCCTCGGGATAACAACGCGCTGGGGTGGAGGCGAAGGATGGTGATGCGGGGGGACGATTGATGTGAAGAAAAACCCACCCCCCGGACGAGGCGCGGAGGATGGGGCACACGGAAAAGCAAAGCGAAAGCAGATCCCTCGTCGCATGGCTCCTCGGGATGACAGCGCGTTGGGGTGGGGGCGAAGGAAGGGAGCAGGTCGAGCAGACGGGATGACAGAGTGTTGGGGTCGACGTGCCGGGACCGAAGACGCGGAGGACAGGAACGCGGCCAAGGCGAAAAGTGAAAATCCCACCCTCCGCAGAAGACGCGGAGGATCGAGCACCCGGAAGGGCGAGAAGCAAAGCGAGAAGCAGGTCCCTCACCAACGGTCGCCAAAAGCGGGCGACCGGGTTCGGGATGACAACGAGCTGGGTTGACAGAGGCGGAATTCTGGTAGCGCTCGCAGGAGTGTCCGGGTCGCGCGCGAAAAATAACAAACTAAAAAAACGGCGCCCAGTTTCCTTGTGCGGCGCTGTATTTAGAAAGCAAAGAAGTGAAAATGTCAGGCGCCCAAAAAAGCGCTTGACAGACGAGCGCGGTATCTGTTACACACTGTAACGCTACAGAGATTAACGTATGCAAAATGGTGAGTGAGCGAGAGGCAATGAGGAACACAGAAAGATTCCTGGGAAAAGGGCGGCCGAAGAATTTAGGGGAAGTGGAGCAGGCGGTGATGGACTACGTGTGGACGCACGGGCCGTGTACGTCGGAGGCGTGCCGTGAAGCGCTGGCCGAGGAGCGTCCGATGAAGGAGTCCACGATACGGACGGTGCTGCGACGGCTGGAAGAAAAGGGATACGTGGCGCATGAGACGAGCGGGCGCACATTTATTTATCGCGCGGCGGAGGCTCGGCAGAACGTGGCGGCGCGGGCGGTGAAGAGCATCATTGACCGATTTTGCGGCGGGTCGGCGGAACAGCTTGTGATTGGGATGGTGGACAACCAAGTGCTCGACAGGAAGATGCTCGAGCGGCTGACGCGGAAGATTCGTAAGGGCAGTGAGAAGTGAGGGCGTAGGAGAGAGTTGATAGTTGATAGTCGAGAGTTTAGAGCGAGAGACAAAAAGGCTTAGGGGCTGGATGCGTGCTGAGAAAAATCCCACCCTTCGCCAAAGACGCTCAGGAAGGGGCACCCGCAAAGGCTAGTGACAAGTCATGGTCGAAAGGGTGAAACGAGGGACACATGGCGGCTGACGCGGAAAGATTCGCAGCAACAGGGAGGGAGCGATGATGCCGATTACGACGGGACAGGCGGCGGCGAGCTTCTTGAAATATTTGGCGGAGCCGGCAGCGCGTTCGCTGGCGTTGGGATGCCTGGCGGCGATTGCGCTGGCAGCGTTTCGCGTGAAACGCGTGCCGCTGCGACTGCTCGTGTGGACGACGACGCGGTACGCGGCGCTGGCGATGCCTTTTCTGGGAGCATTTTTGCCGCGGATGGCGGTTCACGTTCCGGCGCAGACAGCGGCGCTCGTGCAGAGCGTCGGGCACAGTTTTGCGCGGCGCTTCGGGCGCGGCGATACGACAACAACGGCGAGTGCGAAAGCGGGCGCTAAACGAGAGACCTCACGTCAGTTGCGGCAAACGGCGCCGCAACCCTTCTCTGATCAGGGCAGGCGGGACCCTTCGAAGCTCAGGGCAAGCGTGAGCTACAGGAGGTCAGGCGTCGCGGCAAACAGCGTCGCCGGCGGAGCGCGTGGGGACATGCTGGCCGGCGCGAAAGCGGACGCTGCGCGAGAAACCTCACGTCAGTTGCGGCAAACGGCGCCGCAACGGGACGTGAGCTACAGACAAGCGGGTGGCGCGAACGGCGTCGCGGTGGGGCTGGCGATTTATTTTGCGGTGACGGTGCTATTTTTTGCGCGACTTCTTGTGGGAATGTTTTTCAGTTGGCGGCTGGAACGCGCATCGGAGGAGGTTCATGAGCGGGAAGCGATTCGACTGGTGCGCATGCGCGCGTGCATGGGCGGGTTGGAAAGCACGCCGCGACTGGCTGAGACGAAAATGCTTTCCGTGCCGGCGACGATGGGAGTGCTGCATCCGGTGATTTTGCTTCCGACGGACTGGCGCGAATGGGATGAAGCGAAGTTGGACGCGATACTGGCGCATGAAGTTTCGCACGTGGCGCGTCGCGATGCGCTGACGCAGAGACTGTCGCTGATTCACCGGGCGATTTTCTGGTTCAGCCCGCTGGCGTGGTGGATTGACCGGCAAATTACGGAACTGGCCGAAGAAGCGAGCGACGAGGCGGCGTTGGCGGGCGGCGCGGATCAGGCGCGGTACGCGGAAACGCTGCTGGGATTTTTCGCGGAATTAGAAGCGGCGCCGGGAAGAATTCACTGGGAAGGCATCTCGATGGCGAACGGATGCCGTGCGGAGAGGCGCGTGGAAAGAATTCTGTCGTGGAAGGGGAGTCATTCGATGAAAAAATGGCTGGCCGTGATGATCGTGGCGGTTGCGGCGCCGCTGATTTTCGTGGCGGGGTCGGCGCATCCATTGCTGGCGCAGGAAGACGGCGCGCCCAAGAAGGCTGGAAATGTGGTGAAGGCGGGAGGGCCGGCGGCGCCTGCGCTGCCAGCGGCTCCGAAAGCTGCAGGGGTGGTTGCGCCAGGGGCGATCACACCGGCTCCGTCGACACCGGGCGTTGTCGCGCCTGCGTTGCCAGCGGCTCCGACAGAGCCGGGCGCGGGGGAATTTACTCCGGGTCCGACGCCGCAAGCGCCGTCGGCGACACCTGTGCCCGCGAGCGCTCCCGTGATCGCACCGGTTCCCGGTGCGCCTGAAAATGCGCCGATTATTCCTGGACCAGTCGCAAGCGGTTCCGTGGCACCGGGGACTTTGGTCGGCGCTCTGGCCGGGCCCGCCGTGCGAATCGCGCCGCCAGCGCCAGTCACCCTTATGAGTTCGATGACTCCGGCCGCGCCGCAAGCGATGATCGCGGTGGGCGATTCGGTTTCTGATCAGGACGCAGAAGCGCAATTGCGCATGGCGCTGAAGGAGCTTCAAGACGCGGACGCGCAATCGGGGTCCGCTTCCGCACGAATCCGCGCGGCGCAGGAAGCGCTAATGAAAGCTCAACGGGCATCGGCGGAAGCTGACTCGGCGCAAGTCCGCGCCGCGCGGCAAGCGCTCGAAAAGGCGCAAAGAATGATGGAAGAAAAGGATGCTTCGCAGATGCGTGGCGCAAATGAGGCGCTCGCAGAAGCTAGGCGCGATCTCGAAGAAGCCGCGCAGGCGCAGCGACGGTCCTATTCGTATGGTTACGGATATTCGAATGACGGGCCACGTTACGTGATGATGACGGGCAATTCGAACAACGTGACGATGTCAGGGTCGGGAGAGGATGTGGAGCATGCGCAGAGACTTCGCAAGAAAATGGGGGGAGGAGACCTGATCTGGTTTGAGCGCGACGAAAAGTCTTATGTGATTACCGACCCCGCGTTCATTGCGAAAGCGAAGGCGCTGTTTGCTCCCGAAGAAGCGTTGGGGAAACAGCAGGAGGAGCTTGGACGCCAGCAGGAAGCGCTGGGAAAACAGCAAGAGGCGCTGGGCAACCAGATGGAAGATGTGAAAGTGAAAATACACGACGTCACGCCGCAACTCGAAGAAGTGCGCGCGCGACTGAAGGAACTGCAGGCTACGGGCGCGACACAAAGAGAACTGGGGCAATTGCAGGGGGAGCTGGGCCGGTTGCAGGGCGAAGTGGGACGGTTCCAAGCGGAAGCAGGCGTTGGGCAGCGGGACATTGGGCGGCAACAGGGAGAACTGGGACGCAAGCAGGGCGAGCTTGGGCGGCGGCAAGGGGAATTGGGACGGCAACAGGGCGAGTTGGCGCGACAGGCGTCACGCGAGTTGCGGGGGATGTTTGACGACGCGATCGCGAAGGGAATTGCGAAGGCGGAGTGAAAAGCAGTGGCTAGAAAAGTCTGGCCATACGGACGCGGGGATGAATGATGGGCGGACAACGCCGTTGAGTTGACAGTTGATAGTCGCGAGTTCGGAGTGAGCAAACGTCCAAGAGCAAAGGACCCTTGGCAAAATTTGCTCAGGCGAACGAGTGATGAGTGGAGCGATGATCACAAAACCCCCACCCTTCGCGAAAAACGCTCAGGATGGGGCACCCGCAAAGGCGAGAAGGCTGTGACAGGTTAGTGACGAGCAGGGAATTTGGAGGAACGAGACATGAAGAAAATGCTTTCGACGAAGAGTGTGGCGAGAAATGTGAAATGGTTCGCGATTGCCGCGGCGACGGTGCTGGTGACGGCGAGCGTCGTACCATTTTTGGCGCACGCGCAAACGAAGTACGCGAATGATACGTTCACGTTAATCAGCCGCAACGATGGCGGGAGCGTGGACATGCATGTCGAGGGTAGGGGAGATCATTGCTGGGCCACGACGTCGGATGATCGCGGCATTGGAATCAGCATGGGAGACAGCAGGTGCACGATGATGGACGAAGGCGCGGACGACGAAGCGTCACTGCGGGCAAGAATTGAGCCGGCGAAAATTACGTTTCGCCTCAATGGAAAGTCGTACATCGTGAACGACGCCGCGACGGTGAAGAGCGCGCGCAGCCTATTCGATCCTCTTGTGAGGATTGAGGAGCAGCAATCGGAGCTAGGCAGGCAGCAGCGCGCGCTCGGAGAGAAACAGCGCGACTTTGGGCGTCAGCAGCGTGAAGTGAAAGTGCCGGTGCCGGACATGAGCGCGGACTTTCAGAAGGTAGAGGCGGACGCGAAGCGGTTGAGCGCACAGGGCGGCACGCAATCGGAGCTTGGCGATTTGCAGTCGGAGATCGGGGACTTGCAGAGCCGACTGGGAGACCTGCAATCGCAGGCAGGCGACGTGCAGTCGAAACTCGGCGATCAGCAGTCGAAGCTGGGCGACCAGCAATCGGCGCTGGGAGATCAGCAGTCGGCGTTGGGCGACCAGTCGGGGAAAACCGCCGTGGATATTGCGGGGAAGCTACGCGCGATGCTGACGCAGGCGATTCAGAGCGGAACGGCCAAGGCGGAGTGAGGCAGTGGTCAGTAACGAGTGAAAGGCAAAGACGAAGGTCAAAAAAAACGAAAATCCCCACCCTTCGCAAACTGCGCTCAGGATGGGGCACCCGAAAAATCAAAGGCCAAAGGGACATCGAACTGCCGCATTCCATAAAAGACGGGCGGCCAGTCCTTCCTGCGTCGGGCAGGGCGGGTTTGCTTCGAGCTTCAGGGCAGGCGGGATGACAGTACGAGTCACGGGCGGGCGGACACGAACTAGAGAAGCGCGAAGGAGGGGCACGTGGAAAAACGGGAAGCAATCACGAAAAGCAAAAAGCAGATCCCTCGTCGCGCGGCTCCTCGGGATGACAGTAAGAGTTACGAGTGGGCGGGGATAAGTTTAGAGACGGAAGACGGAAGACGAAAGACGAAAGACCCCACCCTTCGCAAACTGCGCTCAGGATGGGGCACCCGTAAAGGCAAAGGAGCGTCGAGCCGCCGGACTCGATAAAGGACGGGCGAGCGATCCCTAGGGCATTTCGTGGTGTTCTTTGTATTGACATACGAAATGCTTCGTAGTACATACGCAGGGATGTGAGGCGCGGCGGTGATAGAGCAGCCCGAAGACGTTTCGGGAGTCTCTCCGTCAAAGTGGGTGAGGTGAACGGTGAACAGCCTCCTGCAAGATTTGCGCTACGGGCTGCGGATGCTGGGGAAGTCGCCGGGGTTTGCGGCGGTGGCGATACTGACGCTGGCGCTGGGAATTGGCGCGAACGCGGCGATTTTTCAATTGATTGATGCGGTGCGGTTGCGCACGCTGCCAGTCAAAGATCCCACTACTCTTGCTATCGTGCATATCAACAAGAATCATTGGGGCTCGGGAAACTTTAACGGGCCGTATGCCGAATTCTCTTTTCCCCTCTGGCAGCAGGTTGAGCAGCGCCAGCAAGCGTTCTCTACAATTGCTGCGTGGGGCAGCAACCGGCACAACCTCGCTACTGGCGGGGAAGTAGACATGGCTCAGGTGCTTTACGCCAGCGGAGATTTCTTCAGTACGTTGGGCGTGCCGCCGTTCCTTGGACAGCTGATTTCGTCGAGCGACGACCAGACGGGTTGCGCGGGCGTAGTGAACCTCAGTTACTCGTTCTGGCAGCGACGGTACGGCGGAAGCGCCTCGGTGATTGGGAAAACACTTACATTGGACGGCCATCGGTTTGCGATTCTGGGCGTGACGCCGCCGAATTTTTACGGAGTTTCCGTCGGCGACCGCTTCGACATCGCCATCCCCATCTGCGCGGAGCCGATTATCCGCGGGCAGTTCAGCGCCATCACCGGCGAGAGGCCGCGCGAGAGCTGGTGGCTCTCGGTTTTCGGACGTCTCAAGCCCGACTGGACGCTGCAGCGCGCCACCGCGCAACTGAGTACTGTCATGCCGGCGGCGCTGCACGAAACGATTCCGCCGCAGTATGATGCGGAGGGCGTAAAGCACTATCTTGCTTACAAACTCGAAGCTCGCACCGCGGCGAATGGCTTTTCGCAGATGCGCGACGACGCTTCTGATCCGCTTTGGCTTTTGCTCGGCCTTTCCGGTCTGGTGCTGCTGATCGCGTGCGCGAACCTTGCGAATCTGATGCTCGCTCGCGCCAGCTCCCGCGAACGCGAAGTGGCTGTGCGGCTGGCTCTCGGCGCTTCGCGCGCGCGTCTGATTGGCCAGATGCTTTCCGAAAGCGCGCTGCTCGCTGTTGCGGGCGCGGTTTGTGGAGGATTTCTGGCGGCGGCACTCAGCAAATCTCTGATCGCGTTCATCAGCACACCCGATAATCCCGTTTTTCTCGATATGCCTACGGACTGGCGCGTGCTGGGCTTTGCCGCAGGTTTGGCAATTCTTACCACGGCACTCTTCGGACTGGCTCCCGCTCTGCGCTCCGGCAACATACCTCCCGGCGCGGTTCTTAAAACAGGAGGGCGCGGCATGACCGCCGGACGCGAGCGCTTTCGCCTGCAGCGCATGTTGGTGGCTTCACAAGTGGCACTGTCGCTGGTGCTTCTCGCAGGCGCACTGCTGTTCGCGCGCAGCCTGCGCAACTTGATGACGCGCAATCCAGGTTTCCAGGAGAACGGCATCCTGATAGCCAACGTGGACTTTACGCGGCTAAAGGTGGCTACGCCGCAGCAAGAACCATTTATGTACGATCTGCTGCAACGCGTCCGCGCGATCCCTGGAGTCGCTGCCGCCGCAACCTCGAACCGCTCGCCGGTCAGCGGCAGCAGTAGCAACGATTGGGTCCTCGACGACAAAGGCGGCCATCCGCACGGCGCCTCGTGGGAAGACTATGTGAGCGCAGGATATTTCGAGACCATCGAAAACACGATGCTGGCGGGCCGTGATTTCAATACTGACGACACGGCTAACTCACCTCGCGTCGCCGTCGTGAATCAGACCTTCGTGAAACAGTTTCTGAATGGCGCGAAGAGTCCTATCGGCGTGCGGTTTCGCGTGTGGAACAATCCGGGCAAACCGCCGCGGTATTACAACGTCGTCGGAGAAGTGAAGGATTCGGTTTACAATGACATGCATCAGCCGATGGTGCCAGTCATGTATTTTCCACGCACGCAGCTCGCGGCGCCGTTCATTTATCCCGGCGCGACGTTTCTGATACGCTCGCGCGGTGGAATGGCCGGTTTGCTCAACTCAGTGAAGGGCACATTTACCGACGTGAATCCGGAAATTGACATTCAATTCAAGCTGCTAAGCACGCAAATTCGGGAATCGCTGGTGCAGGATGAATTGATGGCGACGCTGTGCGGATTTTTCGGCGGCTTGGCCATTCTGCTGGCGGCCATCGGAATCTACGGTGTGATCTCCTACACCGTGACGCAGCGCACCAACGAAATTGGCATACGCATGGCGCTGGGAGCGCAGCAGTCCAGCGTGCTGCGGCTGATTCTGGGCGAAGTGGGCATTCTGATCGGCATCGGCGTCATAGTTGGCGCGGGATTGACGCTGGCGGGGAGCAAGGCGGCGAGTTCGCTGCTGTTTGGGTTGAAGGCGCGGGATCCGATAACGTTGGCGCTGGCGGTGGTGATTCTGGCAGCGATTGGATTTGCGTCGAGCTTTTTGCCGGCGCGACGGGCGTCACGGCTGGACCCCATGGCGGCGCTGCGCTATGAATAGTTGATAGTCAAGGGCTTGGACCAGAAAAACGGGACTCGAAATTCGAAACTCGAAAAGCGAAATTCGAAAAACAGGCCCCTGCCTGGCCCAGGCAAGCCCCGTCGCGTGGCTTCCCGGGATGACAGGATGAGTCGCGAGTGGGCGGGGATAAGCTGAAGAGGAAAACCCCACCCTTCGCAAACTTCGCTCAGGATGGGGCACCCGCAAAATCGAGGGCAAGAAAGCGAAAGGCAAAGCGGCGTCGCTTCGCTCAGGATGGGGGCACCCGCAAGAGCGCGACGGTGATGAGTGGCGAACGAGTTCGTGGTGGGTAGTTGATAGTCGCGAGTCAAAAGTGAAAGACAAAAAAGGCCGAAAGCAAAAATCGAAGCTTGAAATGATCGCGAGTTAAGGAGCCCAAAGCCCACCCTTCGCAAACTTCGCTCAGAATGGGCACCAGCAAAAGCGAGGGCAAGAAAGCGAAAGGCAAAGTGGCGTCGCTTCGCTCAGGATGGGCACCCGAAAAAGCGAGGCAATGCTAGCGAGGACGTGCCATGAATAGACTGCTGCAAGACATTCGTTACGGGTTTCGAATGCTGGCAAAGTCGCCGGGATTTGCGGCGGTGGCGATACTGACGCTGGCGCTGGGGATTGGCGCGAACACGGCAATTTTCAGCATGATTGATGCGATCCTGATGCGTTCATTGCCGGTGCAAGATGCGCAGAGGCTGGTGGTGCTGAAGTGGAGCGCGCGTAAGAGAATCGACATTCACAGCAGCAGCAGTTATGGCGACTGCAACCAGCAGCGCCAACGCAACGGACCAAATTCCAGCTGCTCGTTTTCCGAGCCGTTTTTCCACGAAGTTGCGCAACAGAAAAATGCGTTCTCAAACGTTGCCGCATTTTCCGGCGGCGGCCAGGTTGACCTGAGCGGGAACGGATCCGCGAGCGTTTTGTACTCGCAAGCAGTTTCCGGCGAATTTTTCCCCACGCTGGGGATTCGTGCGGCGGCGGGCCGCCTGATTGCGCCCAGCGACGATTCCGTTTCCGCTCCGCCGGTTGTTGTGCTCAATTACGGCTACTGGAAAAGCGAATTCGGCGGTTCCGCATCCGCGATTGGCAAAACGATTCGCCTCAACAACGTTCCGTTCACGATTATTGGCGTCGCCGAAGCGCGATTCGACAGCCTGAGTCCCGGGCAAATCTATGACTTGTGGGTGCCGCTTTCCGTGCTTCCCGCGATTCATCCCGGCCCGCAAGCAACGGCGCGGCCCACGGACATCTACAGTTGGTGGCTGGTCGTGATTGGCCGGCTGAAACCTGGCGTCAGCCGCGGACAGGCGCAAGCCGACGTGACCACGCTTTTCCGCAACGACATGCTGCACGGCGCAAAGCCGCAGTCGAAGCCCGAAGATGATCCGAGGGTGTCGGCGCTTCCGGCGCAATCCGGGCTGACGGGTTCGACGACGCGAATTTCGACGGAATTGTACGCTCTGATGTTGGCGGTCGGGATCGTGCTGCTCATTGCGTGCGCGAATGTTGCCGGGCTGCTTCTTTCGCGCGCCGCAGCGCGGCAAAAGGAAATTGCGGTGCGGCTAGCGCTCGGCGCGGGGCGCGGGAGAATCGTGCGGCAATTGCTCACGGAGAGTACTTTGCTTTCGCTCGTTGGCGGGGCGCTCGGGATTTTGTTTGCCGTTTGGGGCACGCGGGCAATTGTATCGCTGATCGCCGGCAACTCGACTCGCGCATTCGGATTTTCGCCGAGCATCGACGGGCGCGTTCTTGCGTTCACGCTCGCTGCTTCCGTGCTTACGGGAATTATTTTCGGCCTCGCGCCGGCATTTCGCGGGACGCGCGTGGATTTGACGCCGGCGCTCAAGGAAGGCTCGGGCAGTTCCACGGGAATCGGCCGCGCGGGCGGGAGATGGTTCACGCTGGGCAACGGGCTGGTGGTTTTGCAAGCGGCGCTCGCTGTGGTGCTCCTTGTAGGCGCGGGACTTTTGGTGCGCACGCTGGAAAATCTGAAAAACGTCGACCCCGGATTCGACACGCGCCATTTGCTGACGTTTGCTTTGGGTCCGACGCTGATTGGATACAAAACGCCGCAAATTGATGTTTTTTATCGCGATTTGCAGGAACGGCTCGCCGCGCTTCCGGGCGTCGAGTCGGTCAGTTATTCCAGCAGTACGCTATTGAGCGGCGATCTCTGGGGGACGAGTGTTCATTTGCAGGGCGCGCCGAAAGGTCAGGAGTCGGACGCCGACGAACTGGCTGTGGGAGCGAAGTTTTTCTCGACGATGCACATGCGTCTCCTCTCGGGACGCACTTTCAATTCCGCCGATTTTGCGCAGGCCGAAATTGCCCGGCAAAATTACGAAGCGCGGGAAGCGGCGCAAAAAACAAAACAGGCAGGCGGCGCGGCGGCGGGAAATGGCGCGGAGAAATCCGCGCCACCGAAGAACGAAGCGCCCGTGCCCGTGATCGTCAACAAAACATTCGTTCGGAAGTATCTTCCAAGAGTGAATCCGCTGGGACAGCGTCTCGACGAGAATCCCGGCTGGGTGATCGTCGGCGTGGTCAACGATGCGAAGTATCAGGATTTGAAAAGCAAAATCGAGCCGACCATGTACGTACCGTCGAGCGGCGGCGACACGAGTTTTGAATTGCGCACGGCGGCGAATCCCACGGCAATGACTGCGGCGGTTCGCAGCATCGTGAATCAGATGGACAGCGATTTGCCGGTGTTTGCTGTGCACACGCAGACGCAACTGATTGACAACCTGCTTGTCCGTGAGCGCATGGTCGCGCGGCTGGCGAGCTTTTTTGGTTTGCTGGCGCTGGTGCTGGCGTGCATCGGATTGTACGGATTGCTTTCGTATGAAGTGGCGCGGCGGACGCGCGAAATCGGCATTCGCATGGCGCTGGGCGCGCAGCAGCGCGACGTTTTGCGTTTGGTTGTGGGGCAGGGAATTATTCTTGCGATGGTGGGCGCAGCAGTGGGGATCGGTGTGGCGGTGGGCGTGACGCGGTATCTGAAATCGATGCTCTACAACGTGCAT
Organism: Acidobacteriota bacterium; assembly: GCA_027307115.1. Taxonomy (GTDB): domain Bacteria; phylum Acidobacteriota; class Terriglobia; order Acidiferrales; family UBA7541; genus DAHUXN01. The sequence continues at coordinate 31,512 of DAHUXN010000090.1, forward strand.
GCGAATGATCCGGCGACGATGATCGCGGTTGCCGTGCTGCTCGCGTTGGTGGCGTTGGCGGCTTGTTACATCCCGGCGCGGCGGGCGACTCGGGTGGACCCGATGGTGGCGCTGAGATATGAATAGTTGAGAGTCGAGAGTTGAAAGTCGAGAGTAGAAACGAAAAGCGGGAGCAGAAAGGCGAAAGCTGAAAGCAGATCCCTGCCTGCGGCAGGCAGGCCTCACCATCGTTCGCCAACAGCGGGCGACCCTTCCTGTGTCCCTTCCTGCGTCAGGGCAAGCAGGGTAGGGCGGGATCCCTTCGTACCTCAGGGCAAGCGGGATGACAAGATAGAAACATATCGCGCAAGCGAAAAGACGGCATAGCTGTGGCAAACGCGGGGAATTCTGTGTAGGATGGCGAAAATTCGCCGGGAGGTCCCGCGATGGGAAATCTGCTGCAGGATGTTCGTTACGGGTTGCGGATGTTGCGGCAGTCGCCGGGGTTTGCAGCGATCGCGGTGCTCACGCTGGCGCTGGGGATTGGCGCGAACACGGCGCTATTTTCCGTGGTCAACGGCGTGCTGCTGAATCCGCTGCCGTACCCGCATGCGAAGCAACTCACGGCCATTTACGGAGAAACGCCAGGCGCCACGCAGGGTTACATCACGTATCTGAATTTCCTCGACTGGCAGCGCGATTCAAAAACCTTTTCCTCGATGGCGATGTACCGCCACGAGGATTACAACCTTACCGGCGCTTCGCAAGCCCTCCGCGTCAGCGGCTACATGATCTCCTCCGATTTTTTTTCCATCCTCGGCGTCAAACCGGTTCTGGGACGCAGTTTTCGCGCCGATGACGACCAACTGGGCGCCGCGCCGGTGGTGATTCTCGGCGGAGGCTTCTGGCAGCGGCAATTTGGATCTTCCGGCGGGATCATTGGCAAATCGGTGGTTCTCAACGGCGCGTCTTACACTGTTGTCGGCGTAATTCCGCCCAACTTTTCGTTTTATGGCCAGGCCTATGACGTCTACATTCCCCTCGGCCAGTGGAGCGATCCGTCCTTTCGCGACCGCCGCATTGATATGAGCGCGCACGCTATCGGGCGGCTGAAACCGGGCGTGACGCTGGGGCAGGCGCAAGCGGACATGAACGATGTGGCGCGGAATCTGGCCGTCGCCTATCCCGAGGCCGACAAAGACGTCGGGATCACTCTGGTTTCCATGAAGCAAGACATCGTTGGCAATGTGCGGCCATTCCTGCTGGTGCTGCTGGGCGCGGTTGGATTTGTGCTGCTGATTGCGTGCGCGAACGTCGCGAATCTTCTGCTGGCGCGCTCGATGGGAAGGTCGCGCGAATTTGCGATTCGCGCCGCACTGGGAGCAAGTCACGGACGCGTGATTCGGCAGCTCCTTACCGAAAGCATTTTGCTGAGCGGCGTGGGCGGCGCGCTCGGGCTTCTTTTCGCGTTTTGGGCCACGCACGCGGTGCTCAACACATTGCCCGGGACCTTGCCTCGCGCCAGCGAAGTTTCTCTTGATTCACGCGTACTGCTGTTCACGCTTGGCGTTTCCCTTTTTGCCGGAATTGTTTTCGGCCTGGCGCCGGCGTTGAAAGCTTCTCGCGCGAATTTGCAGGAGGTGCTGAAGGAGAGCGGCCGTGGCGCGAGCGGCGCGCGACACCGGATTCAGGGAATTTTCGTGGCGGTCGAGGTGGCCATGGCGCTGGTGCTGCTGGTCGGAGCGGGACTGATGATTCGCAGCCTATCCGCGCTCTGGCGAGTCAATCCGGGTTTCAATCCAAGTCACGCGATCACTTTCAATCTGTCGATGCCTTCGACTGCTGCAACCACTTCGGCGGAAACGCGAGCGCGTCTGCGACAGTTCGACGACAAGATGTACTCGATCCCTGGCGTCGAAGCCGTTTCGGTCACACTCGGAGCGCGCCCGATGATTCACGACACGGTTGTGCCTTTCTGGATCGAAGGGCAGCCAAAGCCCGCCACCATCAATGACATGCCGCAGGGCTTGTGCTATCTCGTCGAAGGCGGATTTCAGAAGGCCATGGGAGTGACTCTGGAGCGCGGGCGCTTTATCACCGCGGAAGACAACGAGCGCGCGCCGGTGGTGATCGTCATCGACGATTATTTCGCGCGCACATATTTCCCGCATGAAAATCCGATCGGCAAGCACGTCCACATCGCGCTGCTCGGCGTGGAAGCCCAAGTCGTCGGCGTGGTCGGCCATGTGAAGCAGTGGGGGCCCGGCGGCGATGCAAAGGCGGCGGTGGAAGCGCAGTTCGAGTATCCGTTCATGCAACTTCCCGAAAAGTTGATGCCACTCGCCGCGGACGCGGTGGCCGTGGTGGTGCGCACGCGAGGGGACCCCACTGCGATCATGGGCCCAGTTCGGCGCGCGGTGCGGGAGCTCGATCCGCGCGAAATCATTTACGGCGTCGAAACGCTGGATGAGGTTCTCTCCAATTCGTTTGCGACGCGCAGGCTTTCGATGATTCTTCTTGGGATTTTCGCGGCGCTGGCGCTGGTGCTTTCATGCGTTGGAATCTATGGCGTGATTTCGTATGTGGTGGGGCAGCGCACGCACGAAATTGGAGTTCGCGTGGCGCTGGGGGCGCAGCGCGATGATGTGCTGCGGCTGATTTTGGGGCAGGGTGTTCGCATGGCGCTGATGGGCGTTGGGTTCGGCCTTTTGGCGGCATTGGGGCTGACGCGACTGATGTCACGGATGCTTTTTGGCGTGAGCGCGACGGACCCGCTGACGTTCGCGGGCGTCGCGGTGCTGCTTTGCGGCGTCGCGCTGATCGCGTGTTACATTCCGGCGCGGCGGGCGATGCGGGTGGATCCGATGGTGGCGCTGAGATATGAGTGAGAGAGGCGAGTTGATAGTTGAGAGTTGAAAGGAAAGACAAAAAGGTCGAAAGCAAGAATCGAAACTTGGAATGATCTCGAGTTAAAGGAGCGCAAAGACCCCACCCTTCGCAAACAGCGCTCCCTTCCTGCGTCAGGGCAGGCAGGATGGGGCACCCGGAAAAGCGAGACGGTGATGAGTGACGGGCGAGTTCGTGGTCGATAGTTGATAGTCGAGAGTTGAAAGTGAAAGCAGGACCTCACGTCAGCCCACACAGGACGCGGGGCGGAACCGTTCGAGGTTCAGGGGAGGCGTGAGGTACAGGTGCTTTCCAAACTTGGGCAGTTGCGTCTGAATACGTAGCAGAGCTGCGGCTGCCGGAGGACACACTATGAATAAACTGCTGCAGGACATTCGGTACGGGGTGCGGATGCTGGCGAAGTCGCCGGGATTTGCGGCGGTGGCGGTGCTGACGCTGGCGCTGGGAATTGGCGCGAACACGGCGATTTTCAGTTTGATTGACGCGGTGATGCTGCGCTCGCTGCCAGTGGAGAATCCGTCGCAATTGGTGCTGCTGAAGTGGACGGCGCGACACCAGCCCGACACACACGAGTACATGTCCTCGGGCGACTGCGGCAACAACCTCGGATTCGGACAAAATGCCGCACAAAATCCATCGGGCTGCTCGTTTTCCGAGCCGCTCTTCCGGCGGATCGCGGAGACGAATGCGTTTTCGGGAGTTGCGGCATTCGCGAATTCCGGGCGGTTGGATTTGACGGGCAATGGAGCGGCGACGGTCATCAGCGGCCAGGTTGTCTCCGGAGATTTTTTCCGCACGATGGGCGTGAAGGCGGCAGCGGGCCGCGTGTTTGAGCCGAGCGACGACTCGCGGTCGGCGGCGCCGGTGGCCGTGTTGAATTACGGCTACTGGCAGAGCGCGTTTGGCGGCTCTCGCGACGTGATAGGCCGCACAATTGAACTGAACAACATTCCATTCACGATTGTTGGCGTGGCCGAAGCGCGATTCACGGGAATCACTCCGGGCAGCGATTACGATGTTTGGCTGCCGCTTTCGAACGAGGAGAAGATCGATCCGCGGGCGCAGATACGCGACCGATTAGGGATGGCCAAACGTCAAGACGATGTTGCTTCGTGGTGGCTGACGATTGTCGGGCGGCTCAAACCGAATACGCCCGTTGCGCAGACGCAGGCGATTGTCAGCGGCGTTTTCCGCAACGAGATGCTTCATGGAACGGTGCCGATGTTTCACGGCGGCGGCGAAATGGGAGGAGGGCCTGGCCCGCGACCGGGAGGGCCAGCGGGAGGGGGAATGGTACGCCGGCAAATCGTGATGGGCGGAGGACCTGGGCCGGGGCCGGCGTCGGGGGGCGGTAACGCACCGATCGGCATGGGAACTCCGCCGCAAATGGCGCAGGGAAAGGGACCGATTGAATTTCATGGGGCACCGCCGAGCGGTAACGTACCCTTCGGCGCGGCGCAGGGTAAGGGCCCCGTTGAGTTCCACGGGTCAGCGTCCGGGCCGGGATCTGGCCAAAGTATGCCGCAGTTGGCGGGCAAGAAGCCGCTTGTGATGCCTGGGGCGCAAAGAGCAGCTTCGGCGGGCGGAATGCAAGGCGGCGAAAGTGCGAATGGGCCGAAGACGTTGTCCATAGCGGCGGACAATCCGGGAATTACTCTGGTGCCGGCGCAAAGCGGGTTGACGGGGTCACGGACGCGGTATTCGGATCCGCTCTACGTGTTGATGCTTGCAGTGGGAATTATTTTGCTGATTGCGTGCGCGAATGTGGCGGGGCTGATGCTGGCGCGGGCGGCGGCACGACAAAAAGAAATCGCCGTGAGGCTGGCGCTGGGAGCGGGGCGGGCGCGAATCGTGCGGCAATTGCTGACGGAGAGCGTGATGCTGTCGGTGCTGGGAGGCGCGCTGGGGATTTTTTTCGCGTATTGGGGGACGCACGCGATTATTTCGTTCGTGTCGAGTAATCAGACGCGGCCGCTGGGATTTGCGACGGGCATCGACATGCGCGTGCTTGGATTCACGGTGATTGTTTCGTTGGCGACGGGGATTATTTTTGGACTCGCGCCGGCGTTTCGGAGCGCGCGGATTGATTTAACGCCGACGCTCAAGGACGGCGAAGGAAGTTCGGCAAGCGGCGGAAGGACTGGAAAGTGGTTCAGCGTCGGAAACGCGCTGGTGGTTGCGCAAGTGGCGCTGGCGATTGTTGTGCTGGTTGGCGCGGGATTGCTAGTGCGGACGCTCGACAATTTGCGCAGTGTTGACTTGGGATTTGATGCGCACAACATCGTGATCTTCAGCATCGACCCGACGCTTGCGGGCTACAAAGACGCGCAGGTGGATAGTTTCTACCGCGATTTGCGGGGCCGTTTGGCGGGAACGCCTGGTGTGAGGGCGGTGAGTTACTCACAGATGCCGCTGTTGAGCGGCGGATTGATGATCACCGATTTCCACTGGCCGGGAACGCCGCAGGATCAGGAATCCGACGCGGACTTTCTTAACGTCGGCGCGGACTTTTTTGCGACGATGAACATTCCGTTTGTCGCGGGGCGTAACTTTACCGCGTCCGATTTTGATCTTGCGGGCGCAAACTCGGGCGCGGCACCAACGGCGGCGCCAACTCCGGTGATTGTGAATCAGGCGTTCGTCGAGAAGTACCTTGGAAAGGAAAATCCGCTCGGAAAACAATTCGGCCAGGAAGGCGCGGACGCCAACGGGCCAGCGAGGCCGGGCTATGAAATCATCGGCGTGGTGCGCGACGCCAAATATAACAACCTGCGGCGCGACATCCACCCGACGATGTATGGACCGCAGAAGGGCGGAGGAGCGTCATTCGAGGTGCGCACGGCGGCCAATCCGCAGGCTTTGCTGCCCGCGATACGCAACGCGGTCGCGCGAATCAATAGCAATTTGCCGCTTTTCAACGTAACGACGGAATCGGAGCAGATTGACCGGCTGCTGTTCCAGGAGCGTTTGGTTGCGCGAGTGTCGGGCTTTTTTGGTTTGCTGGCGCTGGTGCTGGCGTGCATTGGGCTGTACGGATTGCTCTCGTATGAAGTTGCGCGGCGAACGCGAGAAATCGGAATTCGCATGGCGCTGGGAGCGCAAGCAGGAGATGTGTTGCGGCTGGTGGTGGGGCAGGGAATTATTCTTGCGGCTGTGGGTGCAGGGGTAGGCGTTGGCGCGGCGCTGGGAGTGACACGGTATATGGCGAGCATGTTGTACGACGTGCATGCGAACGACCCAATGACGATGATTTCCGTGGCGATTCTGCTGGCGCTGGTGGCGTTGGCGGCTTGTTACATTCCGGCGCGGCGGGCGACGCGGGTCGACCCCATGATTGCGCTGCGATACGAATAGTTGAGAGTTGATAGTCGAGATTCGAAAAACGAAGCCCCGAAAAAGTGAAACCTGAAATACCCCACCCTTCGCAAAAGTCGCGAAGGATGGGGCACCTCCGGCGGCTTGTTACATTCCGGCGCGGCGGGCGACGCGGGTGGATCCGATGGTGGCTCTGCGATATGAATAGTTGATAGCCGATGGTTGACATTGAAAGTCGAAAAGCGAAGCTCCCGAAAAGCGAAACCTGAAATACCCCACCCTTCGCAAAAGCCGCGAAGGATGGGGCACCCGCAAAAGCGGCGGACGGCAGTTTGTGGCGACCTGGCAGGCGTCGGTTGGAGATACCCAACGCAGGCGAACGGCACGACGAGAAATCCTCGCCACCACTCGCAGAAGCGGGCGACCCTCCCTTCGTCAAATGACAGCAAAAAACAAAGACGAAGCTGGCGAAGCCGCCGGGATTCGCGTTTTCAGCGGATAACCGATGCGTGACGGCATTTCGCCTTAATGTTTGACGCCCAACACGGGGCGTTTCATCATGTAGTTATCTACCGTAACTTCCGGTCCTCCAGAGGTGCATCCATGGCCCAGGCAGCCGTGAACAACCCTTCCACAGGCAAATCTTACGCGAAGAAAGCGAAAGAGCCTCGCGTCGCGAAGAAAATTCGCATCTCCGTCGAAGGCATAGACACCAACGGCAATCCGTTCAAGGAACGCGTGCAGACGATCAACATCAGCCGCAGCGGCGCACGCGTTGAGGGCCCGTGTTGTCTGCGCGGACCCGGCGAGGTGATCGTCGTCAAGCGGCGCTGGAAGAAGGCAAAGTTTCGCGTCGTGTGGATGGGGCAAGTCGGCGCGCCCGAGGCCTGCCAGATCGGGATCTGCTTACTGGAACCGCAAAAGAAAATTTGGTAAGGCCGGCGCTGCGAGGTTTGCGTTCAGCGCGATGCGAGCGAGGCATTGGTTAGGCGTGACCCTTGACCTCTGACAAGGCTCAGATCATTCAGAAAGGCAGGAGTTCGCATCGTTCGATGATTGTGTTCGAAACTGAGCGGCTGAAGCTGCGGCATATGACGACCGATGATCTTGACGCGCTGGTGGCGGTTTTCGGGGATCAGGAGACGATGAAATATTATCCGAGCGCGTTTCAGCGCGACGACGTGAAGAAGTGGATCGAGTGGTGCATGAAAAGTTACGACGAGAATGGATATGGCTTGTACGCGATGGTGCTGAAGGAAACGAACACGGTGATCGGCGATTGCGGGCACGCGCGGCAGGAGGTCGACGGAGAAGCGGAAATCGAGATTGGTTATCACGTGCTTCGCGAGCGGTGGAGGAAAGGCTATGCGACCGAGGCGGCACGCGGAGCAGTGGCGTACGGGTTTGAAACGCTTTGCGCGCAACGGCTGATTTCGCTGATCCGACCGGAGAATATTCCTTCGCGGCGGGTGGCGGAGAAGGTGGGGATGAAGATAGAGAAAAGCGTGCTGCGGAAGGGGATGGTGCATTTGGTCTACTCATGCGCGAGGGGTAAGGCAGTGGCGAGTGATTAGTGGCGAGCAAAGCCGCAGCGAATAGTTGATAGTTGAGAGTCACAGACGAGAAAGAGAAAGACGAAACGCGAAATTCGAAAAGCGAAACTCGAAAGACGCCGGGCCGATGGGAAGTGTGGAGTTAGCGCGATGGGATTCAGAAAGGGACGCCTGTTCCGTTTTGAAACGTTAATGCTGTTGGTGGTGGTTTGTTGCGTGCGTAGTGCCTCCGGCAGTTCTGTTTAACTTCAACAATCGAGACGGGTAAAAGGCGCGTTAGCAGAAGGCGACGTGCGTGCATTGCGAGGCTGGGCTGGCTCGCAATCTGCTCTCTGTTTCCTGTGGATTTCCCCCTCAAGAATCGGCGTGTGTTCGTGCAAAGGTTTGTGCGCGTATTGAGCGCGGGCGCGGTTGTGTTTGTGATGGTGGCGAGTGGCGCTAGAGGAAGTTCTGCGGAGCAAATCGAAAATTCAACGGCGGATTCCAGAGGAGCAGCTGAGATTTTGCCGCAGGATTCCGCGCAGGAGGCTTCACCGAGAACAGATGACTGGCTCGAACGCGTGAAGAAAAGCGTGGCGGCGCACGATTTGAACGCTGCGCTTCAAGCCGCGGACGCGCGGCTGGCCGCGGTGCCCAGTGATTCGGATGCGATGGGTTGGCGGGCGCGGATTCTGGCGTGGATGGGACGACGCAAGGAAGCGGAAGCGACTTATCGAAGGGCGTTGCGGCTTTCTCCAACGGATGGGGATTTTCTGTTGGGGCTGGCGGCGCTGCTTGCGCAGGACGGGCGAAACGAGAAGGCGTTGGCGCTACTCGACGAGGCTATAAAAATTCCGCCGGCGCGGGCGGATGTGTTGAACGAGCGAGGGCGCGTGCTGCATGCGTTGGGGCGGCGCGACGAAGCACGCGCAGTGTTCTTGCAGGCTGAGGCATTTGAGCCAAGAAATGTTTCCGTGGCGGATGACGAGGCGCGCGCGGGACTGCGATCGCTCGAGGGGCCGCCGCGGTTCGAGGTCGACGTTGGAAATGAAACCGACACGTTCAATTTCACAGGCTCGGCGAACACGCAAATGATTACGTTTGTCGCGAAACCGAATGCGCGGTGGATATTGTCGGCGGACGCGGACATTTACCAGCGGTTCGGCGCAAACGCGGAAAAAGTGGTTGGGGGTGCGACGTACCGGCTGACACCTTCGGACGCATTCACTGTGGGCGGAGGCGGTGGAAATGCACAGGGAATCATTCCCCACACGGAAGCTTATTTCGAGTACGGGCACGGGTTTCGGATTTCGGAAACGAGGGCGATTCGCGGAATCGCGGCAACGTATAACCAGCACTGGTTCTGGTATGAGCAGGCGGGCGTGGTTGTGTTCAGGGGGACGGTGGCGACGAATTTCGCGCACGATTTTCGTTGGACGATGTCGGGAAACGCCGCGCGCAGCAGATTCACTGGCGCGGGTGTCGCATGGAAACCATCGGGTTATGGGCGGCTGGATTTTCCGGCGCCACGAGTGGCGGCCCGCCGTTTGCTGCTGAATCTGACGTTTGCCGTAGGCTCGGAAAATTTCAGCGAGGTGGATCAGGTGGGAGCATTTGCGTCGCGAACGTATGCCGGCGGATTTCGGCTCGGACTGACGGCGAAGGACTACATGAACTTCTACGTGGCAAGGCAAGAGCGCAATGGAGGCAACAGCGAAACAAGTTACGGCGTGAGCTATGGACTGCGATTCTGAACAGAGATCCGGGCGGAGCGTTTTGTCGCAAAAGCGCTTTGCGTTTCAGCGTCGGGGAAGGCCGTGATTTGCAGCAACCCAAGGAAAATGCAGATTCCTCGTCGCGGTTGCTCCTCGGAATGACACGGGAGGAGGGTTCGGTAAGCGCGGAGCGGAAAGACACACCGCCGAGGCGGCGGAATGCCATCAAATGAATTCGGTATATCACTGGACTAACGCGAGCGCCGCGGCCTTTGTAGTGCGGGCGATCATTTTTTCGCTGGCAGGGATTGCTCTGCTGATTGCGGCGATCCTGGCGCGGAGGAAAATCCGGCGACGGTATTTCGACCGGCTGGCGGACGCGGAGTTTTACGTGCGACAGCACTGGGACGAAGTTATAGCGGGAGAAATCTCGAGGGACGAATGGCGCGAAGTACATGGCGACGCGGAAGCGATCATCACGCAGTCGCTCGACCGCATGGAGAGCGCGGATGCGAAGGAAGAAGATAAGCTGCTGGATTTTCTGCGGCGGACGGGGCTGCTGGATCGCATGCTGACGGAGGCGCGACATCTGCGAGGATGGAAGCGAGAGGCGTCACTGGTGCGGTTGGGACGGACGCGCGCGCCGGAAGCGGTTGCTTCGCTGGTGGCGGCGCTGGACGATCCGAGCCCAGAAACGCGGCTTGCGGCGGTGCGGGGACTGGCGCGCACTGGACTCCGGTCGGCGGGAGAAGCAATGCTCGACCGCGTGGTGGCAGGCGATTTGGCGCTGCCAGGAACTTCATTGATGAATGCACTGATTGCGTGCACGCGAGCGAATCCACGCGTATTGCTTCCCTATCTACATTTGACACGCGGGCCGGTGCGCGAACTGCTGGCGCGAGTGATGGCGGAGGTTGCGTCGGTGGCGCTGGGAGACGATTTGCTGCTATTGGCGTCGGACGCCTTGCCGGAAGTACGCGCATCGGTGGCGCGAGCGCTGGGGCACGCGGACTTCGGATTCGCGTTTCCTGCGCTGGCGCAATTAGCGACGGATGCAGAGTGGTATGTGCGGCTGCGCGCGCTGACGAGCCTGGGACAATTCCGAGAGACGCGGGCGTTGCCCGTCCTGCTGCGAGGCGTGTGCGACGCGAACCGGCATGTGCGGCAACGCGCAGCGGAGGCGCTGGCGCATGCGCCGGATCCGATTGGCGTGTTGAGCGACGTGTTGAAGACGACGGATGCATACGCATTGCAGGCGATGATCGCGGAACTCGACCGAACGGGAGATTTCGACAAAGTGATGGAAGGGCTGGAATCGGATACCGGTCGAATCGGACGCGTTGAAGGGCAGGAACTGCTGCGAGCGCTCGAGGCCGGCGCCGAAGGTTTGAATACGATGATGCGTTTGCCGGGGACGCGCAAAGTCCCCGAGAGCGTTTAAAAATGCGGGGAATCCTACAAATTGCCAACAGCACTTTTTTTCTCTATTACCTTTTGTCGAATTTGAGTTATCTGGCGCTGTTGATTGTGGCTTTGCTGTCGAGCCGCGCGCATCACCAGCACTTGGCGTCGCTGAGGCTGGAACGGATCAAGGCTTCGCCGCTGACGCCGCCGATCACGCTGGTGGCTCCGGCGCACAATGAAGAGACATCGATCGTGCCTTCGGTGCGGTCGTTGTTGCGCGTGGATTATCCGGAGCTGGAGGTTGTGGTGGTGAACGACGGGTCAAAAGATCGCACGCTCGCGCGTCTGCGAGAGGAATTTGATTTGCAACCGGCCCGGCTGCTTTACATACCGCACATCGCAACGGCGGCCGTGCGAGGGCTGTACCGCAGCGGAACGGACCCGCGGCTGGTCGTGGTGGACAAGGAGCCGGGGGGCTCGAAGGCGGACGCCAGCAACGCGGGGTTGAATGCGGCGTCGAGCCCGTACGTGTGCGTGGTGGATTCCGATTCGATGCTGGAATCAGACGCGCTGCTGCGAATCATGGTGAAGATTCTGGAGGACCCAAAACATGTGGTTGCCGCCGGCGGGATTGTGCGCGTGCTGAATGGCTGCGAGATGGTGAATGGGCGGATCCGGCAAGTTCGATTGCCGAGAAATCCGATTGTAATTTTCCAGGTGATCGAGTATTTGCGCGCGTTCCTGATCGGGCGCGAAGGTTGGGCGCGCGGGAACATGCTGACGATCATATCCGGGGCGTTCGGAGTGTTCCGTCGCGACGTGGTGATGAGCGCGGGAGGATATCGGGCTTCTTCCATAGGCGAGGATTTCGATTTGGTGGCGCGAATTCACCGCAGAATGCTTGATGAAAAAAGGGAATACCGCATCGTGTTCGTGCCGGATCCGGTTTGCTGGACGGAAGTGCCACCAACGGCGAAGTCGTTGGGGCGGCAACGAGCGCGGTGGCAAAAGGGATTGGTCGATGTGCTGTGGCCGAATCGTGACATGCTTTTCCGGAGACGTTACGGACGGATTGGGACAATCGCACTGCCGTATCTATGGGTCTTCGAGTTGTGCGCGCCGATTTTAGAGGTTCTGGGAATCGCGACGATTATTTTGGCTGCCGCCTTCGGAATGCTGAGCCGCGGTTTTTTTATCGAATTCGTGATTTACGGGTATTTGTTTGCGGCGATGATTTCGGTTGGCGCCGTGCTGCAGGAGGAGATCACGTATCGGCGTTACAACGATTGGCGCGATGTGGCATGGCTGATGCTTTACTGTTTTCTGGAACAATTTCCGAACAGGCAAATGCATTTGTTTTGGCGGTTGCAGGGAATGTGGCAATACGCGCGCGGAGACGTGGTCTGGCGGCCGATGGACAGGGTGGGATTGGAAGCGGCAGTTTCGCCGCGCACAGAGCAATAGCGAAGCGCGAGCGCGGCGGCATTTGTCCCCGTTATTGTTCGGTCTGGGCGGGAGAATTGTTGATGAGGTTCGCACCGCCGTAAAAAACGGCCCACTGGCCAAAGGCTTTTTGTGGCACGACGTCAACGACGCCGAGAGTTTCAGGAGCGTCGGCGCGGGCCAGAGGCAATGAGTTCTCGCCCGCGCGGTCGTTAGCGGCATGCACGCGAATGAGAAGAAGGACGTCTCCGTCTACAGGCTTACCACCGCGAAGTTCAAACCAGTAGCGCCACGTGAGCATTTGATCGCGCATCTCGTTGAAAAATGGACTAAGGCGGCCGCGGAGCAGGCGGATTTGCGCGCTGGGAATCAGCGCACCATTCGGCGCGGGAACATGGACGCGAACCAAAAACGTTGCGGGTAAGAAAGAGGGCGGGGGCACGTCGATCTGAAACTTTCCGGGGATCGCCTCGGGCTGCACGGGAAGCTGCCAGTTGGGAGCGGACCAGTCGAGATGGGTGCCGTTCTGAAAAGCGATGTGGAGAAGGGTAGCGCGCGCCTGCGCGGGACACGCGCCGCTCGTCAAGCCGCTGGTTGCGCCGATGGAGAAATTCGCGCCGGCGGCGACGGAAGTCTTCCAGGGCACGATGGAATACTGGGAAGGCAAATTCTCTGAAAACCACGTTGGCGAAATCAGGGGACTCGCGCTGGCGGCGTAGGTGGTGGCGAAAATGCGTTTGCCCTGCGCATCGAGATATTCGACAACCATGGCGATTTCCTGGATCGGTTTGGGAAAGCCGTTGTTCAGAGTGAGGACAGCGACGGAATTTTCCCGAGCGATGTACGAATTGCTGATGACACGCAGCGCAAGAAACTCTTTCGGCATTTCAACGGTGAGGTTGCTGACTTGGCACAGCGGCGAACCGGCGGGGCAGGCTTTTTCTTTTTTGGGGTGGTCTCGGAGAGCAGGAGTGTGCGCGTTGGCAGCGAGCGCAGCCAGGAGAGTTGTGATCCAAATGATACGCGCGCAGATGCGAGGGATGTGTTTGTTGTGCGACATATATCTTAGGTATTTACGATAACACAGACGCAGCGAGCTGAAACGCGCGACAAGGAAGTGAGCGCTGTTTGCGGAAGAGGAAAACGGCCGATCACTCGATTGCCGGGTTATGGCGGCCCGCGTATACTTCCGGCACGTAATGCGTTTTGAGCCGGGCTGTGCGCGGAGAGCAAGGAATAAAATGCGAGATCTATTGTGAAGAACGCGACTGTACTGATTGTTGTGACCGTTTGCACGCTGACGCTGGCGGCGAGAGCGCGAGGGCAGGGGCCGGAGCCCACGGTGACGTGGACGCGGCACGGGGAAGTGGTGTTTGAGGCGGACGTGCGACCCGGGGGCGCGGCGAAGAATTCGCGGCCGATGCTGGTGGAGAGCATGGAGATTTCGGGCGTGAGAAACAAGAGAGGCTGGGGCGAATTTGCGGCCGCGTTTTTGGATGCGACGTCGCGTGCGTGGCTGGCGGCGATTCCGGCGGCAACGGTGACGGAAAAAGGAAAAGTGACCGTTGTGTTCGCGATGCATCGTGACGGGACGCTCGAAGGCGCGCCGATGGGGGAGCGGTCGTCTGGCGATTTGTCCCTTGATGCGGCGACGCGCGAGGCGATTGCGAAATCCGCGCCGTTCAAGGCGCTGCCGGCAGAATACAAGAAGTACGCGGCGCAATTGATGGTGACGTTTGCGTACGACCATCCGCGGGTGCCGTCGAACGGAGGCGGGAGATGAAACGATCGGGAGATGTGACGGCGGCGGCGATTGTTTTGTTTTTCGGCAGCGGGCTGATGGTGCTGATGGCGGTGGTGATGACTGCGGGCACGGCCGTGACTCCACTGCCGCCAGAGCAGCGGGCCGGACAATCCGTACTGGCAATCTTCTACGCGCTGATGGCCGCGTGGGGAATTGCTACGGGAGTTGGCATTCTGCAATTGCGTCCGTGGGCGCGGATTTCGATCATTGTGATGAGCGGTGTGGCGGTTTTCTTCGCTGTTTGCGGCGCGCTGGGAATCATGATGGTGCCGTTGCTGCTTCAGCAGGAGCCTAGCGTGCCTGTTGCGGCGATAAAAGTCGTTGTGCTTGTCGGGTTGATCATGTTGGCCGTACCGCTGGCAATTGCGATTTGGTGGCTGATTTTGTTTACGCGAAAGCGCGTGCAATTTGAATTCGCGACGCGCGGTGCGACAGCGATTTCGAGTGCGATTCCGGGCGCGACACCTGCACCTGATCCAGCGCCGGGTTTTGTGCCGGCGTTTGCCACTGCGCCGAGCACGCCGCAAATTCCGATCAGCATTCGCGTCATCGCGATTATTATCCTCGTCAGTGCGCCAGTCGCACTGTTCAGCTTGCCACTTGCAATTCGCGCGCATTTGCCGACGATAATTTTGGGCGTGTGGATGACCGGATGGGCGACTCCAGCGTACGTAGGGATTTCTGTGGCTATACAAATCGCACTTCCCATCGCTGTTTTGCGGAGACGTCTCCGCGCGCTAGATGGGCTGATTGCCTATCTGTTGTTTGCCACGCTGAATGCAATGCTCTTTTTCGTTTCACCTTCCCGCAATGCGTTTTTCGACGCCCTTATGCGGGCACAATCAACCGCGCCGGGTGTGGATCCCGGACTGGTGAGGCAGTTCATCAGCACAGTGATGCCGTTCGTCATGGGCGTTTCGGTCTTACTATTTGCCATTGCTTTGTATTTTCTTTTCACGCGAAGAAAAGCGTATCGCGCCGCGTGCGAGGCGCACCGGATAGCAACGTGAGCGCCACGATAATTATTGAGGATGCTGGCTGCAACCCGTTTCAGCTAGACTCTCGCCTATGAAGCGACGTGTTACGCGGGTACTGGTGATTTCGGCGGCGGTGGTGTTGGGTCTTCTGTCGATCTGGCGGCCGAAGGCAACCGCGATAGGCACGATCCTGTTGCTGTACGTCACGTTCGAATACCTTCTCGCCACGCGCGACAATCTGGATCTTTCGCAGGAACACTTCAATCTGCTGGAGCGGCAGATGCAGAGGCAGGAACGCGTTTACTTGCATTTCGACCTGATCAACAGCGAAGCCGAGCTGGTGCTGCGGGTATCGAATCTTGGGCTTTCCAATTTTCTGCTGCAAAGAGTACAAGTGCGGCGATCCGATGGGGCCAACTTCGATTACGACGTTCACAGAATCGTGCAATCAGGACAGACGGAAAATATTGTGATGTCCCGCCATCTGTACGAAGGCCTGCCGTTTGGCGGAGATTTTGAATTTACGCTTACATACCTCGGGCTCGACGGTTCCGGCAAAACAGAACCAAAATGTTTTAACGTCTTCCTGGGATTGGATGAGAGTCCCGCGGACGTAAGAGAGTGGCTCGATGACATTATCAATTGGGGAGTTCACTGTCCGAAGTGCGATGTGCCGGCTCTGCTGAATCTGCACGGCCTGACAACGTTTGAGGGCGCCGCCGCAAGGAAGTCGAAGATGGCCGAAGACCTCGGCGCGTCATGTCCCAACCACAAGTCCGAGTTTATTTTGAGCGACCAGGCCATTAAGGATCGGCAGCGCGCGCGCGACGATCAACGGAGGCTTTAGCGCAAGCCGAGCGTGCGGTTTGTCAGCAGGCGGAGGTGGTTTGAGAAGGCCGCAGAGAGCGATTTTACGGCGTGTTTTGAAATTGTGGACTGGCGATTTGTGACCTCGCGCTGCCAATGGAGAGCGCGCATGAACCCAAAACCTTCTCTCGGCGTCACCGTCGCGGCAGTTGTCCTACTGCTATACGGATTTTTGTTCCTGGCGAGTTTCATTGTACTTTCGCGGCAGGCGCTTTATCTTCATCCCGGGCAGAACATGCGCATGCTCAGGGCGTTCGCGCTTCCGACGCTCCGCCTGATTGCCATCGAAATCGGCATGGTCGCGACATCATACGGAATCTTTCGGTTGCGCCGCTGGGCATGGTTGAGCATTCTTTCAATCGGTACGGGAATGGTCGGGCTAGGAACTTATGTTTGGATTTCTGTATACCTTGGTCTTCCAAACCATGCTCTTACAGCTCGGACGACGGTGCTTGATTCCCCGCTCGGGTTGGCCTTTGAGGTTTTTCTGACGCTCTTTGTTCCGGGCGCGTGGTGGATTCTCTTCTTTACGCGCCCCCGCGTTGCGAGCCAGTTCACAAGAGCGTCGGCGGTGTCCTCGGAGACCAGCGACGGCGAGACGCATCAGACCTCTCATTTCTAACTTCTAATCCCCGGTTCCACCTTGGGCGATTTTTTCTTACATACACAAGTACTTGACAAAGTTCTGACATGCGCGTAAAAGATTTCACTGTAAGCTCGATTTGTGTGACTCGCTGAAGAGTGGCGAGCGGTTGAAAGTGGATTTGATGGTTTCCGCGCCGGCGCAATGCCGGCGTTTTTGTTTTGCGCCTTGATTTCAATTCTTAACGACAACTGAACAGGGAGGTCTTCGTGCCGAATTACAACGCACAGAATCCGCCGAATTCCATCTATCCGGGCGATGTGGCGTTTGCATTCAACGCGGAAGCGCCGGCGGCGGGGCAGGCAAGCCAGCAATTCGCGCTGCCGAGTTACTCGGGGTTTCCGGAGAACGGGCGGACGATTCGTTGGCAGACAATTTTTGGAACCGCGCCGACCAGCGTGTCCGTGGTGCTGCAGACGGCGATGGTGGACGCTGACACGCAATACGCGACCGTGGATACTTCGACGGCGACAACGGGGGAGGCGCGTACGGTCACCGGAGTGCGAGGGAATTTTGTCCGCGCGAAAGTGAGCGCCATAACGGGCGGGTCGGGCGTAACAGTGCAATTGTTGGGATGAGTTTTAGTGGAAGGCGAAGCACACAGGCTGAAGCCTGTGCCACGCAACGCACACTAGAGTCTGTGCCAGGACGGCGGGCACCGCAAAGACAAAATGCAGATTCCTCCTCGCGGTGACTCGTCGGAATGACAGCAAAAACTAGAGAAGCGAAAACCCCACCCTTCGCTGAAACCGCGAAGGATGGGGCACCCGAAAAAGCCACACCTGGGCTGGGCCGCGCGTCGAGAGGCGGCAACAAAAAAGCACACAGGCTAAGACCTGCCTGCGGCAGGCAGGCCTGTTGACACGCCGAAGTCAAAAACGAAAAGCAGATCCCTCGCCGCATTGCGGCTCCCTTCGTGCCTCAGGGCAGGCGAAATGACAAACTAGCGATGAGCGCTTCTGGACCGTGGTATCGAGAGAGTTAGAAAGGGTAAAGCGTGAACGGGGCATGACTGGACGAAAACGGAAAGCGCGAGGGGCGAAGAAACGTCAGACGAACGCGCGTAAGAAAAACGCGCGGGCGACTCAAAGCGCCATCGTGCCCACGCAAATAGAAACAGGTTCGCTGCCGCGCCCGCGAATTCGGCTCCGCTCGGCCATGAGGAAAGCGGGGCTGGATGAGTGGAAAATCGCCTGGCTGCTCAATTACAAAATCGATTGCTTCGCCGAAGCGGAAACGTCGAGCGGCAACAAACTCCTGCTCGATTATTTGAAGGAAGCGAGCCGGCATCTCGATCCCGCGTCGGCTCGCGCAACGGCAGGGCAGGGAAGTCCTGAAATTGAAATCGTCCACGATGTGCCTCGTCCGAATCGAAACGAACCGGACGAGCAGTAAATTTCGCCTTGGCTCGCGCATAACCCTTTGGCACGCAAACCCGCTCCCGCAACAGTCGCGCCCAGACTCCTGCATTGGATCAAAACAAATGTCCCGTCGTCGATTGGCCTGCCGCGGGATACGGCGACGGATGACGAGAGTGAGAGCGCGGCGCGTGTGAAGCGCGCGCTCGGATATCACCCCTTCCCGAAGCAACGTGAATTTCATTTCTGTAAGGCGAAGTACAAACTGTTTGGCGGGGCGGCGGGGCCGGGGAAATCGAAAGCGCTGCTGATGGAAGCGATTGTGCAGGCTACGCAATATCCGAACGTCAACACGCTGCTGCTGCGAAGGACTTTTCCAGAACTTGAAGGATCGCTGCTGCTTTATTTCCGGCGCGATGTACCCCGAGAGCTTTATCGGTCGTTCAACGAAGCGAAGCACACGGTGACGTGGCACAACGGGTCGACGACGCGGTTTGGGTACTCGCAGTCGGAAAACGACATTTATCAGTATCAGTCGGGCGAATATCTTTTTATCGGCGTTGATGAGCTGACGCATTTCACGCTGCGGCAATGGCAGTTTCTGACGAGCCGGAATCGATGTCCCGTGGCGGATGCGTTTCCGAATATGGCGGGTGCGACGAATCCTGGAAATATCGGGCACGCGTGGGTGAAAGCGCTCTTCGTTGATAAGCAACCGGCGGCGGGAATGGATCCGCGCGAATATGATGCGAAGGACTATGCGTTCATTGCAGCGCGCGTCTGGGACAATCCGATTTATGCGAACGATGCGTCGTATCTGAAGACGCTGGAGAAACTGCCGGATTCTTATCGGCGCGCGTTTTTGGATGGCGATTGGAGCGTTTTCGCGGGGCAGTATTTCACGAATTTCGATCCGTCGAGAAATGTGATTCGCGCAGAATCCATTGCGGCGGAGGCGTGGTGGCCGCGCTGGATTTCGATTGATTGGGGATTCGAGCATCCGGCGGCGATTTATTGGCACACGAATGCGCCGGCAGTCGAGAGTCCACAACGCCGGCTCGACGGTTCTCACACGCACGGCCACGGTTGCGACCTGCCTGCGCAAAATGTTGAGATACCTCGGGCCGGTGTCGTGGGCTCTGCGAATGGGGATGGCGATTGGCGGCGCAAGACGCGCGTGATCACATATCGCGAGTGCGTGGAACAGCACTTGGCACCGCGCACGCTGGCGGCGGAGATTGTTGCGCGTTCGCGCGACCGTGACGGCAAGGCGGAGCACATCGACGCGATTTATCTGTCGCCGGATGCGTTCGCGCATCACACGGACGATTCGTCGATCGCGGAGCGGTTGAGCGATGCGCTGGCGGCGGCCGGATTTCCGCGTCCTGTGCCGGCGGACAATGATCGCGTGAGCGGATGGATGCTGATGTACGAAATGCTGGAGGCGGACGAATGGCAAATCGCGGATTCGTGTCCGGAGCTGATTCGCACGCTGCCGGAACTGGTTCGCGACACAGTGAACGTCGAGGACATCGCCAAGCGCGAGGGCGACGATGCGGCGGATGCCGCGCGTTACGGCTTGAAGACGCGATCGTCTGGGAAAATGCCAAAGCCTCCGCGCGAGCAGGAAATACATGCGCGTGTGACTTCTGACGATCCCACGATTCGCGCGATTCAGGCGCGCAAAGCGGAACTGGAAGTGCCGGCGAAAAATCGACCGGTGTTCGCTCCGTGGTCGAGGTGGCGACGCAATGCATGACTTGGCCAATTCCAGCGGCGCTGAAAATAGACCGCGATTGCTGCGGCTTTGAAGAGAGACGCAGCGACGCTGCAAGCGGGCCGCTTCCCAGAAACACAACTCTGAAACAGCATGTCATTTCTTAGTCTATGCAGGCGGATCGCTGTGCGGCTTCGCGTGCGCACGCGGTATACGCGCGCATTGGAAAAGGAAGTGGCGCGGCTGCGGGCGGAGAATCGTGCGCTGGTGAATTCGATACTGGGTGTGGCGGGGATTCCGTCGATGCGGATGGCTGCCGCCGGGAACGGTCCACAGCATTTATCGCAGCTCGCACGTGCGCAACCGGCTCTTGTAGGGGCGGCCCTTGGGTCGCCCGGGCGAGGCAAGCCTCGCCCCTACGAGTGCGAGGCGACGAATTCGGAGACGAGTGCGCATACCACGCCACTGCGGAAACGTTCGTGGCAACAGATTGAGCGAGCGCGCGAAATCGAGGATGCGCGCGCCGCGCGGCGTGAGCGGGAAACGGATACGGAAACGTTTCCGACGCCACGCAATATTGTTCCGCGCGTGTAGCAAGTGTTTCTCGTCCCGCGACTTGTAAAAGTTCACAAACAAATGCAGATCCCTCGCCGCATGGCGGCTTCCTTCGTGCCTCAGGACACGCGGGATTACATGAATAGAGGCGGGCCGAAATAGACAATCATTGACGCGCGGAGACCTCACGTCAGTTGCGGCAAAAACAGTTGCAACGGGACGTGAGCTACAGGCAGGCCGCGAACATTGACGGATCGCAGGGCGACCACAGAAAAGACACTTTCAGGCACGCACAAATTCTATGACACGCAAACAAACGATTGACAACGAAGTGAAAGACAAGATTGGCGCGCCCGCTGATCCGGGGATTGTTCCGGTGGAGCAGGGGAATGCGACGGACCGGTTGGCGACGCGCTCGACGGCGGCGGCTGCGGAGTCGTTCGGACCGAATAATGAGCAACTCCCCGAACGGCTGCAGAACGCGGTGAGGCGGCTGGTGCTGGAACTGGCGAGCGAATCGGAAATATCGCGGCGGGCGGAAATTCGCCGGATCAAGCAAGCGCATCAATTCTGGCGCGGGCTGCAATATTTGTGGTGGAGCGAGCGCGACCAAAACTGGCATTTGCCGTTCGAGCAAAAGGCGACGGATGAGAGTTCGCTCGAGGATATGCCGCGCTACGAGTTCGTCACGAATATTTATCAGGCGTTTGGCCTCTCCATTATTTCCGTTTTGAGCCAGGACATTCCGCGGGTGCGATTCTTTCCGCAGTCGGCGGAGAGCGAGGCGGATGTTTCGTCGGCGAAATCGGCGAGCGACGTGGCGAAATTGATTGAGCGGAACAATCGCATCGGGAATTTGATCGTCGAGGAGGCGTTTCACCTGTGGACCGGCGGGAAAGTGGGCGCGTATGTGCGCTACGTGGTAGATGGGCAGCGATTTGGTTTTCATCCAGAGACGGAGCTGGACGAACGGCAGGTGAAAATTGGAGGCGGGTGGATTTGCGGAGAGTGCGGAGCAGAGACGTCCGCGCCGAATGATGGCGAAGGCGGAGATGGGAAGCGAACGGCCTCACGTCAGCCGGACATGAAACGTCCGGCGGGACGTGAGCTACAGGCAGGCGGAGCGGAGACGTCCGCTCATTGTGCAGGCGCGTCCAATGACTTCAGAGGGGCGACCCTTGGGTCGCCCGGGCGGGGCCCTTCCTTCGTCAGCGTAAACAAGCCTCGCCCCTACGAGACGCCACAGGGGGTTGCTATTGCAGATCGAATATCCTGTTCCGTCTGCGGCGCATTGCTCACGGAAGAGAACTACGTGCCCGAGGAAGTGATCACCGTGCCGGCGGGAGTGCGAACGGCGCGCGTGGCGAACGGGCAGGAAGTGTTGACGATTGTTGGGGCGCTGGAGCTAAAGACGCCTCCGTGGGCGAACGAAATTCACGAATATCCGTTCCTGCAATGGAACATGGAGGTGCATCAAGCGCGTTTGCGCGCGGCGTATCCTCACGCGGCGCGAAAGATTGGAGCGCCCATCGCTGCGGGGGAATCCGCGCAATATGAGCGTTTGGCGCGACTGGAGCAATCGCAGGGCGGTCCGGTGACGGCGGGCGGGGATTTCAATCCGAATCTGATTACGCTTCAGCGCACATGGCTGCGGCCGTGGGCTTTTTATCAGCTTGACGACGAAGCGCTACGCGATGAGTTGCTGGCGATTTTTCCGGACGGTTGTTACGCGGCGTTTGCGGGAGACATTTATTGCGAATCGCGAAATGAAAATATGGATGACCACTGGCGCGTGATGCACGCGATGCCGGGCGATGGTTCGAGCGGACGGCCGGCGCTGGGGGATGCGCTGATTAGCGTGCAGGAACGTTTCAACACGCTTTCGAATCTGCAGATCGAGACATACGAATACGGCATACCGCCGATTTACGCGGACAGCGAAGTGCTCGATTTTGACGCGCTGCAATCGCAGACCGCGGAGCCGGGCGCGCACTATCCAGCGAAGGCGAAGGCGGGACAGTCGCTCGCGGCGGGATTTTTTCAACCACAGGCGGCGCGTGTGCCTCCCGATCTTGCGGGACACGCCGCGGATTTGATGGGGCCAGTGGCGCAATTTTTGACGGGGGCGTTTCCCGCGCTTTTTGGCGGCGCGATGACGAATACGAGCACGGCGTCGGGTTACGCGATGGCGCGCGATCAAGCGATGGGACGAATCGGGCTTGTGTGGCGGCGAATGAAGTTCTTTCATGCGGACTTGATGCTGGCGGCGGTGGATTGCTTCCGCAAAAACCGGCCCGGGGATGTGGAAGTCACGCTGCTGGGGCCTGGCGCGGCGTTCGAGTCGAAATGGATACATCTGGTGGACTTGAAAGGGGAATTGTTTTCGTATCCGGAGACGGACGAACAGTATCCGACGCAGTGGGCGGACCAGCGCACGGTGTTGATGCAATTGATGGCGAATCCCGATCCGCGACTGCAGGCCGTGCTCGGCGATCCGTCGAATCTGGGTTTGCTGAAGCGGCTGATTGGATTGGATGAGCTGGTGATTCCCGACGAGGAATCGCGAACGAAGCAGTATCGCGAGGTCGCGCAATTGTTGCAGGAGCAGCCTGTCGTGCACGCGGATTTCGGAACGGGCGCGGAACAAGTGCTGCCGAGCATCGTGCCGGACGAGTTTGCGGATAATCACTCCGTGGAGCTCGACGCGTGCAAGCGGTGGTTTTCTTCCGATGCGGGGCAGGTCGCGAAAATCGAGGCGCCCGCGGGTTACGCGAATGTTCGCGCTCACGCGCAAATGCACGAGCAATTTTTGCGCAAGCAGCAGCTTGAAGCGGCGCAGGCCGGCGCGCAGCAGCAAACGGCGAAGTAACACCATTTCAGCGGTGCAACAGCTTTTGGCGCGACGACCGTCGGAGAATTCAAAATGCCTTTCATCAACGGACGCTTTTATGCGAATCCAGTATTTGGCTGGAGCGTCGAGTTAGCCAGAATTATCGCTGGTCATGAAGGCCACAACTCAGGAGGCAACAGTGATGCGCATGACGCATCAGATCACAGTATTATTGGGGATGTGCCGTCCCTTAGTATATACTCCTCCCCGCAGCTTGGTGAGACAGAGTCCTCTGACCGGGCCAGTGGCTTTTGCGACCTGAAAATTAGGTCTCTTCCGCACGGAGTGAAGTGCGAAGAAGGCAAGAATTATCACGGGATGGCGGTTCTTGTTATTGGCGGCGTTGGTACGGGCTTTCACTATGTTGACCCAGACAGCATACGTGTTGCGGCCGAAGCAGGCAGTGACATCGTGAGCGTTGATAGCCGTCCCACACAGATCCTCGACGGACCGCAACAATGGGCCGTAAATTTCACGATCAAATCCGGTCCCGGCTTTAAGCAGCAAGGTGGTGGCATTTTATGGACCATCCGATACAAATGTACCGGCAAGAAACTGGAAAGGCAGTATCCCCAAATTCTCCACTGTCTATGACGCTACGCGCGGCTTTGCGGTCGCGGCTTTGGCTCCTGCTGCCGCTCTTTGTGCTGATTGCTTCTCCTGCATTCGCACAGGGCCGCTATCCCGGCACAGCTTTATGCTTTGTGCGCAATCTGCCGACAGAAGTTCCTTCTGACTTTCCGGAGATCGGCGTTGAGAAGCAGTTTTTTGCCGCTGATTCGAGCTCGACCGGGGAGCTTCGCGTAAGAAACCTCTCGCCGAAGCCTATCATCGCCATGCAATTGGTTCTTGAATACTACGGAGCGAATGGAGATCGCTTTGGAGACGTAATAGCGCAAGTAATCGCCAAGGGAATCCCGGCAGAGCAAATGTTGGCGATTGGGAAGCGCATGGACGGTGGCGGAGCCGACGAAATTTCCAATCTTGTGCAGCCGGGCGGTACCGCCTCAGTCGACGGCGGCGGCTTGTTCGCAACAGCAACTTGCCCGGTGCGTGCAAAATTGACCGCAGCGCTGCTGTGGTTTTCCGACGGCACTTCGCTCGATTGGGACGCGCCTGATTCGCGCGTTGATCCCGAATCCGACGAGATACCCTTCGCGAAGCTGCCTGCTTGTCTCGTCGAGCACAATATCGACCGTCTTTTCTTGGTGCTGGATTTGGACAACACGGGCCATGTGCTGAAGGCGGCAGGTTTCCCGCCGGATGCTTCTCAGCCGGAGCCGTGCGACCTGCGGGAGGTAGGCGACTGGAAATTTCATCCCGCTCTCCTCGGCGGAAAACCGGTTGCGACGAAGCTGAATCTTCTTCTGCGCCTGTTCGGGAGCGATAGGGCTAAAGAGGCCGGTGATCTGCCGGTGTCGCGCCGCGAAGCATTGCATCCTGTAACTGTGGTGGACGCTTTTGCGCCTGCGCCGGGAAAATCCGGGTGGTGGCTTTTCTACGGAAGCATGATTCCGCAGCCGCCGGAGTCTCGCTGACGGCACTGGCCGCTGTGCCGATGCGGCTGCCTCTACAGGTGGCGTTCGATGGCCGAGGCTTCGTTGCGAGACGAGCCGTAGGCGGAGGAATCCTGCTTGGGGATGGGAGCGACGAGTCGAACGACTTGCAGCATGCGTTCGGGCTTGAAAGGCTTGGCCATGCAGACAACGGCTCCGAAATTGTGACTCGCGGCGTAATCAGCGGGCTGGGCATTGCGCGTGACGAGAACCACGGGAACGCGCGAGAGGCGTTCGCTGTTCTTGATGATAAGGCAAAGATCGTATCCGGATGTATCTCCCGCTTCGACTTCGGCGATGAAGCATGCGGGAACGGTGGTGCGCAGGATGTCGAGCGCCGCGGCTGCCGTGGAAACCACAAAGACGTCGTAGCCTTCGGGCGTTAGAAGACTCTTCAACTGTTCCTGGCCGCGTTCATCCGATTCGACGACAAGTACAACGGGACGCGTTTGCGTGGAATGGATAGGCGCGCCTTTTTCGGCGGAAGAAGCGCCATTGACAGTGGATTTCTCCCTGGCTCCCGGGCCTGTGGCGGCGGTTGCCGCAGCGGCGCGATGATGAATGCGGCGGAATTGGATGGCGACGCCGAGTTTGTTGTCGCCAAGATCGAGAGTGCGAACTACTTCAGCAGGCTCTTCGGCATTGAGCGCGTTGGCGGCAGTGGAGAACGGAAACGTGACGCCGAGGGACATGCCTTTCCAAAAATCGCGGCGACCGGTCGAGAACAGAATGCCGTCGCGGGAAACATCAACGGAAGTGGCGATCTCAGTGAAGGCGTCGGCTTTTGGATCCGTGGCGCGAACACGAATTTGCGCTGAGACTTTGACGCGCCTGCGGCGACGACGTTCCGAGGACTGTTCGGTTTGAGAAGGTGAAGGCGCGTAATCCTTAGAATAGTGAGCGTTCATCGCGATATCCCCCGGAACGCGCCAAAAACAGCAAGTGCAATGCGGCCCTAACCGCTGATAGATCTCTGCACGGTCGTGCAGCAGGCGCTGCTGCGCGGGTGCGTCATGCACTATGTTGCATCGAGGTTAGCACCATGGCCAATAGTACGGAAGCTGAATTGTGCCGCATCGGCTAATGGGTGATAGCTGAAGCCCCGCACGGCGGTCGAGCATGCCTTGGAAGGTAAAACAATCTACTGAAAGGAGAATACTTATGGCGGTGAGCACTACGAAAATGCCGGTACGGGGAGCGGGTTCGAGGTCAAGTTTGACCTCGGTGGACGGAGTGGGAGTTGCGCCCGGGGTGTCGCATAAGAAATCGCACGGGCAACTCTCAGACGACGAAATTTTGGGGTTGGTTACGGCGGTCTCGCGACCGGGGACATCGACGACGAGCGGCGACGACGGAAATGCGAACGTGGATAATGCCGACAGCAACGACTGGGGAGCGGCCGGCAATGCAGCGGCGCAAGCTGGAAGCGCTGCGTCAGCTGATTCGGGCGATGAAGCGGGCGATTCGAGCGCGGAGGACGTGATGAATCCGGAAGTCGCGAAGCTGACGGATGCGAACCCGCAGTTGGCGCAGATGTTGGCTGATGCGCAGGCGTATCGAGCGGTGTTCGCATCGCCCGGGGCAGCGCAGGACGCGAAGAATCAGCTGGAAGAGCTGGATGGATTGTTCTTTTCGGGGCAGCCGAACGATCATGCGGCGCTGGCGGCACGAATACACGAATTGTCTCCCGAGGCGTTTCAGCATTTTGCGGAAGCTGTGCAGGCGCACGCGGCGAAAGTGAACGCGAGCGCGCAACAGCGGCCAGGAGCTGCGGCGAGCGCCGACAGTGCAGCGGGCGCGGGAAATTCGGTGAGTCCGGCGAAGCCCGAACAGCTTGAATTATTCCCGTCGCACGCGAGCGATTCGGGAAGTGCGCGGAGTGACGCGAGTCAAGGTAGCGGACAATTTGGACAACAGAGCAACCAACAAGACA
>DAHUXN010000012.1 GCA_027307115.1 Acidobacteriota bacterium
CCGGCCGCTTCGCGGTTGGGCAATAAGCTTGTTATGCCCGAAGGAATTTGGCGTCGCAGCCCTCGAACTGAGAGTCCCGCGCCGAATCTTGCCGCTAAAGAGCAGGCTGGGACTTGCCGCAGCTAGCATGTTCCGCCCAAGCTGAATCGATGGGGTTCGATGGGATTCACGGGGCGTTCTGGATAGGAGATTCTACTGGCATTGATTCGCCTTTGGGAGGGGGAAGATGCCGGCGGCCTATTCTGCTGATATTCGAGGTCGGGTGATTGCAAGGGTAGAGAGCGGGTCCTCGCGACGCGAGGCCGCGGATCAGTTTGAGGTCAGCCCGAGTTCAGCAATCAGATGGGTTTCTTCCTATCGGGCGACTGGAAGCTGTGCGGCCAAGCCGCGAGGCGGGAGCACGTCGCCGTTGGAGAAGCACACGGACTTTTTGCTGGCGCTGATTGAGGAGCAGCCGGACTTGACGCTGGATGAGATAGTTTGCGCGATGCGCAAGCAAAGAATTCCCGGCAGTCGCACGTCTGTGTGGCGCTTCTTCAAGCGTCATGACATCACGTTCAAAAAAAAGCCTGCGGGCGGCGGAGCAGGAGCGCGCCGACGTGGCGCGGGCGCGTCGGCGCTGGATGCGGGAGCGGGGCCTGTTTGACCCGGCCCGGCTGGTCTTCATCGACGAGACCGCCGCCAATACGAAAATGATGCGGGTGGGTGGTCGTTGCGTGCGCGGCGAGCGCTTGATTGGCCGGGTTCCTAACGGCCACTGGAAAACGATCACCTTCGTGGGCGCTCTGCGCTGCAACGGAATGACAGCGCCATGTGTGATTGACGGCGCTATGAAAGGAAAGACGTTCCTTGATTATGTGGAGCAGCGCTTGGCTCCAACTCTGAAGCGCAACGACACCGTCGTCATGGATAACCTTCCGGCACACAAGGCAGCGGGCGTGCGCGAAGCGATTGAGGCGCGTGGCGCCGCCCTTCGTTATCTCCCGCAATATTCGCCGGATCTGAACCCGATAGAGATGCCATTCAGCAAACTTAAGACGTATCTGCGCAAGGCGGCGGAGCGGAAAATTCCTGGCCTGCGTCGTCGAATCAGAATATTCGCGCGCAATCTCACCGCACGCGAAGCCAAGAATTATTTCAGGCACGCTGGCTATGCGTGAATTTGACCGGAATCTGCTCTAGAGCTCCGAGTCCTGCCCTTCGTCCATCATGCGGTGCATGCCGCCCTGCCCACCGTCATCCTCGCCGAAATGGCGCCAATGGTGTCGCCACATCGGGCCGCCATCGTCATGCCCGTCGCGCCAGCCATGCCCCTCCGAGCCTTCCAGGTAGCGCACACGCCAATGATGATGCGGACGCAGCAGCCACGCGAGCTTTTGAAACCGCGCCTTCTGCGCGTCGTCCAGGCTGGTATAGAGCGGCTTGCCGGTCTCGGCGATGTGCTTGAGGGCTGCGCTTGCTTTGGCCATGTTGTCGGCGCGCTGTGCCAGCCGGTCGAAC
>DAHUXN010000054.1 GCA_027307115.1 Acidobacteriota bacterium
TCCATTGGTCAATCACCGTGCCTAATTTAGCCATTTTCAGCAGGGCGGCCTGGGGCACGTCATTCGTGGAGACGTATTTTTCGATGGACTGGAGTTTCGCCTGCGCGGCGTCGTCCGTGTCTTTCATGCGCTGGATGCGGCCGATGACTTCGGAAAGATCAAGAGTTTCGACGGAGATTCCCTGCGACTCGAGGATTTTTTCGCTGTAACGGACGGTGTTGAACGCCGTGGGGCGCGCGCCAATGCTGCCGATGCGGAGATTCTTGAGACCTTTTACGACGCGGCAAACACCGGCGAACCAGTCGAGGTCCTTTTTGAATTCAGGCGAGCCGGGCGCGACGGTGTGCGAGGAAGTAAGGGAGTATGGAATGCCGTACTGCATCAAATTGTTGCAGGCGGACATTTTTCCGCAGAAACTGTCGCGCCGGAAGGAAATGGACATTTTTGAGGGAGTATCGGGAGTGGCTTGAACCAGCACGGGAACGCGAAGGGTTGAAAGGCGCAGAGTGTCGGCGATTGCGCGCTCGTCTCCAAAATTCGGCAGCGTGACAATGACGCCGTCGATGTGTTCGCTGTGAGCGCGGAACAATTCGGCGCAGCGCATTGCTTCGTCGTAGGTTTCGACGGCGCCATATCGGCTTTGTTCTGGCGTGAGCGCGATCACGTCGATGCCAGCGCCCTTCAACGCACAAATCATTTCTTTGCGGCCAGATTCGGCAAGGTGGCCGGGGAAGAATCCCCGATTGCCTACGATCAGACCCATCGTCATCTTTTTGCCTGTAGACATTCATCGCCTCATGGAACGGAAAATCCGATCGCCCGTTTTTCGCTGCTCAACAATTGCGCGGCTTCCTGCACAGAATTTCTGCGACGTCGATTAATTTAATAGAAGCAAGAAACACTCAAGCCGCGATCCAGAAATCATGTTTTGTCCGGCGGTTGCCCGTAATACGCCGCGCTTCCATGCTTACGCGAGTAATGCTTGTCATGAAGCGAGGACGACAGCGGCTTCAGTTCGTGAACCAGTCCGGCCGTGTAATAAGCCATTCGAGCGAGCGCTTCGAGAATGACGGAATTGTGGGCGGCGATGGTTGCCGTCTCTCCCCAGCAAAACGGTCCGTGGCCTCGGACGAGAACACCGGGAATGTCAGCCGGATCCAGTTTTTCAAACGTCCGGCAGATTGCGACGCCGGTATTTTTCTCGTAATCTGCGGCGACTTCTTGTGACGTAAGGTCCGAGGTGACAGGGACGGGCCCGTGGAAATAGTCGGCATGCGTCGTCCCAAGGCACGGAATTGGACGGCCCGCCTGCGCCCAGGCCGTCGCAAATTCAGAGTGCGTATGAGTGACACCGCCAATGCCGGAAAAGTTTCTGTAAAGTTCCACGTGAGTCGGCAAATCCGATGATGGCCGAAATTTTCCCTCGACGATTTTTCCAGACAGGTCGGTGACGACCAGGTCCTCGGCTTTCAGTTTTTCATACGGAACGCCGCTGGGTTTGATGACAACCAAACCCTTGTCGCGATCCACTCCGCTGGCATTGCCGAAAGTGTAGAGCACCAATCCCCGGCGAACCAATTCGAGATTGGCTTCGAGCACTTCACGCCGGAGGCTTTCGAGCAGCATCTGGGGCCTTATTCCGCTGACTTCTTTAGAACAGATACCTTCTTCCGAGCGCCCGCCGGCGCCATGGCCGTGGAATCGCGAAGGACCAGACTTGTCCGCAAGACGTATTCTGTGCCGTCCGGCGACGGGATATCCCGTTGCACTTCGGAAAGTAGCGCGTTGAAGGCCATCCTGGCGATTTCAGTTTGTGACATTTTTATGGACGTGAGCGGCGGAATCATGAATTGAGCGAGACGAATGTCGTCGAAACCGACGAGAGACAAATCGCGCGGAATGTGAACACCTTCCTCGTAGCTTTGGCGCATCACGCCGATGGCGGTCATGTCGTTCGAGCAAATGACGGCCGTGGGGCGCTTGGGGAAATTCAATATCTTCTTCAGCGCCTTTATGCCGCCCTCCATCGTGTGATCACCTTCGATCAGGTGGTTCGGATCCACCGCAAGGCCGATTTCCTCCATGGATTCGATGAAAGCGCGCTGGCGAGCCATGGCCGACTTCAAAATGAGCGGACCGGAAATAAATGCGATACGTTCATGGCAAAGCGCCGCGAGGTGCTGAACAGCTTCGCGAATGCCATGCTGATAGTCGATGCGGATATTGCTGATTCGAGGAAGCGGCGGCCCGACGTCGATGAAGACGAGGGGGATCTTGCGAGACTTCAAATCATCGAAGAGCGCCTCTTCCATACCGAACGTTACAATGGCAACGCCTTCGACGCGGCGCTCGATCATACGGCGAACGGACAGCGCGATTCGCTTGGGATCGTGAACGGTGGAAGTGGTGAGGATTTCGTAGTTGTTCTGAACGGCGATGTCTTCGAATCCCTGGATGATTTCAGGAAAGAACGGATTGGTAATCTCTGAGACGATCAAACCGAAAATGCGGCTGCGGCCGGAAACCAGCGAGCGAGCTTGGGTGTTTGGGTAATAGCCCAGTTCCTCGATTACGCGCCAAACGCGCCGGGAGAGTTGAGGCGTAACGGTAGAGACTCCATTTATAGTGCGCGAAACGGTCGCAATGGAGACTTTGGCGCGTCTGGCGACTTCGTGAATGCTCAACGTTACTCTCCGCAAAAAAAATGGAAGAACGGGCGCGTCAATCAGCCCATTCTAGGCCCGGATTTATTGACCTTCCAGTACACACCATACCTCTCGCCGAAGACTCGATGCAAGGGAATCAACTCGGTGGCACTGCCTTGGACCGTCCGGAAAGTCAAGGGCTCTCCCTTCACCGGCTCGACCCACTGAGCCGCTTCGACATTGTCGGTCCACTTCAAGTCCACGGCCATCGTCCCTTCGGGCCTGCCGCGAGGCGCAAGCTCGGTTGGGCCAGTGTCGCGGTCATACTGCATCTGCTCCGTGAGCCCATCCTGGCCCAAGCGGCCAGCCAGCACAATTGGGCCGTATAATACTGCTTGCTGCGTGGGGTCACCGAGCAATCCTTCTGCATGGAGGCGCATGGGGAGCTTCACTTCGAGGCGGTCGCCATCGGCCCAGGTGCGGTCGATTTCCAGGTAGCTTCCCGGACTGGCGAATGTGGGCAGGGGTTTGCCGTTCAGCGTCACTGAGCCGCCGTCCGCCCAACTCGGTATGCGTATGTTGATGCCCGCTGCCACAGGGGCGCTGGCCTTCACGGTGAGGGTGGTGCCTTCCTGCTCCGGGAAACGCGTATCCTGGCGGATGGTGAGTCCCTTTTCCGGCCAGCGAACTTCCGAGGCGATGAACAGGTTCACAAATGCGGCGTGATCGTTCCGGAAATAAATCGAATCCCCGAATTTCGAAAACTCTTCGGCGCCCGTGCCCGTGCAGCACCAGAAAGAATTGAATTTCGAGTTGAAAAACTTCCAGTACCCGGTTTCGAGCGGGAGATAGTACATCTTTAAGCCGTTGTCCGGATGCTGGGTGCCGAGGCGCGAATTGAAAAGCGTACGCTCGTAATAATCCATGTAACGCGGGTCGGCGGTCCACTGGTGAAGGTGGCGCGTCAGCTTCAACATATTGTACCCGCAGCAGCATTCCTCGGATGAAACGCTTAGCTCCGTCGACAAATTGCCGGGATCGGTGCGCCATCCTTCGCCGTTGCTTGTGCCGCCCGTCGCGTAGCTGCGTTCTTCGGTGACTTCGTCCCAGAAGTATTTCGCGACTTCGTGATAGAAGGGTTCGCCAGTCAGTTCATAACGGCGAGCGGCTCCGATCACCTGCGGAATATGGGTGTTGACGTGGAGTCCCTTGAGTTCGTCCCTGTGACCTGCGAGAGGATCAAAGAAAGACGGTTTCTCGAAGCGGCGCCCGATTCCGAAATACTGTCCCTTCCCGGTGACAGCGGCAAGGTTGAAGAGGACTTCGTTCATCCCGCCGAACTCCGTCTGGAGGATGCGCTGCATGTGCGCGTCGCTGATCCCGGTGGTCCAGTGGCCTATCCAGCGGGCCATGCCTTCCGCTACGGCCAAGGCCTGTTCGTTGTGGCAGTAGGTGTACATGTCCAGGTTTCCTGCCATGATCTTGTGCAGGGTGTAAAACGGCGCCCAGACGCCGTTGCCGTCACGGAGGCGGTCGAAGAAGCTGTCTGGGAACGCACTCAGGTATCCGTTGCCAAACTTTTCCTGACACTTCGCCAGATCAGCGACAATGGCGTCACCCTTGGCCTTCAGGGCTGCGTCGCCCGTGCTCGCGTACGTCAACCCGACCGCCGAGAGGAAATGGCCCGTGAAATGGCCCCGAAGTTCGACGTTGGGGGCTTCCCAGCCACCCAGAGGCTCGGCTGAACTTGGCAGCCCGGCTGTGATTCGAAAATTGTGGACCAGGCGGTCTTCGGGGAGAGAATTCAGATATTCCTGGTTGGTTTTGGCGGCTTGCAGGAATGGGCCATCCAGCAATCTTACCTGCTCCAGCGGAAAGGGACGGACAAGGAAGTCGATGCGCTCCTGTCCGAAACGGAAGCGCGGTGGGGCCTGGAGAAGTTCCGCAAGGGCTCCAGGCACCCGGCCCGAGACAACTCGCGGCACACAGGCAACCGCTGCCGCCGAAAGCGCTCCAGACACGAATTGCCGCCGCGAAATTCCCTTCCGAGAGCTCATGGAAATTCACCTCGCCTTTGGTCTAAACAATACATTCGATGCCGCTTAAAATCCGAGAAAACGTTTTCTTGAATGACAAGGTATAGAACAATGCATGACCGGTGTCAAGAAAACGGCGCCGCGATTTACACAGGTTTTCCGCGCAGCGGTTGGGCATGTTCGTTCGATCTTGTTCGCTACTTTCGCCAAGCACCTCGCGGCAAAAAGCGATAACAATAAAACACCCCCGTGATCAGCAGCAACGCTCCCCACCATATACTTGCGTGAAGGCGAAAAAGGACGACTGGATTCTCGGGAGGATGCACGAGCTCGTAAATTCCCGCCCCGAGAATCAGCACGCCATTCACAAGCAACGATATCCCGATAAAGAACCAGATCGAAATTGAGTCTTTCGATTCCATCGCCTCACCAGAAAATGACGTTCAAAGCCACGAAGACGAGCCCGACGATCACGGCCCAGAATGCGGGCCGATGATAAAACGCGACGTTCCCCTCGGAAGGTATGTCGGTTTCGCCGTAGACCAGCCCGTTCAGCGCGGCTACAGGCTTGGGGCGCGTGAACAGGCTGACCGCAATTGTGACCACAACGCAGACGATCCAGGACCACAGGGCGCGGTACATGTCCGCGGCCATGGGACTGGCGTGGCTGGAAAGCGCCACGTAGCGAACCGCCGCAGGATTCACTTCGATCCAGGCAAACATGGCGGCGGCAGATATCGTTCCCGTGAGCAGGCCCCAGAAGCCGCCCGCCGCCGTGGCGCGTTTCCAGAACATTCCCAGAATCACCGTGCCAAAAAGCGGCGCGATGAATATGCTGAATAGCGCCTGCACGTAGTCCATGATGCTGAAGAACTGCATCACGAAGTACGCTGTACCGATGCTGATCAGGACTCCAAGGATCGTGCACCATCGCCCCATCGAGACGTAGTGCGCGTCCGATGCATCTTTTCTGATTAACGCGCGATAAATGTCATACGTCCAAACCGTGGAAAACGCGCTGACGTTGCCCGCCATCCCGGACATGAACCCGGCGATCAGCGCTGTGACTCCCAGGCCGAGCAAACCCGGACCACAATAGCGAGCGAGCATCAAGGGCAGCACTTCATTGTAACTGTGCCCTCCGGTCGCAGCCGCCACGCTCGCGCCCGTCAGCTTAAACGGCAGAACAGCCAGCGCCAGCAGGCCGGGCAAGATAACGATGAATGGTACGAACATTTTGAACGCGGCGCCAATGATCGGAGCCATCTTCGCCGCCCGTAAATCCTTCGCGGCGAGCAACCGCTGCACAACCAGGAAGTCGGTGGTCCAGTAACCGAAAGATATGACAAGGCCTTGGCCGAAAAGCACACCCGTCCAATGGATGCCCTCGGGATTTGTGCTGAACGAACCGAGGTAACGCCACAAGTGAACGTACTCCACCGATGTGTTGTGAATGATTTGCGCTTTCAGCGGGCCCCAGCCGCCAGCTTCAATCAATCCGAGAATGGGTATCAGGAGCGCGCCGGCCCAAATGAGGACGAATTGCAGCACTTCGTTGAAAATCGCGGACCGCAGGCCGCCCAGGGCCACGTAAATCCCAACCGTGAGCGCGGAAATCCAGATGCTGAAGTTCATGTTCCAGCCCAAAACAATCTTGAGCACCAGGGCCATGGAATACATGTTGATGCCGCTCATCAGCACGGTCATAAATGCAAAAGAAATCGCCGAGAGGCTGCGACTCGATTCGCCGAATCGCAGCTTTAGATAGCCGGGAACCGAATGCGTCTTGGAAATGTAGTAGAACGGCATCATGAAGACGCCGAGGAACAGCATCGCGGGAATCGCGGCGATCCAGTAAGCGTGAGTGGCTAAAATGCCGTATTCGTAGGCCGAAGAAGCCCAGCCCATCAACTCCAACGCGCCGAGATTCGCAGAAAGGAAACTGAGGCCGGCAATCCACGCCGTCATTTCGCGACCGGCCAGAAAAAAATCTTCGCCGGTGCTCGCGCGCCTCTTGAGATAAAACCCGATTGCCAGAACGAGCGCAAAATAGAAAACGATGATGATCAGGTCGACGGGTGCGAGCTTTACGAGGCGTGACGGAACGGCCAGAGCCAGGGTGGGAGTCATCGTTGTTTACTGCGAGAAAACAAACTAAAACGACTCAAGAGCGAACTGCTGCGGAGAAAAATCGGGCTAGGAGCCTTCGCTTTCACGTTTATACCTTTGCGGCCGCGAGCAGCGAAAAAAAAATTTCGATGCAGATAAGCTAGAACTTCACGTGCTAAAGCTCCCATGCATCCACCGGATGCTATCACTGCGTCCGGTGGATGCACAGCGAGCAGATTTACAAAGCGAAGAGCCTAGAAGTCAAGCCTCGCACGGAATTCGATCTGGCGAGGACCGTTCATATTGCTCAGACCCGCTTGCCCGAACGCGCCGGACTGAACGCTCGAATTCGGGTTAGCCCAGTTCGGATGGTTGAATGCATTCAGGAATTCGCCTTGGAAAACAAACTGAACGCGCTCGGTAATGGGAAACAGCTTCGTGATTGAAAGGTCATCGTTCCACAGGTGAGGCCCATAAAGCCAGACGTCGCCCGTAAACGTGCCCGGAGCAGTATTCTGGCATACTCCCGTGAGAAAGCTGCTGCAGTTCGCTGGAGGAGCTATCTTATTTGAAGCTCGCAACACCGATGGGTTAAAGTCCCATTTGAACGGACACGTAGCCGTGCCGCTTGACCCACAGACGTTGGGAGTGTAGACGCCCGTGGCGCTCTGCAATTGCGACCGTGTAATGCCATTCAGGACTAACCCGCTGTCCCCGTAGTCATTAAATGTGCGATATCCGCCCGTCACAGAGAACGGGAACCCGGTTTCATAGGTGAAAATCGTTCCCACTGTCCAACCACCGACGATCCGGTTGATGACCCCGCCCTGATTTAGGAACCGTCTGCCATTCCCGAAGGGCAAGTCATAGGTCCCGCTGACGTGCACTACGTGCCTTAAATCAAACAGGGTTGGCCCGTAGCCAAGGCGCAAATCACGCATAGTGAATTCGGGAACTGTACCCAGCCACTGATTGTCCGGCTGGACACCGAGCGTATGGCTCCACGTGTAATTGGCGTCAAATTGCATCCCATGCCACGGCCTCTCGCGGAAGTCCACGAGCAGGGCGTGATAGTTGCCGTAGCCTCCGGCGGTCATAAAGCTTTGCGTCGAGCAGCCGCCACAGGAAGCTGCATATGGGTTGGTTTGAAAGAAATTAAGCGGATACGCACCCGGAGACGTGAAACCAAACTGCGTGGCGCAGTTACTGATGGACGAGCCAACCAGATTGCAGATGTAGGGCGCGTTGCCGAATGGTTTCGCCAATATTCCGGCCACCGACCCTGCCTGACCCTGCTGAACGCGCGTAAAGAACGCTCCCTTGGTTCCGTAGTCTTTGAAAGGAATACCAGTTCCGCCAGACGCTTCACCGGCAAATGCGGCGTCGAAAATCGGCAAAGCCTTCTGCCCGGCAAAACCATTGTTGGCGAAAGAACTGATTCCATTCGCTTGGTTAATCGCCATATTTGTCTGCGCGTTCTTGAATTCGTTCAGGAAGCCGTTCTCAATGATGTTGACTTCGTTCGTATTGACGTTGATCCATTGATGAACGCTCCTGTGCCCCATGTACCGCACTTCGAGCACATTGCTGTGCCCAAACTGCCTCTGGATACCCAAGTTCCACTCTTGGACGTACGGTTGCTTGATGTTCGGGTCGAATCCGGCACCGCCCCAGTAGTAACTCCACGTGTAATCAGATTGCGGGATCGATGCCGCATAAGCCGGCGGCGAATTCAGGAACAGGCTCGGCGAAAAATTGCCTCCGGTGTCCGTTATACTTCCGGGCGTGAAGAATCCCGGCCCGCTGCCGCTTCCCGCTTGGTAGGAAAAGTTTTGGAAGAACGCCAAACCGTGATTCGAAGCGTTATTCCAGAAGTACTGATACGGCTCGGTGAAACGCTTGATGTCGAACCCTGCGCGGATCACGGTATTGCCTCCACCCATCAACTTGCCCAAAAAGCCTTCTGAATAGTTCGGGTTCCATGCTATGCCAATCATCGGCTGAGGGCTGACATTCCATGGATGGTACTGGTGGCTGCTGGCAAGGTATTGCGGGTTAGCAGTTCCCGTAAGCGTGCCTGGCTTGAACAGATTTCCGACGCCCGACGGACCGTACATATCGGCCTCGGTAGCGCCGTGGTAGGCGCTTGTCATATCGTGGTTATCGCCCGTGAAATCCCAGCGAAGCCCGTAATTCAAGGTCAGAGTCGGCTTCAGGTGGAATGAGTCCTGCGCGTAAACACCCCATGACTTCTGAAGCTCGTCGAGGTTATACGCTTGCCCGGGCGTCGTGGCGTATTGTCCAGTGGACGGCAGGTACGGAAACCCGCTGCCTATCGGACCAACACTCGAGACTCTTCCGACCAGCGTGGCATACAAATTCTCCGCCTCGCCCCTGTCCGTATTGGACGCGCTTGCAAAGTAGCTTTGGAAATCCCCGTAAGCAGGGTCGCCATTCACGAGACCGAGGGAGATGTTTTGAATTCCATCCGGGGGATTCCAGTAATGGTCCTGCTCCCTGTAAAAGGAAAATCCGAACGTAACCGTATGCGCGTTGTGCTGCCATGTAGCGTTATCGCTTGCATTAAAAATGGGATAGTAAGTTGAAACGGGCAAGTTGAACCCGGTTCCGGAACAGTCTCCTGTGTTCGGAGGACAAATAGGCCAACTGTGCGCCGGTTGAGTATCCCAGAGTTGCTTTGCGCCGAACGCGTACCAATACGCGTTATAGAAATAGCCCCCATGGAATTGGTTTAGCAGTGTGGGGGAGATCGACCAATCCAAGCCCAACGAGGCAATATAGTTGCTGCTCTTATCTGAGGCGGCCTGATTTGCGAACGCCGCCCCAGGGAATAGGGGAGCGGCGGCATTGGGCTGATTTCGCTTCGTGTCTTCAAAGGCGAAATTCAAGCGGAGTTTCGGCGAGATGTTGTAGTCCAAGCGAAGGGCTGGGAAGTAGGTGGTAATGGGAGAAAGAACCAGCCAGTTGACTTGTTCAATATTGGGATCGCCGGTCGGCGAGATCGTTGCGCCCCCGCTTGTTACTGCCGTATTAATCGCCGCTTGCTCCGCCAAGTAGGTTGCACCTGGCGTAGCGGGCAAGCCATTAGGCTGGGCAACCTGCGTAAACAGGTTAACTGTCGTCGCGCTGTTTGGCGGCTGGAACGTGTAAATTCCGTTCTGCGCATTCTGCGACAGGAACGTGTTGCTTGCTATAAAGCCACCGGGCTGCTTGGACATCGCAAAGCTGCCAAAGAAGAACAACTTGTTCTTCAAGATGGGTCCGCCGGCGTTTCCACCAAAATCGTTCAAAATGAGGTGAGGTCTCGGTTGGCCTACGGCGTTGTTGTGCCAGCTATTTGCGTTCAGCCACGAATTGCGAAAATCTTCGTACGCTTCGCCGTGGTATGCGTTGCTGCCTCGACGGGTGACGAAGCTGCTCTGCATCGAGGAGCCACCGAGAGCCTGGCTCATGTCGACTTGGCTCGTCTGCACGGTCATTTCCTGAATATCTTCGACACGGGCCTGCAGCCCCGGTGTCGTGTTGCCTCCGAACTTCATGCGGCTCGTCGAGGAAACCACGCCGTCAATGGTGTTTCCCTGCGCAATCATCGGAAGACCGTTCCAGGTGCCGCTGGAGGGCGTGCCGCTATATCCGGGGGTTAGAAACGCCAACTGACTGATGTTGCGGCCGCTCAGGGGCAGATTTTCGATCTGCTTAACATCGATCGTTGTCACGATGGCGTTGGAGCTAGCCTCGACCAGCGGAGACACGCTTCCGCTTACGACTACCTCTTGGGACGCGGACCCTACTTTCAATAACGCCTTGAGATCGGTAACGCGGCCACCTTGCACGATGACCGAATCGTAAACTTGCGTTTGAAAGCTTCCCTTCGAGACGGTCAGTTTGTAAGTACCGAGGGGCAACGCAACAAACGTGAATGTGCCCTCTGGGCCTGTCGTGGCCTTGTGAACGTCGCCCGTGGTGGTGTCGAGAATCGTCAGTTGTGCGTCCGGCACAACCGCGCCGCTCTCGTCCAGTACCGTAACGTTTACGCTGCCGTAAGCGCCGTTTTGCGCCCGTGCTGAGGGAGCGCTGAGCGCGAAGAACGACAACAAACAGGCTGCCATGCTGCCAATCAAAGCGCGAGAAAAACTCCGCGACATACTGCCTCCTTTGACATGTCCAAGCTTTGTCCGTGTTCCGAACAACGCGATTTCAGTTTTCATTCCCGAGTGAACTGCCCTTCCACTTCGAAGAAAGCGTTTTCTAAAATAGCCAAACATTAATTTGTCTATGATTGCATGGCGAACCGCGCTGCTGAATTTGCTGTGAAATTTCGTTTGAGATGCGGCTGAAGAACTACTGTGAGGAAAGCTAGCTGCGGGGAGAGAGGCTTGACCAAATCGCCGGTTGCATCCGCGGATTGTCGGATGCATTCGGTGAAGTTCGGCCCATGGCCTAACAAGTAAACGTTTACTCACGCTACCCACCCCGTCTAAGCACGACCCGTTCTGATGGGCGCTTTGTATAATGTATTTGTATTACTTGTCAAGCCCAAAATTTCACTCCGGCCCGATTCGCGCCAAAACTGGTAGAATGGCGGGGAATTTGATGGCCTTCTGAGGGGCGAAAAGCACCAAACGCATTATGAAGATGGCTCGAGCACTCCTCGACTTAGGACCGATGGGTTATCGGCGTTTTTGGCGTGTAATTGCATACTTCCCGGCCGTTGCCGCCCTTGCGGCCATAGCTTGTTCCGGCACTGCGACCGCTAAGACTCCGCTCGAATTCGGGGCGGCTAGAATGCAGACGCGCGACCGCTTGGGGGCACCCTCAGACGCAGAAAGAGAACTGCAAACAGGAATCGCGCTGACTCAGCAGGGACATTTCTTGGAAGCGATTCCGCATTTTCTGGCGGCGCAGGGCCACGTCGCTGACGAATACGCAGTGAATTTCAATCTTGCTTTGTGCTATGTGGGGACCGAGCAATTCGGCCGCGCGATTCAGGTTCTCAGCGCATTGAAAGCCGACGGACGTGACACTGCGGCGGTCAACAACCTGCTCGCTCAAGCGTACATCGGAGCGGGACAGGACAAGGAAGCATTCAGCGCGTTCCAGCAAGCCGTTAAGCAAACTCCCGAGGACGAGAAACTTTACATGCTCGTGGCGGAGGAGTGCATGGACCGGCAGGCTTACGACCTCGGGCTCGACGTTTT
This sequence comes from Acidobacteriota bacterium, assembly GCA_027307115.1. GTDB lineage: Bacteria > Acidobacteriota > Terriglobia > Acidiferrales > UBA7541 > DAHUXN01. The sequence continues at coordinate 12,010 of DAHUXN010000054.1, forward strand.
GGACATCGGACTACGACATCTTCCAAAGTCGTCGCGATTGCATTACGAACGCGGCGTGTTTTTTTCATTTGAAAATGAACCTGATCCGGCGACGGCGGATTTCGATCTTGCCAGCAAACTTTTTCCCCGAAGCGATATCTTTTATATGGCTGCAGGGCAGAAGGCGTTGCTCGAGGGAAATATGCCAGAGGCGGTTCGAGTTGCGCGCGAAGGACTAGAAGGAGGTCACGGCAACTATGTCCTGCTGACCATCTTCGGGAAAGCGGTGGTGCAATCGGGCGTCAGTCCAGCGCAACCAGAATTTCGGGAGGCGCAAGCAGCGCTGGAAAAATCCGTGGCTGAGCGTCCGAACTATGCTGAGTCGAGGGCTGCGCTTGGCGAACTTTATCTGATGGCAGGCCGCACTGACGAGGCAATCACACAACTGGAAGCGGCGCGGAAACTCGCGCCAGACGACTCTTCCGTTTACTCGCATCTGGCAATCGCCTATCGGCGAAAGGGTGATGCGAAACAGGCGGAGCGTATGTTGGCGATGCTTGCCGCTTTGAACCAGGAACAAGCTGCAAAATATAAATCGGGCGCGCCCGGTCACAAGGCCGGTTACGTTTCGTCAGGACGAGCGCCGCGGCGACCTTAATCGTGGCCGGGGCCGACCCGGGGAAATTTACGTTCGACTAAACCCTTCCCTTCCTCGATGGCGATGATCCGGTCAGCTTGGATTTTGGCCAGCTTCGTCACAACGCCGCTTGGCCAAAGAATCTCGATAGCGTCCGCGAGCGAATATTTTCCCAGGCCAAAATGAAGCCGCGGATCCTGCGCCGATTGGTAACTCATTCCGCCCTTTCGTTGCTCGTAAAGAACAAGATCGCCCGCGGAAAGTTTAACGCGCGCGCCCACGCCGTCTCGATTCGAGCGCGTGCCGATGAGAAGAATTTCCAGCCAGTGATTCGCGTTGCCGCCGTCGTTTCGAAGCAATTGCGGCCGCTCACCATTGTTGTTCACCAAAATATCCAGATCGCCGTCATTGTCGAAATCGCCGACGGCGGCGCCGCGGCTGACGCGCGGAAGTTGAAAGTCGCGGCCAAGCTCTTCGCTCACGTTCTGGAAAGTCCCGCGTCCCAGATTGCGAAACATGAGTTTTGGCTCAGCGTAGTGAACGCTGGCGTTGTAACGCTGAATGTTGTCGAGGACGTGCCCGTTGGCCATGAAAATATCCAGCGCGCCGTCATTGTCGTAGTCCATGAAGCGCGCGCCGAATCCGCTCATGTGGAAAGTGGCATAGCCAAGACCGCTGCGCAGCGTCGCGTCGTCGAAAGTTCCGTCGCCCATATTTTGATAGAGCCGGGCGAGTTGGCTGTCGAGATGGGTGACGATAAGGTCCATGCGGCCCTTCCCTGTCGTGTCCGCCGCATCGGTTCCCATGCCAGCTTCCGGCAATCCGTCAGCACTCACGGCAACACCCGCCAAATATCCCACTTCGCGAAATGTTCCGTCGCGGTTATTGTGAAAGAGAAAATTGGCCATCGAGTCGTTGGCGATGAAAATGTCCTGCCAGCCGTCATTGTCATAATCGAAAGTGACGACACCGAGGCCGTTGCCAGGTTTTAGTGCAACTCCGGATTGTTTGCTGACGTCCGTGAACGTGCCGTCGCCGTTATTGTGAAAGAGCGTGGGCGCCTGGCCGTTGTAATCGTCCGGATGACAGTAACTGCGCATTCCTGGACCGTGGTCGCCACACCAGAAATTACGATCCGGCGACCAGTCAATGTAATTCGCAATCACCAGGTCGAGACGGCCATCATTGTCATAATCAAACCACGCAGCGCTGGATGCCCAGCGGCCTACATTTTCCACTCCGGCGCGAGCAGTAACGTCAGTAAACGTGCCGTTACCATTATTGTGGTAAAGAATGCAGCGTCCGTATCCGAGAACGAGCAAATCCGGATATCCGTCGTTGTCGTAATCGCCGACGGCAACGCCCATGCCGAACAAACCTTCCGCGCCCACGCCGGCCTTGACCGTAACGTCAGTAAAAGTTCCGTCGCCGTTGTTGCGATAAAGGGCGCTGCGTAATGGATGGGCGGGTTTGTAAAGGCGCGTCGCGGCGCCATTGGCCAAATATAAATCGAGAAGTCCATCCTGGTTGTAGTCGATCCAGCCGCAGCCCGAACCCATCGTCTCGATTAGGTATTTTTCGGAGGATGCCGCGTTATCGTGACGAAAATCGATTCCGGCGGATTGTGCGATGTCGATGAACTTAACGGCGGGTGCCACCTGCGCGAACGCGCGGCATGGACTAAAAGAGGCGCACGCAGCCGCGCTCCCCATGGCTCTCAGCAAGTCGCGTCTGGAAAATTTCGAGAACCGCGCCACCTAATAATTCTCCCGAATTCACGGAGATCGAATTCCGGTGCAAAATCAGCGTGCGACATTCGCAATTAGCGCGGGGCGCTGAGTCCGGCTGCGACTGCTTCCTGCACGCGCGCCAACAATATCTCTCGCTGCTCCATCGTATACGCAGTGCTATCGACCGGCGGGGCGAAACGAATCAGAATTTCGCCTGGCACGGTCGCAAGAGTTCCCTTGGGCATGCGCTCGCGGCTTCCGAGTATGGACACAGGAACGACCGGAACGCGTCCCTGAATCGCCATCACAAATGTTCCCTTCTTGAAGGGCTTCAATTGGCCGTCCTTGCTCCGCGTGCCCTCGGGAAAGACCACGAACGAAATTCCGTCGTTGAGATACTGAACGGCTTGATCGATGCTGGCAACGGCGGATTCGCGGTCACTGCGATCGACAGGGACAATTTTGCCCAGGCGCAGCGCCGTTTTGACAATCGGGACGTGGAAGACTTCTCGTTTGGCCAAGAATGACACCCTTCGCGGAATGCCAATCAGCGCCGCAGGAGGATCGAGATTGCTGACGTGATTCGCGGCGAATATGCACACGCCCGCAGGAATATTCTCGATTCCTTCGGTTCGCACGCGCACTCCGGCGAGACGCATGGAAACGCCTATGCCCCACCTGCCGGCGCGAAAAAGAAAATCGCTTGTATGGGTGAGCAAGGAATAGGCAATGACGGGCAGGCCAACGAACGTGATGTAGAGCGCGAGAAAGGCGACGGCCAGAATGGTGCGGATCATTGTCGAGGGTAAACTATCTCACAAATGCCCCGGCGCAGCATTGTGCCCGACCTCAGGGTTAAAACCCATTTTGCGCGTGGCTGTTTACGGCGCGGCTGAAGCGTGCCCTGACGCTCCAAGGCGAAAGCTTCGACGCGTTGTGCCGAGGCGTGGGGATTTAACCCCGTCCCTAAAAAAGCAAAAGCGCACAGGCTAAAGCCTGTGCCACGCAAGGCACGCGACAGCAACACCTGCTAGTCAGTGGCGCCAGTGAGCATCCCGTTGCGAATGCGTTTTTGTTTTGCAGTCGCGGCGGGCATTTCGGAAATCGAATAGCTCTGTATTGTTTGCTTTCCTAGCGTCAATGAAATTTCGCGCTGGCTCGCGTTGCGTTCGATTTGCAATTTCACCTTGTCGCCGGGCGCGTGCGAAGAGAGCCATCGCTGCGCGAATCGCGGGAATGGTTGACCGTCGAGTTTCAGCAGGAAATCGCCAGCTTGCAATCCAGCCTGCTGCGCTCCACTGCCGGCAGTGACCGCTGCGACTTGAAGCGGCCCAGTGCGGCCGCGCGAGACTTCAAATCCAAAATCGGCAATCGACTGCTGCTGCTTTGTGGCGGTGAGACCCGCTATGCGAAGAAAATCGTCATACGGTATGTCGTCCGTGCCCGCGACATATTTCGCGAAGAAATCCTTCAAGCTGCGGCCTGAGATTCTTTCCGCTTCCTGCTCGACACCAGCACTGTCGTTGTAGAAACGATTGCGATGCGCGTAGTCGCCGTCCATGGCGCGCAGAACGTCGTCGAGAGATTTGCGATTGTCCGTTGCGTCGCGAATTTCGAGATCGAGCAGCACGCCCAGGATCTGGCCTTTGTTGTAGTACGAAATGCTGACATCGGGGCGATCGTAGTAGTCGTATTTATCGAGCCATGTATCGAGGCTCGATTCCTCGGCGCTTTGCCAGTGATGCGCGGGACGTGCATCGAGCGTGGTGAATTGTTGCGCGAGGTCGCTGCAAAATTGATCGTGACTCCACAGGCCTGTGCGCACCATGGTATAAGCCGCGTACGTGCTGGTGACTCCTTCGGCGAACCAGAGCGCGCGCGTCCACATCTCTTTCGTGAAATCCACGGGCTCGAGCGTTTGCGGGCGAATGCGTTTTACATTCCACAGGTGGAAAAACTCGTGCGCCGCCACATTTGCGGCCATCTGGCCCGAAGGCACGGCGATGGCCGAGCAATTTGCGTGCTCCATTCCGCCTCCGCCTGCTTCGGCGTAAGGGCCGAAATGGAAGATGAACATGTACTCGCGGAAGGGCACATCGCGCATCATTCCCGTCTCAGAAGAAACTATTTTGCGCAACGTTTCGGCAAGGTTTTGCTGATCCCAGTCCTTGCCGTCAACGACGACGCGGAAATGCGCGCCATTGGCATCGAATTGGAAATCGCGGAATGTGCCGATTTCCGCGGGGGCGTCGACGAGCGCATCATAACTTGGCGCGACGAAAGTCTGCGCAAGTTTTTCTGCCGGTAATTCTTCCGCGACGCGCCAGTTTTCCGGCACATCGGAATAACGGATTTCCGTTTGTTCCGCGCGACGCGACGGAACGTAGAAAAGCACTTCGGCTAAGTTCAGGAACGCGTGGCGAGAATTAAGCTGGGAACTGAACGGGCCTGGCGCGTCCCAATAATCCTCGTATTGAATTGTGACCGCGCCCAAATCATGTTGCGAATTGGCGGGAGCGGTGATTTGCCACGTTTGCTTATCCAGCTTGACCACAAGGAGCCGCGCACCGCCCGGGCCGTGAGCTTCTACGTCGGTGACGTGATACGCGAAATCGCGAATGTCATACGTGGCATTCCAGGCGGGCATCGCGACGATGAGTTCGGGGCCGACTCTTGGCACTTCCATGGTGACGTGAAAACTGTGCTGTTCCGGATGCGCGAGGGAGATCGTGTAGTGAATGGCAGCCGTGGCGTCGCGCGGCACGAAAAATATCGCGAAGACGAAGACAATTGCCAGAAGCGATCTGGATGTTAGTCTGTAGGTATTGCTCACGATTTGTGCGCCACCGTTCCCTTCCCTAGGATTTCGAGCAATCGGCCGCACAGGCCGTCGAAGCTGCCATTTGACATGACGAGCACAAGATCGCCGGGGACAAGTTCCGCGCCTAAAAAGCCGGCGATTTCGCTTGCGGACGCAAGGGCGCGCGCGGTTTTGCCGAGTTTGCGGATGGCCCGCGTAACATATTCAGGATCGAGGCGTTCCTCGTCGGATAAAAGTTGGGCGCGATTCACCGCGCCGAGCACGGCGCCGTCGGCCATCGAGAGCGCCGACGCAAGATCGTCTTGAAAAATACGGCGGCGCATGGTGTTCGAGCGCGGCTCGAAGGCGACCCAGAGTTTGCGCTGGGGCCAGCGCGAGCGAGCGGCTTCAATGGTGGCGCGAATGGCGGTGGGATGGTGAGCAAAATCCTCAACGACCAATACACCGCCGACTTCACCTTTGATGTCCATGCGGCGGCGCACGCCCTGAAATTTCGCGAGCGCGACTTCCATCGCTTCGCATTCGACGCCGCGCGTGAACGACGTTGCGACGCAGGCCAGCGCGTTCATCACATTGTGACGGCCGGCGAGGGGCATACGAAGGCGCGCCACTTCCTCGCCATGATAGGCGACGCGGAAATGCGTCATGCCCTCGCGCCACTCAATGTCGCCCGCGTACCAGTCCATCTCCGGCGCGAGCCCGTATTTTTCGACGGTGCAGAATGCCTTCGACGTGCAGGCGACAAGGTTCGGCGCCTCACCCCACACGAGAATTCTGCCGCGGCGCGGCACCAAATTCACAAGCCGCCGGAATTGCAATTCAATTGCGGCCAGATCCGAGTAGATGTCCGCGTGATCGAATTCGAGCGAAGTCAAAATCAACTCGTCGGGATGATAATGCAGAAACTTCGGAGCTTTGTCGAAATACGCGGAATCGTATTCGTCGCCTTCGATGATGAATTCATCGCCGCCGCCGAGTCCATAGCTCTTGTCGCCGAAATTCGGAACCACTCCGCCGACAAGAAAATCCGGATGGCGGTTCGCGACATGAAAAATCCAGGAGAGCATCGCGGTGGTGGTCGTCTTTCCGTGCGTTCCGGCAATTACGATTGAAGTGTGGCCGGGCAAAAACAGTTCTTCGAGTGTCTGCGGCATCGACCAGTACGGAATCTTTTCGTCGAGCGCGGCTTCAAGTTCCGGATTGCCGCGAGAGATTGCGTTGCCGACGACGATTAAATCCGGCACAGGCTTCACATTTTCCGGGCGAAAGCCTTCCGTCCAGGAAATTCCGAGAGCGGAAAGGAGCGTGGAGGCCGGAGGGTACACGCCCGTGTCGGATCCCGTCACTGTGTAGCCGCGCTCCTTCAACATGCCAGCGACCGGGGCCATAGCCGCGCCGCCGATTCCAAGCAGATGAATGTGCCGGAGAGTTTGTTTCAGGAGCGTCGTGACTTGTCTCCTCGCTTGGTTTCGTGATGCGGCGCGTTGGCGCATGCGGGTTCGAGAATTTCCAGGCGGCCGCTGCCGTGGGCAACGAGGCGGGCCTTGATTCCGAGCGGAATCGTGAGCATGGCGCGCGGCGTGTGCCCGACGGGCGCTCCCCACACGGCGGGAATTTTCAGCGGCTCGATGATTCTCTCAAACACGTCGCGCACCGATGTGTTGCCCGGCGGCACTTCGCATTCTGGAAATTCGCCCAAAACCATTGCGCGCACGCCCTTGAATTTTCCAGCCTGTCGCAAGTGTGTCAACGCGCGATCGACCTGGTATGGCTTCATGCCACGATCTTCGAGCAGTAGAATCGCGCCGCTGGCTTGAATTTCCCAGGGCGTTCCGAGCGTGGCTTCGACCAGTGTGAGACATCCGCCCGCAAGAGTGCCCTCGGCTTGCCCGAAGAAAAGAGTTTCACCGCGGAGATCGATTTTCCAGGCGTGGCTCGTCTGCGTAAGCGCCTGCTGAAACGATTCGGAATCGTAGCCTCCGGCAACGTCGGCGCCTTTGTCAAAACCAGAGGCAACCATTGGGCCGTAGAAGGTCACCCAGCGTTTCTTGCGCCACAAAAAAAGTTGCAGCAGCGTGATGTCGCTATATCCGAGGAGCGCCTTCGGCGATTTCAGGCAACGCGTATCCAGGCGGTCGAGCAAATATCCGGAGCCGTATCCGCCACGGGCGCAAATCACGGCGCGTGAAGCGTTCTCCTCGAGCGCACGTGAGAACTTCGCGAGCCGCTCCTCCGCGCCACCGGCAAAATATCCCTGGCGAGCCAGGACGCGCGGATCCCAGCGCGCTTCGTAGCCGAGACGCTCCAGTTCCTCGCAGCCTTTGCGCAGCGCGGCTTCTTCAACGGGACTGGCGGGCGCAACGATTCGCACTGTATTCCCGCGTTCGAGCGGCGGCGGCTTGATGACAGGTGGCATGTGACGGCACCGAGCATAGAAAACTTCCGAAGGCGAGTCCAGCGAACGAATGGGCGGCGCGTCCGATTAGTTCACTCCGGCAAAGGCGAGCACACCACGGACGCTGACTCTAAATGCGTCAACTATCGCGTTGAAACTCCACGGGGACTGTTTCGCAACGCGCGGAGAGAGCGCTGAGGCGCTTGAGCAATTCATGTTCCTGCGGCGCGCTGATGTCCGCGTCGAATTCAATTACGGATTCGTTGGCAACGCGGCGCAATTCGGAATGTTGAATCGGGATTTTCAGGTCCTGGAAAATTTCACGCGCCTGCTTCATGACCGCATCGCCATCTTTGGCGGTTAAACGAAACGTGGTGAGACGCGCCTTGATTCCCAAGCGCGTTTCCGCCCAGCCGACAGCGGTCAGCGAAATCAGGATTAGCGCGGTGGCAAAAATGGAGGTGACATACATGCCCGTGCCCACGCCCATTCCAACCGCGGCGGTGGCCCAAACGGTGGCGGCGGTGGTGAGCCCGACCACGTTGCCGCGTTCGCGCAGGATCACGCCCGCGCCAAGAAAGCCGATTCCGGCAATGATTTGCGCCGCGATTCGCGTGTGGTCATCTTCGGGATGCGTGGCGGCTATCGCGGAAATAATCATGAAGAAGCATGCGCCCATGCAAATCAACATGCTCGTGCGCAAACCGGCGGCTTTGCGGCGGAGATTGCGTTCGAGTCCCACCACGCCGCCGAGCGCCGCGGAGAGCAAAAGCTTGCCTGCAATCGTGTACGTTAAATCGATGGCCATCACGTTTCCGTCGCGCGGGTGATTCTACTCTCTCCGGCGCCTTAGAGAGGAAATCCTTTTTCAACGCTGCGAGGTATCTCACAATCGTTCTTGGCAAGAGCTGTGCGGTGCAGGGACTAAAAGCGAAAAGCAGATCCCTCGTCGCATGGCGGCTCGGGATGACACACTCGCGGTGAGGCGTTGGCGGGACGGATGAAGACGCGCCCTGACAACAACCATCTAGCATGCGAGGTGGCACAGGCGGGCTCAGACTCCCTGAAACGATTCATAAGATGGCTGGAGGTGAACATTCGGGACGGGAGGCGCGGCAAAACGAAAAGCAGATCCCTGGCCGCGTTGCTCGTCGGGATGACGAATGCAGGGCGAGGTGCTTCCGGTGCGGCTGAAGCCTGCGCGCGGCGGGCGTCTCGGCGTCACGTCAAAGGCCTCACGTCAGCCCGGCACGGATCGCCGGGCGGGACGTGAGCTACAGCGCGGATGTCAGCAGAGGCAGACGGCGCCTAAAGCTTTATGTGCATCATGCGAACGAGCTGGCGCGCGCGGGATTCGGCTTCGCGGCGTTTGATTGCACGCAATCGCTCGACGCCCAATTTTTCCACCGCGAAACTTCCGAGTACCGAGCCATACACCATCGCGCGGCGCAGCGAAACGTGATTGGCCTGGGCGTGGCTGGCGAGATAGCCCATGAAACCGCCGGCAAAACTGTCGCCCGCGCCCGTCGGGTCGTGGACTTCCTCGAGCGGATAAGCGGGAACAGCCAAAATGGAATCACGATGGAACATCATCGAGCCGTACTCGCCGCGCTTGATGACAAGCGCTTTTGGCCCCATGCGCAAAACGCTTCGCGCGGCGCGCAGCAAGTTGCTTTCTCCCGCAAGCTGGCATGCCTCTTCGTCATTGATGAGCAGCGCGTCGATTAATTTCAAGGTTTTTTCGAGTTCGGCGCGCGTGCCGGAGATCCAGTAATTCATCGTGTCGAGCGCGACAAGTTTTGGACGGCGGCGCATTTGCTTGAGGACGTTTCGCTGGAGCTGCGGGTCGATATTGCCGAGGAAGACAAATGAGGAATCGCGATAGGCGTCCGGCAACTTTGGCTGAAAAGCGGCGAAGACATTCAAATCGGTCCGCAATGTTTCGCGGGTCCGCAGATCATCGCTGTAGCGGCCGGCCCAGAAAAAACTTTTGCCGGCGGCGCGTTCCAGGCCGGCGAGGTCAATTTTTCTGCCGTGGAATACGGCTTCATCGTTCGCGGCGAAGTCTTCGCCGACCACGCCGACGAGTCGCACAGGCGAAAACAATGATGCCGCGAGCGAAAAATACGTAGCCGCGCCGCCGACGGTGCGCTCCGTCTTGCCGAACGGTGTCTCGATGGCATCGAACGCAACAGAACCGACAACAAGCAATGACATTGGGAATTCCTCTCGTGTTCAGGAAATGTATTTACCGATAATCGGAGCGAGGCGCCGCTTCGTTGCCGCGGGAATCAGTTTGCGGTCGGTCAAAATCGCATGCGCGAGAGCGGAGGCGCATTTGCAATCGCGGGCGTTTGGCAGAGTGCGGACGGTTTCGCGAATCACGCGCTGAACGTTCGCGGCATTTTTCGTGAGATTGGCGATGATGTCGGGCACGGAAACGGAATCGTGTTCGGGATGCCAGCAATCGTAGTCGGTGATCATGGCGACGGTGGCGTAGCAAATCTCGGCTTCGCGCGCGAGCTTGGCTTCGGTCAGATTGGTCATGCCGATCACGTCGAAACGCGACTGGCGATAGAAATGCGATTCGGCGAGCGTGGAAAATTGCGGGCCTTCCATGCAGACATAAGTTCCCTTCGCATGGGCTGTCACGGCGGCGCGAGAGCATGCGTCCGCCAGCGACTTCGCCAGTTGCCCGCACGTGGGCTTGTCAAATCCGACGTGGGCCACGATTCCATCGCCGAAAAAAGTGGCGATGCGGCCGCGGGTGCGGTCGAAAAACTGGTCCGGAATCAGGAATTCGAGGGGATGCAAATCCTCGCGCAAAGAACCGACGGCGCTGACGGAGAGAATGCGTTCCACGCCGAGGGTTTTCATCGCGTAAATATTGGCGCGGTAATTGATTTCGCCGGGGGAAAAGCGATGGCCGCGTCCGTGACGCGAGAGAAATGCGACGCGTTTGCCTTCGAGCGTGCCGATGACAAATGCATCGGAAGGAGCGCCGAAGGGAGTTTTCACGCGAATTTCCCGCGCGTCAGTTAGGCCCGCCATCGAGTAAAGCCCGCTGCCGCCGATGATGCCGATGCGCACTGGTTCGCTCGCCGCGCGCTTCGCTGCTTTTCGGTTTGTCGCCATTCTCCTCACCATTCATTGTTTCAGGAATCGTGTACAGGACTCAATCGATTTGAGCCGGCTCCGCTTCGTAATTTCCGTTGCGCTCACGCAAATACGCTGCGCGAACGACAGTGTCGTGCGCGAAGAGCGCGAGCCAACCGTTCGTTGCAATTTGCGGGAGCCACTTCTTTCTGCTTTCGAGCGTGGTAAGCGGAAAAAGATCGAACCCCATTATCCATGCCAGCGGCAGATGCGCGGTGGTCGGCACAAGATCAGCTAGAAAAATGGCGGTCTTGCCGGCGCCCGTGAGCTTGACGCACTGCATTGCGTGCGTATGCCCCGGAACGGGAAAAACGGTGACGCCGGGAACAATTTCCGTTTCGCCTTCGAGGAGCCACCACTGGCCCGCCTCTTCGACGGGCAGATAATTCTCGGAAATAAAACTGGCGCGATCGCGCTCGGTGGGATTCTTCGCATGCTCGAAATCTTTTTTCTGCACGACGTAGCGAGCATTGGGAAATGTGGGACGTGCTTTGCCATTTACCATGCGGGTGTTCCAGCCGCAATGATCGAAATGCAGATGCGTGTTGATGACGAAGTCGACGTTTTCGGGCTTCACTCCGTGTGCCGCGAGCTGATCGGGAAATCTTGGCGAGCCTTCGAAAGCATAAATGTCGCGCCGCTTGGCGTCCCATTTGTCGCCCGCACCCGTTTCGACGAGAATCGTTTTACCCGCGGCGCGAATCAGGAGGCAATTCATCGCGAGCACAATGCGATTGCGATCGTCGGCGGGCGATTTTTTCTCCCACATCGGTTTCGGTATTACGCCAAACATCGCGCCGCCGTCGAGACGCAACGTGCCGTCGTTCAGAATCAGAAATTCCAAATCGCCCAGTCTCACCGCTCACTCCCCAGTCCTGCTCTTTTGAGCATCTCGTTTACCGCGGAATATGGATCGCGCTTGCGCTCGGCGACTTCCGCCGCCAATGATTCGAGCGTGCCGTCCGTGGCGAGTTTGTCCACCACGCGCCGCACGAGACGCTCGCGCAGCAAGTTCAGCAAACGCTCGCGCCACAAAGCGATCTCTTTCGCACGACGTTCGGATTTTCCGTGGAAATGCGCACGGAAACGTTCGATTTCTCGCGACAGTTCGTCGATGCCTTGATTCTCGGTGGCCACCGTCAGGACAATTGGCGGCTTCCAACCGTTTCTTTCGGGCACAAGCTGCAAAATGGCGTGGAGTTGCTGCTTGAAACGATCGGCGCCTTCGCGGTCCGCTTTGTTCAACACGAAAATATCGGCAATCTCCATCAGACCGGCTTTCAAGTTCTGGACATCGTCGCCCATTCCGGGGACGAGCACGACAAGAGTGCAATCGGCCAGGCGCACAATTTCCACTTCGCCCTGACCAACGCCGACGGTCTCGACAAGCACGTAGTGTTTTCCCGCCGCGTCAAGGAGAAGAGCTGCGTCGCTGGTGGCTTGCGAAAGTCCGCCGAGCGAACCGCGCGTGGCCATGGAGCGAATGAAAACTCCGCTATCTGAGGCGTGGCCTTGCATGCGTATGCGGTCGCCAAGAATCGCGCCGCCCGTGAATGGACTCGACGGATCGACGGCAATCACGCCAACGGTTTGCTTCTGCGAACGGTAATGCGCCGCCATGCGGTCGACCAGCGTGCTCTTCCCTGTGCCGGGGGCTCCCGTGATGCCGATGCAATATGAGTTTCCCGTGTGGGGGAAAAGCTCGCGCATCAGATTTTCCGCGTCGCCGGTGCGATTTTCTATTTCCGTCATCGCGCGAGAGACGGCGCGGACGTCGCCGGCGCGCACTTGTTCCGCCCACTGGGCGATGGTGATAGACGGTGTGGAAGCCACGGGCATCGATGCGCGGCCCTAACCTTTTCCAAGAAGCTGGCGAGCGATCACCAGGCGCTGAATTTCGCTGGTGCCTTCACCAATCGTGCAGAGTTTGACGTCGCGATAATATTTCTCCGCCGGGTAATCCTTGATAAAGCCGTAGCCGCCGAAGATTTGCACCGCTTCATTGGCGACGCGGACGGCGACTTCCGCGGCAAAAAGTTTGGCCATGCTGGATTCGCGCGTGAAGCGGACGCCTTCGCCGCCCGCATTGCGCGATTTGTCGGCGAGAAACGCCGATTGCCAGACGAGCAGGCGAGCGGCTTCGATTTCCGTGGCCATGTCCGCGAGCTTGAACTGAATGGCCTGAAACTCGCTGATGGTTTTGCCGAATTGCTTGCGCTGCTTCGCGTATTTCACGGCGGCTTCGTACGCGCCCTGAGCCATACCTAACGCGAGCGCGGCAATCGAAATGCGGCCGCCATCGAGAACCTGCAAGCTGTTGATGAAACCTTCGCCTTCTTTTCCGAGGAGATTTTCGGCGGGCACGCGGCAGTCGCTGAAAATCACTTCGGATGTGTCGCTGGCGCGCATACCCAACTTGTTCTCTTTTTTGCCGGGGCGAAATCCTTGCGTGTTTTTCTCGATGATAAATGCGGAGATGCCGTGCTGCTTTTTCGCGGCGTCCGTGACGGCCATGGCGACGCAAACGTCGGCGTAGTGGCCATTGGTGGTGAAGGTCTTTGCGCCGTTGAGCACCCAGCCGCCGTCTTTTTGCGCTGCGACGGTGCGCGTGCCGCCCGCGTCGGAACCCGCGCCTGGCTCGGTGAGGGACCAGCAGCCAAGTTTTTTTCCAGTCGTCAGGCCGGGGAGATATTTTTGCTTTTGCGCTTCGGTGCCGAATTTATAGATGTGATTCGAGCACAGCGAATTGTGTGCGGCGACGATAAGTCCCACGGAGCCGTCCACGCGCGACAGTTCCTCGATGACGATGGAGTATTCGAGATAGCCGAGTCCCGCGCCGCCGTATTTTTCAGGGAAAATAACGCCGAGCAATCCCATTTCGCCGAGCTGAGGAATGATTTCCGCTGGAAATTTGGAGGCTTCGTCCCACTCCATCACGTGCGGAGCGATTTCACCTTCGGCGAATTCGCGGACGGTGCGCCGGAGGTGCTGCTGTTCATCAGTTAGAGAGAAATCCACGTCACCTCACGTTTCGAGCGAAGCTCGCGCGAACAAACAAAAACTTTACCACACCCCTGACATGGGCGAAAAGCAGCTCCGGCCGATCGTGACATTTATGCGTGGGTGCGGTGCGAAGCTTTGCAAATTTCCTCGAGCGCGGCGATGGCGCGATCGATTCCGGCGCGATCGACGTCGCAATGAGTGACCATGCGCACGGAATATTTGTCGGTCGCACCGGCGAGGATTTTGCGCTTGCCCAGCTCCGCGCTGATTTCCGCGGCGGTCTTCCCCGTTCCGCGCACGGCGAAAATCACGATGTTCGTGACCACATTTTTGGGATCAAGCGCGATTCCGGGAATCTTCGACAATCCTTCGGCCAAGTGCCGCGCGTTTTCGTGGTCGCGATGGAGAGTTTTCGGCGACTCTTCGAGCGCAATCAATCCCGCGGCCGCAAGAACGCCGACCTGGCGCATGCCTCCGCCGAGCATTTTGCGGTAAATGTGCGCCTTGTCGATAAAATCGCGGGAGCCAACAAGCATCGAGCCAACGGGCGCGCCGAGGCCCTTTGACAAGCAGAACATGATCGAGTCGAACTTGCGCGTCAGATCTTTGACGCTTTTCCCAAGCGCGACCGACGCGTTGAAAATACGCGCTCCGTCGAGATGCAGGGGCAATTTCAATTCGTGCGCGCGGTCGCAGATTTCTTCGGCGAGTTCGAGGGGATAAATCGTGCCGCCGGCCATGTTGTGCGTGTTTTCGACGGTGACAAGGCCCGTCTGCGAATAGTGATAGCCCTTGGGGCGCAGCATGGATTCGATCATCGTCCAGGTCAAGATTCCATCTTGTGTCGCGATAGGGCGCGGCATGCAACCAGCGACCGCGGACATTGACGCGAGTTCGTACTGATTCACGTGCGCGCGCTGTTCGCAAATTACTTCGAGGCCAGGGCGCGTCCACGTCTTGATGGCGAGCAGGTTTCCCATCGAACCGCTGGGGACAAACAACGCGGCTTCGCGGCCGAAAATCGCCGCCGCGCGCTGCTGCAATTTATTTACGGTGGGATCTTCGCCGTAGACGTCATCGCCGACTTCCGCTTCGGCCATCGCGCGGCGCATCGCCGGAGTGGGGCGCGTTACGGTGTCGCTGCGCAGATCGACGGCTGCGGTTACGCTGTTCGCATCTTTGCTCGATTCGTACATTTCTCTCCTTCGCGGCGCATCGCGAGATCTCGGTTCCGCCTTCGCGCTATTCTTTGTTGCGGCGCACCGCCTGGGATGCTCGCTAGAACTATATGACCGATGGCGTCAGAGGCTAAGCCCCTTTTTTACCGAGGCGTGTCGCAGCGCGGCGCGAGATTGGAGCTGGAAGAGCCTCACGTCAGTTGCGGCCGGAATCGCCGCAAACCGGGCGTCAGAAGACTCGGCGCTTTGCGCCGACGGGCGGGGCAAGCCCCGCCCCTACAAAAGCAAAAGCGCACAGGCTGAAGCCCGTGCCAGTTCACGCTACGTCAGCGCGTACTGACCGCTAACCCAACAATTCCACGAAAGCTTCATTCGAGATGGTGAGCTTTGCTGGATTCAGGCGAATCGTATCGCCGCTGCGTTCGAGCAAGCCGTCGTCGAGCAATTTTCTCACACGCGGCGCGAAATCCGCGCCGTACTTCCGTTCGATTCGCGCCAAGTCAATACCCGCAAGTTCTCGCAGGCCCAAGAATAATTCCTCATCGAGCGCCTGGGCTGGTGTTACCGTTTCGTCGCTTTCGATTGCCGTGCGTCCTTGTGCGATTGCGGTGGCATACGCGGACGCATCGTGGACATTCGACCAACGCCGTTGCCCGTCAAATGAATGCGCGCCTGCGCCGAAACCGAGATACGGCTGGCGACGCCAGTATTTCAAGTTGTGTTTCGAAGCACGTCCGGGAAGCGACCAATTTGAGATTTCGTAATGCTCGAATCCGGCGGTCGCTAATGTGGCGCATGCCGACTCATAAAACTCCGCCATGGCGTCGTCGGGCGGCACCGCGCCCGCGCCGTATTTTGCGCCGCCGGCGATGATTTCTTTGCCGAGACGGCTGCCGTCGTCCACTTCAAGCAAATAAATCGAAATGTGCTGAGGCTGGAGCGCAATCAATTCAGTGAGCGAAGATTCCCACGTCGCGCGCGTCTGATGCGGCAGGCCCGCGATTAAATCCATACTGATGTTGCGAAATCCCGCAGCCCGCAAAAATTCCACAGCGCGATACACATCATCGCGGCGGTGCATGCGTCCGGCCGCTCGCAGTTCGACGTCATTCAAGGATTGCACGCCCATGCTGACGCGATTGATTCCCGCATCGAGCCATGCGACGGCTTTATCCTCAGTGATTGTCTCAGGATCGGCTTCGAGCGTGACTTCATCGAGCGCGCAGGAATAATTTTGGCGTATCGCGTCCATGATGCGGCGAAGATCGGCGGGTTCGAGCAGGCTCGGCGTTCCGCCGCCGAGATAAACCGTGTCGACGGTGGCGTCGCGCAACGCTCGCGATTCCGAGATTTCACGGCACACGGCATCCACATACGGCCTGTACAAACTGCGCGCGACGACACCTGTATGAAAATTGCAGTAGGTACATTTCGTCTGGCAAAACGGAACCTGCACGTAAACTCCGAGCGTCGCCGCTGAGACTCTGCTGTTCGTTTCGAGAGCGAGGTTGCGAGGATTCTGCATTTTGTTTGTGCCGCGCTACTCGGAAACGTCCGGGACAATTTTGATGCGCACTTCGCGGCGGCGCGGACCGTCGAATTCGCAGAGGAAAATTCCCTGCCAGCGGCCGAGGGCGAGTTCGCCGTCTTCGATGAAAATGGTTGCGGTGGTCGCGGTCAGCGCGGTCTTGATGTGCGAATCTGCGTTGCCTTCGGCGTGGCGATAATTCGCCGTGTGCGGGACGATGCGGTCGAGCGTCGCTTCGATGTCTCGCGCAACGTCCGGGTCGTCGCCCTCGTTGATGATCACGCCGGCGGTCGTGTGCGGAACGTAAACGTAGCAGACGCCGCTTTTGCAACCTGAATCCACGACCGCCTGTTCGATTTCGGCGGTGATTTTTTTGAGCTGCGTGTGACGCTCGGTCTTGACTTCAATCGTCCGCGATATAGTGCGGGACATCGTGCGCGAGGTTGTGCTCGATAGCGCGTGCGATTTCACTTCGGATTTAGCTGCTTGCTTCATGCGTTCCAGGCTCACGCGAGCGCTGCCGCCGAATCGGCGCCGTAGAATCCCCACCACGGTTTTGCGGCGCGCAATGCGCGGTTCACATTTTGAATATTTTTCACGCCTTGATCGGCGAGCCAGTCCTGAAACGCGTTGAGTCCCTGCTTGGCGTAAACCGGCACGCCGTCCTTCCACGTGGCGCGTCCGCAGAGCACGCCGGAAAAATTGACGCCCGCGTCGGCGGCGAGCTGCAGCGTCTCGATAAAAGTGTCGTTGCTGACGCCGGCGGAAAGATAAATGAAAGGCTTCTTCGCGGCGGCTGCGGCGCGCTGAAAGTGCTGTTTTGCCTGGTCCATTGTGTATGCAGATTCACCCTTGCAAGAACGCGTGCCCGCCACGTACGCCATATTCACGGGAACTTCGACCTTGAGCACGTCGATGCGATATTGCGGCTTGGAAAATTCGCCCATGGTTTGCATGACGACGTCCGGCTTTTTGCGCGCGAACTCGATTCCCTTCTCGTCCATGCCCTCTTGATAGCCGACAAATTCCGCGAAGAGCGGGATGTCTTCGGCGGAGCATTCCGCGCCGAGGCGCTCAATCCAGGCATGCTTAATTTCCTTGATTGGTTGCGGATCGAACGGCGTGTAGTACATCAGAATTTTGATGCAATCGGCGCCCGCTTCTTTCAGGCGGCGCGCGGACCAATCATCGAGCAAATCGGGCAAGCGTCCCGGGCGCGAGTTATCGTAACCGCTGTTTTCGTACGCGAGGAGCAGGCCCGCGTTGGAAGCGCGCCATCGCGCGGGCTGCAAGCCGTACTCGGGATCGAGCAGAATCGCGCTGGCATGCGGCGTCAGAACGCGCACGACGGCCTGCTTGAATTCCGCCATCATCTCCGGCGTTACGGCGTGCGGGTCGATTCCTTTGCCCGCCGCGATCGCTTTTTTCAACGAGCCGCGCTGATCCATGGCCGCCGCGGCGATCACTCCCGCGGACGTGGACACTTTCGTGAGCCCTTGTAATTTCCCCGGTGTGATTTTCATTGACGTTCTCCTTCGAAACTCGTCCGATGCTGACGACGCAAAACTGGCAGCGCCTCGACTGTGGATTTTAACACGCCGTTGGCACACGAAACGCGGGATTGCATTTGCGACTTATCTTCAGACAGCCGACCTCAGCGGCTGAAGCCGCGTTGATGCCGCGCTACGGCACGGCTGCACTTCCTGCGTCAGTGTAAAAAACCGTGCCCTGACGCAGAAACTAAGTTTGACGCACTGACTCTATAGCATGACAACACGGTGGCCGGTGCAAGGCTCATTCATCTCGCCCGACATTTCGCCGGACAGGCGGTCGAGCAATTCGGTTCCGTGGCGGGCGAGGAACGGGAGCAGGCACAGGGTGCGCTCCTGCAAACCGTGATGCGGGAAAAGCGCGCCGAGAATTTCCCTTTCATGGCGATCCAGCACGCCAGTGCGGAAATTTTCAGCGCGCCCGGCCTTGCCGCGCAACTTTTCAAATTGGTACAGCATTTTTCGTTCGACGGTATCGAGCGCGGCGGGCAGAGATTCATCCATCCGGCCAAGCGGAGCGCGGTAACTTCCGAGAATTCGTTTCAAGCCCTTCTCGTCACGCGAGAATTTTGCCGCAAGGCCGCGAGACAAGGAATTCAATTCCATCTTGCGGCGAACTGTTTGGCGCCCGTGCAGAGCTTCGCGGAAATGGAGATCGTATTTCGTCATAGCACGCGCCACGGTTGGCTCGATCAGCGTGAAACTAGCGCGCGGCAGAATTGCGGGCATACGTCCCAGCACACGCCGATAGACGACCTGCGCCTGCGCCATGTAGGCGACTTCCGCGGGTCCGCCGATGTAAGCGGCGGTGGGCAAAAGCGAATCCTGCAAAACGGGGCGCAGCAAGACGCTGGGCGTCAATCGTTGCGGCTCGCTGTCAATCTTGGCGAGCAATTCGGCGGCGCTGAACTTCACATCGCCCGCAGCGAAGCCACCGTTGCGTCGGCGGAGCGGCTGGCGCTTGCCGTTCACGTCGAGGAAAAGGAGCGTTGACTGTTGCGTGACTTTGACTTGGGCATGGAAGCCGAGCTTGTCGAGAAGCTTATCGCGCGCCGTCAAATCGTTGATCAGCGCCTGCGAATCTTCCACCGCTTTGCGGTAAATCGGGCGCGCTAATTCGTGCAATTGGGAGTCGAGTGGATCGAGAAGAATTAATCCGCGTCCCTTCATGAGCCGGGCGAGCAGTTTGCCGAACGCCGAGCCGAAGGTTTCGCCTTCGCGATATGACGCGCGCAGAGCCTCGGAGATTGCGGGAAGGCCGGGGCCTTCCAATAATTCGACCGCCTGATCGACAACAGCGCCAGCCATTTTTCCGAGGGAAATTCGTCCGACGCTGGGGCCGGCGACATCGTCACTGAGAGGCAATGCGATCCGCGCAATTTCTTCGCGGCCACCGAAAAATACTTGATTCACCTCGGCAAGATCGTGATCCTCGGTGGCCATCCAGAAAATCGGCACCGCATCGACGCCGGACTTCGTCAATTTGTCGGCCCAGCGAATCGCGTCCAGCGCTTTGTAAATGCTGTACGCCGCTCCGCTGAAGAGTCCCGCCTGCTGGCCGGTGACGACGGCGACGGCGCCATTTGCCAGGCGTTCGATGTTCTTCTCCGTTGCGGCATCCGAACCGAGCTGTTTGTTTTGTTGGCGCAGCAACTCCGCGACAGCCTTACGCATGCCCGCATCGAGACGAATTTTCTGCGCCGCGGCGCGCACACCTGCTTCGTCGGGGGCGTACGCGTAGAACTCTTTTACGCTGGGGAAATCGTCAATAAAAGAAGAGAAGAGTTTGGTCGTTTGTGGAATTTCGTTGAAGCGAAGACAGTGGCACTCCATGGAAGATGTGATGATACACGGCGCGTCAGGTCGCAGCAACCGTGGAGCCCTTGAAGCGCGAAGGACTGATTAATTCGCGGCGACGGTGGCGGGGCGGACGGCGGCGAGGATGGGGTCGATTTCCTGTTTCGCGAATTCGCCGAGGGGCAGAAGCGGAGCGCGCGGAGGGCCGCCGTAATAGCCGAGACGGTCCATCGCGTATTTGATGCCCGCGATTCCGAACTTCGTGGCCAAATTCGCGGCAGGAAGAATCGCGTGTTTTCTCAACTGCTCGACACGCTGCGAATCGCCGCGGGACGCGGCCTCAAACAAATCAACGCACGCGTCCGGAAAGACACAGGAAATGGCGAGAATTGCGCCGGAGGCACCCACGGCGAGCGCGTCGGGCAGCGTGAGCGCCGAGCCGGTGAGCGTCCGGAAAGATTTTGGCGTGGAGGAGACCATATCCTTCACGCGCTGCACGTTTCCTGAGCTGTCCTTAATGCCGATAATATTTTTGTTCGACGACAGGTGAGCCACGAGAGGGGCTTCGACCGTATAACCAGTGAACACAGGCACTGAATAAATAAGGATCGGGATGGGAGAGGCATCGGCGACGCGGAGAAAATGCGTGGCCTCCGCTTCGAAGGTCATGAACGGTTTGTAATAGCTCGGCGTGCGCACGAGCGCGGCGTCGTATCCCAATTTTGCGGCGCGCTTGGTGTGCTGAATTGTTTCGGCGGTGGATTCCGCGCCCGTGCCCGCAATCATTATTTTATCGGGCGCGGCCGTTTCGCGAGCCGTGGCCCACAGGCGCTCGATTTCATCCCAGCTCAGCAGAACGGATTCGCTGGTCGAACCGTTCATGACGTAACCGGCGAGGCGCGTCTGGTTATAAAGCTTGATATTCGACTTCAAGCGCGGCAAATCGATTTCGCCGTCGTTCGAAAACGGCGTGGTGACAGGCGGGAAAATTCCGCGCAGCTTCATGGAGGCCAATTCTACCAGAATCTCAAGCTACTATCCGTGATAGTTCGAAAAAAAAAGGAGCGTGCGGCAAGGGAAATTATTTGCCCGAGGATACGCGCTGGGCCGACGGAGCCTCTTTGAATGCGTCGCTATGCAAGTCTTGGAGGGCAGCGACGGCGCCTGCGCCTTCGGACATGGCGCGAATTCCGCGGGCGGCTGCAATCGCGGCGGAAAGCGTGGTGATGCACGGCATCATGTAGCGCACGGCGGCGCGGCGGATGGATTTTTCGTCGTAAAAAGATTCGCGGCCGAGCGGCGTGTTGATGATCAGGTCCACTTTGTTGGTCTTGACCAAATCGACGATGTTGGGACGACCCTCATTCACTTTATAGACAGGCTCGACTTCGAAACCCGCCGCCGCGATCGCCGCAGCCGTGCCGCGCGTGGCAATCAACTTCAATCCAGCGGCGGCCAAATCACGCGCCAGGGCTGCGACGTGGCGTTTGTCGTGATCGTTTACGCTGATGAACACGGTTCCTTTGCGCGGCAATTTTTGTCCGGCGGCAATTTGGGCTTTCGCGAAGGCCAGGCCGAAATTCGGCGAGATGCCCATCACTTCGCCGGTGGAGCGCATTTCGGGACCGAGGATCGTGTCGACTCCGCGGAATTTGTTGAATGGAAACACGGGCGATTTGACCGAGTAATAATCGCGGCTGCGAATTTCAGAGATGCCATTGAAATCGGCGAGCGGCAAATTCATTTCGCGCAATTTGCGTCCGGTCATCAGGCGCGCCGCTACTTTCGCGAGCGGCACTCCGGTGGCCTTCGAAACGTAGGGCACGGTACGCGAGGCGCGCGGGTTCACTTCGAGGACGTAAACCGTGTCGCGCTGGATTGCGTACTGCACATTCATCAGGCCGACGACGTTGAGAGCCTTTGCGAGAGCCGCGGTATATTCGCGAATGTGCGCGAGGACTTCCGGCTTGAGCGTGACGGACGGCAAGACGCAGGAAGAATCTCCGGAGTGAATTCCGGCTTCCTCGATGTGCTCCATGATGCCGCCGATGACGACATCGGCGCCGTCCGCGAGGGCGTCGACATCGACTTCAATCGCGTCCTCGAGGAACTGGTCCACTAGAATTGGACGCTCCGCGCTTGAACCGCTTCCGATGCGCACGGCTTGCGCGGCGCAGTCCTCGACGGTTTTCAAATCGTAGGCGATGACCATGGCGCGGCCACCAAGAACGTAGCTGGGACGCACCAGCACCGGCAGGCCGATTTCTTGCGCGACGGTCACCGCTTCGGCCGGCGTGAGCGCCGTGCCGTTGCGCGGCTGCGGAATTTTCAATTCGTCGAGCAATTTGCCGAACCGGCGGCGATCTTCGGCGAGGTCGATGGATTCGGGAGCGGTGCCGATGATGGGCACGCCGTTGCGTTTCAGTTCCAGCGCCAAATTGAGCGGCGTTTGCCCGCCGAATTGCACGATTACGCCCTCGGGCTTTTCGCGCTCGATCACGGAGAGCACGTCTTCGAGCGTCAGCGGTTCGAAATAGAGACGGTCGGACGTGTCGTAGTCCGTCGAAACCGTTTCCGGATTGCAATTCACCATCACTGTTTCGAAGCCGTCTTCCTTGAGCGCGAACGCCGCGTGGCAGCAGCAATAATCGAATTCAATTCCCTGCCCGATGCGATTCGGCCCGCTGCCGAGAATCACGATTTTGCGGCGACTGGTTGTGTCCGCTTCGTCTTCGTCTTCGTACGTGGAATACATGTAAGGCGTGAAGGATTCAAATTCGGCCGCGCATGTGTCGACGCGTTTGAAAACGGGGCGGATATTGTGCTGCGCGCGTGTTGCTCGAACCTGAGCCGTATTCGCGTTCCAGATTTGCGCGAGTTGTTCGTCGCTGATGCCGGAGCGTTTCGCCTCTTTCAGGATTTCACCGGAAACATTTGCGAGCGTGGTGGCGCCGATTTCGTTTCCGACGGCGACGGCTTGCTGCATTTGGCGCAAGAACCATGGGTCGATTTTCGTCAGCGAGAAAATCTCATCGACCTTCATTCCATTGCGCAATGCAGTGAAAAGCCAGTGAATGCGGTCGGGGCCCGGTACGTGAAGTTTTTCGCGCAGCACTGCGTCGACAATTTCCGCAGGAGGCTGCCACGGAGCGTGCGGCTCGAGCGAGCGAATGCCCTTCCCCAGCGCTTCGGCGAACGTGCGGCCAATGGCCATTACTTCGCCGACGGATTTCATCTGCGTGGTGAGGGTGGTATCCGCGCCGGGGAATTTCTCGAACTGCCACTTCGGGATTTTTACGACCACGTAATCGATGGTCGGCTCAAACGAGCAGGGCGTTTTTTTCGTGATGTCGTTGGGAATTTCGTCCAGCGTCATCCCGACGGCCAACTTTGCGGCGATTTTCGCAATCGGGAAGCCGGTGGCTTTGCTGGCGAGGGCGGAGCTGCGCGAGACGCGCGGGTTCATTTCGATCACCACCATGCGGCCCGTTTCGGGGTCGATTCCGAATTGAATGTTGGAGCCGCCTGTCTCGACGCCTACTTCGCGAATTATCGCGGCAGCGGCGTCGCGCATGCGTTGATATTCCTTGTCGGTGAGCGTCTGGGCCGGAGCGACGGTGATGGAATCGCCGGTGTGGATGCCCATGGGATCGAAATTCTCGATGGAGCAAATCACCACGAAGTTGTCACGATGATCGCGCATCACTTCGAGCTCGAACTCTTTCCATCCGAGCACGGATTCTTCGACCAGCGCTTCGTGGACGGGACTTGCGTCGAGTGCACGCGCAATCGCCTCTGAAAATTCCTCGCGATTGTAAGCGATAGAGCCGCCCGTGCCTCCAAGCGTGAATGAGGGACGGATGACGACCGGATAGCCAAGTTGATCGGCGAGTTTGACGCCTTCGCCAACTTCTTTCACGACCGCCGACGCAGGGACTTCGAGGCCGACGCGCTGGCACGCGTCCTTGAAGAGCAGACGGTCTTCGGCGATTTGAATCGCGCGCAGCGATGCGCCGATTAATTTCACACCGTACTTTTCGAGGATGCCGCTCTGCGCCAATTCGACGGCGGTGTTCAGACCTGTCTGGCCGCCGACCGTGGGCAGCAAGGCGTCAGGGCGCTCGCGCGCGATGATTGGCTCGAGATATTCTTTTGTGAGCGGCTCGATGTAGGTTCGCTGCGCGATTTCCGGATCGGTCATGATGGTGGCGGGATTCGAGTTCACCAGGACGACTTCGTAGCCTTCGTCGCGCAGCGCTTTGCACGCCTGCGTGCCGGAGTAGTCGAACTCGCACGCCTGGCCGATGACGATCGGCCCTGAGCCGATGATCATGATTTTCTTTATGTCTGTGCGCTTAGGCATTTGTTATTTTGCGAATCCTCTTGTCGTGCATCGACGCAACCCCGGAAGCAGATTCCTCGTCGCGTGGCTCCTCGGAATGACACGCCGTGAGGAGCTGTGCCGCAACAGAGTTGGCGGCATCCTCAACTCCTCGCGCCTTATCGCTGCCGTGACCCCGCCCGACGCTAAAAACCTTACTTGTGTCATCCCGAGCCGCCATGCGGCGAGCGATCTGCGTTTGCTTTTTGCTTCGCAAGCCAACCCTCGGCCAAATCTCCCCATGCGGGGTTCGTGCGTTCAATCAGTGCAATCCTCTTTTCGCGATCCCATCCCTTGATCTGCTTCTCACGTGCGATGGCCTCTCGGACGTCAATAAACGATTCGAAATGAACAAGCCGATGAATCCGATATCGCAACGTGAACCCGGGAACGAGTCCCCTTTTGTGCTCCACTATCCGCCGGAATAAATTGTTCGTAACGCCGGTATACAGATTTCGCGACCGGCTCGACAAAATGTACACGTAATGCGTTCTGCCCAACTTTGCACCAAATCAAAATGCAGATTCCTCGTCGCGTGGCTCCTCGGAATGACACGTCAAGAGGAGTTGCGCCGAGATGGAGTTGGCTGCATCCGCACTTTCTCGCTCTTGAGCCATGACCGCGAGTGGCTCGCGGCTGAACAATTCCTTGGTGTCATCCCGAGCCGCCATGCGGCGAGGGACCTGCATTTGTCTTTCGATTTGCGACCCAACGCTCGCGACCACCATGGCCTCAGCGGCTAAAGCCGCCCTCCTTTGCGCTTTTCGGCACGGCTGAAGCCGTGCCCTGACAAGTGCTCCTCAACCTCGACGCCAAAGCAAAATCGTGAAGCCGACAATCACAAGCGTTAGCGCCACGAGAACAACTGTGAGGCGGATCAGCCATCGCGTTAGTCTGCGGCTTGACTGATCAAAACTTTTTGTGGCCAATACCTGTTCATAGGCGACCCGCGCTGCCACTCGTGAGCGATCGGGCGGCACCGCGCCCGAAGGCACAAGCCTTAGGAACTGTTCCCAGTCCTGGTCTGTGAATGCGCCGTTCTTGGTGATCAGATCGTCTAGCGACGCCATCCCGTACCATCCATCATTTCCGTGAACTGGTCGAACAAGTAGCGGGCGTCGTGGGGGCCGGGCGACGCTTCGGGGTGATATTGCACGCTGAAAAGCGGGAGCGAGCGGTGGCGCATGCCCTCGTTTGTGTGGTCGTTCAAATTCACGTGGGTGATTTCGACGTCGCTGGATGGCAATGAATCCGGATCCACGCAGAAGCCGTGATTCTGCGCCGTAATTTCGACTTTCTCGGTGAGCAAATTCTTGACCGGATGATTCGAGCCGTGATGGCCGAATTTCAGCTTGAAAGTTTTGCCGCCAAGCGCGATGCCGCACAATTGGTGCCCGAGGCAAATCCCGAAAATCGGCACGCGGCCCAATAGCTTCTGAATATTTTGCACGGCAAACGTTATCGGCTCGGGATCGCCGGGGCCGTTCGACAGAAAAACGCCGTCCGGCTTTAGCGCCAGAACGTCCTCGGCTAAAGTCGAAGCTGGGACGACCGTGACGCTGCAGCCGTGATCGACCAACATGCGCAAAATATTTTGCTTGATGCCGAAATCGTAGGCGACGACTTTGTAGCGCCGCGCGCCAGCTTGCGGTTGCGTTTTTGCCAGCGCAGCCGCGCGCCAGAGCGGGCCTGCGTCGGCTGCACTCTGCGTCGCATAACTCGCCGCGAGAGGAATGGAGCCGCGCTCCCAGTGATACTGCTTCGCGCAAGTCACCTGGCTCGCGAGCTCCTGCCCCGCCATGGACGGCAACGCGCGCGCTTCGGCGATCAATTTTTCAGAAGAGGCGCCATCGGTTGAAATAACTCCGCGCAAGGCGCCTGCCTGCCGGATGTGCCGGACGAGGGCGCGCGTGTCGATGTCCCAAATCACGGGAATTTTGTAGCGCTCGAGATACGCTTGCGCCGTTTCGCTGGCGCGCCAATTCGAGGAAACTTGCGAGAAATCGCGGACAATCAGCCCTTCGATATGCGGACGCGCCGATTCTTCGTCGTCCAGATTCGCACCAACATTTCCAATGTGGGGATAGGTGAGGCAGACAATCTGGCCGGCGTAACTGGGGTCGGTGAAAACTTCCTGGTAGCCGGTAAGGCTGGTATTAAAAACGACTTCGCCGCCGCGGCGGCAACTTGCGCCCGCCGCGCGGCCTTTAAATACTCTTCCGTCTTCGAGCGCGAGTATCGCGCTGTTTCCGTGCGACGCCTTCAGTGTGTCCTCCGGCGAGATTCATCTTACACCAGCTTCCGATTCCTTTTTCGCGCTCCGATGTTTCATAAAATACCGCGACGCCGGTGCGCGCATGATTTACGGCGCGGAGATTTCGCCAAATTGGTGAAACGGCCAGTACGCGAACACGGCTTTGCCGTAAATATATTTTTGCGGCACGGGCCCAAAGATGCGCGAATCATTTGAGCTGTCGCGATGATCGCCCATCACGAAATATTCATCGGCCGGAATTTTAATGGGGCCGTAACTGGAATCGTCGAAATATTTCGGCGGCACGTAGGACTCGCGTATACGTTTGCCATTGACGTACAGCTCGCCTTCGCGGATTTCCAACGTTTGCCCCGGCAAACCGATCACGCGCTTGATGAATGACTGCGTGCGGTCCAGCGGATACCAGAAGACGACCACGTCTCCGCGATGGATAGGCTCAAAGCGGTAGACGAATTTATTGATGAAAATTCGCTCTTGATCGCTCAGCAAGGGCGCCATGCTGGTGCCCTCGACCTTCACCGGCTGGTAAAGGAACACGATAATGACCAGCGCGAGGCCAAGCGCCACGGCAATATCGCGCGACCATGAGCGCAACTCGCGGCCAAGAGAGGACGGCGGTCGCTGGTTAATGGAGGAAGCAAAATTGGGGATGTTTTCGTCTCGCATTCCGCGTTGCTCTCCTATATATCACGGCCATCGCATTCCCGCCAACGGAGATTTTCGTTGTGGTTTCGGGCGATTGTGCGACCGGCATTTTCCTGCGGCTTTCTGCCGCGTCAGACACCAATTATTAGGATGCAATTTTGCATTATTGGGGCGACGGGCCTAGCGGATTGTAGGGGCGACCCTTGGGTCGCCCGGGCGGGGCAAGCCCCGCCCCTATGACGACGGGAACATCCAAAGCCAAAGCGGGCGTGCAGCCCTGTCTGGCTTGGCGGATTGTAGGGGCGACCCTTGGGTCGCTTGGGCGGGGCAAGCCCCGCCCCTACGACGACGGAACATCTAGAGCCAAAGAGGCATGCAACCCGGAAGCGTCACTCGTAGCGGAGGGCGACGATGGGATCTGTGCGCATGGCGCGGCGCGCGGGAATGTAGCAGGCCGCGACGGCAACGAAGGTCAAAAGAATTGCGACGCCGGCGAATGTAAGCGGGTCGTGCGCGCTAATGCCGAAGAGCTGGTTGGACATCAGCCGGGTCAGCCCCAGCGCTACGGCGATGCCGACGGCCACGCCGATTAGCGCCATTCTGGCGCCCTGGCCCAAAATCAGGCGGAGCACATCGCGGCGCTGCGCGCCCAAGGCGATGCGAATGCCGATTTCGTGAGTGCGCTGGCCGACGAGGTAGGAAATCACGCCGTAAATCCCCACGCAGGAAAGAATCAAGGCGAGCGCGGCGAAGACGCCGAGAAGAATCATAGCGAAGCGGCGCGCAGCGAGGGAACGCGCAATCGTTCCGTCCATGGTTTCCGCGCCATACATCACCTGCTGGCTGTTGATGCGCTCGACCGTATGGCGAATGGCGCCGACGAGCGTCTCCGGCGGGACGTGGGTGCGAACAATGAAGTCCGCGCCCTTGGCGAGGAGCGAGAAGAATCTGTCGGGCACCTGCGTGATGGGAAAGTACATTTCCGCTTCGATGGGCTGGTTTCCAGTGTCGTCCAGGCCCCAGTGTTTGACGTGGCCGGCGACGCCTACGACCTGCGCCTGCAGGTCGAGAATGGCGAAATTGATGCGTTGGCCGATGGGATCCTGGCCGGGGAAAAATTTCTGCGCGAAATCCTGGTCAATGACGATGACTGTAGGCGAGTGTATGGTGTCCTGCGCGTTGATGAAGCGGCCGCGAATCAGCGGCGTGCCCATGGCCTTCAGATAATCGGGCTCGACAAGATAAAAAAGAGCGGCATTCATTTCTTGAGTGCTCAAGGGCTTGGGATGGCCCGCGAGCCAGAAAGGCAATTCGGAATCGCCCTGCATGGGGAGGGAGCCGCCACAGGCGGAAACAAATTGGGCGCCGGGGATAGAAGCGAGCGCCGAGTCGAGCTGAAGCAAAGAGTTGCGCAACTGGTCAGGGGTAGACTGCATGGCCGCGGGCGGAAAAGCGACGCTGAAAGAGAGCAGATTTTGCGGATTGAATCCCGGATTGACGTTCCAAAGAGCGACCAGGCTGCGAATCATGAGGCCAGCGCCGATGAGCAAAATCAGAGCGAGCGCGGTTTCAACGATGACGAAAACTCCTTGCAAGCGATGGCGGGCGCCGCTCGAGCCGCGACCGCCTTCTTTTAGGGTTTCCGTCAAATTGCGCGGCGAGGTTTTGAGCGCGGGGGCGAGTCCAAATAAAATTCCGGCAAACACGGAAACACCAAGAGTGAAGAGCAAAACGCGCGGGTCGAGCCCGACGTTGCCGGCGCGAGGAAGCGCTTGGGGAAGGATGGCGATCGCGGCGCGTGTGCCCCAAGCGGCAAGAATCAAGCCGATGATGCCACCAGCGAAAGAAAGCAAAACGCTTTCCGTGAGGAGCTGGCGAATTACGCGAGCGTGGCTGGCCCCTAGCGCGGAGCGAATGGCGAACTCACGCGTGCGTCCCGTGGAGCGCGCTAGAAGGAGATTGGCGATATTCACACAGGCGATGAGCAGGACGAATCCGACGGCACCGAGGAGGACATAGAGGAGAGGAGCGACGTCGCCGATCATGTCCTGTTTGAGGGGAACAAGCGTGATGCCGGAATTTTTGTCGGCTTCGGGATAAGCGCGGGCGAGATTTTGTCCCACGCCGTTCATGTCGGCCTGGGCCTGCGTAAAAGTGACGCCGGGCTTGAGGCGACCAACAGCGTCCATGCCCATGCTGACGCGGCGGTCGAGGAAAGTTTTGTCAGTCCACTGGCCGATGGGGACGTAGATGTCCGGGAGGCTGAAATTGTTTCCACGGAAGTAAAAGTTCGCGGGAATGATACCGATTACGGTGTAAGGCGTGCCGTTCAGTGAGATGGATTGGCCGAGGATTTTGCGAGACGCGCCGAATCGGCGGTGCCAGAAGCCGTCGCTAAGGACTACGACGCGAGCGGCGCCTGGGTGGTCGTCTTGCACGGCGAAAATACGACCGACGCTAGGCTGGACGCCGAGGATCGCGAAAAAGTCGGCGGAAACCATTTCGGTGCGGAGGCGTTCGGGCTCGCCCGCTCCGGTCATGTTGAAAGAATCCTGACGATAACTGGCGAGCTGCGCGAAGGAATTGTTTTCGCGCTGCCAGTCGAGGAAATTAGGATAGGAGATGGAGGATTCAGCGAAGTCGGATGTGCGCGAATAGAGCGCGACGAGGCGGTTTGGCTGCGGATAGGGCAGCGGGCTGAGCAGCACGCCGTTGACGACGGAAAATAACGCGGTGTTTGCGCCGATGCCGAGCGCGAGAGTCAAAACAGCGATGGCGGCGAAACCCGGCGACTTGGCGAGCATGCGCACACCGTAACGCAAATCCTGGAGCAGCGTTCCCATAATTCCTCCGAGTGAAAGCAGAGTTTGCGGCGCTTAACGACCGCCGGCTGAATCACCGTCGAGTTTCGCTTCACTCTGTAGTACGAAGCCAGCCGCGAATATGTTCCCAGCACCATCGTGATGGCTTTTGTGGCTCATGGAAAAAACCTCAGGTCAGTCCCGATAAAAATCATCGGGACCGGACCTGAGCTACAAAACCATGTTACTCGTAGCGCAACGCGACCATGGGGTCCGTGCGCGAAGCGCGGCGCGCGGGGATGTAACTCGCGAGGAGCGCCGCTGCCAAAAATAAAATCGCACTGCCAATGACCGTCAACGGATCCGCCGGGCTGACTTTGTAGAGCAGGCTCGACATCAAGCGTGTGAGCGTGAAGGGCGCGACGAGTCCGATAGCAATTCCGATGCCGGCGAGCCTGAGTCCGCAGCCGATGACGAGCCTGAAAATATCTTTTTTGTCCGCGCCGAGCGCCATGCGAACGCCCATCTCGTGCATACGTTGCGCAACGGCATAGGAAATCACGCCGTAAATTCCGACAATGGCTAGCACCAGCGCCACGCTGGAGAAAATCCCGAAGAGCGCCACGGTAAACTTCGATTGCGCGCGCGACTGGGCGAGTATCTGCTCGAGCGTTTGCACCTCGGTGATGGGCTGAACACTATCGATGCGCGCCAGCCGCTGACGCACGGCTGGAACGAGCGCCATCGGATCGCCACCTGCACTGCGCAAACTCAATCGCAGATGCGACCAAGGAAGATTCGGGAATGGAAGAAGCATCTCGGGAGCAGGCTCTTCGCTTATGCCGTTGTTCTTTTCGTCGCCTAACACGCCGACCACTTCGACCGGCGTCGCGATTGTGCCAAGCCAAATATGTTTTCCTATCGGATTTTCATTCGGCCAATAGCGCCGCACGAACGCCTGATTCACCATCGTCACGGTAGGCGTGGTTTGATCGTCCTCGGTGGTGAACTCGCGCCCGCGCTCCAGCGGCACGCGTAGCACCTTCGCATAGTCCGGACTAATCGTTTCGATATTGACGCCCGACCGTTGCGGCAACGGCACCACCGGCTGACCCTCGGCGAGGATCGGCGCAGACCGCGTGGGAGTCGGCGGCAGCGCCGACGAAATCGCCGCGGCGCGCACGCCCGGCAATGACTGCATTTGCCGCAGTACCTCGTTGTAAAACGAAACCATCTGCGCATTCGTTCCGTATTTCGACGGCGGGAGATTCATTCGCATCGTCAAAACGTTCCTGGGATCGAATCCCGGATTCACGTTCATCAATTGCAGAAAACTTCGAATCAGCAACCCCGAGCCAATCAGCAAAATCATCGACAGCGCCACTTGCGCCACCACCAGCAGATCTTGGGAACTCGCGGCGCGGCGGCTGCCCGTGCTCCCGCGCCCTTCGTCGCGCAGCACGGAATTCAAATCCGTCTTCGAAAGCTGAAGCGCCGGAGCCAGCCCAAACAGCACACCGCTCGCGAGCGAAATCGCTATCGTGAAGCACAGCACGCGCCAGTCCATCGCGACGCCGCCGCTCAATTGCGAAACGGTATCGTGATTCAGCGCCAGCAGCGCGCGCGTTCCGGCATACCCGGCAAAAATTCCGATCACGCCGCCAATCCCTGCCAGCAACAAGCTTTCCACCAGCAATTGCCGCACAATCACGCCTCGGTGCGCGCCCAACGCTGTGCGTACTGCAATTTCTTTCTTACGTTTCAGCGCGCGCGACAGCAGCAGGCTCGCCACGTTCGCGCATGCGATTAGCAGCACCACTCCCACCGCGCCCATCAGAATCAGCACCGCCGCACGGATGTTCGCCACAATCATCGTTTGCAGCGGTGTGATGACTGACGGCCACTTCGGATTGGCGTCGGACCGAGTCGGATTATCGCGGCAATATTCCTTATGCAGCACATCCATTTCGGACTGTGCCTGTTCGATGCTCACGCCCGGCGCCAGCCGCGCGATTCCCTCCAGATATCCCATGCCTGCCTGGATGTGTGCGGGCGTGGCGATATTCAGTTCAAATTCGCGTGGAATCCAAATCTGCGTGTCGTTGCCGAGGGGCGTAAAAACAAAATTCGCAGGCAGCACGCCAACAATCGTGTAACTGAGCGAATTGAGCATCAGGCTCTGCCCGATCACGTTGCGCGCGCCGCCGAACTCGCTGATCCAGAATTGATGGCTGAGCATGAGTACGTGATTGCTTCCGCGCTGACCTTCGCTGGAGAAAAAATTCCGTCCGAGCAGCGGCCGCACGCCGAGCACATCGAAAAAATTCCAGCTCACACGCCCAGCCGTAACCTGCCGCGGCTCTCCGCGCCCAGTCATGTCGAAATCGTCACCGGCATAAGCGGAAATCCCCGAGAACAAGTGCTGATGGTCCCGCAATCGCGCAAAGTACGGATAGGAGAACACGCTCTCTTCGCTGCGGTTTGTGATGCTTGTTTCGTAAACCATCATCAGCTGCTGCGGATCGGAGTACGGGAGCGGCTTCAGCAAGAGCGCGTCTGCCACCGTAAAAATGGCGGTGTTCGCGCCGATGCCGAGAGCCAGCGTAAGCACTGCCACGGCCGCAAAGCCCGGCGACTTCACGAGCAGGCGAAGGGCGTAACGCAAATCCTGCAACAGTGTGTTCATGCTTTACCTCGTTGCCTCTCCTGTTGTAGCTCACGTCCCGTCCCGATGGTGTATGTCGGGACTGACGGGAGGATTTGCTTTGACGGTGCTGCGTCCACAACGCGTTCAAAGCCTCCGGTCAGCCGAGCAACAAAGGCTCGGCCCTTCCGCTGTCAGGGTGAACGGGACCTGAGCTGCAAAACAATCTTACTCGTAGCGCAGCGCGACCATTGGATCGACACGCATGGCGCGCGCCGCGGGAATGTAGCAAGCCGCCATGCTGACCACGAACATCAAGAGAGTCGCCAGAGCCAGCGCCAGCGGATCGGCGGGTTTCACTCCGAAAAGCAAGCTGGAAATCCACTTGCCAGCCGCGAAGACAATCGGCACGCCGATAACGACGCCGATCACCACAAGCAGCAGAGATTCCTTCAATACCAGCCACAGCACACTGCTCCGCTGCGCACCGAGCGCCATGCGAATGCCGAATTCGTTGGTGCGGGCCGAAACGGCGCAGGCCATGATTCCGTAAAGGCCGACACAGACCAGGATGATGGCAAGCACGCCGAACGCTCCGGAGAGTTCCGTAATCATGCGATCGGTCGCAAGCGTCTCCGCGAGGCTCTGATCCAAAGTTTCGAGTGTCACGGGCGGCAGATTCGCCGCCACATCTTTTACGACTGAACGGATCGAGGAACTAACACCAGATGGCGAGCTAAACGTACGAACCACGAACGTCGCGTACGTGGGCGTGTTGTTCGGTACCGGATTGAAGAACGGCGCGTAAAAGCGCGGGAACGGTCTTTCGCGCACGCTGCCGTGCTTGGAATTCGCGGCCACCCCGACAATCACAAAATCGAAGGGATAACTTGAATCATGCACAAAAACGCGTTTCCCGATGGGATTTACCTTCGGGAAGAATTGCCGCGCGAATGTTTCATTGATGACGCCAACGCGCTGGCCATTGCCGCTGTCTGGGGGGCCGATTTCACGGCCCTCGAGAATGGGAATGCCCGCGGCGGAGAAAAAGTCCGGCCCTACCCAGTCATATCTCACTTCTTCGTCGTCTCTCGCCTTGGCTTCCCCTTCCAAGGTGAAAGGATCTTGCGAATCCGTGCCGCTCAGAAGCCCATTGTCGGAAAGACTCGCACCGCGTACGCCGGAAATGGCGCGAAGGCGCTGCAACATGTGCTCGTACACAGGGATAACTTCGGCTCGCTTATAGCCGTACGTGAGGGCGTCGGTATCGAATTGCAGCAAGTGTTCGCGGTCGTAACCGAGATTCACTTGAGACAGATTCCGAAAACTGTGCACGAAAAGCCCCGCGACCACGAGGAGCAGAAGCGAAAGAGTAACCTGAGCGATCACTAAAGCTTTGCCAATGGGTACGCGGCCGGGGTGGGACGAGGCGCCGGAAAAACCGCGACCCGCAGCCTTCAAAACAGAGTTGAGGTCCACGCGTGACGCGCGGAAAGCTGGAGCGAGTCCAAACAGAATCCCCGTTAGAAATGAAATGCCCAGCGTGAAGGCAAGAATTTGTCCGCTCAGATGCAAGTCCAGCGGAAGCGGACCCGTTCCTGTGGAGACCATGCGAACGAGCGCGGCTTCAGCCCATGACGCGAACAAAAACCCGACCGCGCCGCCAATCGCCGCAAGCAAAAGGCTTTCCGTCAGCATCTGGCGAAACAGTCGCCCGCCTCCCGCACCGAGCGCGACACGCACGGCGATTTCCTTCTGCCGGGCCACCGCGCGCGCCAGAAGAATATTGGCGATATTCGCGCAGGCGATCAACAGAATCAGTCCCACCACAGCCATTAGAATTTCGAGCGGCTTTCCAAAGTCACCGCGCAGCGTGGAAGCCCCGCGGCTGCCGCCCGTCACTGCAAGCCTTTGCGTCATGAATTTCTGCTTGTCGTGCGCCGTCATTTCGGACGCCTGCGCCAGCATCATTTGCCGAAATTCCACGTCAATCGCAGCTTTGGCCTGCGACAGGCTGACTCCTGGCTTCAGACGGCCCATCACCTGAAGCCATTCGGTCTTCATGAAAGGATTCGTCTCCGGCGAAAGGTAGTCGCGGCCGCGAAAGACTTCGCTCTGCATGGTGAGCGGCACAAAAATTTCGGGATTCTGGCCGCTTGTTTCGCCGTGGAATTGCCGCGACATGACGCCCACGACCGTGTAAGTCGTTTTCAGGACACGGATCTTCCGTCCAATCACATCGCTCGCGCCGGCGAAACGCGCCTGCCAGAATCCGTAGCTGATAACCGCTAGGGGGTTCGCATCGCGCAAGTTGTCCACTTCCGGCGTGAACGCGCGGCCCAGAATAGGATTTACGCCCAGCACGGAAAAATAGGAGCCGCTGACCAGTTTCAGCTCCGCCGGAGCGGCAACGGAAGCTGCGTCCTTCCCCGCATCCTCCACCTCCGCGGGAAGGGAACTTGTGTCACTGGAGGCGGCGAGAACGCCCGAGAACACCGCGTTGTTGCGCGCGATCTCCTGAAACTCGGGATAAGTAAGAACGTCGCGTATGCCGTCGCTAAAACCGATACCGCGTCCCTGCTCATCCGGATTGGTAAGCAGAACAAGTTGCTCGGGATGTGTTACCGGCAAATTGTTGAGCAAAACCGAATTGATCACAGTGAAAATGGCGGTGTTGGCGCCGATGCCGAGCGCCAAGGTCAACACCGCGACGGCGGTAAAGCCCGGCGATCTTACGAGCATTCGCACGCCGTAACGCAAATCCTGCAACAGTGTCCTCATCGTTCACCTCGAATCGAGAGACTACTCGTACCGTAAAGCGACCATGGGGTCGACGCGCATGGCGCGGCGCGCGGGAATGTAGCAAGCGAGCAGCGCTACGCCAAATAAGATAAGCGCGACGACGGCGAAGGTGAGCGGATCCGTCGCGGTGATTCCGAAGAGCAGCGTGGCCATCAAGCGCGTGAGCGCAACGGAGACGACGACGCCAAGTATCAGGCCGGCGAGGACGAGCTTCACGCCTTGCCAAACCATTAGGCGCAATATCTGCCGATGCTGGGCGCCCAGCGCGAGACGTACACCAATCTCATGCGTGCGCTGCGCCACCGCGTAAGACGTCACTCCGTACACTCCGAGAGCCGCCAACACCAGGGCTGCCATGGCAAGTACGGCGAGCAAAAGCATATTGAAACGCTGCTGTGCGAGCGCCGTCGCAAGAACCTGTTGCATGGTCCAAAGATTGGAGGCTGCGATGTTTCCATCCACGCCGTCTATAGCCCGTCCCACGCTGGGCGCAAGAGCCATTGGATCAGAGACGCAGCGCATCGCCCAGTGCATGTTGTTTGTGACGTAGGGAACCCACGCCTCCGGCATTTGCTCCAGAGGAATATAGATGTCCGCCGTGGGCGCAGCATCCAGGTTGATATGTTTCACATCGCCAACGACTCCAACGATCTCAATCTCCGGAGAATTCGGTTTGCCGTTATCCACTTGGACGTACTTGCCGACGGGATTTTCATTCGCAAAGAATCGTTGCGCCAGTGTCAGACTGATGATTGCAACTTTCCGTGACTCGGCGTTGTCACTCGCGTCCAAGTCTCGGCCTCGCAGGAGTGGAATTCGCATCGCCGCGAAGTAATCGGGTGTTACGAAACGGTATTGCGCCGAAGGTACATCGGTGGGGGACGCCGGCGCCTGCCCTTCCACCATGAAATCCGTTGTGGCCCACGATCCGCTGAGCGGCAGGCCCGAGATAGCCCCCGCAGCCTGCACGCCAGGCAATCGGAGGAGCTTCGCCTGAAGCTTGCGATAGAAAATCGTCAGGTCGGCCGTTTTTTGATACGCACGTTTGGGCAACGACAATCGAACGGTGAGCAGGTGGCTTGGATCGAATCCTGGCTCAACGGCCTGGATCCGGGCAAAACTCTTGATGAACAATCCCGCACCAATGAGCAACACCAAGGACAACGCCACTTCCGCCATTATCAGAATTTCACGAAGCCCATTGCGTTGCGTCCCGTTGGACGAAGCGCGGCTGCCCGCTTTCAGCTCCTCATTCACGTCCCTCTTCGTGGCGTGAATCGCCGGTGCGAGGCCGAAAAGCAGCCCCGCGAGCAACGAAACCGCCAGCGCAAACGCCAGTACGCCCCCGTCGAGGTGAATTTGATCGGAGCGTGGCATCTCCAGGGGAGTTAATGCCAGAAGCGCGGGAAGGCTCCAACTCGCAAGGGCCACTCCCAAACCACTTCCCATGGCTGCAAGCAGCAAACTTTCCGTGAGAAGCTGACGGATGAGTCGGGTCCTCGTTCCGCCCAGCGCCACCCGGACGGCCATCTCCTTTCGTCGCGCCGTAGCCCGGAAGAGCAGGAGATTGGCCAGATTGCTGCAAACGATCAATAAAACCAGACCCACTGCCCCGAACAACACGAGCAATGCCAGCCTGAAATTCCCGGTAATCTCCTCCTGGAGCGGCACCAGCCTGACTCCTGTGTCCTTCGCGTTTGTCTTGGGATATTCGCGGCTCAACTCAAGTGCTATGGTGCTCAGCTGTGCTTGGGCTTGGCCCTGCGTGACTCCTGGCTTGAGTCTGGCCAGCAGGCGCAAGAACCTGTCCCCGCGGTCGAGTCGGCGTGGATCCCCTGCTGGTTTCAGCGGGATCGCCAACTGGGCGGATGTGATCGGGAACAGGAACTCGCGAGGAAGGACACCCACCACCGTATAGCTTTCGTCATCGAGATTTAGTTTTTTCCCAATCAGCGCATCGCCACCACCCAGTCGCTGCCACAGCCCAAAGCTCAGGAGAACCACCTTCCCATTCGCAGGATTGTCGTCCTCCGACAGCAACGTGCGGCCCTTAAGTGCTCTCACTCCCAATAACTCAAATGCGTTCGCGGAAATGCGGATTCCTTGCAAGCGCTCTGGCTTCCCTTCACCCGTGAGGTTCGGATTCCAGAAACCAAAAGCGGCAAGTCCGTCGAGAACTGTGTTCTGGTCGCGATAGTTGTAGAAGTTGGGAATGGATGCGAAGGCTTTTTCGCGGTCTACTCGAGTGCACCACACCCACATGAGCTTCGCGGGATCTCGAAATGGAAGGGGACGAAGCAAGGTGCCACTCACTAGGCTGAAAATGGCGGTGTTGGCGCCGATGCCGAGCGCCAGGGTCAGCACCGCGACGGCGGCGAAGCCCGGCGACTTGGCCAGCATGCGCAGCGTGTAACGAATATCCTGGAGCAATGCGTTCATTTGTCCTCCGCCTTTCTTGTAGCTCCCTTTGTTAGCTCACGTCTGCTCGCAGCGATGTGATGACGACGGCCTCGGCGGGTCATGTACCGCCTTCCCTGACGCGCAGGATGGGTTCGCGCCGCAGTTGCGCCGCTCCGAACTTATACGCAGATTGGCTTCCGCAGCAGGGCCTCGATAAACATACAGGAATCAATTGTTTGGATAGCACCTGGAAACGATTGCGCGGCCACATTGTCCGGTTGCGGGAGGCAGCGTCACGAAAATGAACAGTCGCTATAGCCGATATAGAGGATGGGCGTCAGAAGTTTGATACCAGAAAAAATTGTCGCCCCGCCAGTGCGCTGAAGCCGATGCGAGAGTCGGCTATACTTGCGGCGGAGAATTCCGGCGCGCCAAGATGGACAGAAACAAATGCGCGGCGATTCGGCCGGAAAAGTTTGGCCGCAAGCCGAACGGCGAACAATGCGTTTGACGAATGCGACGATGAATCTCTGGAACTGCGCCGCGCGAGGTGGAACAATTTGAGTGCAGAGAGCACTGGCGAGAGATGCTCCGAGTGCGGAGCGCGAGTCGAAGGCGGAAACGCGGGGTGCGAGGTGCTGTTCAACGAATTGGGGGCGCGCGATTTCAGCGATCCGCGCTATGGCGCGACTCACGAACTGCTCGTCGACGCGTATTGCCTGCAGCATCCCGAGCGTTACTGCCGCTCCGCCAAATCGTATGCGGCGCATTTGACGCGCATGTGCTGCGGCATCGAGCGTGGCGGCAAGCGCGAAACGTATGCTGCAATTCCCCGCTGGTTGAGCGGCCCGGCGAAGATCGAACGCCCGGAAACTCGCGCGCAGCGCGGGTCGTTGACAATAGCGGATTTGCGAAGCGCGCAAACTCCCGAAGAGCACGCCAAGCTCGTGCGCGAATGGGCCGCCAACGTCTGGCAGGCTTATGCGCCGCAACACGAAATCGCGCGGCGCTGGCTCGACGCCGCGCTGCGCGCGGACGACCAGCAGGCAAAGAAGCGAAGCCGGGGTTAGCCGCAAAAGAAAACGGCGAGCCCTGGCAACATGCGCCAAGACTCGCCGCGTTCAGACGGGCTTTACCGCTCAGGCAATCCGCTCTAGCGTTTGCGGACCTTTTCTGCCAGCAACACAGGCGCCGGCGTGGAGTTGAACAACAGCCCGCCGACAGATGCGGTGTCGTTCACGTTCAGCGAAGAAACTCCCGCGACATTTTCGAAGCTGGTCTGGCTTGAGGTCTGCACCTGGATGGTGCTGACGCCCGCGCCAGTGAAGAGGCTCGAGAGGTTGCCCAGCGTGAAGTTGGCGCCCGTAACGGACATGACGCTGCCCGTTACCTGCGTGCGGTGCAGCCGGACATGGTTCGTAGTAACCGTGGCGCCCGGCGTTCCGGGGGTCACAGTCGCTGGATCTACCTCAACCGACTGGCCCACGATCATATCGCTGATGCTCTGAAACTGCAGACCGGCGGGGATTGTCAGGCCGTCCTGATCGACGTCAAACATCGCGCCGGAGTTCACCGTGACAGTGAGTATGTCGCCAAGGTGGAGGCCCGGAAGCGCCTCGGCTTGGTCGTGCACAACAAGTTGGAACTGATTGCTCGTTCCGTTTACGGAAGCTACTTTACCTTCGAGTTCCTTCTGGAAATGATCTTCCAATTCGACTTTCTTTGCCGTTAGCGACAAGGATGCATTCGGCGTCGAGGATTCGTCGTCATCATCCATCACACCAAGTTTGACGGAGACGATCTGGTTCATCTGCACGCACGTGAAATTGTCGGCAGCGCAACCGGCGTTATCGAAATCCTCGAACTGGGTGCTGCTGTCCACGTTAATGGTCAGGGACGGACCAGCCAGGGGCTGCAGCGTGAATTGATTCATGCCGACCGCAGTCACCTGCCCGACTAGGTCGTCGACTTCCTGCATTTCCCCTCTTGCGTGCGACACAGTCGGCGTCACGTTGACCGTCGGCGTTACCGACAAGTCGCTCTGCAGCGAAGCGTTCACGTCGAAGTCGATATCCAGACCCAGGGCCGTGCCCGAGGAAAGCATCAACGGGAAAGGTGCGCTGGTAATCTTGACCGTGCTTTGATTGAGCGTGGGCTGAAATTCGCAAATCGCGCCGACGGCACACGATTTTCCGCCCACGGTTATTGCGGCGGCCGTGCCATTCTGAATGGTGATTTCCGGATTGGCAAAGGTCAGCGTGAGGCTGTTATAGGTCCCGCTCGGCGCGCCCGAGGTGCTGAGCAGGGCGCTTTCGGTTTCCAGGTGCCGCAATTCGATTTCGAGATCGCTGGTCACGAGCGGAACGTCGGGCTGGCTCGAGTTCGCGGACTGCAAGCTGGCACCCGTGACATGAACCTCAAACGCCAGCACGGTAACACCTACCGGCGGCGTGTCCCGCATGGTCACGCTCACGGGTATCTGGCCCTGCGTAGGCGGCGCCGTACTGCTCATATTGCTGCTACACCCGGCAAATGCCAGGACGACAAACGCTGTGAAAATGACCGCAGTAACTTTGCGCACGAATTTCCTCCTCGAAAGAATAGGGACGAAGGCTGTGGTTGTAAACTTAGATGCGAACGGATGCCGCGTGGAACAGAAAAGATCGACTAAAATGCAAGTTCCCAAAAGTGGAAAGTACGAAAGTACTATTTGCCAAATTTCGTCCACCAGCGACAAATTCCGTCTATTCCGCCGTTCTTACGGAGGGCAGACGCTCATTTGCCTTGCGTCGCGGCCGGTCCGTTATTTTTTATGGAACGGGCACGGGACATTTTGCGTGGGTAACCGCGCTTGTTCGACGCGCTGCCTGATCGGCGCGTCCCGCCGAACCGCCTCTGCAGGTGCGCGATCGAGGTCTGCCGGGTCGGCTCGCGTCGCCAAACCGCCCTGTAGTTGGCCTATAGTACTCTCGGTACATGATATCGGTACCGGCGCCCCATTGCTGGTAATCCGCCTCCGCAAGTACATTCCGTAACAATCATTCGGAGCAATTTCGAGGAATAAGTCGAGGGGATAGTTAATGTCCGAGTCCGCAAACATGCTGGCGAGGCTGCGGCTGCGAGGAGCATCACTGTCGAGGTTCGCAGGCAACTCTAATACGCACATTCGAGGAGCGTTGCATAGGACTGGCCGCATTATGGAGAGGTACATTCTGCCCGGAACCGCTTTGCTCTGCATGACGGGAATGGCCGCAGTCCAACGTGGTGCCGCTTACGCGCGCCG
Organism: Acidobacteriota bacterium; assembly: GCA_027307115.1. Classification (GTDB taxonomy): domain Bacteria; phylum Acidobacteriota; class Terriglobia; order Acidiferrales; family UBA7541; genus DAHUXN01. Next base: position 53,015 of record DAHUXN010000054.1, read on the forward strand.
GAAATGGACGGATTACGTCGCGGGCCCGAGCATCGAGCTGTTTCGCCAGTGTCAGGCGAAACTGAATCTTCGTCTCCGAACCAAATTCCTCATCTCTCTGATCCTGATCACCAGCGGCCTGACGTGCGCCACTTTGCTTGTTGTGGGACGCACGGCGAAAGCCGAGGCGCAACGGCAGATCCAGGAAGAGGCGAGCAACACGGTCATGACGTTCCAGGTGATGCAGCATCAGCACGAAATTGCGCTGCAACACAAGGCCGACCTGTTGGCCGCGCTGGCCATGATGCGCAATGGAGACGCGACCACGATTCAAGAGGCCAGCGAAGACCCGTGGCAATCGGAAGACTGCAACCTGTTCCTGCTGGCGGATGCGAGGGGCAAAGTCGTTGCTCTGCACACGGCGGGCGAACAATTCCCCGCAAACACGGCGGAAAGTCTGCTGCAAAAATCCTTCCACAACAAACAAACGGACGGATGGTGGTTCAGCGGCCAGCGCCTATATCAAGTGGTGGTGCGGCCGGTCTTCGGCGACGCAGACCAACACCACGCACGGATGGGTACCGTGGTCGTTGGACGTGCGATCGATGGGAATGCCGTCAACGAGTTGCACCGGATTTCATCCAGCGAAGTAGCGTTCCGGTATGGAAAGACCATCATCGTCAGCACGCTGGCGCCGCTCGACGAGGACAATCTCGAGCAACAGGTGAGCAGTGGAGCAGTTCCCAATTTTCTCCAGATTGGCAACGAAAAATATCTTGCGAGTTCGAAAGATTTGACCGCCGGCACGAACGGCGACATAAGCCTGATCGTGCTGAAGTCGTATGACAGCGCGACCACTTTCCTCAACCGGCTGAACCGTCTGTTGCTGGGACTATTTCTAGTCGCCGCGATTGTGGGAGCAACACTTGTGTTTCTGATTTCCGACACGTTTACGCGGCCGCTGGCTTCGCTTGTCGGCGGCGTGCGTGCTTTGGAGCAGGGCGACTTCACGTATCCGCTCGAGGCGGACGGCGGAGACGAAGTGGCGCAGGTGACGCGCGCTTTCGATGGCATGCGGACAACCTTGCAGAGAAACCAGAGCCAGCGCGAAGAGCTCGAAGGGCAATTGCGGCAATCGCAGAAAATGGAAGCGATGGGCAGACTGGCGGGCGGCGTGGCGCACGACTTCAACAACCTGCTGACCGTCATCAAGGGGCACAGCGATTTGTTGCTGGACCGCATGGATCCCTCGGAAACGCTTCGCGGCAGCAGCCAGCAAATTGCCAAGGCAGCGGATCGCGCGGCCGCGCTCACCCGGCAATTGCTGATATTCTCGCGCAAGCAGGTGCTCCAGCCGCAAATCCTCGATTTGAATGCGACCCTATCCGAAATGGGCAAACTCCTCAAGCGTTTGGTGCGCGAGGACATCGAGTTCTCGTTCCGTCCGGACGCGTCTCTCGGGCGGCTGAAAGCGGATCCAGGGCAAATCGAGCAAGTGATCATGAATCTGGTGGTGAATTCGTGCGACGCCATGCCCAACGGCGGCAGACTGGCGATCGAGACTTATAATTTGACCGTGAGCAATGAGTTCGCAAGCGCGCGACGGATTGAGCCGGGCGAATACGTGGTGCTTGCCGTCACGGATACGGGATGTGGAATGGACGCGGCCACAAAGGCGCATATCTTCGAGCCGTTTTTCACCACGAAAGAAGCCGGCAAAGGAACGGGACTCGGGCTGGCGACCGTCTACGGCGTGGTAAATCAGAGCAATGGCGGCATCTGGGTTGAATCAGAACCTGGGAGAGGCACGCGGTTTGAAATTTATTTGCCGCGAGTGGAAGCTCCCTTGGCGGCGCAATGCACAGAGAAGCAACCGGCGAACGGCTGCCAACGGTCCGCGACTGTGCTGATTGTCGAGGACGAAGAAGCCGTGCTCGAACTTGCGTCTGAGTTTCTAAGGACCGCCGGGTACAACGTGCTTACCGCGGAAAATGGCGCGGACGCGCTGGCGATCGCGCAAGACTTGCGGCAGCCCATCCACGCGCTGGTGACGGACATTGTGCTTCCGAAAATGCGCGGGCCGGAACTTGCCGAGCGAGTCAAGCGCATCCGTCCTGACGTGAAGGTTGTCTATATGTCCGGCTACCTGGAACACGATAAAAAGGCTGGGCAGTTCCTCGAAGAGGGAGCGTTCCTGCAGAAACCCTACACGCGCGACGCGTTGATCGCCAAAGTGGACGAAACCTTACGGCGGCGCGCCCGCGCGACACAGAAAGAAGACTCGGCGATTCTGGTTCCGGCGGATTGATAAAGTTCTCGTAAAACCTGCCTGCCCGCCCATTCACTTCCCTTTTCTCGACTGAAACGTCTATTAAGCGCGGCTAGGGCTGCGGATTTTGCCGCGGCTGCTGCTCCGGCGGTTGCGGAGTCAGCGTGAAGGCGACGCCGCGCTTCCAATTCATGTCCACCGTTTTCTGAAGATCGAGCTGATCCATAAGAATGCTGGACTGAATTTTATACGTGGTGAT
>DAHUXN010000055.1 GCA_027307115.1 Acidobacteriota bacterium
GATGAAGCAAACCCACGTCTCCATCAGCGCCATTCAGTGTTGGACTTCGATCGAGGAAAATCTTGGCGTCGTTCCTTGCACGGTGATGAGCATGATGAGCGACGATCTCATGTCCAGCGCCTGCGAAGTGGATATTTGCGGAGTCCTCAGCATGCATGCGCTGCGCCTCGCCTCTGAGACGCCCAGCGCCCTGCTCGATTGGAACAACAATTACGGCGATAACCCGGACAAAGCCGTCTGCTTTCACTGCAGCAATTTGCCAAAGCAATTTCTCAAAAATGTAAAAATGGACTATCAGGCCATCATCGCCGGCACCGTTGGCAAGGAAAATACCTTCGGCACATGCGTCGGTTTGGTCAAACCCGGCAAGATGACTTTCGCGCGTTTCTCCACCGACGATCGCGCAGGTTATGTCCGCGGTTATCTCGGTGGCGGCACATTCACTGACGATCCTCTCGAGACATTTGGCGGCGCGGGCGTAGTTGAAATCCCGCGAATGCAGAAGCTGTTGCGTTACATTTGCGAAAACGGTTTTGAACATCACGTCGCGGCGAATTTTTCCTCCGTCGCCGGCGCCGTTCACGAAGCGGCCACGCGTTACCTCGGATGGCAAACCTACTGGCACGGAAATTGAGGACGGGAACAGCAATCGATGGCCATCGTAGCAGGCGTTGACTTCGGCACTTTGAGCGTCCGCGTTTCCATCGTGGACAGCGAGAAGGGCATGCTCGCTTCCGCAGTTTCCGAATATCCTCTGCACCGCAAGCGCGAAGATCCCGAGTTGGCAACGCAATCTCACGAAGATCACATGCGCGCTCTCGTCTCCGCCACGCGCGATGCCGTGAAACAAGCGGGCATTTCCGGCGACACTATCGAGTCCATCGCCCTCGACACCACTGGTTCTTCCGTCGTCCCCGTCGGCGGCGACATGGCTCCTCTCGGCGAGTATTACCTCTGGTGCGATCACCGCGCCAAATCCGAAGCGGCCGAAATCACCGAAATGGCTCACCGCGAAAACCTAGAGGCCATTCGCTGGTGCGGCGGTGTTTATTCTTCCGAATGGGGATTTGCCAAACTCCTCCACTGGCTCCGCCACAATCCTGCGAAGCGTGCTCAGTTCGCCAGCGCATTTGAACACTGCGACATGGTGGCCGCCACATTGTGCGGCGTCACCGATCCGCGCAAGGCCAAGCGCAGCATTTGCGCGATGGGCCACAAATGGCTCTGGCATTCGGATCTGGGCGGTTTGCCGTCCGAGGAATTTCTCGTCAAAGTCGACCCTCTGCTCGCGGGCGTTCGCGAAAAACTCGAGGGTTCCTACGAAACTTCCGACAAAATTGCTGGCAAGTTATCGCCGTTGTGGGCCGAAAAACTTGGCTTGCGCGCAGGCATCCCGATTCCCGTGGGTGCGTTCGACGCTCACTGGGACGCAATCGGCGCGGGCGCTCGCGAAAAGGACATCGTGAACGTGGTTGGCACGTCCACGTGCATCATCGGAATCACAAAACGGACGCAGCTTGTGCCCGGCGTTTGCGGAGTGGTGAACGGCAGTGTGCATCCTTCCTACACCGGCATCGAGGCAGGCCTTTCCGCAACTGGCGACATTTTCGAAGCCATCGCGCGCCGCGCAAATACTTCCATCTCCGAATTAAGCCGCGGCCTCGATAAATATTCCGCCGGTCAAACGGGTCTTCTGCGAATGACTTGGGACAACGGTGACCGCACCGTCTTGGTCAATGCGAACCTCCGAGGCATGACGCTCGGGTGGAATTTACAACACACCGCGCAAGACGAATTGTTCGCCGCGATTGAGGGAACCGCGTTTCACACCCGGGTCATACTCGACCGCATGGCCGAGCACGCCGTTCGCATCGAACGTGTAATCAATTCCGGCGGCATCCCGCAGAGCAATCCGGTGCTGAATCAAGTCTATGCCAACGTCCTTCGCAGGCCGGTGCTCGTGCCGAGCCGCAAAGTTACCAGCCTTGGTTCCGCCATCTTTGCGTTCCTCGCTGCCGGAACGTTCAAGACAGTTGAAGAAGCTCAGCAAAACATCTGCCCGCCTCACGTGGTTTACACGCCGCAGGAGGAAACGCAGAGCGTTTACAACGATCTGTACAGCCTTTACCGCCGCTTGTATTTCGATTTCGGCAGGGCAGGGAAGGATTCCACGTTCGGCGATGTGTTGCCCGCGCTGATCCGCATTTCCAAACAGCAAACGGTCGGTGCCGACGAAAATCCGCACTTGCAATCCCAATCGTTAAAAGCTTGATGCCGAAGGTTCGCGTTCGATTGGATTTCCACAAGGAATTGTTTTCGCGGAATTCAGGAATCTTGCCGCAGTTTTCCTGATGTGCCAGCTTAAGTTGGAATTACAATTGTGTAGAAGCATGTTTTGCGTACGAAATTAAATCTGCATAAGGATGGTAACCGCCTTGCCAGAAGTGAACAAGTGAATCGTACAAAAACAGAAATTGTCTGTCGCGGGCTCCTATTTGACATGGACGGCGTTCTTCTCGATTCCACTCCGGCAGTCGCGCGTGTCTGGCATGGGTGGGCCGTCGAGCATGGCTTCAATCCGCGAGAAGTTGTGCGCGCCGCGCACGGGCGCCCGAGCATTTCCACGATCCGCGATTATCTGCCGGATTCCGATCATCGCGCGGAGAATCGCGAGGTCGAAAGAAGGGAACTCGCCGATCTGGAAGGCGTCGTACCTTGGCCTGGTGCCCTGGAACTCCTGCGTTCGCTTCCCATCAATCAATGGGCGATCGTGACTTCTTGCACGCGCCCGCTGGCCGAAGCGCGGCTTGTCGCCGGCGGCCTCCCGCGCCCGAGGTTTTTCATTTCTTCGGACGACATTACAAATGGAAAGCCCGCGCCTGATCCCTATCTCAAAGGGGCGCAATTGCTGGGACTGAATCCCGCGGACTGCATTGTTGTCGAAGACGTCCCCGCAGGCGTCCGCTCAGGAAAAGCCGCTGGATGCAGGGTGATTGCCTTGTGCACAACAATGCCTGAAGCTGACTTAAGAAATGCCGGTGCTGACTGGCTGGCGGAAAATTGCGCCGCGATTTCGGTGATTGCGGCGCAAGTCACGAAAGGCAAGATCGCTCTTGCCGTCGAGGAAATCGAAACAAGCGCGCCGCAAAATTAAAGCACCCGCAATCATCCCCGCAATGTCATCACCGAAACAGAATGCGCGGCAAAAGTCTGGCGGAAATTCCGGCCGGCCCCGGAAAACGATCTGTGCTTCGCAGTCACCTGATTTGGATTCGCAAACGTGTTTGTGGCGTCGAGCGAGGCGCCGTTGATCTCATAGAGGTCGCCGGAAGCCTGCGGATTGAATCCCTCAATCACGATGTCCGCCGAAACCGCATCCGTGGGATGCCGGTTCACAACCGCCAGAGTCAGTTTCCCGTTCGTTTTATCCGTTGTCGCGGATACATCCAGATACGGCACGTCCGGCGCTCCGGGGAAAGTATCCGAACGCACGAGCGCATCGAGCGCGATGTCTCCGCAATAGTCGGTGTACAGCTTAAGCGGGTAGTACGTTGTCTGCAGCACAATTCCAGTCGCGTTGGCCATGATAGGCGCAATCACGTTCACCAACTGCGCCATATCCGCCAGCTTCACGGTCTGGCAATGACGATGAAATGCGTTCAGTCCTGACGCCACCCACAGCGCGTCCCGCAAGTTGTAAACCTCTTCGAGCATGTGATTGTCGCCACGGTGAAACCACGACCGGAACCAGATATTCCACTCGTCCACCGCGATTGCCACGCGCTCTTTTTTTCTGCTCCTAGACATCGCCGCGGTGATCACCGCGTCCAGCACGCCAATCTGCTTCTCGAAGTTGCGCGCATCTTGGAATTCTTTCGCGTTGTCCGTGCTGCCGCCATAATGATGCAGCGAAATATAGTCAACAATGTCGGCAAGTTTTTCGAGGACCGGCAAATTCCATTCCACGCCCGGCCCGCCGCACGCAACAAGCTTAATTGACGGGTCGATCCACCTCATCATCTTCCCGAATTCCAAGGCGTCCGCTGCGTAATCCGCTGCATCTTTGTGCCCGGCCTGCCAGCTTCCGTAAACTTCATTCCCTAGCGCCCAATACTTCACGTTGTAGGGATCCGCGTGCCCGTTTTTTCTGCGTTGATTAGCCCAATAGGTGTTCGTCGTCGCGTTGCAGTATTCCACCCAGTCCGCCGCGTCCTGCATCGTGCCCGTGCCCATGTTCACGCAGATATACGGCTCGGCGCCAAGTTTTCGGCAGTATTCAATGAACTCGTCAGTACCGAAGCGATTCGACTCTTCTTCCTGCCATGCGGTATCCCAGCGGCGCGGACGCGCGTCTTTCGGCCCGATCCCGTCTTTCCAATTGTATCCGGATGAGAAATTTCCCCCCGGCCATCGCAGCACGGAAACGTGCATGCCGCGCGCCGCTTCAAGAACGTCCTTGCGAAAGCCATCGCTGTCCGAGAGAGGAGAACCTTCGTCGTAAATTCCGCCGTAGATGCACCGCCCGAGGTGCTCGGTAAAATTGCCGTAAATATTCCGGTCGATGACGCCAATCTTCCGGTCGAAATCAATCTTGATTCGGGCCGCTGTGCCTGCCGCGGTCGCTGCTTGCTCCTGCGCAGTCGAAATCGGCCAGGCTCGCGTCGGCATCGCGAAGGGAATCGCCGCCGTCCCCAGCGCCGCCGTCACTCCCGCTCTTAAAAACCCGCGCCTTCCCGGCTTCTCAACTTTCATGGGCAAATTCCTCCGAGCATCGACTACGATATCGTCCACTGCCTAGACGTGCTTTTCAAAACAGCATGTTCTATCCGCCCGAGTATTTATGCTGAAAACGTTTACTCGTCAACAAAAGAATCGCAGACACCCTTTCGCGTGACATCAACTGTGAGGAACCCGAGCGATCTGCCTTCCAGCATCTCGAACGTCAATCTGACTCGCCGTCACGCGACATTGGTGCTGCTAACCAAAGTATTTAGTGCATCTTGCTTGAAAGCGTATATTATATCCCGTTCCGCGCGCCTCGTTCCGTCGGCCGTGGCTTACGTTCGCTAGGCGCCGCCACTGGGTAACTGGAGATTCTCCGGGAGGCAACATCCGGTGCACGTTCGCACGTTTGCATTGTTGATCGTTACCTTGGGCCTTTCGCCCGCGACCCTCGCGCAACAGACGATTACAAACTCCGAATTTCAGGTTCGTCTTTCGACCGCCGGCGTCACCAGCCTCAAACACGTCCACGACAAATATGACACCGATTACATTGCTTCTGGTGAAGCGCTGGGCGACGTCATAATTCGATACCGCACGCCCGGAGATCGCGACTGGAAGCTGGCCTCTGCGGCAAGGATCGACGGCGATCATCCGGCCGGCTCGTCCGCAGCCACCTATACCATCGGCACCGCTATGCCCACCATTGCGACCTCCAGTCATGCCTCCGCTTCGGTTACTTCTCCCGCCGTGTTTGCGCTAAACGACAAAATTGTGCCTCGCAATTCGCAGGACATGGGCGTCCCGCGGTTCGTGTGGAATGGCCGGAAGGCAACCACTGAGTGGGTCGAATATGATTTTCCCGCGCCGGAAAAAGTCTGGTCGGCGCAGGTGTACTGGGCGGAGGACAAGAATCCCGATGCGCCTTGCAAGCTGCCAAAAAGTTGGCGAGTCCTTTACCGCGACGGAGCCGACTGGAAAGAAGTGAACGCGGCGAACGGTTATCCTGTCGCCGCCGACAAATTCAGCGATGCCGCATTCCAGCCTGTCACCACGTCGGCCCTGCGTATCGAAGCGCATCTCGACGGCAACGCCACCGCCGGCATTTTTCAATGGCGCATCAACGGCGATGCAGGCGACAAAATCAATCCCACTCGCGACCTGCAGGCTACCGAGACCTTCCAGCTTCAGAACAACGCATTGCTTTGGACAATTTCGCTTCGCAACAACACGGATCATGAAATCGAAGTCGGCGACCTCGGCCTGCCTCTTCCGTTCAACACGCGATATGTTTGGGACAAAACGGAAACCTACACCAAGCGCCTGATCCGCCACAGTTTCATCGGTGGCAATGGGTCATTTATCTTTTTGATGCGAACCAATTCGGAAGGTCCGTATTTGGTTATGACTCCTGTTGCCGGCACCGGCCTTGAATATTTCGATTTCTCGCGAGCCAGTCGCGGTTACGGCGCTTACATTCATTCCGCGGCGAGCGCCGAGGAACTTCGCGCCAAGGGAGGGAACTGGCGCCTGCCGACCACACGCCTTATTCTGCCGCCGAAGGGCCACGCGGGCGATTCCGCAAAATATGGATTCCGCTTTCGTTGGGCTCCCGACTACGCCGGAGTGCGCCAGGCGTTGTATCAAGAGGGGCTCTTCGACGTGAATGTGGTTCCCGGAATGACTGTTCCAACGGACTTGCCGGCCATGTTCTCGCTCCACACGCGCAACAAGATTCGCGCCATTGTTCCTGAACATCCCAAAAGCACTCAGATCAAGTACCTGGGTGAGCGCGGAAAGGACGTCCGCGTCTACAAGGTCCACTTTTCGCATCTTGGAGAGAATCTGCTGAAAGTGGAGTACGGAAAGGGCGAATACCTTTCGCTCGAATTTTTTGTCACCCAGCCGCTCGAGACTCTTTTCAAGAAACGCGCTTCATTCATCGTCACGCACGAGCAGCATCGCGACCCGGGCAAGTGGTACAACGGCCTTTTCTCGCAGTGGGACATGAAGCACGAAATTCTGCGAAGTCCCGACGATCTCGATGGCCTCCAATCCTATGCCGTCGCTTGTGACGATCCAATATTGGGCAAAGCCATGTACGTCGCGGGAGAAAATGTTTTCTATCCCTCGCAATCGGAAATTTCCGCGGTCGAGTATTACATCAAGAATTATGTCTGGGGCGGATTGCAGGAGACCGACAAGGAAGAATATCCCTACGCGATTTATGGCATCCCCAATTGGAAAGTGAATCGCGACAGCCCCGAGGACACCGTCCGCGGCAAGAAACACGTTTGGAGAATCTACGATTATCCCCACGTGATCGCCATGTACTACTACATGTATCAGGTCGCTAAGTTTTATCCCTCCACGACAAAATACTTGAACGACGACGGCTATCTCGAACGCGCTTTCGGAACCGCCAAGGCGTTTTTCACTGTGCCGGACGAACTCATTAAATGGTCCGCTGACAAAACGGGCACATACGACGAGCTTGTGATTCCAGCGCTGATCCGTGCTTTATATGACAGCGGCCACAAAGATCAGGCCAATTGGTTAAGAAACGCTTGGGAGAAAAAGGTCGAGCACTTCATTAACGATCATCCGTATCTTTTCGGCTCGGAATATCCTTTCGATTCGACGGGTTTCGAATCAACCGAAGCTTTCGCGCGTTACGCGATGCATCACGTCGACGCACCTGATAATTCCGCTGTGCCGCATTCGCAGCCAACGGATTTCAGTCGCGCGGTGAAATACGACGATGCCGCGGCATTCCTGGACGAGCAGATGAGATTGAACATCGCCTGCCGCGGTTGGCTCGAAACTGCCTATTACGACTTGGGCAGCGATTATCGCGCGAGCGGCAACGCTAGCTACACGCTCAGCTACATGGCGCAGATGGGCGGCTGGGCCGTGATGGATTATGCATTGAATTTCGCGCAAGATCCTGCAACCTACATGCGGCTCGGATTCGCCTCATACCTGAGTTCGTGGGCGCTTCTCAATTCCGGCACGCCAGAATCCAACTACGGCTACTGGTATCCCGGGAAAAACGACGACGGCGGTGCAAGCGGCGGCTTTGAACCGCGTCCGTGGGGCCGCGCGTGGCTGGGCAACAAAGAAATGGGGCGCGGCCCGTGGTGGTACTCCGGCGAAATCGATTTGGGATTCACGGGAGCATTGCGAACTGCCGCAACGGTTGTTGTCGACGATCCGATTTTCGGACTTTTCGCGTACGGCGGCGACCTTGAAAAAAAGAACGGCTTGACGCAGGTCATCCCGAAAGACGGTTTGCGCACCCGCTTCCACATCTTGCGGGGCGCTCAACGAGTGCACATTCTTCTCGGCCGCGACGGCTTCGCAAAGGGCCAACCTGTGTCATTTGACAACTCGCTGCGTCGCATAACTTTCATTTTGGAAAATCGTGCTGCGGCTCAGCACCAGACGGCCATCAGCCTCTCCGGTTTGCCGGCGGGACGCTACCAAGTGGCGCTCGGGCGTCGCCCGTTGCAGAAATTCACCAGCAAGCTGGGAGAAAAGAATCAGATTTTCATCCCTATGGATGACGATAAAGTTTCGGTGGAGCTAACCAGGCTGCCCACTGCAAACTAAAAGTGCGTGCAACGCAGGGCATTGGCACTCTAGTGGAAAGGTTCTTGCTTGCTGTCGCGAATCTCGGTATAAGGTTTTCGAAAATCGCGCCATCTCGCAATTTGCGACTGATTTCGTCAAGTAAACGTTTTCTGCTGAAAAGGAGTTTTCGATGATGAAGCACGGATCCATTTTTTTGTTTGTACTCGCCACCGTTGTTCTGGCCGTCCAAGCCTCTTCGGGGCATCGATCCAAGCCTCGTGCGGCTAAGGCCGGTTCTCGCGCCGCGGAATCGCCGATTTTCATTGGAGGGGAGCCCGCAGTGATCTTGGAGAGACCGCAATCGGCTGATCACACCAAACCCCAATTCCTTGGCGCGACCATTCTGCCGGGAAACGGCATGAACTTGCTTCAGGTCAGAGCTTATTTGCCGGGCAAAGGCGACATTGACGTCATCAACGCGCCGAGCTTGCCCGAAGCCAAAAACCTTCTCGAAAATCAAAACGATGCTTTTGGCAACAAGAGTTTTTCCATGGGCGGCGCAATCCTCTTGCCATATCCCAACCGCATCCGCGGAAAGCTCTCGGCCGACGGAAAGATTATCGAGACCACAATCGGCAACAAGCCGCTGTCCCTTCCGGCGAATTGGAAGGGCAAGAAGCCCGGCGCGGAAGTTCACGCGATGCACGGCTTAATTATGTCCGCGCATTTCCGGGACGTGAAATTCCACAACGGCCCAACGGAGTCGACGGTATCGGGTTTCCTGCACGGCGGGAATTTTGACGGCCACTGGCCCTCCAAAACGGATGTCAGCGTGCGGATGATTTTGAAAAATACTGCACTGGACGTCATCGTCACGGCCAAGAACGTTGGAAACGAAAAGCTGCCCATGGCCATCAGCTTCCATCCCTACTTCCGGTTTCCCAGCAGCAATCGCGCGCAAGCAAGATTGCACTTGCCAGCCGACATGCGCACGCTCGTGAACAATTACGATGACGTTTTCCCAACGGGGAAAGTGGTGACCGTCAAGGGCACGCCATACGATTTTACCGCTCCTGGCGGTGCGCCCCTTGGGCCCACGCTCTACATGGATGATTGCTTCACGGATCTCAAGCGCAACACCGCCGGAAACGCCGTCATCGATGTCATTGATCCCGCCGCGAAATATGGCCTTCGCATCACGGCGCTTTCGCCGCAAATCAAAGCCATTCAAGCCTACGCTCCGCCTGACAAGGATTTTATCGTCCTCGAACCACAGTTCAACTTGGCGGATCCATTCAACACAAAAATTTGGGGGCGCAGAAATACCGGCATGGATTGGCTGGCGCCCGGACAGTCCGTATCGTGGCACGTCAGATTGGAGCTGTTTATTCCCTGACGATAGCGCCAGCCGAACCGATAACCTCGCGTTGGTCTGTGCGCAGCGCGCATCGAAGCGTCTTTTCCACTGTAATGTACTGGCTGGCTCATAGAGGAGGCTGCATGGATTCGTACCGTCGCCGTGTGATCGTTTTGGCCGCAATACTTTGTTTCTTGCTCATGCCGGCGCTGGCAAACGCGCAAGGAACTCTCGAGGACTACCAGCGCGCGCAGCGTTTCCTGGGCGGCAACATGCGCTCGATCGTCTCCGTCGCCGACATTCGTCCCACGTGGATCGAGGGCAGCGACCGCTTCTGGTATCGCAGCGATGGCCCGAAGGGCTCGGAGTTCATCTTGGTGGACGCCGTGAAGAATACTAGCGCCCCTGCGTTCGATCATGCGCGGCTGGCGGAGGCTCTATCGCGTGCCGCTCGGCAGCCTTACGAAGCCACCCGCTTGCCGTTCTACAGTTTCGAATACACCGACAAAGAGAGTGCCATCCGTTTCCAGATCGAAGACGTCGAGTGGACCTGTAAACTCACCAATTACGAATGCACGGAAAGTCCGCGCCCAAAAGAAGATCCATACGAGAACGTCTCCCCAGACGGCCGTTGGGCCGCCTACTTGAAAGACCACAATTTATTTCTTCGTGACACTTCGACCGGAGAGATCGTCCAGTTGACGCGCGACGGCGTGCCTGGATGGGATTACGCGACGCCGCTTCCAGACCTTCGCACTCTCGTCACCGAGGGAATTCAACGCGGGGAAGACGCCAAGACGCGCCCGGATCTTTTTTGGTCGCCCGATTCCTCGAAGTTGATCACCTTCCGGATCGATTCGCGCAGTGCCGGACGCTTCACCACCTTGCAGTTTGTCCCGCCCGGTCAGCTTCGGCCCAAGGCTTACGATTACGTTTACCCGTTGCCCGGCGAGGCCCTCCCGCATGCGCAAGTGATTGTCTTTGATGTATTGTCCGGCAAGCGAGTCGACGTGAAAACAGCTCCCCTCGACCTTGAGTTTCAAGGCGGCCCCGGCTATTTTCGGTGGTTCCCCGATAACAAGAGTTTCTTCTATGAACGCGGCACGCGCGGAAACAAAGAAACTCAACTGCGAATTGTCGACGCCGAAACAGGCGACGAGAAAGTTTTGATCAGCGAAGAGGACGGCCTGTACATCGATCCCGGCGAACATTTCTTCCGCTACATTCCTGACAATGGAGGCATTCTCTGGTCGTCAGAGAAAGACGGCTGGAACCAGTTGTACTTGTACGATGACCAGGGCCATTTCAAGAATCAAGTCACGAGAGGTTCTTGGGTTGTCCGCCAAATTGAGAGTATCGACGCCAAAAACCATCAAGTTTATTTTCTGGCCGGCGGCCGCGAGAAAAATGAAGATCCGTATCTCACTCATCTCTACCGCGTGAATCTCGATGGTTCCGGCCTCACCCTCCTTACCCCGGAAAACGCGAATCACACCGTAAGCGTTTCGCCCGACGGTCAATACTTCGTCGACAACTATTCGCGCGTCGATTTGCCGGGCGAATCGGTCCTTCGCAGCGGCAAGGACGGTTCCATAGTTCGCGTCCTCGAAAAAACCGATGTAAGTGGACTGCAAAAAATGGGGTGGAAGAATCCCGAGCCGTTCGAAGGCAAGGCGCTGGACAACACAACAGATTTGTACGGCGTAATCGTGCGTCCGACAAACTTCGATCCGTCAAAGAAGTATCCGATCGTCGAGCAGGTTTACACGGGCCCGCAGGGATTCTTCGTGCCTAAATCATTCGGCGCGGCATTGCGTCTTCAATCCATGGCGGAACTGGGATTCGTTGTGGTCATGGTTGACGGCCGCGGCACCACCGGGCGTTCTCGCGCTTTCCACGAATTTTCCTATCACAACCTCGGCGGTTCATTCGCCGATCACGTCGCGATGATCAAGCAGATGGCCGCGAAATATCCGTACATGGATATTACGCGCGTGGGAATTTACGGCACCTCCGCCGGAGGCTACGGTTCCGCGCACGCGATTTTGCAGTTCCCGGATTTCTACAAAGTGTGCGTCTCCACTTCAGGCGACCACGATCCTCGCCTCGATAAAGCTTGGTGGAACGAGCAGTATCAGGGCTATCCCGTCGGAAAAGATTACGAAGAACAATCAAACGTGACAATGGCGAACCGCCTCAAAGGGCACTTGCTCCTCATTCACGGCGATATCGACAACAATGTGAATCCGGTCGAAACAATGCGTCTCGTCGATGCGCTGATGACCGCAAATAAGAATTTCGACATGCTCTATGTTCCGAATATGTTTCACGGCGACAGCGGCCCGCACGCGTTGTATGTCAGCCGTCGCCGCTGGGATTATTTTGTGCAGTACTTGCTCGGCGTTACGCCGCCCACGGATTTTGAGATTAAGGAACGAAGGCTTCCGCCGCTTCCGAGGAGACCTTAAATTCGCTCAGGTCTCTACGGCGTGCGCATGGAAATCGCAGATCAGAAGAGGCTCGATTATCAGCCTCAAAGAAAGGCCCGGAAATGCTTAAAATGAATCGCGTCCTCGTTAATTTAATTCTCAGTGTCGTCGTTGTGACCACATGCGCTCTCCCAAGCTTCGCCCAGCGTCGCCGTGGCCCGGGCGGTCAGGAACAGTTTCGCTTCCGTTTCATCGGTCCCACCGTCGGCAATCGCGTCGCCGCCGTCGCTGGCGTGCCGGGAGATCCGAATGTTTACTACGCTGGCGCGGCGTCGGGCGGCGTTTGGAAAACTACCGACGGAGGTGGCCGCTGGCTGCCCATTTTTGATAAGGAGCCAGTGGCCGCGATTGGCGCGCTCGCCGTGGCGCCCTCTGATCCGAACGTTGTATGGGCCGGCACGGGCGAAGCGTGGGCCATTCGCGACAGCGATGTGATGGGCAATGGCGTTTATAAGTCTACCGATGCGGGAAAGACCTGGACGCACATGGGACTCGATGCGACGGGACGCATTGGCCGCGTGATTGTGAATCCGCGCGACGCAAACAACGTCTTTGTTTGTGCACTTGGCCGTGCGACGGGCCCGCAACAGGAGCGCGGCGTCTACCGCACTACGGATGGCGGGAAGAACTGGGAACGCGTTTTGTTTGTCGACGAAAATACGGGATGCTCTGGCCTCGCGATGGACCCGCACAATCCTGACGTATTGTTTGCAGGCACGTGGCAGATCGTCATGCATACGTATGGCGAATTTAGCGGTGGACCCGGCAGCGGTGTTTATGTCTCGCGTGACGGCGGCACGAAGTGGACGCGCATCGAGGGCCACGGCATGCCAAAGTCGCCCGTCGGGAAAATTGACGTAGCCGTAGCGCCGACGGATTCCGAGCGCGTCTATGCATTGATTCAAACCAAAGATCAAGGCTCCGTCTGGCGCTCGGACGACGGCGGTGAAAATTGGCGCGTCGTCAACTGGCAGCGCGCGCTAATCGGTCGCGCGGGCTATTACATTCGCATCGCGGTTTCGCCGGGTAACGAGGATGAAATATATGTCGCAAACAGCAGCTTCTTTCAATCCATAGACGGCGGCGAAACCTTCAAGCAGGTTCCCTGGGGCGGCGACAATCACGACATTTGGGTTGATCCCAAGAATCCAAATCGCTTCGCCCTCACGAACGACGGTGGCCTTCTGATCACCACGGCGCACGGGCGCGGTTTCACTCGCGTCACGTTGCCCATCGGCCAGATGTATCACGTCGCTGTCGACAATCAGATTCCTTACGAAGTTTACAGCAACATGCAAGACGATGGCAACATGCGCGGGCCAAGCACATCGTTTGGATTTGCTTTCGGTGGCGGCGAGCAGCCGGGTTGGGACCATGCCATGGGCGGCTGCGAATCCGGCTGGACGCTGCCGGATCTATCCGATCCGAATATCGTCTGGGCCACCTGCTATGGAAATGAAGTAACGCGCTGGGATGCGCGAACCAAGATGGCCCGTTCCGTCAGTCCTTGGATTCACACGCTGGACTCCGCTCCAAACGACACGAAATACCGCTGTCATTGGACGCCGCCCCTCGCGATTGATCCCTTCGATAACAATACGGTCTACTACGGCTGCCAGGTGATTTTCAAAACCAGCGATGGCGGAGTGCACTGGTCTGTCATCAGTCCTGACCTCTCGACAAACGATCCCAGCAGAATCGTTTCCTCCGGCGGCATCGTCGGAGATAACCTCGGCCAATTTTACGGCGAGGTCGTTTTCGCCATCGCTCCCTCGCAAATCCGGAAAGGCCTGATCTGGG
Organism: Acidobacteriota bacterium; assembly: GCA_027307115.1. GTDB lineage: Bacteria > Acidobacteriota > Terriglobia > Acidiferrales > UBA7541 > DAHUXN01. The sequence goes on from DAHUXN010000055.1 coordinate 13,942, forward strand.
CGGGAACAAACGACGGCCAGGTCTGGTACACCAAGGACGGCGGCGGTCACTGGAACAACGTCACGAAGAATATTTCCGGATTGCCCGCCTGGGGCACCGTTACGAGTATCGAGCCTTCGCATTTTGAAGCAGGCGCCGCGTACGTCTCAATCGATTTTCACCTGATGGACAACCGCGATCCTTACATCTATAAGACCACCGATTTCGGCCAGACCTGGACGCGGATCTCCAGCGATTTGCCCAAGAACGAATTGTCGTACGTTCGCGTTGTCGCCGAAGATCCGAATTGCAAAGGACTTCTCTTCGCCGGCACCGGAAATGACTTGTATTACTCGTCTGACGATGGCGGGCACTGGAAGGCGCTCGACGATGGCCTACCGCACGCCACGGTTTCCTGGGCTGTCGTGCAAAAGCAATTCCACGATCTCGTCGTTTCCACATACGGCCGCGGACTTTACATCCTCGACGACATCTCGCCGCTCGAGCAGATGGCAAAGGATCATTCCGACGCCGCTGTGCGATTCTTCGCGCCGCGCGCCACCTACCGCTTTGTCCGCGGTGGGCGTGCCATCCTCGATTACTCACTCAAGTCAGCGACAAAGCAGCCGGTTCAAATTGAAGTTCTCGACGAGCACAACAACGTGATTCGCAAACTGAAAGCCCCGGGAAAGGCTGGCATGAACCGAACGGCCTGGGACCTGCGTTACGAACCTCCTCACCTGATCGCGCTACGCACTGCCGCTCCCGATAATCCGCACATCTGGGACGAGCCTCGTTTCCGAGGCAAAGATTCGCGCCCCATCACGCACTGGGGAATTGAGGGAGCGCAAGTCGGCCCCATCGCCGCGCCTGGCAAATACACTCTGCGGCTCACCGTCAACGGCCAAGCATTCACTCAGCCGCTCACAATTCTCAAAGATCCGCACGCGTCAAGCACGGACGCCGATATCGACGCCTCCGTGAAAACGCTGCTTCGCATTCGCGACGACATCACCCGCACATCAGACATGGTCAACCGTATCGAGTGGATGCGAAAGCAACTCGAAGATGTGAACGCGATGCTCGCCGAGCAGAAAAGCAAGGCTGATTTGCGGAAGTCCGTTCAGCAAATGGATCAGAAAATGCAGTCCGTGGAATTCAAGCTGATCACGCGTGAAGACGCGAACAGCGACGATAAATACTACACGGACGCCTACAAGGTTTATCTGAATCTAATCTGGCTTAACGGGGAAGTGGGCACCGGAGCGGGAGACGTCGCAGGCGGCGCGGATTTTGCTCCTACTCCTGCGTCGCTCGAAGTGCTCCAGAACATCGAGAAAAGTCTTTCGGAGGCGGCCGCGGATTATCAGAATCTGATGACGCAACAAGTTCCCGCCTTCGACCGCACATTGACGCAGCAGGGAATTACGCCGTTAACCGCTGCCTTGCCTCCAGTCGCCGCCGCGAGCAGCGCGATGCCCTGACAGTTTTTTGAAAAACTCTACTCGCTGTCATTCCGACGAGCAGCCGCGATGAGGAACCTGCTGTTTCCTTGGATTTGAGCAAGCCCCGGTTCCCTCGCGGCGGCAGAGACGGCCATCAGAAGCGCTTTTTCAACAAGCTGCTAAAGGGATACGACATGCGTCGGCCACAAGAAACGGCGCTAGTTTGATGGACGAAACAGGATGACAAGTCTAGCGAGGGGCGGGCGAGTTACGCGCGGCGCTGCTTCAGAAATTCTTTCAGCGTGCGCCCTGCATTATGAATGTGGCGCTCGAGTAATTCGCAGGCCGCGGCCGTGTTTCGCCCGCGGCACAATTCGAGAAGCATGCGATGTTCCTGCTTGGCGCGTTCAAACGCGTGCGTCAGGTAAAGTTGCAGTCGCGTGTAGCGGTCCCCGTTGTTATTGATTGTTTGAATCATCGACATGAAGCGGGGGCGGTTGGCCCGCGAATACAGTATGGAATGAAATTGCCAGTTCAAGCGGCCCCAGGTTCCCACTTCTTCTTCCTTCCACAGCGCCTTTTCGTACGTTTCCAGGATCGCTTCCGCCTGCTTAAAGTCATCTTCAGTCAGGTTCGGTATGGAGAGTCGCAATACCTCGCTTTCGAGCAGCACGCGAATATCGAATAACTCTTCGATTTCTTCGGGTGAAAGCGCGGAAACAACGCCGCCGCGGTGCGGCACGATGGTAATCAGCCCCTCTGCCTCCAACTGACGCATTGCCTCGCGAACAGGGATGCGGCTCACCTGAAAATCCGACGCGATCGCGTCCTGACGCAATTGCTCGCCTTCCTGAATTTCGCCCCTAATGATCATTTCGCGGAGTTTGTCCGCCACAGCGGAAGCGAGCGACGTCCTGGGTATGCCGTTGCCGGGGGTTTTGATTACTTGGCCTTCAACCTTTGGATTCATGGGCTTATAGCCAATAGACTCGGATAACTAGAGTCAATCGTTGTAAATCACCGCAGAAGATATCATATTATTCATTAGCTCGGATAGGTTTTATACTATTTTCAGTACATTCTAGCCGGTCGCTCACTTGCCCAGAGGTACCGCCGTTGGCTCCCTTAAGCTGACTCCGGGCTGGATTCAGCATCTCGAACTTCCCGCAAACTGGCGGACCGCGATAGCACCCCGTACACCGGAATCCCCAAGAGTACAATCACCAACCCCGGCCAGGTCGTTGACGCGCGATAGGTGAAAAGCATTGCCAGAATGGCTCCCGCGCCCACGATATAAACCACCGGAAGCCACGGGTATCCCACAGCACGGTAGGGCCGCTCAGCGTTGGGCCGGACAATCCTCAGGCGAAAGATTCCCGCAATCGTCAAAATGTAAAAAATCAGCGCCGCGGAAATCACGTAATTGAGCAAGTTGCTGTAGAGGTTCCCGTACTCCCGTGTTACCGGATCGAACGTGCGCGGCAAAACCAAAAACGCGGCCCAGATCCCTTGTATCAACAGCGCGTGCGCAGGGACGCGCGCGCGATTGAGCCGGGCTGCCGCGGGAAAGAACAGCCCGTGTCGCGCCATCGCGTAATAGGCCCGCGCGCCGGCCAGTGTAAGAGCATTGATCGTCCCGATGGTTGAAACCATGATGGCCGCCGCCATCAGCGCCGCGCCTGCCACCGGGAAAATTCTCTGCAACATCGCCGTTGCCACGCGGTCCGATGGCGCATGCTGAATCGCGGAAAGCGGCAGCACCACAAGGTAGGCCACGTTTGCGAGCAGATACAGAACGATCACAATAATCGTTCCAATACCCAGCGCGCGCGGCAAATTCTTTTTCGGATCCTTCACTTCACCGGCCGTGAACGTAATATCGTGCCACGAATCCGCGGAAAACAATGATCCAGTTTGTGCCACGCAAATCGCCGCGAATAATCCGAACGCCGTCACCGCGCTCAGTCCTGAAGCAACAGGCGTCACGCCAACGGCTGTCCACGCATGTGAGAAGTTCTGCCGCACGACATCGAGATTCAAACCCACCGTCAGTCCCAGCACGATCAGCGCCAGCAATGCGCCCGTTTTTGCCACCGTGAAGACATTCTGAACAATTTTGCCGTATTCCAGGCCGCGGCTGTTCGTCCACGTCAGAATTACAATCATCGCAATCGCCAAAAGCTGTGCCGTCGAAAGTGAAAACGCGTAGCCGCTTGAAATGTGAATGGGATGAATCAGGTAATTGTCTTCGGATATTCGCGGGAAAAGGACGCCGGAGAAGCGCGCGAACGCAATCGCAACCGCTGCAATCGTTCCCGTTTGAATCACGGTGCACAGCGTCCATCCATAGAGGAATCCCCACAACGGCGAAAAAGCTTCGCGCAAAAAAATGTACATGCCGCCCGCGCGCGGCATCATTGCCGCCAGTTCTCCGTAGGAGAGCGCCCCAGCGACAGTAAGCACGCCCGCGAAAGCCCATGCCACTAGCAACCAGCCCGCGCTGCCAATCTGGCGAGCCATATCGGCCGAGACGATGAAAATTCCCGAACCGATCATCACCCCAACAACGACCATCACGCAGTCGAAGAGCCCGAGTCCCCGAGCAAATGTCGGGCCCGCATTCGGCACCGCTCCAGTCACCGCGGGACGATTCAGATTTGAGCTCATCAGGGCTTTCCTATTGCCTCAGAATCCGGCCTGCCAACAGCGCAACCTACGAACAATCGCAAGGCGACAAACGGCTTGCATAATATATGCACTGCGCTATATTGCAAGCCTTCTTCTACTTACGCGACCCGCCTTCCTGTGGCCGCGCAAGGTACGCTTGCGAATCGGAGGTTTCATGTCTCTTTGGCGCCGCGTTCATCGAATTGCCCGTGCTTACATGGTCCGGTCCGCGCTGGCGGCTCTGTTCCTGGGATTCTTTGCCGTTGTCGCAAGCGCCCAATCTCTCCCGGAGCCTCCCGGTTCCGCAGTCACTACCATCACGCCCGATCCCGGATTCTTTTCAGAACCTTCAATCGCGATCAATCCCAACAATCCTCAGCAAATCGCAGCCGCTTATCAAGACAACGCCCACATCGCCTTTTCCGCCGATGCCGGAAAGCATTGGACCATCGCTTCCGGAATCGCCCCGGCCGATTATCGCGTCTCCGGCGACGTGTCGGTCACATACGACAACAAGGGGCACGCCATTATTTGCTTCATGGCCTTCGACAAACTGGGCAGCTTCAATTATTGGGGACATAATTCCTCCAGAAATGGACTTCACATCCGGCGTTCGCTCGACGGCGGCGCGAATTGGGAAGCAGACGACATTCCCGTCAGCGTGCAGCCCGATCGCTCAGACGTTCCTTGGGAGGACAAGCCATATATCGTGGCAGATAATAGTCACGGGCCATACGCAGGAAATCTTTACATCGGCTGGACGCGCTGGACTCTCAAAGATTCGGAGCTCATGCTTGTCCGCTCAACCGATGACGGAAAAACATGGTCGAAGCCAATCGAAATTGACAACCATCCTGGCCTGCCGCGTGATGACAATGGAGCGCTCGAAGGTTTCGCGGGCGTGGTCGGTCCGGACAGCACTTTCTACGCTGTCTGGGGAGACGGAAATCACATTGTCTTCACGACTTCGCGTGACGGCGGGCGCACATTCGCGCGCACGCGCAACATAATCGACACCGCTCCGATAATGTTCACCATCGAAGCGTTGTCCCGCACCAACGGTTTCCCGCAAATCGCCATTGACCCTCGCGGCGGCGCAAAAGGCGGCCGCCTCTACGTTACCTGGAGCGATTACCGCAATGGCGACGTGGATGTGTTTTGCTCCACCTCCGCGGACCACGGCAAAACCTGGAGTCCCGCGGTCCGCGTGAACACCGACGCGCTTCACAATGGCGAGGATCAATTTTTTCAGTGGCTGGCCGTGGATCCATCTGACGGCTCCGCCGATGTGGTTTTTTACGACCGGCGCGGCGATCCGCAGAACAGGAATGAGACTGTCACGCTGGCCCGCTCCACCGACGCTGGCCAAACTTTCCAAAATTATGCCTGGACCACGCAACCGTTCAACGCAACCGGAGTATTCCTGGGAGATTACACCGGACTGGCGGCGCTCAACGGGCGCGTCTACGGCATCTGGACTGAAAGGCCACAGAGCGCAACGCAGCAGCCCCGTACTGGCGAACGTCCTCCTCAGCCTCCCCGGGGAAGCGCCGAATACTGGAAGCTTCACGGAGCAATCATCAGAATCGGCGTCGCGGATTTCGGAAACGTCACGAGCGCGCGCCGTCAGTAAGGTCAAGGCAGGATATTTGCTTCGCCCAGATTCGCGCAAGCTTCCTCGATTTTGCGCGCGACAGTGAGCACGATTTCCTCTTCGAACGGTCGCCCGACCACTTGCACTCCAATCGGCAGCCCTTCCGGAGAGCGTCCCACAGGCACCGTAACCGCTGGATTGCCGAGAAGATTGAACCACTGGCTATAACTCATCGCTTGCAAGTAATCGACTCTGCGACCGTCGACCGTCCACTCGCGCTCGCCGTGCCGAAAAGCGGGAATCGCGCACACAGGACACAGCAGAATCGGGTATCGCCCCATTTGCCGCAGAAATCGGCCGCGCAGATCGTCGCGCTCGAGCAAAGTGCTCATCAGTTCCTCGGTGGTCAGTGGCGGCTCTTTCCGCACGATGCCCGTAAATTCCGTCAGTATCGGACTCAACTGCGACTCCTGGCCTTCCAGGAGAGGCTTCAAGACAAGTCCTCCCGCGCGGCCAAAAAGGTTCCACCAAAGTCGCCTGGCTTCCTCCAATCCTTCGGGCAGAAATTTCTCAACGTTCATTCCAGCCGCGCTCAGCGCCGCCGCCGCAGTTCGCACCGATGCACGCGTCTCCGGCGTCACGGGCGCCACACCATCTTCCTCGAAAAATCCCACGCGCAACGGCTCAATCTCCGCATCACCGGGCCACCGAAGAGGAACAGGCGCCGACGATGGATCCCCGTAATCGAGGCCTGCCATGACCTCGAAAAGAATTTGCAAATCGGGCACAGTGCGAGCCATTGGCCCCACGACTCCCAGCAGCGCGAACGGCCCACTCGAAACGGGGAAGTGCCCGGTCGCAGGAATCCGTCCGGGAGTCGGTTTCAACCCGCAGATCCCGCTGAAATGCGCCGGAACGCGAACCGAGCCGCCTCCGTCGCTGCCTACGCCTCCTGCCGAGCAGCGCGCCGCTATGGCTGCCGCCTCACCTCCACTCGAACCGCCCGGTGTGCGCTGAAGGTCCCAGGGGTTATTCGTCCTCCCGCGTACAGCATTGTCCGTTTCGTAGGCCATGAGAAGTTCAGGTGTATTCGTGTTGCCGAGTAGAACCGCGCCAGCGTGCCGCAGCCTCGCGACCAGCGTGGCGTCGTTCTGCGCCACGTATCCTGCGCGCAAACGCGACCCGCAGTCGCATGGCCATCCCGCTACGTCGATCGAACTCTTAATGCTGAGCGGAACGCCGTGCAGCGCGCCGATCTCGCTTCCTTTAGCTAGCGCCTCATCCGCCTTTTTCGCTTGCCGCCGCGCGCCCTCCCCGTCCACATAGGCAAACGCGTTCAATTGCGGATTCAGTCGCGCGATTCGCTCCAGATGGGGTTCTACAAGCTCGCTGGGCAATATTTCTCTTCGTCGGATTCCCGCGGCCATCTCGCTGGCGGAAAGGGAAGTCATGCTTCTCTTCTGACTCTGCGCGTGTTGCGGCACTGCGTCCTCCTTTTGCCATCAAAAAAGTTGAGTGTATCACCGGGACAATCGGCTGCCCGACAAAAACGCCTCTCTTGGCCATATAGTGCTTTTCCATTATTGCGGCACGACCCCGAATTCGGTTAACTCCTCCCTCGCAGGTCCTGACTATCACAAGATTTCAACCGGTTTATGCGTTGTTCGCCGCCTGCACTAGTGTCCTGCTACCGAAAAGGTGGCACATGGTTGCGTCAGGGCACGGTTTTAACCGTGCCGCTTAAGTTTCGGAAGAAAAGGGCTTCAGCCCCTGAGGAACAGTCGTGTTGCCGAAGCTGACCATCACGAACTTTAGAAACGCAACGCTAGGCCGGCCGTGGCGTGATTTTCTGCGTGCAATCTCGATCACTCGGGAGCGAACCGCTTGACAGCCTTTCCCATCGCGCCGCATCGCCGGACGATTCTCCGGCTTCGAAGAGACGCATGAAGAGAGTTCGCCTCGGTCTCTTGCTCGTTCTGTTTTTCACCGCCCTGTATGACTTCGTTTGGCCGACGCCAACCATTCATTACTACGTTTTCGTCGTGCTCCACCTCGCAGCGGGAATCGCTTTTCTGGCCCTTCTTTTCATTTCTTTCGGAAATATTTGGCGCAACGCAACGCTTGCAGACCGCGCTGGCTGGAGCTTGCTGGCATTCGGCGGCGTGATTGGCGTTGCACTCATTTTCACCGGTACGCCGCGCAGCGATTTCCCAATTCTTTACGTGCACATAACTGCGTGTGTCGTCGGCGTCATTTTCCTTCTCGGCGGTTACGCGAATCGAAGAAAAGTGCCCGCTCGATTAGGCTCCGCATCTTCGCTGCGCTGGGCCGTGATTCTGGTTGTTTTCGCGGCGCTCTCGTATGGCGCGTGGTGGACGCGGAGCGTCCAGTGGCAACATTCGTATCAAATCACGAATCCGGCGATAGCTCCCGCGACGATGGATCAGGAAGGAGCCGGTTCGTCAGGGCCTTATTTCCCCGGATCCGTCGAAGTCGCTCACAATGCAAAAATCCCCGCAAAGTTCTTCCTCGAGTCGGAAACCTGCAAAACCTGCCACGCCGATATTTATCGCGAATGGGCAAGCTCCGCGCATCATTTCTCGTCATTCAATAATCAGTGGTATCGCAAGAGCATCGAATACATGCAGGACACCGTTGGCATTCGTCCCTCGAAATGGTGCGCTGGATGCCACGACCCTGCGCTGCTCTTGACCGGCATGTTCGACCGGCCCATCCGCGAAGTCGAGAATACTCCCGAAGGGCAAGCGGGACTGGGCTGCGTGATGTGCCATTCCATCGTCGCCGTGCAATCCACGATGGGGCAAAACGGCTACGTTCTCGAATACTCGCCGCTCGATCGCATTGCCACCAACAAGAATCCCGTCGTCCACAGTTTGGTTGACTTCCTCATAAAACTAAATCCGGAACCGCATCGCCGCGCATTTCTGAAACCGTTTGTCAAAAATCAAACGGCCGAATTTTGCTCGACGTGCCACAAAGTCCACCTCGATTTTCCGGTGAATCACTATCGCTGGACGCGTGGCTTCAACGAATATGACAACTGGCAGGCGAGCGGAGTTTCCGGCAAGGGCGCGCGTTCCTTCTATTATCCGCCCAAGCCACAAACCTGCACGGATTGTCACATGCCCAAGGCGCGCTCCACGGATTTCGGCAATTACGCAGGTCTGATTGATTCGCACCGTTTTCCGGGTGCCAACACGGCTCTGCCTTACGAAAACGAGGACACCGCGCAACTCGATACTGTTGAGAAGTTTTTGAAGGCCAACCAAGTCAGCGTCGATATTTTCGGCATTTCACCCGAAAGCGCGCTGCCCGCAAGCAAACGAGCATTTCTGCCGGCGAACGCGGCCGCCACGCCGCAACTCCAGACCACATTCGGTGTTGGCGAAGAATCGGAATTCACGGCTCCAAAGGGACAGGAAGGACTAGCCACTCGCGCGCCACAACTGACCGCTCCCTTTGGCCGAGTCCCGGTCGCGGTTCGCCGCGGAGACACTGTGCGACTCGACGTGGTCGTTCGTACGCGTGGTGTTGGCCACTTCTTCCCGGGCGGCACCATAGACTCTTTTGATTTGTGGCTCGAACTGAAGGCGACGGACGAAAAAGGGCAAACGATCTTCTGGAGCGGTGAGGCTGGCAAAAACAACGACACGAATGGACCCGTCGATCCGGGTGCGCAATTCTACCGGTCGTTGTTGATCGACTCTCACGGCAATCCCATCAACAAGCGCAATGCATGGGCCGAACGCGCCGTCGTCTACGTTCATCTGATTCCCCCCGGCGCCGCCGACACCGTCCACTATCGTATCTACATTCCTAAGAATGTCGGCAATCGCATCACCATCACCGCGAAATTGAACTATCGTAAATTCAGTTGGTGGTTCACGCAATTTTCGTTTGCTGGCGTTCATGATCCCGCGCAGCACAATCCTTCCGTCGCGCCGGAGTATGACGACACGAAATGGGTTTTCACCGGCGACACGAAGGGCGATTCAGGTGAGAGACCCGGCATTCCAAATCTGCCCATCGTTGTGATGGGTCAGGACAAAGTGGAATTGCAAGTTTTGCCCGCCGCCGCAGGGCCTCCCAAGCCACGCGTTGTCGTGGAAGCCGCCGACTGGCAACGTTGGAATGATTATGGCATCGGTCTGTTCCTTCAAGGCGATTTGCAGGGCGCCGAAGCAGCCTTCGAAAAAGTCGCCCAAGCCGCGCCAAATCGCGGCGACGGCTGGGTCAACATGGGTCGCGTCCAACTCCAGGAAGGGAACTTGCCAGAAGCGGAAAAAGTTCTTCTGCAGGCCCTCAAAGTGACTCCATCGCTTGCCAGTGCCCATTTCTTCTACGGAAGCGTCTTGCGCGACCAGGGCCATTACGACGAAGCGATTGCTCAGTTCAAAACGGCGCTCGCGCAATATCCCGCCGACCGCGTCGTACTCAACGATGTCGGTCGCACCCTTTTCCTCGAGCGCCGCTATGCTGACGCCATCCGCGAGTTTCAATCCGTGCTCGCAATCGATCCCGAGGATGTCGAGGCAAATTACAACCTCATGTTATGTTACAACGGCATGGGACAGTCCGAACGCGCTCACGACTACGAAGTCCGCTACTTGCGCTTCAAAGCCAACGAAGCGGAAGGCGCCTTGACGGGTCCATATCTTCGCGCTCATTTAGACGACAACAACGAACGGCAACCCATTCACGAGCTCACTTCAGCGCCGCTCGCACCTGCGAACGCGCCGTATTCGCGCAGCGCGCCGCTCAACGCACCTCTGAAGACAAGAGGTCAGCGCTGATGGCTCCCCATTCTCTCCCGAAATTCTGGCCAGTCCTCGCCGTTTTTTTTCTGACTCTTTCTCTGGCCGGCCTGCGCGCGCAGAAATTGCCGCTGCCCGCAGCTCACATCACTTTTCGAGACGTCACGCGCGCGGCAGGCATTCATTTCGTCGCCAACAATGGCGCGTTCGGCAAAATGTGGCTCCCGGAAGCGTTGGGCCCGGGTGTCGCCTTCCTCGACTACAACAATGACGGCTGGCAGGACATTCTGTTGATCAATGGAACGAATTGGCCCGGGCATGCCGGCCCGCATTCCACCATGGCGCTCTATCGCAACAATCGCAACGGAACGTTCACCGACGTCACGCGCCAAGCTGGTTTGGCGGCGGAAATGTACGGCATGGGCGTCGCCGTCGGGGATTACGACAACGACGGCTGCGACGATATTTTTGTCACCGCGCTCGGCCAGAGCCATCTCTTCCACAACAATTGCAATGGCACTTTCACCGACGTCACGAAAAAGGCGGGCCTGTGGGGCCCGAACGAATTCAGCACCAGCGCCGCGTGGGTCGACTTCGACCGCGACGGCCACCTCGATTTGCTCGTCGCAAATTACGTGCAGTGGACGCCGCAAACGGACATTTTCTGCACGCTTGACGGCGCCGCCAAATCCTATTGCACGCCCGAGGCGTATCACGGCACTTCTCTCCGCCTGTGGCACAACAACGGTGACGGTACGTTTACCGACGTCACGCGCAAAGCCGGGCTGTACGATCCCACGTCCAAGAGTCTCGGTATCACGATTCTCGATGCAAATCAAAACGGCTGGCCCGATATTTTCGTCAGTAACGACACCCAGCCCAACAAGCTTTACATGAATAATCGCAACGGCACTTTCACGGAGAAGGCTGTCATGGCCGGCGTCGGCTTCAGCGAAGACGGCATCGCGCGCGCTGGCATGGGCACGGACTCCGCGGATTATGATCGTTCCGGCTATCCCAGCATCCTGATAACCAACTTCTCCAATCAGATGCTGGCGCTCTACCACAATGAGCGAAACGGCCTCTTCGTCGATCAAGCGCCGAATTCTGAGATCGGCCATGCGAGCCTTCTCACGCTTGGCTTCGGCTGTTTTTTCTTCGATTATGACAACGATGGCTGGCCGGATATTTTCGTCGCCAACGGCCACATCGATCCGGATATCGAGAAAGTGCAGCGCCAGGTTCGTTATGCGGAGCGGCCTCTCCTGTTCCGCAATCTCGGCGGCGGAAAATTCGCCAACGTAACCTCCACCATGGGTGCGGCCTTCGATTCTCCGCGCGTGGCTCGCGGTGCCGCGTATGGCGACGCATTCAACGACGGCAAGCTCGACATCTTGATTTCGACCAACGCCGGTCCCGCATATCTCTTCCGCAACGAAGGTGGCGCGAATCACAGTCTTCGCGTCAAATTGGTTGGCACAAAATCCAATCGTGACGGCATTGGCGCGGTCGTGAAAGTGACTTCGGGCGGCTCCACCGAGTCGGAAATGCTCAAGAGCGGCTCAAGCTATCTCTCCTCAAGCGAACTCGTGTTAACGTTTGGTCTCGCGCAAAATACGAAAGCCGCCGAGGTCGATATTCGCTGGCCCAGCGGCCACGAAGATCATCTGCAAAATATCTCCGCCGGCCAGACGATTACGGTCAAAGAAGGGCAGGGCATCATTGCCGCCAAGCCGTACCAGAAAGATTGACAAGCACATGCTTCGAAGCCCTCGCCGCTTCGCCTTTTTGGGCGCGGCACTTCTTCTTTCCATTTGTATTCTGTTTTTCGCTCGCCAGATTTCTCACGCACGCGCTTTTCAATCGCCGGCAAGTGCAAAGAGCGAAACAAAGAGCGAGACAAAAAGCGGAACACAGGCCGACGCAATTCATCACAATAATCTCGGCGTCGCCTACATGGAACGTCAGGAACAGAAAAACGCGCTAGCGGAATTCCAGAAGGCCAGCGCTCTGGATGCCCGCCTCGACGCAGCGCGGCTCAACGAGGCCATCGCCCTGCTGAATCTCCAGCAATTTTCGCAGGCCCGGCCGATTCTCGATGAACTTGCGAAACGTCAACCGAAAAACCCTCGCGTCTGGTACAACCTCGGCCTTCTCGAAAAATCCGACGGGCATGCGGACGTCTCCGCCGCCGATTTCGAGCGAGTTGCAACAATCGATCCCGACGACGCCGACACGCAGTATTTTCTCGGCCAGGATTACATGGCCTTGCACGAATATCCCAAGGCCATTGCCGCGTTCGACCGCGCTCTAAAAATAAATCCGTTCCACGTCTCCGCCGAATTTGCGCTCGCGCAGGCTTTCCAGCGTTCCGGCGAAACGCCCCGCGCCCGCACTCATCTGGTTCGCTTCCAACATCTCGTGGCCGCGAAACTCGGCACGCCGATGAGCCTCACGTACGGCGACCAGGGAAAATATTCTCTCGCTGAAATCATTTCAACCGGCGCGGAAGAGATTCCTCATGCGATTCCCGTTCACTTTGTGGACGTAACCGCGGAATCCGGTTTGCCAAGTCACACGGCACCACCCACGATTGAAAAAGAAGCGCAAGCGACGGCCGCCAACTCCTACGGTTCCGGCGCGTGCGTTTTCGACTATGACGGCGATGGCCGCCCGGATATTTTCCTGGTAAACGCAGACGGCAGCGGTCGCCCAGCTCTCTATCACAACTTGGGCAACGGGAAATTCGAGGACGTCACCGCCCAGTCCGGCACAACATTTCCTGGCGTCGGTATGGGCTGCACGGCAGGCGATTACGACAACGACGGGCATCCTGATCTCGCTGTGAGTTATAACAATGGTGTTGCGCTCTTTCACAACGACGGCGGCGGGAAATTTCACGACGTCACCGCAAGCACGGGAATTCAGGTCACTGGCCAACCGATGGGCCTCACGTTTGTGGATTACGACCACGATGGCGACCTCGACCTCTACATCTCTCGCGTATCAGCCCAACCCGCCGCGAACTCTTCTCCTTCCGCCGCGGTTGTGACCAACGAGCTCTGGCGCAACAATGGCAACGGTGCATTCACAGAAGTCACGCAAGAGACTGGTTTAGCCGGTGACGGCTCAAGTTGGGGCGCCACCGCAAGCGACATCAATAACGATCGCGCCATAGACCTCGTCGTCACCTCTTTTAACCGCCCGCCCACCGTCTATTTGAATCCTCGCGAAGGGAAATTCGGCGCTGAACAGCCCTGGGCCTCGGCGATTCAATCTCCCGCGGTTGGCGTGCTCGCCTTTGATTTCGATAAAGATGGCTGGATGGATCTGGCGTTTACACATTCGGGCGCGCCCGGCCTTTCTTTGTGGCGCAACTTGGATGGCAAACAATTTGTGCCCGTCGCATTGCCAAAATTGGATTGGACACGCGGCTGGGGCCTGGCAGCGCTTGACCACGACAACGACGGCTGGATTGATCTTGCCGCTGTCGGAGAAACTGCGTCCGGCGGCCGCATCGTTCTGCTGCGAAACGAAGGTCCCGCTGGCTTTCGCGACGTATCAGTTGAAATTGGCCTGAACAAAATTCGGCTCACGCGCCCGCGATCGCTTGTCGCCGCCGATTTCTTCGGAGACGGAGCCACGGATTTGCTCATCACGCAAAATGGCGCGTCGCCGGTGCTCTTGCGCAACGTGGGCGGCAATCGCAACCATTGGATGAACGCGCGTCTCACGGGGCTGAACGACAACAAGAGCGCGATCGGTGCCAAGGTCGATGTCTACGCCGGAACTCTTCACCAAAAGTTCGAAATATCAGCCGCCTCCGGATATTTGGGTCAGAGCGACACGAACATCACCGTGGGTCTCGATGACGCCAGCAAAATCGATATCTTCCGCATGCTATGGCCCACGGGCGTTTTGCAGGATGAAATCAATTTCCCAGCGGATTCGCGCCAGACAATCACCGAGCTGGATCGCCGCGGCAGCTCATGCCCGCTTCTGTTTGCATGGAACGGCCGCACATTTCAGTTTGTTGCCGATATCATCGGCTCGGGAATCGTCGGCCACTGGGTCGGCCCTGATGAACGAAATATTCCCAATCCCGCCGAATATCTTAAGGTCAACGGTTCCGACGTTCAGTTAAAAAACGGACAGCTGGCTTTTCGTCTCGTCGAACCCGAGGAAGAGCTCGATTATCTCGACCAGGTGCGCCTCCTCGCTGTCGACCATCCGGCGAACGTGGAAGTCTATTCCAACGGCCATTTCTCAATGTATCCGCCGTTTCCAGCTTTTAAAGTTGTCGCGACTCGCGCTCCTCATCTTCCGCTGGGAGCATGGGATGATCATGGCCGCAACGTTCTGCCGCAGTTGCTCAAGCGCGACCATCAGTTTGTCACAGGCTTCGAGAATACGCCCTTTGCGGGCTTCGCAAAATCACACTGGCTCGAATTGGACTTGGGCAACTGGAATGCTCGCCATCCTCTCCGGTTGATCCTCGATGGCTTCACGGATTATTTTTCCGCCAGCTCTTTGTACTCAGCATGGCAAGCCGGAATGAAGCCGGTCCCGCCGTACGTCGAAGCTCTAACCGCGGATGGCCATTGGCGCCGCGTCGTCACCGACATGGGATTTTTCTCCGGACTCGAACGCACCATGACCGCTGACCTCACCGGAAAACTTCCACCAGGCGCACGCAAGATTCGCATCGTCACGAACCTGAAGATCTATTTCGATCGAATCCGCATCGACAATTCCGCGGCAGACGCATCGTATCGCGTCACGCAGGTCCCGCTTGCGAATGCGAATCTCCACTTTCGTGGCTACCCGAGTTACGTCGAAGGGAAAACACCGGGAGATTTGACTTTCTTTTATGATCAGGTCAGCGCGACGGGGCCATACGCGCATCAAGCCGGAAATTACACGCGCTACGGAGATGTGCGGCCGCTTTTGCAACAAGTCGACGAGAAATACGTTGTCTTTGGTTCCGGCGACGAAGTGGCCGTGAGTTTTGATCCTTCTTCGCTGCCAAAACTCGCTCCCGGCTGGGTCCGCGATTATTTCTTCTATGCCAATGGTTTCGACAAGGACATGGATTTCTACGCCGATCACGGCAGCACCGTCACGCCGTTGCCCATGCACACGCTCGTCTCGTATCCTTATCCCCGCGGGATCGCCTATCCCATCGATCCGAGTCATCTTGACTACCTGTTGCATTACAACACTCGCGCCGTCTCCGGCCAACCGCCCGCCTCGTATCGCTTTCAGTACCGCACCAAGACGCGCTCGAAAGCAAAAACGCCATGAAGCCTTGCGCTTCGCCGCGAATCAGATACGCCATTGGAACGTAGCGCATGGCCGTTATATTCTCCCCACGTGCGCTCCGCTCGCCGTTCTCCCACATTTGGCCTGTTCCTCGGCCTCATCATCACTCTCGCTGCCGTTGTGGTCTATTCCGCGTACATCACGCGGCAAATCTCCGGCTTGCGGGCACTGCAAAACAATTTAGCCGACCGCTACCGCAAGGATTCGCTTCAACTCTTACGCATTCAGAATGACCTGAATTCGTTGGGGCTCGCCATGCGCGATATGTTAGCCAACGACGAACCGTATCCCCTGACGGCATGGTCAGCGCAATTTCAGCAAATCCATACCGACCTCAGCGATGCGCTCCAGCGCGAACAGCAACTCGCGGTGGTCCGTCGTACTCCGGAACAAATGCAGGAACTCGCGAATTCCTTCGCGCAATTCTGGAACGCGGTGGATCGCACGTTCGCTCTTGTGCGCGACGGAAAAGAGAAAGAAGCTCGCGAGCAAATCCGCATTTCGTTGCAGACAAGGCAGGCATCCCTCACCACGGCCGTCGCGCGTCAATTGGTCGAGAACAATGCAGGTGAAGAGCAAGCCGCGCGCCAAATCGGTGAAATCTACGATCGCGTTCAGCGTCAGGTTTACCTGTTTCTCACCGCAACCCTGATTGCGATTTTGCTGACCAGCCTGTATTTGATTTACTGGAACCGCCGCCTCTTCGCGCAATTGGATGCATTGTCAACGCAGCGAAGCGAGCTTGCCCAGAAATTGATCTCCACGCAGGAATCAACTCTGCGTTACATTTCCCGTGAATTGCACGACGAGTTTGGTCAAATCCTCACGGCCATCGGCTCGATGCTTAATCGCGCGGGAAAATACGCGCCGGAGGGTTCGACGCTCCGCTCGGATCTCCAGGAAGTCCGGGATATCACGCAGACCGCGCTCGATAACGTGCGCACTCTTTCGCAGGCGCTCCATCCGGTCATGCTCGAGGAATCGGGACTCGAAAACACCATGGATTGGTATATTCCTACCGTGGAGAAGCAAACGGGTGTCGCGATCAGTTACAAAAAATCCGGTGCTCCATTTCCGCTCGATGGCTCCGCGTCCGTTCACATTTACCGCATCCTGCAGGAGGCCTTGAACAATGTGGCGCGGCATTCCGGAGCGCAGCAAGCATGGGTTCGCTTGCACTTTTCCCCGGACAAATTGGAGTTAGAAGTGGAAGATCACGGCGCGGGATTTGTCCGCGGCGCCGGAAAGCCAGGCATCGGATTGGTTGCGATGCGCGAGCGCGCGGAACTCCTCGGCGGCACGATTGAATTCGTGCAGCCCGCCGCAGGCGGAACGCTAATCCGTCTGAGAGTGCCGAAAACCAGGATGGACTGACATGCCAGACAAAATCACCGTTCTGCTCGTGGACGATCACGCTCTCGTTCGCCGCGGTTTTCGCCGAATGCTCGAAGACGAGCCGGACATCTCGGTTGTCGGAGAGGCAAGCGACGGCGAAGAGGCGATTCGCCTTGCCCGCGAGCTTAAGCCTCAGGTTATTTTGATGGATTCCGCGTTGCCTCACGTCAGCGGCCTCGATGCAACTCGCCAAATTCTCGCCGCTCGTCCGGGGAGCTTGATTTTAATGTTGAGCATGCATTCGGAAGATACCCTCGTCCGTCAGGCGCTCGACGCCGGCGCGCGCGGATATATTCTCAAAAACGCGGTGGAGCTCGAACTCCCTGCAGCCGTCCGGCGCGTCGTAGCTGGTGAAATCGTGCTCTCTCCGCAACTTTCGCGTTCCGATGCCTTAAAGGGCGAGCGCAACTCCGGTCTCACCGTTCGCGAGCTGCAGATTTTGCAACTCATCGTGAATGGCAAGTCCAACAAGGAAATCGCCGAGCAGCTCGACCTCAGCGTGAATACGGTCGGCGTCCATCGCGCCAATATTATGGACGCGCTCGGAATTCACAAAACCGCCGATCTAGTCGTCTATGCGATTCGCAACGGCTTGGTGAATATCTCGTGAACCGCAGATCGTTTCTCCTGAGTTTGGCAGGGTTGGCTTCCGCCAGCGCATTGCAAATGGATTCCGCAGCCGCACTCTCTCCGCCGCAACAATCAAATCCCGGATTTCGTTTGGTCGATGTCACTTCGCAATCCGGCATTCACTTCATCCACAACAGCGGAGCATACGGCGGAAAGTTTCTGCCGGAGACGATGGGTTCCGGGTGCGCATTTCTCGATTATGACGGAGACGGTTGGCAGGACGTCCTTCTCATCAATAGCATGGACTGGCCGGGGCACCGGCGGGTTCGCACCACGATGCGCCTGTATCACAACAATCGCAACGGCACTTTCACGGACGTCACACACCGCGCGGGCCTCGATATCGAGATGTACGGTATGGGCGTCGCGGTCGCGGATTACAATAACGATGGCTTCCCCGATATTTTCATCACTTGCGTCGGCCAAAATCGCCTTTTCAAAAATACCGGACGCGGCACTTTTCTCGACGTCACTCGCGAAAGCGGTCTCGCGGGCAGGGAAGGCTTCAGCACTTCGGCTCTGTGGTTCGACTTTGATCGCGATGGTTTCCTCGACCTGTTCGTTTGCAATTATGTGAAGTGGTCTCCAGCGCAAGACGTTTTTTGCAGCCTCGATGGCAAGCACAAGTCCTACTGCACTCCTGAAGCGTACCGCGGAGAAACGTGTTGGCTTTTTCGCAATCGCGGCAACGGAACGTTTGAAGACGCCACCGCAACCAGCGGAATTTTCGATACCAGTTCCAAATCCTTGGGCGTCGCCATGCTCGATTACGACCAAGATGGCTGGCCGGATCTCATGGTTGCGAACGACACGCAGCCTAACAAGCTCTACCGCAATCAGCGCAATGGCACATTCAAGGACGTCGCCGTGGAAGCGGGCGTTGCATTTAGCAACGACGGAAAGGCTCGCGCAGGAATGGGTGTCGCCGTTGGCGATTTCAACCGTTCAGGCCGTCCTGGAATTGCCATCACCAATTTCGACGATGAAATGGTCGGCCTGTATCGGCCGCTCGGCAAAGCCATGTACGAAGATGTAGCCGTGCAGAGCGGCGTCGGACTTCCCTCGAAAAATACTCTCGGCTTTGGCTGCGTTTTCGCCGACATGAACCTTGGCGGCGCGCTCGACCTCGTCGTCGCCAATGGACACATTGACGAAACTGTGCGCAACATTCGCGGGAACGTCGGCTACGCGCAACCTCCGCAGCTTTTTTTGAACGATGGCGCAGGCAAATTCCGCGATGTTGCTTCCGAAGTTGGCGATGCGTTCGCGCGGCCAAAAGTCGGACGCGGCTTGTGCTATGGCGATTTCGATCGTGACGGAGATCTCGATTTGTTGATGACCACGAATAACGGTCCCGCGTATCTTTTCCGCAACGATCAACTTTCGCGCAATCGCGCCATTCGCTTCCGCCTGGTCGGCACGAAATCGAATCGCGACGCAATCGGTGCGCGCGTCCAAATCTTTCACGGTGAGTCGAGCCAGTCCCGCCTCGTGAAGAGTGGTTCCAGCTATCTCTCGCAATCGGAGCTTCCGGCGACGTTTGGCTTCGGTCAGGCAGATCGTGTGGATCGCGTGGTGCTCGACTGGCCCAGTGGCAGAACAGAAGAGTATAAGAATTTAGCTTCGGGCAAGCTCTACCGGTGCGTCGAAGGGAAGGGAATCACCCCGCTCGACGGCTTCTGAGGTTCGCCGCTCATTTACAGCTCAACTTTCACGCCCGCAAGCCTCCGAGCCACTTGGGCAATGTCCGACCGATGCGAGAGGTCGAGTACGCCAGTGTGGAACGGCACCGTTTTGAAGCGCAGTCCGAGCGAACTCAGTCCGAGCTGCACTGCTTCCGGCAGTTCGTATTCCCCGCGCGCTGAGCGCCCGACCGTTTCGCACGCGCGAAAGATGCCCGCGTCAAATCGCCAGCAATTCATGCTTATGAACACTTCTCCATCGCCGGCCGTTTCGGGCATCTCATCGGGCTTCTCGACGATTTTCTCCAAATATCCTGCAGGACTGATTTGCAGCAGCGCATAACGTAGCACTCGCTCGCGCGGAATTTCGCTTTCGCGCACCAGCGTTTCTCGCTCGAATGCAGGCAATCCCGGCTCGCCAAGCGTCCGTAGCGCGCGAAACACCTCGACCGGATAATAGTTGTCCGAGTTCAGCGCCAGGAATTCTTCGCGTCCCGCAAACGGTTTCGCCGCAAGCAGCGCATTCGCGGTCCCCAGCGGCTCCTCCTGTATTGCAAAACTGATCTCGATTCGCCGCGCAGAAACGCTCTGGTAGTATTCGCGAATCGTCGTATGCTCAGGCCCCACTACCAGACATACTTGGCTAAATCCTGCGTCAGCCAGCGTGCTCAGCACGTAATCGAGAAACGGCCGCCCAATTGGAATCATCGCCTTCATTCCCGCATCGGCGGCCCGCATCTGATCCGTGGCGAGTTGCGCCGTCGCGTCCGGCGACCGCATTCGTTTCCCCAACCCGCGCGCGAGAATCACCGCCTTGCGAATTTCGGCCGACGATCCGCGATCATTACAAGGGGATGAGCTGCGGCGATCCTGCTTTGCAGTGCTCATAGAATTAGCAAAACGTACGCCTGTCGTTCACTCATCCTTCCTTCGCAGTCCAGCACAAGCTCTCCATGGACACCGCAGTATTATCCTATTGGCATCTGCGGTCGAACGCAAAATCCTAAGGCAAAAAAGCGGCCTAATGATATCGTTTGCTATTCCGCGCGGGTACTGCGGAGATTTGAAGCATCGTCATATTTGAGGTTCAGCGGCCACCATGCATCTGAAGTGGATTGATTACGCAGTCATCGGCCTCTATTGTGCCTTCGTGCTCGGCGTCGGTTTCACGCTGAAAAAATCCATGCGCACGAGCATGGACTTTTTCCTCTCCGGCCGCCGGATTCCCGCTTGGATCACCGGTCTCGCCTTCATTTCCGCGAACCTGGGCGCTCTGGAAGTGATGGGCATGGCCGCCAGTGGCGCGAAGTACGGCATGCTCACGACGCATTTCTACTGGCTCGGCGCGATTCCGGCCATGATTTTCGTGGGCCTTTGCATGATGCCGTTTTATTACGGCAGCCGCGCGCGTTCCGTGCCTGAATATTTGCGGCTTCGCTTCGACGAAAAAACGCGCGCCTTCAACGCGCTTACGTTCGCTGTCATGACTATTCTCGCCAGCGGCATCAATCTTTACGCGATGGCTCTCGTCTTCAAGCTCATGCTGGGCTGGTCAATTCACGCGACAATTGTGCTGTCGGCGATTGTTGTGCTTGTTTATACGTTTCTTGGCGGCCTCACATCGTCGATTTATAACGAAGTGCTGCAATTCTTTCTGATCGTCTTCGGCATTTTGCCGCTCGCCGTTGTCAGCGTCACGTATGCGCGAGGGTGGCGAGGTCTGGAGGCGCACATGCCGCCGGGCTTCACGCACATGTGGGCCAACCTGGGGCACGCGACCGCGAATCCGATGGGCGTGGATTGGTTTCAGTTGGTCGCCGGGCTAGGTTTTGTTCTTTCGTTCGGATATTGGTGCACCGATTTTCTCGTCATTCAACGGGCGCTCGCCGCGCGTGACATGACTGCCGCGCAAAAGACTCCTCTGATCGCCGCGATTCCCAAGATGTTCATTCCTTTTCTCGTGATTGTTCCCGGCATGGCGGCGTGGGTTTTGCTGCCGAAGGCGGCGTTCCTCGTCGATGGGAAAGTTGATTACAACATGGCCCTGCCGCTTTTGCTCGCGAACTACTATCCGCCTGGAATGCTCGGCGTCGGCATCACGGCGCTGCTCGCGAGTTTCATGTCTGGAATGGCGGGCAACGTCACGGCGTTTAATACTGTGTGGACGTACGATATCTATCAATCCTACATTCGGCCCGCGGCGAGCGACGCGCATTATCTCACCATGGGCCGCATCGCTACCGTCAGCGGCGTCTTGCTCAGTGTTTTGGCGGCATACGTCGCGCTCAGCTTCCACAACATCATGGACTACTTGCAGTTGCTGTTTTCGTTTGTGAACGCGCCGTTGTTTGCCACTTTCCTGCTCGGCATGTTCTGGAAACGCGCCACGTCAAACGGAGCTTTTTTCGGTTTGGCGAGCGGCACACTCGCGGCCGCGTTACATTATTTTGCCACGCTGCACGGCTGGTTCGTTTACAGAAGTGAAATGGCCGCGAATTTCAACCGCGCCATTTATGCCTGGGGTGTCTGTTTCCTCGTCACGATAATTGTCAGTTTCTTTACGCGGCCGCGCGCGGAAGCTGAACTCGGCGGACTCGTCTATTCGTTGACGAAAAAACAAAATTACGGCGATCTGCCCGTGCTGCGCAGGCCGCTCACTTTGGCGATTGTGGTCGCCGTTATTACTATCGCGTTGAATTGGATATTCCGATGAGCGACTCCGAATCTGGACTCGATATCCGCTGGCCCATCGGCTTGCTCTTCCTCGCAATCGGAGCAGCCGTCGCCGTATTCGGCATATTGTCGGCCAGCCGCACGGATTTGTGGGGGCTGCAAATCAATTTGAATCTCTGGTGGGGCGTCATCATGACTGCATTTGGCTTGGGGATGATTTGGGGCGGAGCACGCGCCGGTCGCCGCCCGTCATGAGCGCGTTCGTCGCTAGTCTCTTTTACTACGTATCCGCATGATTACCATACCGCGCGGCGCCACCGTGATCGTCTCGAATAGTTACCCGCGATGACTTATCCGCACGCCTTACGAAAAACTTTCAGGGATATGTTTGCTGCCATGCCGCGCGTCTTTCGCGCGCCCGGCCGGATAAACCTTATCGGCGGCCACCTCGACTACAACGAGGGGTGGGTGCTTCCTATCGCGATTGACCGCTCCTGCTTTCTGGCTGCAAAAGCTCGAAACGATCGTCTCCTGCGAATTCATTCTGTTCAGATGCAAGAGACCTTCGAATGCCATTTGGACGACCCGCGGCCCCAGCAACACCATTGGAGCAACTACGTGCGCGGAGTCGCGTGGGCGCTGCGGGAAGCGGGCCAATCAATCGCAGGCGCAGACCTGCTCATCTCGAATGATGTTCCCATGGGCGCTGGGCTC
Organism: Acidobacteriota bacterium; assembly: GCA_027307115.1. Taxonomy (GTDB): domain Bacteria; phylum Acidobacteriota; class Terriglobia; order Acidiferrales; family UBA7541; genus DAHUXN01. The sequence continues at coordinate 36,818 of DAHUXN010000055.1, forward strand.
AGTTCTTCCGCCGCGCTCGAAGTCTCCGCAGGCTTCGCGCTGTTGCGCCTCTCGGACTTGAAAATGGATCGCGTCCAGCTCGCTCGCATTTGCCAGCGAGCGGAAAACGAATACGTCGGAATGCGTTGCGGGATCATGGACCAACTCGTCGCTTGCTGCGGACGCCGCGCCCATGCCTTGCTGATTGATTGCCGCACTCTCGAAATTGAGCCGGTGCCTTTTGACGATTCGAGCGTCGCCGTGGTCGTCGCAAACACCATGGTCAAGCACGCACTCGCCGCTTCATCGGAATACAATCGTCGGCGCACCGAGTGCGACGACGCTGTCGCAAGAATTCGCGCCGTGCGGCCGAACGTGAAAACTCTGCGCGACGTTTCCTGGCCAGAGATTCAACAGATGGCTTCCACGTGGCCCAATGACATTCGGCGCCGCGCTCGCCATGTCACAACAGAGATGCTCCGCGTCCACGCTGCCGCTGCTGCGTTGCGCAAAGGCGATTTCGCCGAGTTAGGCCGGCTCATCTCTGAAGCGCATGTGAGCCTCGATACCGATTACGAAGTTTCCTCAGTTGAATTAAATCTGATGGTGGCGCTGGCGCAGCAAATCCCGGGACTCTTGGGAGCGCGAATGACCGGAGCCGGATTTGGAGGATGCACAATAAATCTGACCGGGCCGAATGACGCTGCCGAATTCGCCGCTAAACTCGCAGAATCATACGAGGAAAAAACGAGCATCAAGCCCGATGTATACGTATGCCGCGCATCCGATGGCGTCGAGGAAATCGTTTAAGCGGTTTACGCCGACTCACGAAATCATTGTTGTGCGGACGTCACCTTCAGCAGAACAGCGCCATGCGCGGGCACCGTCGCCGTATAGCTGTCTCCTGACGTTGGCACGTCTGCATGCTTCCAAAGGTCCCTTGCCCGAATCGTTTTGCCGGTTAAACCGATGTCGCTCCATTTCACCGTCACAGCCTGCGCCTGATCGTCTCGATTGAAAAGGCCCACGGCCAGTGAACCATCGTGGAGCGGACGCGTCACCACAACCGCCGTCGCTGCTGCATCGGAAATGCGCTTTGCGAACTTGCCATCGGGATCCTGATCAATCGCGATAACCTCGCCGTTCGTGAGAATTTCTTTCGTTTCCGCCGACATCGTGCGCAAATCATTGCCCGCGAGCAGCGGCGCCGCCAACAGCGACCACAAACTCATGTGCGTCTTGTATTCGTCATTCGTCATGCCGCCGTTGCCAATTTCGAGCATGTCAGGATCGTTCCAGTGGCCCACCCGAATGTACGGCGCGATGTCGAATTGATTGAATCCGATGTCCGCCATTCTTTTCCAGGTATCGTTAATGTCGCCAGTTGTCCGCCACAAATTGCCGCTGACTTTAGCGCCCCACGTCCACACTTTTTCTTCGCCGTATTGGCACAAGCTGAAAACGATCGGACGTCCAGTCTTCAGCAGAGCGTCGCCCATCTTCTGATAAACCGCTTGCATGTCCTCGTTCTTGTAAATTTGGTCCGCGCTGCACCAGTCGTATTTCAAATAATCAAAACCCCATGCGGCATACGTATTCGCGTCCTGCTGCTCGTGTCCGTAGCTGCCTTCGTAGCCCGCGCAAGTTTTCGGGCCGGGCGAAGAATAAATGCCGATCTTCAAACCTTTCGAGTGGACGTAATCCGCCAGCGCCTTCATGTCGGGAAACTTCAGGTTGCTGGTGATGTTTCCACTGGCGTCGCGCGGGCCTTCCCACGTGTCGTCAATGTTGATGTAAACGTAGCCCGCATCCTTCATGCCGCTCGACACCATGGCGTCCGCCATGCCGCGAACGTCCGCGTCGTTCACTTTGCCCGCAAATTTATTCCAACTATTCCAGCCCATGGGCGGCGTGCGAGCCAGTCCATTATCTGGAACGTCGTGCAGCGCGGGGGGAGGAATGCGAGCCGGAGGCTGCATGACCTTCGGATCGCCGCGTTCCGCAATTCCTTTTAGGGGCTCGCGGCCAGGGAATGTGGACGTCAGAGAAATCTTGTCGCCTTCCACGGTGCCGTCATACGTCACTACGCGCGTCTGAGGCGGCCGCCCAAACGTCACGATGAAATGCAGAGCCCCGTTGCGCAGCGTTCCGTCGCTGATGGGAATCTCGCGGCGCGGCCCAAACATCACTTTCCCAGTGACGTTCTCGCCATCCTGCTTCAAATCGAGAAACATTTCGCGGAAGTTTCCGTCGCCTGTCGGCGTCTTAAGAATCCAGAATCCCGTGATGTTTGTCTGCGCCGTTTGCGCAGCGGCCAAAGGAGCGAAAGCCACAGAGCAGAGAATCAGGGACGACGCCGCGCAAAATAGCGTGCTCATAAACAGCAATCGGGTCCGCGAAATATTCTGTAAACGCTTCATAGGATATTCGACCTCGTCTCGAGTTTTTATATTTCACTGCAAAGCTGGTTCGCACTGCCGCCGAACTGAGCGCGTGATTTCCAACCCGAGAGTGTACATCACCATCGCCCGTCGCGAAATTGGATAACCGCGCAATCGGCGCGCTGCATAAGCGGCAAACGATTCAGGCGATTTTGCGTCACGGCAACAGCGGACTCACGATGATGTACGTCAACAGCGTGGCTGAATCGAGCATCAAACGCGATGGAGCCAATGCCCGCGATTAGTACCCATGCGAAATAAAAAATCTTTTACGGCCTCAGTCCGGGTGAACATTGAATAATCGGTGATTTGAGGCGGGGGTTGAAAAAGGGCTTATTCTAGACGCACCTGTCAGTCTAAATGCTCAAAAAGGCAATACCGAAGAACGTAAATTTACTTGACTGGCCTTGCGCGTGAGAAAACCAGTTGCCGGAGCAAGTCCCACGCTCGAATGCGAGCATGGGTCACAACAGAAGCCAGTTGTCTGTTTCCGAAATTCGGGGAGCGAGCTTCGCGCATGAAAAGCGTACCGCAGGGGCTAAAGCCCCTTTTTCTGTTAGGGCTTGTGCGGCACGATTAAAACCGTGCCCTGACACAGCCGTGTGTCACTTTCTTCGGTAACACGACGGTCGTTCCGTGCCTGGGCCATTGTAAACCCGCACGCTTCAAAAACCGAAGCATGCGGCACCCAAAAGAAAAGCCAAAATCGGCTTAGCGCGTGAGGGATGCTCCACCCGCCGTGGGTGTGAGGGTTCAGAGATCAGGAAACAAAAATCGGGAAGTCCAAAATCCACGCTTGACATCGACCGATAAAGCACTACCATATGGTTGTGGATAAGCTAGATACAACATTCGCGGCTCTGTCTGATCCAACCCGCCGGGCGATGATCGAACGACTCTCCCATGGACCCGCCTCTGTGCATGGATTGACGGAACCGTTTGCACTCTCGCAGCAGATGATTTCAAAACATATTGCCTATCTGGTGCGGGCGCGGATTGTGATCAAGACGAAGCGTGGAAGAGAGAGCGTATGCACGCTTAGGCCAGAGGCGATAAAGACAGTCAGCGACTGGGCGACTCGCTATCGCCGATTCTGGGAAGAGAGTTTCGACAAGTTGGATGTGGTTGTGAATCAAATGAAAAAAGGAGGTCAGAGATGACAAACAAAAAAACGGTCAATGAGACAGAGCGGATGGTTGTCACCAGGGTTTTTGACGCCCCACGCGCATTGGTTTGGGAGGCGTGGACAAACCCGAAATACGTGATGCAGTGGTGGGGGCCGAGGGGTTTTACCGCGCCTTTTTGCGAGATGGATTTTCGTGTAGGAGGAAAATTTCACTGCTGCATGAGAGCGCCGGATGGGCAGGAGTTCTGGAATGGCGGGGAATACCACGAGATTGTTCTGCACGAAAAGATTGTTTACTCCATGTACTTTTCCGACTCGAAGGGAAACAAGGTTGAGCCCGCGCAGTATGGAATAAAAAATGAGGCCATAGAAGGTGCGCACGACGTGGTTATTTTTGAGGATTTTGGAAACGGGCAGACGAAAGTCACGCTCATTGGAAATGAAACCATGGAGAACGCAAAGAACAGCGGGCAAGTAGAGGGCTGGAATCAGATGCTCGATAAAGTTGCCGCAGTTGTTGCCGGGCTAGCGCAGGTGAAATGAGAAGTTAAAGTTTTGACGAATCGTCACGCGCGAGACACAGCTAAGGCTGGCGGCGGAGGCTTAGTTAGAACGGACTTCTCGTCGCCTGGCCGAAGAGTCGGACTTCCGGCTAAGTGACCCTTGGCTCAACTGTTGCCTTCAGGCCAATGCGCTCAGCGACCAATGTTTACCGAACCCAACATTGAGTCCTGTGAAATGAGCTTTTGGGGAGTTACGAGGTAAGAAATATTCCGCCGGCGGTCGCACGAAAAAAGGCCGGAAGGGGTCGGATTTGCCTGCCCTGAGCCCGTGAAGGGAACCGACGACCTCCGACCGCTGAGCGCGGAGCGCCCAGAAAAAAGAAAGTCAGCCCGATACTCCCGGTTCATTGCGGCAGAAACCAAGGTGGGAAGGGAATTGGTTGCGGGGGTCGGATTTGAACCGACGACCTCCGGGTTATGAGCCCGACGAGCTACCAGGCTGCTCCACCCCGCGTCATTGATATTACGCGACTTGCCGCTCTTCTGCAACTTGACCTGCCTCAGGTGCCGTTTAGTGCCCAAAATTCTGGCACGCTGAAGCTCGAACTTCTCCATGTGTTCGGCCAAAACATGGGCGTAGATATTCAGAGTGGTTGAAATGCTGCCATGCCCGAGAATCTTGGACACGACAGTGATCGGCACCTCAGGTTGAAGCTCGCCGCGTCGCGAACGTGTGCCGAAACATATGCAGATTCCCGTTCGCCACGTTAAGCTTCCCGCGAAGGTGTCGCTTCAACAGAAGGTCAGCGTTCCATGGTGTTCCGTTCTTCGTGGAGAAGACGAAGCCACCCGTCCGGCTGCCGATGTGTTCGCGCAGTGCGTCCACAATCTCAGTGGGAATCGGGATGTTTCTGATGGCGTCGGTGTAAGCGGCACTTCTGTCTCTGACTCTCCGATTTTTTGACTGACTCGCTGACGTTCCCCCGCACATTTCCCCATGCTCGGCCTTGCTTCAGGATGAGTTTCAACGTGCCGTGGTGATTTCCCGAACCTGCCGCCGTTCACATCAGGATGCGTATCTCGTAGGTTGGCGCCCTTTTCGCACGCTCCACCCCAAGACCAAAGCGACTCCGGCCGACAACGCGCCCGTCAGCAGGTGCGGTGCGCTCATCCACGAAACGAACAGGGCCCCGCCAAGCACGGGTCGGCTGGCCTGAGCCAGACTGTTTGCCGCATTCTGGGCCCGACGGCCTCGCCAACGCGATGGTTTCCGCCGCGTCTCGAGATCAAAGCCGCGACGTTTGGAGAAACTAATGCCATTTCCAAAGCAACCAGCCCCACGAGGGTGAAAATCAGGGACGTCGTCCGCGCGATCACCATCAGCCCGAGACCTGCTCCCATCAATCCGAAGCCGGCTGCAATTTGGCGAATTTCGCCGAAACGCGGCCCAAGGAGTCGCCTCTCGACGTATGTGTCGACGACTCTCTTCCATTCTGTCGGCGTCCCTTCCTGTATTGTGAACGTTAGCGGATCCCAATAGGCATTGATCATCACATACAGGTCACAGCCGCTCCGTGTCCCTCCGCGAAGGCAGTAGGCCAGAGTGCGCGACTCAAAGGACCAAGCGGTTACAAGTACGGCCGCTCCCCGCTGAACGAGCCTTACCGCTCGATCTATAAGCGAATCCTTCTAAGCCGCAAGGCGTTCATCACAACGGATACGGAGCTAAAGCTCATGGCCGCCGCCGCGATGACCGGACTCAGGAGCAAGCCGGTGAACGGGTACAAGACGCCCGCAGCGACGGGAACCCCAATCGTGTTGTAGATGAAAGCGAAGAAGAGATTCTGCTTGATATTCTTCATCGTGGCTCGACTGAGGAAGCGCGAGCGCACGATGCCCCGCAAATCGCCCTTCACCAGCGTGATCCCCGCACTCTCCATAGCCACGTCTGTTCCTGTGCCCATGGCGATTCCCACCTGCGCTTGGGCGAGAGCAGGCGCATCGTTGATTCCATCGCCAGCCATGGCCACAAAGCGGCCTTCCCCTTGAAGGCGTTTCACGATGTTGGCTTTGTCTTCGGGAAGGACTTCGGCGATCACCTCGTCGATTGCCAGTTTGCCAGCCACGGCTTGCGCGGTGGTGCGGTTGTCACCGGTAAGCATCACCACGCGGATTCCGTCGCTGTGAAGCTGGCGAATCGCCTCCGGAGTGGTTTGCTTGATGGGGTCGGCCACGCCGAGCAGCCCTGCGACCTTGTTCTCGATCACGACAAACATGACCGTTTGGCCGTCGGCGCGCATGGCCTCTGCTTTCTGCGCCAAGCCGTCGGGATTCACCTGAAGCTCTTCAAGCAACTTGCGGTTGCCAAGAGCGACGGCGGAGTTGTCCACGCGCCCGCGAACGCCGCGACCGGTGAGCGAAGCAAAAGTCTCGGTAGATCCGAGCGCGATGCCTCGTTCCTCCGCACCCTTCACAATGGCAGCCGCAAGGGGATGTTCGCTGCCACGTTCAAGTGTCGCCCCTAAACGCAGCAGTTTGCTTGCTTCCATTCCATCGACCGGCTCTACTGAAACCAGTTTCGGCTTGCCCTCGGTGAGTGTGCCGGTCTTGTCCACAACGAGCGTGTCTACTTTGCGCATCAGTTCGATGGCTTCCGCATTCTTGAACAAAACTCCCACAGTCGCTCCCTTGCCCGTAGCCACCATAATGGACATCGGCGTGGCCAGCCCCAGTGCGCAAGGGCAGGCGATGATCAGGACTGCGACGGCATTGACCAGAGCGTAGGTCATGGCTGGTGCCGGCCCGAACCGGGCCCAGACGATGAATGTGACGATGCTGACGCCCACTACGATTGGCACAAAGTACCCAGCCACCAAGTCGGCCAATTTCTGAATGGGAGCGCGGCTGCGCTGAGCTTCACTGACCATGTGAACGATTTGAGCGAGCAGCGTTTCAGACCCAACCCGCTTTGCTTCCATCACGAGCGAGCCAGTCCCGTTGACGGTCGCGCCAGTGACATGCGCATCCTTCTGTTTCTCGACGGGAATCGGCTCGCCGGTAATCATCGATTCATCCACGCTGCTTGAGCCTTCCAGTACGACGCCGTCAACCGGGATTTTCTCGCCCGGACGCACGCGTAGGCGATCGCCGGGCTTCACCTGATCGAGCGGCACGTCCCCCTCCGACCCATCCGGACGAATCAAGCGCGCGGTCTTGGGCGCGAGACCCAAGAGCGCTTTGATGGCTGCTCCGGTTTGACTGCGGGCTCTCAGTTCGAGCACCTGGCCCAGAAGGACCAGTGTGGTGATGACCACCGCAGCTTCAAAGTAAGGCTCGATGGCGCCTCCCGCATTGCGGAAGGAAGCGGGAAAGATGTCTGGAAAGACTGTGGCGACCACGCTATAGAAATAGGCAATTCCCACGCCCAGGCCAATCAGAGTGAACATGTTCAGGCTGCGGTTCACAACCGATTTCCAGCCACGAACAAAAAACGGCCATCCACCCCAGAGAACGATGGGAGTGGCGAGGATCATCTGAACCCAGGTCCCAGGGCGCGAATTGGCCCAGGCGCTCCAGAGATACTGTGCGGGAAGGTAACCGACCATGGCGATAGCCAGCAAAGGAACTGTGATGGCCACGCTCACCCAAAAGCGGCGGGTCATGTTCTTGAGTTCCGGATTTGCTTCTTCCTCCGCGCTGACGGTTTTTGGCTCCAAGGCCATGCCACAGATTGGGCACGAACCCGGTTCGTTTCTCACGATCTGGGGATGCATGGGGCAGACGTACTCGATTTTCTGTGCGGCGGGCGCAACAGAAACCGGCTCCAGCGCCATGCCACACTTTGGACAGGCCCCCGGTTTATCCTGACGCACTTCAGGATGCATCGGGCAGGTGTACTTCGCGCTGGTCTGACTCTTCGCTTCAGCAATCTGTTTTGGCTTCATGCGGTGCTCCGTATTGCTCGTTTAGCCGCCAAAGGCGTCTGATTCAGGAAGTGGCAGCAACCCTCTGGCTGGCAGGCTTTGCAGTACTTTCGTGCTGACAACGGCACCAAGTGCAGTCGCAACTTTCCATGACGCAGGCCGCTTCCTTGCGGCTGGTTCGGTCAGTCCGATGCGCAATGGGAAAGGTCAGGCGCTTCCAAGAGGTCATCCCATAGTGGACACCCAGCCAATCTCGGGCGCTATCGCCACTATCAAACAGGCGCAGCAACTTAGCGTATCCGAAATTGCGAAGCTTCTCGAAAGTGTAGCGGTTGACAATGCCCGCACAAAGCGTTCCCCCCACCGGCACATAATAAGAATTCTCCAGGAAGGGATGCAGCCAGACATGACTCATTGCCGTCACGTAATGAAGCAAAGTGATTCCAGCGATCGCGCCGCTGACAATTCCGGCGCGGATCGAGCGTCGCGTTCCCAGCTTTTTCTGCATCGAGTCGCCATCTTACCATTGGCCCCGCTCCGAGATCAGGTAGTTGCCTCGCGAAGATGGCGATGAGCGTGGCTGGAGCATATCGTCCACCTTGTGGAGCAAATCAGGCATGAGAGGGCGTCCCAGCAAATGCAGCTTTTGCTGGGGAAAAGGGGTGGTCGTCATGATTGAGACAACCATAGAAATAGTATTAGTCGCGATCGGGATCTTCAGCGGAGTCGTGGTTTATTGTTTCGCGCGAAGAGGGCAGTCCGACCTTTGGGAAAGGACGATTCCCGTGGCATCCGTTGCGCCGAAAACGGACTGTCCGCCTCGCGCGCCCACCCGCGGATTTGATCCTTCTAGAGCGACTGCGTACGGGTCCGAGCCAAGAAGCGCGGGAGGAAAGGGAACGAGATGAAGCCACGGAACGCAAAGAACTATTTGCTCCTATGCCTTATCGCGATTGCCTTGAGTCTGCCTGCTTTCGGGGCGGCGCAAGACAAGAATCCAGCTAGTTGGACTAAAAAAGACCTCGAACAAGCAATCGCCCACGCAAAGACAGCGGACGATCACGCGAGAATTGCCCAATATTACTGGTTTGAGGCAAGCCGTTTGGCAGGCGAATCAACGCAGCACACTGCATTCGCCAAAATGTACGGGAGCGGAACGGGCCGTCATTGCTGCTGGTTGGGGGCGCAATACGCTAAACAGGCCCGTCAAGAGCAGCGCCTCGCTGAAATTCACGAGACCATGGCGAAGTCGCCTGCACGGGTCCGGAAATCCATGGTGAGGAGATAGTCGTGCCACGCACACCAGAGTTGCCACTCACGGCAGTCAAACATGGAGGAACGGATTGAAATGCAGGATCACCACGTTTGGTTTATTCGCGTTGTTTTCTTTGGACGAGTCGCTCGGCGCAGGCTCAACGAGCACCAACGGTTGCCGCCGGTCAGCAGCACGCCACGATTTCCGCTCAGACTTAGGAAAGAAGCGTATAATCGATCTGTTCGAATGATCGGCGTCGGAACAGCGCGTGTGAAGTTTGTCGCGGCGATGTTTGTGGTCGCGATGTTTTATGGCTCCGTCTGCGCGGCGGCATGTGCCGCTGGTTTTTGTCCGCTGCTCGGCCACGGCGGGGATGCGGACCAGTGCCATCATCAAACTTCCAGCCACCCAGGTTCACATGACGGCCTGCCGGACCACTCGGGCTGCGCCACGCATGGGCATCCGACGAGTTTCGTAACCGCGGCAGGGCCTACTCAATTCCAATTTGCGATTGTCGCCCACGTCGGCGCGCCGCTTTTTCTTGTCCAATCCTCAGGCTCGGTAGTCTCTTGGTCACAGGGCCCGTGGGGAAGCGATTTGGCTCCTCCGGTCGTTCCGAAGAATCCGCTATACCAGCAAATGTCCGCTCTGCGCATTTAGTCTTCCGCAGTCGTGCCTTCGGAGAACGCGCGGGTACGCGCGCGTGTCCGAGTCCCTTTTCGCGTTGATCGAAGGACGACAACTCTCTCCAATCCAAGTGACCGACACAACCGCGGCAGCACTAATTCCGCGTGTAGAACGAGCCAAATCGCGAGGCGATTCAAGAGGAGAGACAGTGAACGGAACACTGAAAGGATTCATTTTGGGCGTCATTGTCACAATCGTTGTCGCCGTGATCATGGCGTATCTGGTTGGCATCACGGGGCACATCACCATGCGCGCCGATATTCTTCCCAGTTCCCTTGAATCAAGCATGGCGATGCGCATGATGGATGCGAACGTCGAACGGAATGCTCCGAAACTCGCCAATCCGGTGCAGCCCACAGAGCAGAATCTGACCGAGGGAGCATCCATCTATCTCAAACGTTGCGCCGAGTGCCACGGCGAACCAACGCAACCGGAATCGCGGCTCGCCAAAACTCTCTATCCACCGCCGCCGCAATTCATGACCGATGCTCCGGACATGGAAGAAAACGAGAACTACTACATCATCGTCCACGGGGTTCGCTGGACGGGTATGCCGGGTTGGAAAAATGTTCTGACCGATCAGCAAATCTGGCAGATCGTAACGTTCCTCTCGCGCATGGACAAACTCCCGCCTGCGGCCAAATCGGTGTTCGGTCCGTCTGGTAGCGCGCCTGCTCCTGCGCCAGGGAAGCCGATGAAGAAGATGCCCAAGATGAAAATGTAACAAACGGCACCGCAGCGAGTTTGTGAAGCCATCGGCAAATGAGAAAGACGACGATTAGACTACCAAGAGAAAACCGAAATAATTTCAGGAGGAGTCATGCTTAAAGAAAGAGATTCGTTGGCGAGTCGCACTTTCCCCATTACTCGCCGCCGATTTGTTCAAGGAATCGCGGCTACTGGAGCTATCGCGGCGTTCGACCCTGGCGGTTGGGCGGCATCGGCCGAACGGAAGCCGCAAACACCCCAGATACTTTCGGGGACTCGCTTCGACTTGATGATTGATTCATTGCCGGTAAACTTCACGGGCCATCGTGCAGTGGCAACCGCAGTGAATGGCTCCGTCCCCGGCCCGACGCTAAGATTTAAGGAAGGCGATACAGTTACGGTGGCCGTTACGAATCGCCTGAAAGTGCCATCCTCGATTCACTGGCACGCACTTCGCCTGCCCGCCGACATGGACGGCGTTCCCGGCCTGAGCTTTCCAGGTATCGCGCCGAAGGAAACGTTCGTGTACCACTTCCCGGTCGTTCAGAACGGCACCTATTGGTATCACAGCCACAGCCGCTTCCAGGAGCAAACCGGTCTGCTCGGAGCAATCATCATTGATCCGCAACACAAACACGAGATTGAATTCGACCGGGAATATGTTGTGATGTTTAGCGATTGGACAGACGCAGACCCGGAGATTATTTTCAGGAATCTGAAGCAGCAAAGCGGGTATTACAACTTCCATCAGCGAACCGTCGGCACGTTCTTCTCCGATATCAAAAAAATGGGCCTGCGCAAAACGCTGGACGATCGTCTTGCGTGGGGACGGATGAACATGACACCGACCGATATTTCTGACGTATCCGGCGCGACATATACTTACCTGCTGAACGGCAATCCTGCGAACGCGAATTGGACTGCGCTGTTCCAGCCGGGCGAGCGAATTCGTCTGCGCTTCATCAACGGCTCATCGGATACATTTGTCGACGTGCGCATTCCTGGGCTCCCGATGAGTGTGGTTGCCGCGGACGGGAATGACATCGAGCCCGTGACGGTCGATGAGTTTCGCATGGGCGTCGCGGAAGTTTACGACGTGATCGTGAAGCCGGCCGACGATGTCGCCTACACGATTTTCGCGCAGTCAGAGGACCGCACCGGTTTTGCGCGCGGCACGCTCGCTCCAAGAGAAGGCATGACCGCCCCGGTTCCGCAAATGGACCCGCGCCCGATGCGCACCATGGTGGACATGGGCATGGGCGGCATGGCGGGCGCGGCTGGAATGAACATGGCCGGAATTGACGGCATGACGAAGAAAGACATGCAAGGGATGAACATAGGTGGCGCCAAACCTAGCGCGAAAAGCAATGGTTCCAGTGCTGCGAAACAGAGCACGCCGGAAATAAACATGAGCAATGTAAACGAATCGGAGACGCCGGCCATGGAAATGAAACAGCGCGTGGCGGGAATGGAAATGGGGAATGCAGCAGGCACGATTCCATTTCCTCAACCGGGGCCAAATGCCATGCCTCTCATGCTCCCGCCCGAAGCACTGCGCCCAAAGAAGCTCGAACCCGCAAATCCCGTTCACCTCAAATTAGGACCTCAAGTGGATATGGTTCCTACGATGGTAAGCGAGAGGCTGAATGATCCCGGAGATGGCCTGGAAAACAATGGCCGCCGCGTCTTGAAGTACGCGGATATACGCGCACGGTACAGAGGAGTCGACCCTCGTCCGCCCAGCCGCGAAATCGAGTTGCATCTCACCGGCAATATGAAGCGCTTCATCTGGGGCTTTAACGCAGAAAAGTTCTCAAGCGCTGAGCCGATCCAGTTGAAGCTCGGGGAAAGGATACGCATCGTCCTGGTCAACGACACCATGATGGAACATCCCATCCACCTGCACGGTTTATGGAGCGAACTCGAGAATGGACACGGAGAGCTTAATCCCTATAAACACACGGTTATCGTGAAGCCCTCGGAGCGCCTGAGCTATCTGGTCAGCGCGGATACGCCCGGAAAATGGGCCTTTCACTGTCACCTCCTTTATCACATGGAGGCGGGCATGTTTAGAACGGTGGTGGTGTCATGAGCGTCCGCCTTGGTTCACGCCGCAAATCGAACAGAGGGAAAATTGGCATCAGCATTGCGATGCTGTCTCTCATTGGCTTGATTCTATCCCTGGCTTGCCAGACAGCGAAAGCGCAAACGACCCAAGCTCCGGTCAAGACGAGTAAGACGGCGCCCTCAGCGGCCCCGCCGGTCGAAGACAGTCAGATCTTCACGCATGTTTTATTCGATCAGTTTGAAGGCCGCACGGACGGGTCTAACAGCAATTTGCGTTGGGATGGCGAGGGCTGGATCGGCACGGATATGAGCCGGCTCTGGCTCAAGTCCGAAGGCTTTGCCGGCAATGGCAAAGTGAGCGACGGCGATGTCGAAGCCTTTTATGACCATCCGATTCCACGCACTCGCTATTTCGACGCGCAAATAGGCGTGCGCGAGGACCTGGATTCTGAACCGCGTCGAACATGGGGCGCCATAGGTATGGAAGGCCTCGCACCGTATTTTTTCCAAGTTGAGCCGACATTCTATTTTCGCGACGGTGGCCACGTCGCCGGACGCCTCACGACAACTTACGATTTGCTGGTCACACAGAGATTGATTGCCCAGCCCGAGTTGGAAATGAATTTCTACAGCAAACGCGATGTTCAGCGTCTCATCGCAAGCGGCCTTTCGGATTTGGATACCGGCTTGCGATTGCGGTATGAGATCAGCAGGAAGTTCGCGCCGTATATTGGTTTTGCATACACCCGGAAATTCGGCGATACCGCAACGCTTTCACGCCAAGCCGGGGAGGCCGTTTCCGCCCCGCGACTCACCTTCGGCGTTCGCTTTTGGTATTGAGAAGATCCAGCTGTACGAGGTCCACGCCTCGGCGGGAAATATTGACGAGCCGTGACGCTTGTTACACCGCCTGGTGACCGGTCTCACAGCATCGCTTAGCGCTCTCAGCCATACTGATAACAATATGGGGGCGCTCGATGAAAACGTTCGTAGCTGTGACGTTACTTGTGGTTACTGCAACCGTCATAGGGTGTGGCGGAAATGGGAGTTCGCCCGTAAATAATAATCCACCCCCGCAGCAGGGATTCGCTGCGGGCAGCGTTTCTCTTCACGACATGCCCCCAGCGGGTGTCACCGTCCTCTCTTTTCAGGCTACCATCACCGGAATCGCCATGCAGCCCGGCAACGTGTCTCTGCTGAACACGCCCCGGACGCTGGAAATGACTCAACTCCAAGGCATGTCGGCCTACCTGGGCGCGGTGTCCGTTCCCGCCGGCAACTACGGCAGCATGACCATCACTCTAGCAAATCCTCAAATGACCTTCCTGAACGATAGCGGCAGTTCGATGAGCATGGGTGGAATGATGGGCGGGGCAAGCTGCGCCAACGGGCAAATCTGCCAGTTCACCCCCACGATGATGGCTTCGAGTGTAACAATCACCGGTTCGCCTTTTCCCTTGGACGTGCAAGCGAATGTGTTTTTCAACCTGCAAATCGATTTCGATCTCATGGACTCCCTGCAATCGAGCATGGGCATGAACCCTCAAATGAGTTCGACAATGCAGCAAAGCATGCAGATCCCGGACGTATTCGACCAAATGGACGATATGCTCGGCCAAATTAGCTCGGTCAACGCAGCCAACAATCAGTTCCAGATTGCGTTCGTGCAAGGCATGCCTTCGATGACCGTCTTCGCCGACGCGAACGCAACGTTTAAGGCTTTCGACGCCGCCGGCAAGCCGAACAACATGGCAGGGCTTTCGCAAGGAGAAATTGTCCTGATCAAAATGCAGCTAATGGCGGATGGATCTCTTCGTGCCGCGGAAGTCAAACTGGAGAGTCCAAATTCGCCAGTTCTGCAAGGTATGGTCGTCGCAATGGACAGCGCGACGCAATTCGACATGGTAGTCATGAACGAAGCCCCAGCGTTTCAAGGCGTCAACATTGGCGACGTGGTTCGCATGAATCTTCAAAGCGGCGCGATCTTCAATGTCGATGACACAGACCTGCCAGTCAGCGGAATGAGCTTTAACAGCTCTGCGGACATGATGATTGGCCAGATGGTAGAGATCAAACCTGCATCCGCTCTCCTTTCGGGCACTCCGCCACAACTTGGCACCAATACTGTGCACCTGATGAACACATGGATCACCGCCAGCGTGGCATCAAAGATCGATGCGAATAATTTCACGATTCAGAGTCTGCCGGGAGTGTACGGCGCGGCTGGCATTAACAGCATGAAAATCAGCACTTCGGCGCGAACGGAGTTCGACAATGTACCCAGCGTGGCCGGCTTGAATGTTGGTGATAGCGTTTCCATTCGTGGCCCGCTTTTCATGATGAACGGCACGCCAGTCCTTATTGCCGGCAAAATCCAAAAACGCTGAGCGCGATTCGTCGATTCGTCATGCAGGCGTAGCGGTTCCTTTTGGCAGGTTGGATGGACAACATCCAGGCCGTTCCGCCCGACGAGAGGGAAGCGCGAAGTGCGAGTTATGTCACAAACGCAGGCGTAAACCGTTGCGCGAGCAAATTCGCCACAGACTCAGACCGACCCGATCCCGGCGTCACCAGGAACTGTACGGCGTGCCTTCAAAGGACGAGACGCGATCGGATGCCGAATGAACGTCCGTAATTCCGCCGCTCGACGTTTCGTCCGGGCTCAGCAGCAAATCCGAAGTCGCCACCACCCAATCCTTGGCGCCCGTTACAGGATCAACCGGAACCGCCCGTAGATATCCGGAACTCACGAGATCGTCCAACGATTGCGGCGCTTGTTGCTTGTCGAGTGTGTATTGTTCGATGGCGTCGCGCATGACGGACAAATCATGGTGCAAAGCCGCTTCTTTCGCTCGCGTAACAGAGCGGTCGTAGTGGACAGCGGCCATCGAAGCCAAAATCATTATGATGGTCATCACGATCATCAGCTCAATGAGCGTGAATCCGCGCACATCTCCCCGGCGCGGCTGAACCTTGCCTAGCCATGATCCTCGCGAGATATTTCGCAGTCGCATCACGATGTTCTCTCTACCAATCCGAGTATTTCGTGCCGTCCAGCGCTGTTCCTGTCGACTTCGTAAAAACGTCGAACACATCCTGGCCGCCCCAGTTCGTCGCGTCCGCATCATCCTGCACGGAACGCAAGCCCCAGTCGGTGCTCTTGGTCATGGGATCCACGGGAATCTGGCGAAGGAACCGGACGTGTCGATCGGGCGCTCCCGCCAATTGCACGCCGTCAACCAGCGTTTGCAGATCCGGCGGATAACCTTCCGTCCCGGCTTGCACGCGAATTAAATTCTGGTCCGCGGCGTCTTTGTAGCGGTCAATTGCGTTGCGTATTTGCAGTTCGTCGTAGCGTAATTGTGCCTCGCGCTGCCGCTTGATCTGTACGCGCGCCATGGGCACGGCCATGCTGGAGAGCACCACCAGGATCCCGCACGCCACGATCAATTCCAGAATCGTCATGCCCGCAGCCGAACGGACAGCCCACCCAGGTTTTCGCGCGTGCCGTTTTGTCACCGCTTTGCTCATCACTGCACCTGAATCGTCGCCGTCCCGCTGGTGACGGGAAGGGGTTTCTGTTGCGAGTCGCGCGCGTTCACTTGCACCACCTGCAATTGCGATGTGCCCGGCGCGATCGCTTTGATCACGATGCCCAGCAGCGTTCCCGTGCCACTGATGCCCGGAGTATTGGGCCGCCGCGTCGCGGAAACGACGGCCTGACCTTGCTGCTGGTCCTCTTGGTGAACAACCGCAATTTCCTGCGTCCCGCCAGAAAGGAATCCGCCATTGCGAATATCTTCAATTTGAATCACTGCCGGGTCGTATTTCAGCAGCAGAGGAATCGAAAACAGGTCGTGCGCATTGTCAATGGCCAGTCCCACCGTCATTGTGTCGCCGGGTTTCAGCGAAATACTTGCCGGCTGAAACTGTAGCGAAGTCGACGCGCTCCCTGCCGGAGAACCCGGTGTCGGGCTCGCCGTTGCAGGTGCGCCCGTCGGGGTAGCGGAATTCTGCGCGCTCGGAGCCGCGACGGCCGCATTCGGCCCATCCACATTCTTTTGGAATACCCGAACGTTCGTATCCGTGCCCGCTGCCAGCGTGCGCATGTCATCTGCAGTGATACTCGGCATCCGCACCACATGCGGAGTCATCGCAATCAACACTTCGTCGTCCTCGGTCTTGTTGTCCTGGTTCGAAAAGAAATACCGAAGGAACGGAATGTGTGCCACGCCAGGCCACCCGTTCAGCGATTTTGTTTCGGTTCGCGTGATCAGTCCCCCCAGGAGATTCACTTCACCGTCTCGCAAACGAATATCCGCTGGACCGATTTTCCGGCTGCTGATGATAGGCTGTTGAATCCCGCCAATATTACTCTGCGAGGTAACCGATGAAACTTCGATCGAGTAGTTTAGGCTCACCTCACCATCCGGGTGCACGCGTGGCGTCACGGAAATGATCACGCCTACATCCTTGTACTGAAAAGATGTGCTCCCCAGCGTGTTGAGGGATCCTCCAGCCGCGACTCCTATTCCGGGCGTCAGCGTGCTAACGGCGATGGGAACTTGGTCGCCAATCGACAGCTTCGCCGTGGCGCCATCCGTGACGCGAATCGTTGGATCCTGAATGACTCGCGTGGTGCTGTCGGTCAGCAACGCGTTCAGCGTCGCGCCGGGCAGCGTCAAGCTGTAATCAGCCGTCGACAAATGTTTCAGATTATTGAGCGTGACTTCCGGAGTAGTGGTTGTGGTCCCACCGGAGGTCGATGTGGCCTGACTCGGTTGGATCGCGGATCGAGGCGTGCCCGTCACGGTGAGGCTCTGCGGCGGCTGAATTCCCAACTCGTGTTCCCGGTCGAGCCGCGCTTCCAGCACGTCCACCTGAATGATCACCTCGGGCTTCGCCTTGTCCAGGGAATTGATGATTTTGCTTGCGAGCATCAGCTTATCGGGCGTGGTCCGCATCACAATCGCGTTGTCAGCGGCGACGGGCTGTAAGCGGGTAATGTCGAGCAACTGCCGCAGGCCATTGGTTATCTCCGTCAGTTCGGCCGGCGTGGTGGTATTTCGCAGATAAAAGGTCTGCACTTGCTCGTCTTGCAGTTTCAGCCGGGTCTGCGGATTGTCCGGGGCGACCAAAATAATATTGCTCGTCACCGGCTTCCAAAAAGCGTCGCTCTCTAGCGCGACTGCATCCAGTCCCTGTTCGAGGGTCACATTCGGCAAATCCACGGAAATTTGCCGGGAAACGTAGCTCGGATCGAAAATCACGCTCAATCCGGCGAGCTGTCCAATCGTGCTGAAGACCACGCGCGCGTCCACCGGACCCATCTTCAAATTGATTGGTTCCCGCGAAAGCGGTTTTAATTCCGGCGGCGCCGACATCAGCCCTGTGTCCTCTGGCGGCGCCACGCCGACGGGCTTCGGCTGCTCCGCTTCCTTCACTTTGGCAAGCAGGTCTAGAGTTTTCTGCGCCTCTTGGGCCGCGATGGCGCTGGAGGGATCAATCCCTTCCGCTTTCTGAAATTCGGCGAGAGCCATTTCGAGTTGGCCTTTGTTCAGATCCTTCTCGCCTTGCTCCACGTGAAACTGCCCCGCCTCGAAGCGCGCCCGGATGCTCCGCAGCCTATATTCGGCGTTCCCCGGATCGCTTTTCAATGCCTGCGCATAGGAGACAACCGCCGTGTCGTAGTCGCCGGCAAGTTCAGCCTTGCGGCCAACTTTGTAATCCTGATTTCCTTTGGGACAGCCCGCGACAAACGTCACGGCAACCGCCACAAAAGACACCATTAAGGCGCGACGCAAATCGGCCCTCCTTGGTTAGCTGATTTTCCCGGCCAGTCTAGCACCCCGGGTAGGATGCAACAAGCAAACGCGGCGTTGTCGTTATCAAACACGCCACTGCCTGTCCGTACAGACCTAAGTCTTTAGGCAATTGCCACGCTCTTTGTACGCCAAATCATTTTTTTAGACTATTCACTTTTGCGCTTTTCGTAGGACATCCGACAGACAGTGTGCGGGATTTGCCGCATCCTGCCCCCGCAAATACTCATTTCTGTTTTTCGGAGGCAGAAATGACCCCTATCGACAAGGACGGAACGTTTGATATTTTTCGCCAGCACGAGCTGGGTCCGATCTGGGTTCAGGCAGTGCGCGGGCGCGACGAAGCGATACGATCGCTGCTGAAATTGAGGGCCGAAAAACCCGCGCAGGTTTTTCTTCTCTGGGATTCAAGAACCAGGCAATTCCTGGATTTGCCTGCCAACGCCCAGAGTCTAACGAACAAGTGATTGCGTCCCCGTGGTTGCGCGGAGGCGCAAAGCTTGTTGTTGAGCGCTGCCTTACCGGTCTTTATAATTTGGCTCGGTGGCGGGCGAGGCCGCCTCTCCATGCACTCTGAAATCCACCGCGCTACTCGCTTTCCGTTCGCGGCTAGTGTCGAAGTCACCGATACTCGCTCGGAACGGACTGTCACCGGACACACGAGCGATCTGAGCGTATTTGGCTGCTACGTGCGCACAACGAACCCATTTCCGGTGGGAACGAAGATAACGCTGCGTATTACGCATGACGGTGCAAGCTTCACTGCTTTTGGCAATGTGGTCTATTTTCGACCGAAGGCCGGAATGGGGCTCGCCTTTGCCAATGTCGAACCGACCCACCAGACAATTCTGGAGAAATGGATTGCGAACTTGAGAAAGAAATAATCCTGCGGGTGGTGTTTTCAACGGCTTGTTGTCTACCGTGAGCGCGCCGCGTTGCTACATCGCGCGCATCTGCTTCTGTGTTGGTTCAGCCTGAAATGGAGAGAGCGCGCTCTCCGTTAGTGAGTATTCTGCCGCTTAAGCAAGACGATTGTAGCTCCACACAGCTATCGGTCTTAAGTTCCGGTTATCCCGTGATAAGGGGCTACTTTTCAGATCTCAAGCAAGTCTTTGCCGACAATCACGGAACCGCGGAAGTGAGTGCGCGCCGCATCAATCCACATCTGATCGGTGACCTCTGGATCGTCCGCCGGCACGAGATGGGAGAGGACCAGAATCTTGACGCCAGCTTCTTGTGCCGCGCGGCCGGCATCTTCGGCCGAGGTTTGGTTAGCGATGATGCTCGCCTTGAGGGCAGTAGCGTTTGGCACGCGGGCTACGAGACGATCGACTGCAGGCACGTAAAGCACGGCGTGCACAAGTACCTCTGCACCCGTCGCCAGTTTCACGAGGTTATCCGACCGCGTCGTGTCGCCGGAAATGACGATCGAACGGTCGGCGGCGTCGAAACGATAAGCAAACGCCGGAACGACAGGCGGATGATGCACGAGTGCCGCCGTTACCCTCACGTTTTCATCGCGCATGACCGGACCACCGTCGCGCAGCTCGTGGACATGAACGAGCGGCACTAGTGGCACTCTGCCTTCATTCGCAATTCGGGTGTCGATGTCGTAGGCGTTCATTTCGAAGAACAGCTTGGTCATCTTCGCGAGCGGCGGTGGTCCCCAGGTATCGACGCGCGTGCTGAGCCCGGCGGCCCAAGCCAGCCAAATCAGATTCCCGTAGTCCGCATTGTGGTCGGAATGCTGGTGCGTCAGGAAGATGTGACGTACCGTGGGCAAGGGCACGTCAGCGAAGACGAGCTGTCGCGCGACGCCGTTGCCGCAATCGATCACATACGCTCTGTTGTTGCTGATGATGACTTGTGCGGATGCTGAACTCGCCTTCCGTGGTCTCGGTCCGCCACCAGTCCCGAGAAGGATCAGTCTGGTCTTTGCACTCCGGGCCTCGCTTCCGCGTGGGAGCAATGCTCCTCCTGTCAGCGTGATGGCGCCTGCGAGAAACGAGCGTCGACTGAGATCTCGCACGTGATGCTCCTTAGCGTCGAATTCTACGTCGGGACGGGATTCCGCGCCAGATCTGAACCGATGAACTCCCGAAGATCGGCATCCCTTCCACCAAATGCCTCCTCAGAATGGCGACCTTCTCTTCCGGCGGGTAGTGCTTCCGTTGTTTCCTCGTGTGTTCGCTTCGTTATCTTAACGGACGAACCCTTTCTCCATTTCCAGCTGAGGCAGGACACTTCTAGTTCACCGCGACAAAATCTTCGCCTTGCGCTGTCGCTTCGACTGCTTTTGCCAACGCTTCACCTGCTTTCGTTTTGGCCACGTATGCGCTGATGCCGATCTTCCTGGCCTCGTCAATAAAACGTTGGTCCACGCTGGACGACAAGATCACAATTGCTGACCCTGGCGATTTGCTCTTTATCCCGCGGGCGGCGTCGAAGCCATTTAAAACAGGCATGGCCAGGTCCAGAACGACCACGTCAGGCCTCAGCCGTTGCGCCTCTTTGATGGCCTCCGCGCCGTCCTGCGCTTCTCCGCAAACCTCCAGCTGCGGATCCTGCTGCAAAGTTGACCGGACTATCTTGCGGACCAAGGGATGATCATCCGCTATCAAAACGCGGACCCGGGAATTCGCCCCCAGAAACATTGCTGATTGTAATAGCCAGATTCCCGTCAACTACATACTGTGAAACAGGTATTACCGTTCTCCGGAGCCTTACAGTCAGTTTGTGTTCCGCACATCATTGATTCCGCAGGCACTTATGGATTGCACTGGGCAAGAGGTCGAGCAGTGCGCGACCTAGAACGCTCTGGTATTTGTCGTTTTTGGTGGGGGGAGTGGGCCCGCGCGCCCTGCCACGTTCCGCGCTGCCCTGCCACGGCCTCGCCACGGCGCGGCACAACTTGCGTATCCCGCGCTGCGACGGATATCATACGCACGGTGAAGCCTGCAACGAAATCCTCGACAAAGAAAGAATCGCCCGCCGTCAAAATTGTCGCTCAGAATCGCGCCGCCTCGTACAATTACGAACTCCTCGACAAGTACGAGGCCGGCATGGTTTTGGTCGGCACGGAAGTCAAAACATTGCGCGAAGGGAAGGGCAGCCTGCGCGACGCCTACGCCGAAGCGCGCGGCGGGGAACTCTGGCTCATGAATTGTCATATTCCGGAATACCAGCCGGGCGGGCCATGGAATCATGGGCCGCTCCGCGCGCGCAAGCTGTTACTCAATCGCCGCGAAATCGACAAGTTGAGCGTTCAAGTTCAGCAAAAAGGCCTTACCCTGATTCCGCTGAAAATTTACTTTCGCGACGGCATGGCGAAATGCGAACTTGCGTTGGCGCGCGGGAAAAAGGATTGGGACCGCCGCGCGGCCGAACGCGAAAAAGAAGATAAACGCGAAGCGAAAGATGCGATGTACCGCTACAAACGCCACTAATTCAGGAGACTGAAAGGGGAACATGGAAATTCAATTAGAAGGCCAGCTATTCTCGTCCGTATCTGCGGACGCAGTCGTCACTTACGTATTTGGCGACAAGGAAGCGCGTTTTGAAGGAACTGTCGCGGAACTCGACCGCGCGCTCGGCGGCAAGATTAAGCCTCTTGCCGACAGCGGCGAAGTGAGCGGCAAACCGCTCGAAATGATTTTGCTGCATTATCCTGCTGGAGTTGCCGCCAAGCGCCTGCTCTTGGTCGGCGCGGGAAAGCCGGAAAAGTTTTCGCACGCCGAGCTGCGAAAAATCGCGGGGGCCGCTCTCCGCTATCTGAAGTCTCGCGGCGTGAAGACTTTCGCATTTCTGCCCGCTGAAAAAGATCGCACTCCCGCTGCCGCACAGGCAATTGTCGAAGGCCTGCTGCACGCGGACTATGAGTCCGATAAATATCAGACGCAGAAGAAAAACAATAAAGGCATCGACCGCGTTTCGCTTCTCGGTTTTCCGGCGGCGTCCCGCGCGGAAATCGAAGCGGCCGTCGAACGCGCGAAAATCATCGGGGAGTCGGAGAATTTTGCGCGCGATCTGATCAACGAACCATCGAATCGCTTAACTCCCCGCATGCTGGCTTCGCGCGCGGAGGCGATGGCGAAAGATTCCGGCCTCGAAATCGATATTCTCGACGAAAAGCGAATTGCCGAACTGAAAATGGGCGCGCTTCTCGGCGTCGCGCAGGGCAGCGATGAGCCGCCGCGCATGATTGTCGTGCGCTATCGCCCCGCGCAGAAAAAAACTGGAGCGCCCATCCTTGCTTTAGTCGGCAAAGCCGTCACGTTCGATACGGGCGGCATTTCCATCAAGCCCGCTGCCAACATGGAAGAGATGAAGACCGACATGAGTGGCGGAGCCACCATGCTCGCTGCGCTGCGTGCTCTCGCGCGCCTCAAACCCTCCATCGAAGTGATGGCCGTTGTTCCCGCCACCGAAAACATGCCCGGCGGCCGTGCGCAAAAACCTGGCGACGTGCAAATCGCGATGTCCGGCAAATCCATCGAAGTCATTAACACAGACGCCGAAGGCCGCTTGATTCTTGCCGACGCCATCACTTACGCGAAAAAACTCGGCGCCACTCACCTCATCGACGCCGCCACGCTCACCGGAGCTATCGTCGTCGCGCTCGCCAATGTCCATGTCGGCGCGTTCGGCACGCCGCGCGAATTCCTCGATCGCGTCCTCGAAAGTGCACGCGCGACTGGCGAAAAAATGTGGCCCATGCCCATCGACGACGAATACGAAGAGATGATCAAGAGCAAAATCGCCGACATCCGTAATACCGGCAGCGGGAAAGGGGGAGGGGCAATCACCGCCGCGTGGTTCCTCAAGGAATTTGCTGAAGACACGCCTTGGGTCCATCTGGACATCGCCGGAACCGCCTGGCGTGACGACGCGAAACCTTGGTCTGCGTCCGGCCCCACGGGCGTCGCCACCCGCACCCTGGTCGACTTCGCCATGAAAATGTGAGCGGCCTTGTAGCTGAAGTCCCATTGCGGCGATGTGTGCCGCAACCGACGTGAGGCATTTCCCTACATTTTCTCTGGGGCTTCGACGCCAAGAAGGTCAAGCGCCGTGACGAGCTGTTTTTCGACCAGCGCGCTCAGCAAGAGCAGAAAGTTTTTCTTGCCGGGGTCTTCTTCGGACAAAATGTGATGCTTGTGGTAAAACAAATTGAATTGCTGCGCGAGTTGGAAAGCATATTTGGCAATAAAGGCAGGCTCGTGGGCGCTCGCGGCAGCTTCGATTTGCGCACCCAGCGAACCGGCGAGCAACGATAACTCCCACAGATCGTTGCCTTCAGGGGGCGCGAGCAGACGCTGTGCCGTCCCGGCGTCAGCAGTCTCTTCGAGGCGCTCGAGCGAAAAGCCCTGCTCCTGTTCGCGGGCTTTGCGAAAAATATTTCGCGCGCGCACAACGGCGTATTGCACGTAGGGACCGGTCTCGCCTTCAAAACTGAGGGCGTCCTTGAAATCGAATGCAATAATTGTCCCACGCGTGAATTTCAGCAGGAAATATCGCAGCGCGCCGATGGCAATCGCGTGCGCGACGCCGGCGCGTTCCCCGTCGGAAAAATCGCGGTGCCGCGACTCCACTTCCGCGCGCGCTCGTTGTTCAAGCTGGTCGAGCAAATCGTCGGCTTTCACGCCTTGACCTTTGCGCCCGCTGACTTCCACGTACGGCTTCTTCGCTTCCTCTTCCGAAAGTTGATAACCCATTTCCGCGGCGCAACGCGGCGTCAGCGCGACCATCTCGTAGGAAAAATGCACGGAGCGATCCGCCTCGGAATTAAAACCCAAAGCTCGCAATCCCGCCACGACAACCTGCTGCGGATAGGCCTGGCGCGAATCGATCACGTTGAATACTTCCTGACCTCGGCCAAATGCGGGAGCTTCGCCTGAACCGCCCGCGCTGCACGTGACCCACAGTTTCCGGCCGTCCGGATACGAGAGAAAGGGCGCGTAGTAAAAATCCTTGCCAAGCAAACCGAATTTCCAGAGCTGGTAGGCGATGTCTTTTCCAACGTAGGTGACGGTTCCGTTCGAGCGCACGATTATTTTTGCATCCGCTTCGTCGTCCCGTTCCGCCGCCTCTTTATCTCCGGAGAGTTCCATCACCCAGCAGCCTGCGTTTTTCCCCGTGGCCGCCTTGTGAATGGCGCCGCGTGCGATCAGCATCTGAAACGCCGCATCCCAGAATTTCAAGTGCAGAATTTCACTTTCACGGGGCAGCAGGTCGTATTCAATCTCCAAGCGGCTCATGGTTTTCAAATGGCAACGCACGATGGCGGTCGAAACTGTTTCCGCCATTTCTGCCGCCTCCCCGGAGCCATGCTCGATTGCTTTGATGACTTCGCCGCGCAATTCGAGGCGCGCTTTGTCTTCTTCCAGAAAGTGCGTGACGCGCGCGTATAAGTCCCAGCACAAATAATCGAATTGTGGCTGTGCGGCGAGGGCGCGAACTTCAGCCTCCGTTTTCTGTTCGAGGTGAACGAAACCCAAGACAACATCGGCGACTTGGACTCCTGTATTGTCGATGTAGTTTTGCACTTCGACGCGCCGGCCGGTGTATCGCAGCAGGCGAACAAACGCATCGCCGAGCACGGCGTTTCGCAAGTGCCCGATGTGCGCCGCCTTGTTTGGATTGATGTTCGTGTGCTCGACAATTGCCTTGGGCGATTCCGCAGATGCACGAACGGTTTCGCGGCCGACCGCAGAAGACGCGGCGCGAAAGAAGGCGGCGCGGTCGAGATAGGCATTCAAATATCCGGCGCCCGCGATTTCGATGCGCTCGACGCCATCGATCTTGCCAATTGTCGAGGCAATTTCCTGAACGATTTGTCGTGGCGCGCGCTTTAGGCGTTTTGCAAGCTCGAAACATACAGGAGAAGCGATCTCTCCCATTTCAATTTTCGGCGGGCGCTCCGTGACGACGCTGAGCTCGACGCCGTACTTCGCGCGGATAAATGCCGCGAGCGCATCGCGTACACGTTTTTCTATTGGCTGATACACGGATTCTCTTTTCGCAAAAAGGGTAAGTGATTATAGGGGGTTGGCGCAGCTCAGTCAAAATAGCAATTTGGCGCGTTTACAGAAAAATGCGTCCAGTGTGCGGGTTTGACAGCTTCCAGAGCGCAGCATAGTATCTAATTTTCGCAATTTCCCGGCGGAATCGCCGTATCATCTGCGCGGCGAATTGACGGACGTGGGTGTGACGACCAAATGAATCTTGCGTACTTCGACTGTTTTTCGGGAATCAGCGGCGACATGGTGCTTGGCGCGCTGGTCGACGCGGGGGTGGATTTGCGCGAGCTTGAGTTGGAGCTGCGCAAGCTGAACCTCGAGGGCTGGGAGATTTCCGCTGAAAAAGTACAGCGCAAGGCCATTCGCGCAACGAAAGTCAATGTGGAGACGAAGGAATCGCATCATCACCGGCATCTGTCGCCGATTCTGAAAATGATCGACCAAGCCGCGCTTGCACCGCGCGCCGCCGACCGCGCGCGTAAAATCTTTCAGCGATTAGGCGAAGCCGAAGCCAAAGTCCACAATATCTCCATCGAGAAAGTTCATTTTCACGAAGTGGGCGCGGTGGACTCGATTATCGATATTGTGGGCTCCGCGATCGGGTTTGAGTTGCTGGGAATTGACGGCTTTGCATGTTCGATCATGGATGTGGGCAGCGGACGAGTGCAGACCGAACACGGTCTGCTGCCTGTTCCTGCGCCGGCGACAGCGGAGTTGCTGCGCGATGCGCCCACTTTCTCGAGCGGCGTCGAGAAAGAGCTCGTAACGCCGACCGGTGCGGCGATTGCAACGACGCTTTCTACGCACTACGCGGCAATGCCGGCCATGACGTTGAAGACCGTCGGCTACGGCGCAGGTTCGGCCGATTTGCCGCAGCAGCCGAACGTTCTGCGCCTGATGATTGGAGAATCGGCGGGCAGCGGGGCAGAAGCGCATTGGGACGCGCCCGTAGAGGTGATCGAAGCAAACTTCGACGATATGAGCCCGCAGATTTACGGATACTTCGTCGAGCAGGCGCTGGCCGCGGGCGCTTTGGATATTTTTTCGACGGCCGTGCAGATGAAGAAAAACCGCCCTGGCCAGCTTGTCACGCTGCTTTGCGAACCGTCGAACGTGAAGCGGCTGATCGATTTGATTTTTCGCGAAACGACCACCATTGGCATTCGCACACACGAAGTTCGCCGCCAGACCCTAGCGCGCGAATCCGTGCCCTTGGAAACACCGCTGGGCACCATTCGCATGAAACTTTCCCGTTTAAATGGCACCGTGCTGAATGCCGCGCCGGAATACGAAGACTGCCGGCGAATCGCCACGGAACAAGGCTTGCCGCTGAAGGAAGTTTTCGCAACGGCCAACTTTCACTTTCAAAAACGCGGCAAAGCGGCAAAATAATTCATGGCCAAACCGAAGTTTTACATCACCACGCCGATTTACTACGTGAATGCGCGCCCGCATTTGGGTCACACGTACACGACCGTCGTCGCCGATACCATCGCGCGTTATAAACGGATGCGCGGTTACGACGTGGTGCTGCTGACAGGCACTGACGAGCACGGACAGAAAGTGGAGCGCGCCGCGAAAGCGGCGGGCGTGTCGCCGCAGGAATTCGCCGATCGCATTTCCGCCGAATACCGCGCGTTGTGGAGGGAACTCGATTTGCCGGTCGACCGCTTCGTTCGGACCACCGAGCCGCGTCACGAGCGCGCCGTGCAAATGCTTTTCCGCAAAGCGCAGGATCAAGGTTACGTCTACAAGGGCGGCTACGAGGGCCAATACTGCGTTTTCGACGAGATGTATGTGGACGAGCCGCTGTCCGGAAACCTTTGTCCAGAGTGCAAGCGGCCGACCGAGCGCGTTCGCGAGGAAAATTACTTTTTCAAACTGTCAGCTTTTCAGGACCGCTTGCTTGAACTTTACGAAAAACAGCCAGATTTCATTCAGCCCGATACGCGCCGGAATGAAGTGCTGGCTTTTGTGCGTGGCGGTCTGCGCGATCTTTCGATCAGCCGCACTTCCTTCAAGTGGGGCATCCCGTGGCCGGGCGAGGAGAAACATATTTTTTATGTGTGGTCGGACGCGCTGACGAGCTACATGACCGGCGTGGGCTATGCGGACGATGAAGTGGAGTTCGAGAAATATTGGCCCGCGGACATGCACTTGATCGGCAAGGAAATTCTGCGGTTTCACGCCGTTTACTGGCCCGCGTTTTTGATGGCCGCCGGCGAAGCGTTGCCGAAGCGGGTTTTCGCGCACGGCTGGTGGCTCTTCGCGGACGAAAAAATGAGCAAGTCGCGCGGCAATATGCAGTATCCGCAACCGATCGCGCGCGTGCTGGGAATCGACGCGCTGCGATATTTTTTGCTCCGCGATATGGTTTTTGGCCAGGACGGGAATTTCAGCCGCGACGCCTTGCTGACGCGCTATAACTCCGACCTCGCGAACGGTCTCGGCAATCTGACCAGCCGAACGATCACAATGATCGAGCAATATCTTGGCGGACGCGTTCCGGCGCGCAATCCGAAAGAGGAAAATGATCGCGACAGGGAAGTTGCGGAGCTGCAGCGCGGGACTTGCGAGGAAGTGCTTCGCTATTACGAGAGCTACGACTTTTCGCGCGCGCTCGAATCGATTTGGAGCCTGATCGCCGAGATCGACAAATACCTTGTCGAATTTCAGCCATGGGTTCTCGTCAAGGAAAAATCGAAATGGGGACGCCTGGAAATGGTGTTGTACACGGCGTACGACGCGCTGCGCGTGGTGACCTTGCTCGCGCATCCCGTCTTGCCGCACGCGACGCAGAAAATTTGGGAGCAGCTTGGGAACAGCACGCCGCTGGCGAGCCAAATGCTCGGCAATGATTTGACGGTTGGCCACAAACAGGGCGGACACGTTAACAAGCCCGAGGGAGTTTTTCCGCGGGTGGACAAAAAGGAAGCATTCGAAAGGATCGAAGCCATGGAAGAAGAAATTCGCAATCCCGCATCAACGACGCCAGCTGCGAGCGGCAGCACAGCCGGAGCAGCCCCGGCGGGAGCGGCGGCCGGTCCCGCGAAAATCGGCATCGAGGATTTCGCGAAGATCGAAATGCGCGTGGGCGTGGTGAAATCCGCCGAACGCGTCGCGGGCGCAGACAAATTGCTCAAGCTTCTGGTCGACATTGGCGAAGAAGTTCGCCAAGTCGTCGCGGGCATCGCCACGTCGTATGCGCCCGAGGATTTGATTGGCAAGAAAGTGGTGGTCGTCGCGAATCTGGCTCCGCGCAAGCTGCGCGGAGTGGAGTCGAACGGCATGATCGTCGCTGCATCGGTGGCGCCGGACGGACGGCCCGTTCTTTGCACGTTTACGGAAGACGTGCCGGCAGGAGCGCGGCTGAAATAAAAGTCGCCACAAAAAAGGGAATCCTTTTGGAAATAATCGACTCGCACGCGCATCTGGAGTTTCCGCAATTCGACACTGACCGCGAAGAGATGCTGGTGCGCGCGCGCGAAGCCGGCGTGACCACGATTCTCGCGATTGGCAGCGGCACGGCGTCGGATCGTTTGGACGCTGCCATTCCGTTCGCTGAAAAATACGACTGGATTTACGGAACAGTCGGCGTCCATCCGCACGAGTCAAAATTGGCAACGGATGAGTGGTACGAGGAACTCGCGCGGCTGGCAAAGCATCCGCGAGTGCTTGCCTGGGGTGAAATCGGCCTCGATTATTTTTACGACCATTCGCCGCGCGACGTGCAGCAAAGCGTTTTTCGCCGCCAATTGCAATTGGCGCGCACCGCGAAGTTGCCCGTGATTATTCATTGCCGCGATGCGTGGCCCGATTGTTTGCAAATTCTGGAGGAAGACTGGCGCTCGAGCGGCCTCGGCGGAATTTTTCATTGCTTCACGGGGACGCTGGCCGAAGCCCGGCAGGGAATGGACATGGGCTTCGTGATTTCGTTTTCGGCGAACATTACATATCCGAAAATGGCGCCGTTGCGCGACGTCGCGGTGGCGCTGCCGCTCGAGCAGATTCTCGTGGAGACCGATTCGCCGTTCCTGCCGCCGCAGCGTATCCGCGGAAAGCGCAACGAGCCCGCCTTCGTCGTGGAGGTAGCGCAGACCTTGGCGAATGTGAGAAACTTAGCGCCGGATGAAGTTGCGCAAGCTACGGCGGAAAACTTCCGCCGGTTCTTTCACCTTGCCAGTGGGGCAAGTGGGCATCTTGCAGACCGGGTGGAGCGCTCCACCCGCCTATAGCCGCCGGAGGGCGTCATCGCTGTCCTGACTGTTCGTGAAATTTTTGACCTGGTGCGCGACGATCTTGCTCTGGTCGAGCAGGAAATCGCCGCGCAAACGGGCGAAGCGATTCAGCCGATCGCGGAAATCGGCGGCTATCTGCGCGAAGGCGGGGGCAAGCGGTTGCGTCCCGCGCTGCTGCTGCTTGCGGCGGGGGCGTGCGGCTACCGTGGCAATAGCGCGATTCCGCTGGGCGCAGTGGTCGAGATGATTCACAGCGCAACGTTGATTCACGACGACGTGATCGATGGCGCGAACACGCGGCGCGGGCGGCCCTCGGCGAATGCGCGCTGGGGCAATCACATGAGCGTGCTGGCGGGCGACTGGCTGTACATGCAGTCGTTCAAAATTGCGCTGCAGGCGCGGAATTTTTCGGTGCTCGATATTTTGATTGAGCTGACGCAGAACATGGTCGAAGGCGAACTGCTGCAACTCACTTGTCTTGACCGCATCGACTTGACGGAATCGGAAGCGATCGACCTTTCGTATCGCAAGACGGCATGTCTGTTCAGCGGCTGCGCGGAGCTGGGCGCGGTGCTTGGCGATGACGATGCGCGAACGCGGAACGCGCTCGCGGAATATGGACGGCAGTCGGGGCTCGCGTTTCAGCTTGTCGATGATCTACTGGACTTCACGGCGTCATCGGAAAAACTTGGCAAGCCTGTCTTGAGCGACTTAAAGGAAGGCAAAGTGACGCTGCCTTTGATTTTTGCGCTGCAAAACGGCGCGGGGCACGACGGGCATCCAAGTGGCCGTGACTTGGTTGCGACCGTGCTGCGAGAAAAGGGATTTCAGAGCGTTCATCCCGAGCAAATCACATCGCTGGTGCGCAATTCAGGCGCGCTCGAACATTCGCGGCAGCTGGCCGTCGAATACGCGAATCGCGCGAAGGCATGCCTCGACGTTTGCAAGGACTCCGAATACCGCCGCGCCCTTCTTTCCGTCCCCGACTTCATCCTCGACCGCGAAAGTTGACGCGCGTTATCCTGCAGCGCAAATGTTTGCTTAGGGTCAGCGACCTCGCGCGTGGCCGTCTTCGACAGTCTATCCGGGAAATTATTTGTGAATCATCCAGCCGAGCTTTGGGAAAACATCGCCGATGAACAAATCGACAATTCCTATGGCGCCCACGGACCGCCCCGTAAACGAGTTCGCGGGAAGCTCGGCCGCCGCGCCGATTTCAACATAATGTCCGACATACACCAGCCCGGGTCGAATGAAGCCCTGCGGCCGCAATCCAATTCCCGCATCACCCGGAACCCAGGAAAAGTTGAATTCGGCAAACGGGAAGAGATTTCCGGCAATGGCTCGCAGCGAATGGCCTTTCCGTATGGCGCCTTCCTCAAGAGAATATCCCGCGTCGGCGTGACGCACGAAAGCGTTTAGATACGGCAAGCTATACTCGAGCACCATATCGACATGAGGAACTTTTGAGGGCGCTGATTTAGAATCACCCTTGATGGGGAAATCGAGCGTGAAATCTCCCTGCAGCGCAAGAGGACTCAGCCATTTCAGAATGCGATGGGCGGATAAATCGCCGAAACCTTTTGCGTACAAGAGTCCCGGAGTCAGCGTCGTGGAAGAATTCGCGCCAACGCGGGGGTTGCCGGTCGGCACTTCCACGTCGAAAGCAGAAGACAGAATAAATTCGTGCGCCGCGTTCCGGTAAAGGGCGTACTTGGCGCCAAACCCAATGTTGCCAAAACCCACGACGGAACCGCGGCCATTGGGTGTGAACGACACGACGCTGTTATCGAAGCTCACGGAAAACCTCGGCATCAATTTCTTCTCCACGGAATAATTGAACGCGGCCGTGTGGCCGTCCGGAGCCTCTATTACCTCCCATACAGGAAGATCCAGTTCATTTTTTGGACTGGCGTCCTGGGTGACCAACGGTTCGATGAACAATCGCTTGCCCACGATTCCGTGGGCTAGCGCACCTGGCGCGAGGCACAAAAATCCGCCCAACGTGCAAACGCACCAAAAGGCAGATACACATCGCCAACGCATAATTCCTCCCCGCATTTGAAATTGAGAAATATGAAACGGCGAAATGAGGGAATTACGCTCTTGGCGGTTTGAACGGCTCGAAGGTAAATCCCGAGGAAGCCAGGTGGCGAGGAGCAAAAGAACGGAGTCGCGCGAGTTTTGGCGTCGGAAGTGACAAATCAGTGGCGAGCTGTGTCGAAGGCAGCGGCGAAGCAAGGCCGTAATCAATAGTTGTGCGCGAAGAGCATTGTATCGTGCACGGTGAAGCGGCGGTCGCGCCGGAGCAATGCATCGCGTGCTTATGCGCTGGGCAGCACATCATCGCGCAGGGGCTGGCCGTGCAGGCATAGCTGCGCGACAAAAGCGCGAGCGGCGCGGCCAGAAGCGCGAGGATGAGGGCGGCAGATTGAATGCGGCGCGTCATTTATTTGTTTCGTATCAAATGCCAATCGCCCGCCGATGGTAACACAACCGGCGAATCGTGCTATTTCCAATACGCATTGATCGGGCATGGCGGATTGTCATTTCCGTTTTTTCGGGCTACGCTCGCGTGGCGATGCTGCCTTTCAAACTGATTTACGATCACGGATACGATTTGCATCTGGGCGCGCACGTTTCTCCGTCGCAGAAATACCGGCTGGTTCGCGAAACATTGCTGCGGGAAGGGTTGGCCGATGAATCTGATTTTATTTCGCCGGCACCGGCGGCCGATGAGGATGTTCTGCGCGTTCATGAGCCCGAATATGTCCACAAATTAAAAACGGGCACGCTGAATTATCTCGAAATCCTTCGCATGGAGGTTGCCTACTCAGAAGAGCTGATCAATGCCTGCTGGCTCGGCGCGGGCGGCTCAATCGAAGCAGGGAAGCGCGCGCTGGCCGACCGCTGCGCGGTGAACATCGGCGGCGGATTCCATCACGCGTTTCCCGATCACGGCGAAGGCTTCTGCGTGATTCACGATGTCGCCATCGCCATTCGCCGACTGCAATTCGACGGCGTGATCCAAACAGCAATGACCGTTGACACGGACGTACATCAAGGAAACGGAACGGCGGCGATTTTCGCACGCGATGAATCCGTGTTCACATTTTCGATTCATCAGGAGAATAATTATCCGTACCCGAAGCCGCCGTCGGATCTGGATGTGAATTTGCCCGATGGCACGGACGACGGGAATTATCTGGCGATTTTAGAGGCGCACTTGGTTCGAGCGTTTGAAATGCTTCATCCGGATTTGATTTTTTATATCGCGGGCGCTGATCCTTACCGCGAAGATCAGCTTGGCGGGCTTGCGTTAACGATGGAAGGCTTGCGACGCCGCGACGATATGGTTTTCGACCATGCGCGGCGGCATGGCGTCCCTATCGCAGTGACGCTGGCGGGCGGCTATGCCCGCAGCGTCGTTGACACGGTGCGCATCCACGTCAACACAGTTCTCGCGGCCCGCGACGCCATGTTCCGGCAATCCGCGCGTTCGACAGGTTGAAACCGTACTACGCCGCGGTTCCGGTCTTGATGCGCATTCCGTAAAATGATTTGTAGACGAAGAAGAACGAGACGAGGAAGAACACCGCGGAGAGGATGTGCGTCAGCCCGCTGCCACCTCTCTCTGCCGTCAGTTGCACGCCGAGCTCGACCGCCAGCAATCCGAACAGCGTGGTGAATTTGATCACTGGGTTCAGCGCAACGGACGAAGTGTCCTTGAACGGATCGCCGACAGTGTCGCCGACAACCGTGGCGTCGTGCAGCGGCGTTCCTTTCTGTTTCAGCTCGACTTCGACGATTTTCTTTGCGTTGTCCCATGCGCCGCCCGCGTTGGCCATGAAAATCGCCTGATAGAGGCCGAACATCGCGATGGAAATCAAGTAGCCGATAAAAAAGAATGGTTCGAGAAACGCAAAGGACAGCGCGGCGAAGAAGACCGCGATGAAAATGTTGAGCATTCCCTTTTGCGCGTACTGCGTGCAAATCTCGACCACCTTTTTGCTGTCGGCGATGGAGGCGCTCTTGGCACTTTCAAGATGGATGTTGGCCTTGATGAATTCGACGGCGCGGTAAGCGCCGGTTGTCACGGCCTGCGTGGAAGCTCCCGTGAACCAGTAAATCATCGCTCCGCCGGTGACGATGCCGAGCAGAAATGGCGCGTGGAGCAACGAAAGTTTGTCCACGTTCACCGTGATGCCATTCGTCAGCGCCATGATGATGGAGAAAATCATCGTGGTCGCGCCGACGACGGCGGTGCCGATGAGCACGGGTTTTGCAGTGGCCTTGAACGTGTTGCCCGCGCCGTCGTTCGCCTCGAGCATGTCCTTGGCGTGCGCGAAATTCACGTCCATGTTGTAATCGACTTTGAGTTCCTGCGTGATATTGGGAATCTGCTCGATCAGCGAAAGCTCGTAAATGGATTGCGCGTTATCGGTGACCGGGCCGTAGGAATCGACGGCAATCGTCACGGGGCCCATTCCGAGGAAGCCGAAAGCCACGAGGCCGAACGCAAAGACGGGCGCGGCAATCATCAGGGAGCCAAGGCCGAGCGTGCTGATCAAATATCCGATGGACATCAGCAGCACCATCGTGAGGCCCAAATAATATGCGGAGAAGTTGCCCGCGACGAAGCCCGACAGAATTCCCAGTGACGCGCCGCCCTCCTGCGCCGAGCGCACCACTTCGCGGACGTGGCGCGATTCTGTGGAGGTGAAAACTTTCACAAGTTCTGGAATAATCGCGCCGGCCAGCGTGCCGCACGAAATGATGACCGACAGTTTCCACCACTGCGATGCGTCGCCGCCAATGTCCGGAATGATGAAGTAGGAGATCAGGAACGTCAGAGCGACGGACGTGAGCGAAGTGATCCAAACCAGGGAAGTGAGCGGAGACTCGAAGTTCATTTCCGTGACATGGCCGAAACGGGCGTTCGCGATGGCGTCGTTGACGAAGTAAGCGACCGCGCTGGCGACCAACATGGCCACGCGGATGATAAAAATCCAGACGAGCAATTGCACCTGCACTACAGGATTTTTTACGCCGAGCAAAATGAATGCGATCAGCGCGACGCCGGTGACGCCGTAAGTCTCGAAACCATCGGCGCTGGGGCCGACGGAGTCGCCCGCGTTGTCGCCGGTGCAATCCGCAATCACGCCGGGATTGCGCGCGTCGTCTTCTTTAATCTTGAAGACGATTTTCATCAGGTCCGCGCCAATGTCGGCGATTTTCGTGAAGATTCCGCCCGCGATTCGCAGGGCGGACGCGCCGAGCGATTCACCAATGGCAAAGCCGATGAAACATGCGCCGGAGTAGTCGCCGGGGACGAAAAGCAGAATGATGAGCATCATCAGCAGTTCCACGCTGACGAGCATCATGCCGATGCTCATGCCCGCGCGCAGCGGGATACGAGAAATCGGGAATGGCTTACCCGGCAACGCCGCGAAGGCCGTCCGTGAATTCGCGAATGTGTTGACACGAATTCCGAACCACGCGACTCCATAGCTGCCGGAGATTCCCAAAACGCTGAACGCGAGAATGACGATTACTTTGATCGCATCGTCATGGAGCAGCACGCCGAAATACAAAACAATGATGACAGCAATGAACGATTCGAGGAGTATCAGGAATTTTCCCTGCGTGATGAGGTACGTTTTGCAGGTTTCGTAGATCAGCTCAGACATTTCGCGCATGGAGCGATGTACCGGCAGGTTACGAAGCCGCACATACATGGTCATTCCAAACAGCAATCCAAAAATGCAGAACAAAATTCCCCAAACCAGCAGGGTATGCCCGTTGACGCTGAGAAAATTTACCTGTGACAAATCTGGGACTTTCAGATTCGCTTCGCCGCCGGCAGCTTCCGGGGACGATTGAGCATGAGCCGCGGCGGCGCTCAAAAACGTTAGGGCCGTGCCACCCACGCCAAACATCATGAGTTTATGCGCGACACCATGCGCGATTCTGTTCGTGAATCGGTCTCGTAGCGATGAAACGCCTGCGAGCCACTTGCGCATCAGAAATCCTCCCGTGAGCGTCGGCTCACACGTATGAATCGATTCGTCCATGCTTCGAGTGAAGACATTCTTCCTCCGGTGATTTGAAACTCCCGCTGGAACCCTATGGGTCGCATGCAGACAGGTTTAGAAACAAACGTTTGTAACAGGATTCCCACGTTTCGTCAAGAATCCGGGGTTCGTGGATTCGACGGGTAGCAAGGTTACGACGAGGGGCGAGTCGAGGCCTAAATTGGCACTTACGCGGCGGCCCACAAAGACCCTAGCCGCTCTCCATTCTTGTCTGTATGGCAAGCTTGCGATTCCAGGACTAACATAGATCGTGAGAGGTAACGTTATGAAGCGCTTTGGACTTATCGGCACGACATTTCTGTCGTTTATGCTCTTGGCCATTCCTACAATCGGGTACGGGCAATCGCAGGACCCTCAACCGCAGGACAAAGCCAAACAGCAGCAAAAGCAGAACAAGAATAAGCAGGAACAGCGCGTCCAACGACCACCGCAGCGCGTTCAGCAGCGACCGCCGAAAAACGCCAGGCCGCAGGAACAGCGTGTCCAGCAACCTCAGCGTACGCGGCAGCAGCGAACGACGACGCAGCCAAATCGGAACACGCAGCGGGGCACTGGGCAGCGGACGCCGAAAAACGCCAGGCCGCAGCCGCAGCGCGGCGGCCAGCAGGGCGATAGGCAGCGACCTGCCCAGTTGCAGGGTACGCCGCAACGGCAACGTCAGTGGCACGAAGAACAGCACGGTGCGTGGCAACAGCATCGCGCCACTCACTGGGAGTCCGAGCACCGCGATTGGAGGGAGCGCGGCGGCTACCACGGATACCGGATTTCTGACTCCTATTACCGCGTTCATTATGGCAGGGCCCACTGGTTCCGCATTTACAGTCTGCCATTCGTGGTAGTTGGCGGGTATCCGCGCTTCCAGTACGCAGGCTACTGGTTCGTGATACTTGACCCGATCCCCGAATACTGGGGACCCGACTGGTACGAAGCCGACGATTGCTATATCGAATACACGGATGACGGTTATTACCTGTTCGATTGGCGGTATCCCACGTACGCTGTAGCAGTCAGCATCTCGTTTTAAGCGGTCTGCGAGCTAACGACCGTCGCAAAGAAGCGCCCGGCTCCACGAACGAAGGAAATGTTCGATGGAGTCCGGCGCTTTTTTTCGTTCGCCGGTTATCCTTCAACTCTTGCCGCTCCGATCCTTGCCGCGCGAATCTTCTGGCGGAGGCCCGTCAATATCGCATTGAGAATGCCGAGCCGACCCCTTGGGAGTTTGCCAAGATTTTCCTAAATGTGGACTCACCAACCGCCGGTTTGGGAGTCTATACACAATATCGGCAAAGGCGGCAATAACCGGGCCTGGTATCGAGCTTAGGGGTGTGGAATGCAGAACTTGCTTGGTAATCTTCGCTACGCACTGCGACAGTTCCGGCTGTCGCCCGTGTTCACGGCTTCAGCGGTACTCACGCTGGCGCTCGGCATCGGCGGTACGACCGCAATATTCACGCTGATCCACGCGGTAATGCTCCGCTCGCTGCCCGTTTCTGACCCCGCCATGCTCTACCGAGTCGGCGAAGGCGACAATTGCTGCGTCGAAAGCGGCCTGCAAGATCGCTGGGGAATGTTTTCGTACCCGCTATACGAACGGCTCAAGACCGAAACGCCGGAATTTGAGGATGTGACTGCTTTTCAAGCCGGCGGCGCACGCATGAGCGTTCGACGCGCACGCACCGAATCCGTTCCCAGGCCTTTGCGCTCCGAATACGTGACGGCCAGCTATTTCTCGACGCTCGGCGTGCGCTCATTCGCCGGGAGGTTGTTTACCCAGGCCGATGACACGGAAGGCTCCCCGCCAGTTGCTGTCCTCAGCCACCATGCTTGGCAAATGACCTACGGCTCAGACCCTTCCGTTGTTGGCTCAACTTTCGATGTCGAAGGCCATGCGTATACGATCATCGGAATCGCACCGCCTGGATTTTTCGGCGAAACTCTGCTCGGCGACCCGCCCGACATTTGGATTCCGCTACACCAGGAACCGCTACTCGACGGAGCGGGCAACCGGTTGCATCAGTCGCCGCCTGCCTGGTTGCGCATGATTGGGCGCTTGCGCCCCGGCACCTCTGTTGCCGGAATGGCTCCCCGGCTCACGGGCGTGCTGAGGCTATGGTTGCAGCATGACTCGGATTATCCTGCAAATTGGATGGCCGACGTCATTCGCGACCTTCCCAAGCAGAGCATTAACGTTGTCCCAGCCGGCGCGGGCGTCGCCGTCATGAAAGAAGAGTACAGCCGCAGCCTTCAGATTCTCCTTGCCGTGTGCGCGTTGGTACTGCTCATCGCATGCGCCAATGTCGCCAACCTGCTTCTGGCTCGCGCCGTTGCCCGCCGCGGACAAACGGCTTTGCGCCTCGCCATCGGCGCAACTCGCCGGCAAATCATCGTGCAAGCCCTGACGGAAAGCGTCCTGCTCGCCATTGCGGGCGGCATTGCTGGATTGCTCGTAGCCATTGCGGCGGCGCGGCTGCTACTGGCGTTGGCATTCCACAGCGCGCGCTTCCTCCCGATCAGCACAAGCCCGTCGCTGCCGGTGCTGGCCTTCGCGTTCGGATTGGCGCTGACAACGGGGATCATTTTTGGCGCGGCTCCGGCATGGTTCGCGACGCGTACGGATCCCGCCGAAGCACTGCGCGGGTCCAGCCGCAGCACAACCGGACACTCCACGTTCGCGCGCAAGGCATTGCTGGTTTTGCAATTCAGTGTTTCGGTGGTGCTGGTTGCCGGGGCCACGATGCTGGCGCGCAGCCTGAGTAACCTCGAAGGTCAGAATTTCGGGTTTCAGGTCAAAGACCGCGTCCTGGTTTCACTCCACAATCCGGAATCAGGACACACACAACCCGAATTGGCCGCGCTCTACCGCCAGATCGAAGACCGTCTCAATCGTATCCCAGGAGTGCGCGGCGCCGGCCTCGCGCTTTACAATCCGCTCACAAACAATTGGGGCGAGATGATCGAAATCGCCGGCCATCCTCCTTCATCCGAGACGAGCGAGGATTCCGGCGCATCCTGGGATCGCGTCAGCGCCAATTATCTTCAAAACCTAGGCGTCCCCATCTTGCGCGGGCGCTACTTCACGACCGCTGATAATGAAACCACGACACCGGTTGCCATTGTCAATCAAGCCTTCGTGAAACGCTTTTTCAAGAACAGCGAGGATCCGCTCGGCAAGCACTTCGGCATGGACCTTCCCGAAAATGCCGGCACGTTCCGAATCATCGGTATCGCGGGGGACGCACATTTCGCGGGCTTCGGATTCACAAGGCCGCCTCTCCCGATGTTCTACGTGCCTCTCGCCCAGTATGTGAATTACAAAACGGAATTGATGCAGAAACTCGAATTCGGCTCGCATTTCGTGGGCGGAATAACGCTGGTGACCAGCGCTGCTCCTGGAACGCTGGAGCCGGTGCTGAGAAGCGCGTTGGCGGAGTTGGATCCCAACATGACGATTATGAGCGTCCGCACCATGCAGCAACAGGTTGACCTTTCCTTCGATCAGGAGCGCGCGGTGGCAAGCCTTGCAGGTCTATTCGGGATTGTGGCTCTTCTGCTGGCTGCGGTGGGGCTCTACGGCGTCACGGCGTACACCGTCGCGCAGCGGACAAACGAAATCGGCATTCGCATGGCGCTGGGCGCGAACCGCTCAAACGTCGTCCAACTCGTCCTGCGCGGCGCGTTTGAGCGGGTGCTGATAGGGCTGTTCTTGGGATTACCGCTGGCCGTCGGTGCCGGACGCTTGATCTCATCCCAGTTATTCGGCGTCGTGTCCTGGGATCCGCTCGCGCTTACGCTCGCCGCCGGCGCGCTTGCGCTGTGTTCATTTATCGCCGCAATCATCCCCGCAACTCGCGCAGCGTCTATTTCGCCAATGACCGCTCTTCGAATTGAGTAACGCTCGTTCGTGGTGGATTTGCGTGGGCGTTCCCGCCGACACGCTGGGGCACTCTCAGCAACTGAAAAAAACCCACCCTTCGCGAAAGGCGCTCAGGATGGGGCACCCGCAAAAACAACAATAAAGCGCCGACGTGTCGGAGCTATCCCGCCCGCGCCGTCGCGGACGGGAATCGTGCGTTCTGCCCTACTTCTTCTCCTTGATGGTGACGGAGGCGCGGGTCGTTTCCCAATCCGCGTGCATCGTGCAGGTGTCCCCTGCGCTATCGAATGAAATAGTGAAATCCTCGACTGGCGCGCTGAGCTGCGTGATCTGCACATCGTCGGTGCGGACAAGATCGGACTGCGCTCCGGGGTAGGGGATGCCCCAGACGGGGCCGCCCTTGGCGTTTTTGGTCGTCTTGTTGACGATCAGGGTCCACTTGTCGGCGGTCGGAATCGCATCGAGAGTGTAGGCGCCGGCGGGTACGTCTTTGTCGCCTACGGTTACATTCACGGTGGGCACGAAAGTGGTCGCTTCGTTCGCGCCCAATCGCCACACTTGTCCCCAGGGCACAAGACCGCCGTAGATTTTGCGGCCCTTCATCCGCGGGCTCGAATAATCCACCGTGATCGTATTTCCATCGGAGAATTTGCACTGCGCGTTCGCGGGCGGGCTTGGGCGTTTGCTCTTGTCCTGTTGCGCGAAACCGGGAAGCGCAAGGATCGTCATTGCTGCAAGTGCGACGGCGTAAATCGCGACGCGTTTGATCATTTTTCGGCTCCTCAGCGAGAACTCACGGCGGCAGTATAGCGCAGTTGTTGCTTTGCGGTCGAGGTTGACGGGGAAAGCGCGGCGTTAAAGCGAGGCGGGTGGGGGTGCGGAGGGGACATGCCTCATGTCAGCCCGCGAAAAGCGCGGGCGGGACATGAGCTACAAGATAAAGCAGATCCCTCGTCGCATGGTTCCTCGGGATGACAACAAAAAAGGCGGTCTGAGGAGTTCACGTGCCGCACGCATGCAATGCGCCGCCGCATGGCGGCCCGGGATGACAAAGCAAGCAATGGGCGTCTGTTCTGCGGCGAGAAGAAATGCCTCATGTCAGCCCGCGAAAAGCGCGGGCGGGACGTGAGCTACAGGATAAAGCAGATGCCTCGTCGCATGGTTCCTCGGGATGACAACAGGGGATGCGAAAGGCGGGCCGCACTGCGTCGGCAATCGGTGGAAGAGATGGGCGCAAGCATCTCTGCTACAATGCGCCCGGTTGTTTGCGCGCGAAGAAATATTACGGCATGGTGAAAGTTCCCAAGATTCCGGCATGGCTGACGAGAACGGTCGCGATACTCGGCGGCGGCGGCCTGTTCGTGATCGCGTTCCTGGATTCATCCGTGCTGTCATTTCCGTTCGTCACGGACCTGCTGTTCATGGACTTTGTGATTCAGCGGCCAGGGCGAATGGCGTATTACGCGGTGATGGCGACTTTCGGCTCGCTTGCGGGCTGCATCTGGCTCTACTTGCTGGCGAAAAAGGGAGGCGAGGCCTGGCGGCGCAAGCGCGGGCCGAAGCCCGGCGGGAGAATTCGAAGATGGGTAAACGAAAATGCATTCCTCAGCGTGTTTGTGCCCGCGATCTTGCCGCCACCTATGCAATTCAAGTTGTTTGTGATCGCGGAGGGAATTGCGGAAGTGCCGCGTTCGACTTTCGTGCTGGGAATCCTTTGCGGGCGGGGACTGCGTTACACGGTCGAGGGATTGTTCGCGATTCACTATGGCGAAAACGTGGAGCGCGTCATGTTGCAGCACAAAGTGGCCACGCTGCTGATACCGATCGCCTTGCTCACCGTGATTTATTTTGTCAGCCGCTGGCTGTTGCGTCCCGCGCCTGCCGGCCAATCGAAATAGCCACGCCACAATTTCAGCGCGAGCGGCTTTGCTGGCCGGAGGCAAACTGTATTCCTTGCGCGCGCAGAGTCAAGTTCGCATTCAGCTCGATGACCGTGATCAGATTGTCCGGCGTGTCGGCATCTTCGGGGAAGCGCAGGTCGCGCAGCGTTACGCGATAGCCATCGGCGGTGTTTTCAAGATCCGCGAGCGGGAATCGCGCGTAGCGAATAAACTCCTGCGCCAATGGCGCGCGGCGAGCCGCGTCGATCGCCGGAGAACTTCCGGGCTTGTAATGCGTCAGGCTCGAGTTGGCATCGAACACGTCGCCTCCGCCGACGGGCGCGCTAACCACTTCGATTGTGTTTTTCGTGTCGATCACGCCCCGCCACAAAAAGAGCGAGGCGGAATCGGGAAACGCTCCCGCGACGAGCGGCATTTTGCCGTGGTAATCCTGCGCCAGAAGCATTTGCACCGCCGTGCGGTGCATCTCTGCGCGCACTCCCATATAGATCCCGGTGATGAGCAGCGCCGCGATTGCGCCTTTCGATGGACGCGCGCGCTTTTTCTTGGAGCCGATTTCCTCGCTGACCAGGTGGAACAAAGCAGGCAGGAGCAGTCCGGCGGCGAGTACGGCCAAAATCCAGGGATCGACGCCGCTGAGCAAGTCCCACGAAAACCAGCGCGCGCGAAAGGGCCAGAGCAATTGCACGCCGTCTGCCGTGGCCACGTCGAGCAATATGTGCACCGCGATTCCAATCACGCACAACAAAAGCACACGCGAGAAACGCAATGGTGCTGCTTGATTGCTTCGCGCCGTCAGCCAGAATGCCAGCGCAATCACAATCGCGAGAATCGGCGCTCCAACAATCGAGTGCAGCAGCGCATAGCGATAGTGCAGATAGGAGTTCGCGCCTCCGAAATAGCTCAGCAAATCCAAATCGGCCGCGACTCCGGACACGACGAGGATCGGCATAGCCATGCGGCTGACTCGGCGCAATCCCGCGCGGTCGAGTGCCGCGGCCGTCAATGCATGAGTGATCGGATTCAATTTACCGGCTCGATACATCTGACGCGAATTACAGCACCCGCGTTCCCGTAGCCTCTTATTTATTCGGAAGCGTCGCGCCCTCGGGTACTACCAGCGTGAGCGCGTCCGGCACAATGCGAAATCGCAAAGGTAGGGCGGCGGCCGCTTCGCCATCCACCTGCGAGAAAATTTCCTTGTCCTCGATTGCTTCGCACGTCAGTTCGGTCGTCTTCCAGGCATGAATTCCCGGGACGCGCCGCAAACATCCCAGCCAAATCGCCGGCAAGCACAAGAGGATGCCAAAACGATTCCGTCCTTCATAAGCCACAATTTCAAATGCATCCTCGAAAAGGCTGGCGCCGGTCGTAATGCGAAACGGGCCGCCGTAATATTTCGTGCGGCCAACAACGACGAGCGACGCCGTCATTTCATGTTCGCGCGACTGCACGCGAAAGCGCGGAAAGCGGTAAGTGAAAAACTGCCGCAAACCTTCTTGCCAGTAAGCCAATATTCCCATACGCAACTTTTTTGCGGCGTCGACGCCGTGCACAATTGCGCCGTCAGGTCCTGCGCCGCTGACGCAAAGGAAGTGCCGCGTCTTTGGCGGGGAATCAGCGATTGGATTTTCGTTCCAGGCCATTTGGCCCAACGCCACGCGCACCATCCGGCCACGCGCGATCAGATGCGCGGCTTTCGGAATATTCCACGGGATGCGCAACTCCTTCGCCAAAATATTTGCCGTTCCCGCGGGCAGCACGGCCATCGGGACGCGACTTCCGGCCAGACCGTTCACCGCTTCATTGATCGTGCCATCGCCGCCGCAAACAATCACCAGTTGGCGTCCGTCGCGCACGGCATTTCGCGCGAGCTCCGTTGCGGAGCCTGCGTGCGCCGTGGCAATCGCTTCCGCGGTGATTCCCGCGTCTTTCAAAACGATCGTCGCGGCTTCGATATCATGCAAACGCTTATGCCGGCGGCGGCCGCTCGCCGGATTGTAAATAATCACCGCGTCGTGGATTTTGTCTAACATTTCACCCGTGCGCCGATGCGCAAAGCCTGCGAGGTTGCAAAACATCGCGCATTGTATAATACCCTGCGTTAAGCATTGATTGCGCCCGGGCTCATGGCGGGGAAATGACGGCGAGGACGAGGAAATGATGGCGGCAAGCGCCACTCTGATCAAAGAAGTCGAAAAGCTGCGCGAGCAGATTCGCAAGCACGAATACCAGTATTACGTGCTTGACGCGCCCAGCGTTTCGGACGCGGAATTCGACCGCCTGATGAACAAGCTGAAGGCGCTCGAAGCGGAGCACCCGGAAATTGTCACCGCCGATTCGCCCACTCTGCGCGTTGGCGGCGCGCCTCGCGAAGGTTTCCAAACTTACCGGCACACGCGGCCGATGATGAGCCTCGACAACGCGTATACATTCGAGGAATTGCGCGACTTCGACCGTCGCGTCCGCGAACTTGCGGGGCGCGAGCGCGTCGCGTACGTGGCCGAGCACAAATTCGACGGTTTGAGCATCGCGCTGATTTACGAAAACGCTGTGCTGGTGCGCGGCGTGACGCGCGGCGACGGTCAGACCGGCGAAGACGTTACGCCGAACGTCAAAACGATCCGTTCGATTCCGCTGCGCCTCGATCGCGATATGCTGAAGAAATTGTCGCTGCCGCTCGACATCGAAGTCCGCGGTGAAGTCATCATGAACCGCGCGGCCTTCGCCTCGCTGAATCATCAACAGGAAGCGTTTGGCGGGAAACTTTTCGCGAATCCGCGAAATGCCGCTGCAGGAGCGGTGCGGATGCTCGAT
The DNA here is from genome assembly GCA_027307115.1 of Acidobacteriota bacterium. Lineage (GTDB taxonomy): Bacteria > Acidobacteriota > Terriglobia > Acidiferrales > UBA7541 > DAHUXN01. The sequence goes on from DAHUXN010000055.1 coordinate 81,270, forward strand.
CCGTCAATCACCGCCTCGCGCAAATTGGAATTCTTTGCCTACTACCTGCTCGCGAACGGGCGCGTGCCGTTGAAACTCCATTCGCAATCGCTCGAAGCGTTGACGAAACTGCGCTTCAAGGCCAGCGCCGATTTCGAAATTTGCGAAACCATCGAGGACGTCGAGAAATATTGCACCAAGTGGGAAGCGAAGCGCGAGAAATTGCCATACGAAGTGGACGGCGTAGTGGTGAAGGTCAACGAAGCCAGCATGCAGTCGGAGCTTGGCTACACGTCGAAAGCGCCGCGTTGGGCCATCGCATACAAATGGGCCGCGCGGCAGGCTACGACGGTGGTCAGCAAAATTGAATTTAACGTAGGACGCACGGGGACGCTGACGCCGGTTGCATTGTTCGAACCGGTGCCGATTGGCGGCGTCACGGTTAGCCGTTCGACGCTGCACAACATGGACGAGATCGAGCGGCTGAACATTCACGAGGGCGATACGGTGCTCGTCGAGCGCGCGGGCGATGTGATTCCGCATGTTCTTAAAGTAGTGAAGCATGGCAAGGAAGAAAAACCTGTTCGCGTGCCGGAGAAATGTCCTGTCTGCGGCACACGCATTCACCGCGTGGAAGGCGAAGTGGCCTATCGCTGCGTGAATGCCGCGTGTCCCGCGAAACGGAAGGAGTCGCTCTTGCATTTCGCCGGGCGCCACGCGATGAATATTGACGGCCTGGGCGAAAAAATAGTCGATCAGCTGATTGAGAAGGGAATCGTCAAGGATTTCGCCAGCCTTTATGAGCTGAAACTGGAGGAGGTTGCGGCGCTGGAGCGCATGGCGGAAAAATCGGCGCAGAATCTGCTCGATGAAATTGCCGCGAGCAAGAAAAACGAGCTGTCGCGGCTGGTCTACGCTCTCGGCATCGGTTTTATCGGCGAACGCACCGCGCAACTGCTGGCGGAACACTTTGGTTCGCTCGAGAAAATTGCCAACGCGAAGCTCGACGAACTCACCGAAGTCAATGAAATTGGGCCGAAGGTTGCGACGAGCATCGTCGATTTCTTCTCGGAGAAGGCCAACCGCAAATTGATTGACCGTTTGCGCGACGCGGGCCTGCGCATGGAAGAAAAGCGCGTAGCTCCGAAGAGTTCGCGATTGGCAGGGAAGTCGTTCGTGTTTACGGGGACGCTCGAACGCCATTCGCGCGAAGAGGCGGGGGCGCTGGTGGTGTCGCACGGCGGCAAAGTCGTTTCGTCGGTGAGCAAGAAAACGGATTACGTTGTGGTGGGCGCGGATCCCGGGTCAAAGCACGAAAAAGCGAAATCCCTCGGCGTCCCCATCCTCGACGAAGCCACCTTCGAAAAACTCATCGGGAGAAAATAAGTTCCTCCCGGCGAGAGTGTAATGGCTAGTTCTGGGCTGCATTCTTCGGGGATCGAGTGGCCTCAGGGCTGTTTTAATTGGAGCAATAACTGAAGGATTCGCACGCCGCTATCAATGGTGCTTGTAAGAACGCTTTCGTCCACGCTGTCACCACGAATCGGGTGTGCCACCTTATTCCTAACGTTACGGAACTCTATTATCGCAGCTGCGAGCTCCTGCGGCAGGATTCCTTTTGAAAGCAAGATGTCAACAGTTCCCCTGATCGTATGAGGAGGACTTTGACCCACGCCGGCCCTCTGGAAAAGGGCCGTCAGCTCTTTTTCGATTTCCGTGGAGATTCGCAGGATCGCCATTTCTTTATCTTTCGACGCAAGGGTA
>DAHUXN010000064.1 GCA_027307115.1 Acidobacteriota bacterium
GGAGCCGTCCTGCGCGGTGCGGTCGAGCAAGTAGAGGTGGAAGGCTTCGCGCTCGAAGATGCCGGTGTCCTCGGCGAAGAGGCAAAAGAGGATGCGAACGAGGAAACGCTCCAGTTGGTGACCCGAGTAGCCGCCAGCTTCGAGCGCGTCATGCAGACGGCCCATGATTTCGACGGCTTCAAGATTGATGGGGTCCTGCTCCACGAATTTGTGCTGCTGATAGCCGGCGATGAATGCGAAGTCCTGTATGTGCGTATGAAATTCGGCGAGTGGAAATTCGATGGTGGCGACGCGGCGGTTGTTGAACAGCGGCAGGTTTAATTGTTCTTCGGGCTCCAAATCGTGGAGCGCGATGCGTGCAAAATCGGAAACGATGACGTATCGGGGGATTTCGTTGACGCGGCCTTCACGCGCGAGGTCCTGGATGTAGCGAAAGGCTTGCGATTCGGCCTTGCCGAGGTCTTTGCCAAGGCTTTTGTGTTCGACAAGAACAATTTTGGGCCAGAACAAATCGATGTAGCCGTAGTCGCCGGAGATCCCCTTTACAGGTTCCTCGAAGCTGGCAACGGCGCGGCGGAGGATGCCGAAGACCTTGAAGAATTCATTCCAAAATGTTTGCTTTTCGGCTTGTTCCCTTTTTGCACCCGCCCATTCGTTTGAAAAGGCGATGGCGCGGTGGCGAATTTCGTTCCAAGAGAGCGGCACAGCGGGATGATACCAGAGCAGCGGCGGAGGGCGAGCATCGTTGTTCGGAATGTTATGGCCTTCGCTGCGGTCAGTAGAATCAAATCGGGCGCTGCCTAAATAGCGTGCTATTTGGCGTGCGACGCTCGCCGCCGCTTTTCGGTGTATTCTAGCAACGTGGAGAGTGGAAACGGACACGGAAATGGGCAAGCGCCGGTCGAGCTGCTTGACGACCGCTATCCGTTTTGGCTGGACGCGGCGAGGATTGCTCCGCCGCGAAAAAGGAAATTCGTTCTCGCGCTGGTTCTTTTTGTTCTCACGCTGATTTCGACGCTCGCGGTGGGCCGGGAGTTCTCGGTTTCCTTCGCGCAGAACCGCGCGCCCTTCTCGGGAATGGACAATCCCTTCGCTCCGACGTGGGAAGCGCTGATCCATCCGCGATTGCTGCTGGCTGGAATTCCCTTTGCGTTCACGCTAATCGGGATTTTGCTGGCACACGAACTCGGACATTATTTTACTTGCCGATATTACAAAATCGATGCGAGCTATCCGTATTTTATTCCCGCGCCGACGCTGATCGGGACGTTTGGCGCGTTCATTCGCATTCGTTCGCCGATTTTAAATCGCAAAGCTCTATTTGACGTGGGATTTTCCGGACCGCTCGTGGGATTTATTCTTGCTGTTCCGGTTCTCGCGGCGGGCGTTTATCTTTCGAAAGTCGTGCCGGGCGTGCAATCAAATGCGCTGGTGATTTTTGGCAGTCCGCCGCTGATGAGATTGTTTCTGGACATTTTTCATCCCGGGGCGACGCCGAAGGACATCCTTTTGAGTCCCATCGCACTCGCTGCGTGGGTGGGACTATTCGCGACAGCGCTCAATCTTCTTCCTATTGGGCAGCTCGACGGCGGGCACATTATTTACAGCGTTGCCAGCAATAGGCATCGCCGCATTTCGCTCGCATTTGGCGTTGTCCTTATTATTCTGGGAACGTTTTTCTGGCATGGATGGATTTTCTTCGCGGCGCTTCTTGTGCTTCTCGGTTTTCGCCATCCGGCGCTGATGGATCGGTGGACTCCGCTCGACCGCACACGCCGCGCCTGGGCCATCGTTGCCTTCATTATTTTTCTGCTGTGCTTTACGCCGCTGCCGCTAAGCGTTCCGCATCCCTGACAAATTCTTAAAGGTCAGAGCAGGCTTGTTGGGTCCACATCCACAATCACGGCGCTATCGGGGATTTCTTTTTTCTCGCAAAATGACAGGCAGCCTTCGAGAACTTGCGCGAGCAGGCGGCGATTCGGCGTCTTCAGCAAAATCTGAAAGCGATATTCGCGGCGCAATTTGGAAAGCGCGGCGGCGGCAGGACCGAGGACTTTCAGTTCGTTGATTTTCAGTGAATCGAAATGCGCCGCGATGGCGCGCGACCAACGAATCGCATTTTCGATTTTGTGGTCGCGTACCAGAACATTCGCCAGCGCGATGAACGGCGGATAATGCATCATTCGCCGGAAATGAATTTCGCGCTCGAAGAATGCTACGTAATCCTGATCAACCGCGTGCTGGATGGCGTAGTGCTCGGGGTAATACGTCTCGATCAGCACTTCTCCCGGGAATCGGCCGCGCCCCGCGCGCCCAGCGACTTGCGTGAGAAGTTGAAACGTTCGTTCCGCCGCGCGAAAGTCTGGACGCCCCAACGCCAGATCTGCTGAGACCACGCCGACGAGCGTGACACGCTCGAAATCGTGGCCTTTCGCGACCATCTGCGTGCCCACAAGCAAATCCAGATCGCCGCGCGCGAACGCCCCAAGAACTTTTTGATACTCGCGCTTCGTCCGCACGGTATCGCGATCGAGACGCGCGATGCGCGCTTTCGGAAACTGCTCGCGCAAATATTCTTCGACACGTTCCGCGCCGTCGCCGACAAAATATAAATATTCCGATTTGCATTTCGGGCAAAGCTTCGGCACCGCGATTGAATATCCGCAGTAATGGCATTCGAGACGCGCGCGGCGTTTGTGGTACGAGAGCGCGATACTGCAATTCTGGCATTCGATCCCCGCGCCACAACTCCGACACAGGACGTACCACGAATATCCGCGGCGGTTAATCAGGATGAGCACCTGCGTGCCGGCGGAAAATCGCTCGCCGATTGCCTTCAGAAGCGACGATGAAACGGGCGCAGAGCGATGGCTTTGCTTGAATTCCTGGCGCAGGTCGACAAGTTTGACGGAGGCGAGCGGGCGATCTTCGACGCGCGTTTTCAATTCCAGCAAATGGTATTTACCGGTGCGCGCATTCTGGTAACTTTCGAGGGAGGGAGTTGCGGAACCAAGAAGCGCGACCGCGCCTTCCAACCGCGCGCGAACGATAGCGACGTCGCGGCCGTTGTAGCGCGGCGTTTCTTCCTGTTTGTAACTCGACTCCTGTTCTTCATCAACAATGATGAGGCCCACGTTTTCGAGCGGCGCGAACACGGCCGAGCGCGTTCCCACAACGACGCGCGCTTCGCCGCGGCGCACGCGCCACCATTCGTGCGAGCGTTCATTGTCCGCCAGGCCGCTGTGCAGCACCGCAACGATGCCGCCAAATCGCGCACGCACCAGGCGGCTGAGCCACAGCGTCAAGGCAATTTCCGGCACCAGCACAAGCGCGGTGCGCTGTTGCGCCAGAGCGGCTGCGACCGCGCCAAGATAAATTTCGGTTTTGCCGCTTCCCGTAACGCCGTGCAGCAGGCTGGCGACAAAATCTTTTTCGGCGAGCCATTGGCTGACAGCCGCGAGCGCCGACTTTTGATCCGCGTTCAAAACATTCGCAGGCGGAACGAAATCCGTTTCCCACGCGTCTGCGTCTGCTTCCGATTCCGCGTCCGCATGCGCGACCAGCGGCTCTTCCCAGGACGTGAGTTTGCCTTCCTTTTCGAGCCGCGCCACAACGGCGCGAGAAGCTCCGGCTTTCAGCAAAATCGGAACGGGCAACGGACCGCGCGTCGCGGTTAAAATCTCGCGGACTTTTTCTTCCTTCGCATCGGCCGGCGTCGCCGCCGGATTCCAAGCGACGATTTTTTGCGCGCGCTCACGTTTGTGACGCATGCGTTCACGCGCGACAAGGCATCCGCGCCGCACAAGACGCTCTGCCACAGCCTCGCCGCCCGCGATGCGCCGCACGCGCGTGGACGGGACAGGTTTAGCGCCAGCGTGCAAAAGTTCGAGAATCGCGAGATCGACCGACTCGCCGGAATCAGCAGGGCCGCGTTCCTTCATTTCGTCGAGAAAATCGCGTCCATGATCCGTCAGTTCGTACTCGCGTTCGGGACGCAATTCGGCCAGCGGAGGCAGCATGGCGTGCAACGTTTCTCCGATCGGCGCCACGTAATAGCGGCTGACCCACATGCCGAGTTCGATTAATTTTGGCGGCAGCGCCGGACTTGCGTCGAGCAGCTCGACAATTTCCCGGATTTTTTTTACTTCCGGGGGATTTGCGGCCAACGCGACGACGACTCCAACCATCGCGCGATTGCGAAACGGCACAACGACGCGGCTGCCGACGAGGTCAGCGTTGCTTAAATGTTGCGGAATCGCGTATGTGAACGTGGAGCGGAGCGGGACGGGGAGAGCAATTTCACAATACCGCGGAGTCATATTGGCGATCTAGTGTAGCAGCAAGGCGCGAACTGCAGGAACCGGCGGGCTTCGCTTGAAATGCAGTGGCCGATAATTGCCGCGCCGACTTGTTGCCGGCCCCATCGCAACTACACACTGACCAAAGCGATTCCCAGAAATATCAGGACGATGCCGGCCCATTGCGTGCGTTCGAGTTTGTCGCGCAAAAAAATCGCGGCGAGTACGACCGTCACTGCGCCATACAACGAAGACAGCACGCTTGCGACCGCGACCTGTTCATTTTTGAGCGCCAGATTATTCGCAACGAACGCGGCCGTGTCCATGACGCCGACGGCGGCGACAAGCCAGAGCGTGGAGCCGACGGGAGATTTCGCGCTCTGGCGCAGCGGGATGGCAAGCAAGGCGAGCATGGTGAACGTGGTGATGCGGACCATCCATACCGACGCGGCGCCGCTGAAGACGGGCATCACGTGAAATCCGAGAACCCAGAAAAGCAATCCGAATCCGACGGCGGCGGCAAGCGCCCAGGGAACTCCGCGCAAAATGTGGCGCCGATGATCTTCAGCGGCAGATTCCGGCGGCGGAGAAGAAAATGATACCGCAGCGAGCATGACGCCGACGATCGCGGCGACGACGCCGACTGCGTGCGGCAAAGTGAGGCGCTCGCCGCTCCAGAGCGAGAGGAGGACCGTGAGGACAGGATAGCTGGCGGCGATCGGGGCGACCAGTGCGAGGACTCCAATTTCAAAGGAGCGATACAACGAAAACGCGCTGCCCACATTGAGCAGGCCGGCGCAAATCGCCCAGGCCCAAGCGTGATGTTCCGCGCGGCTGGGAAAAAAACTCGCCCAACGTCCGGTGGCGGCCATTCCGGCTGATAGCGCCAGAAAGCTGGTGAGCTGCATGTACATGAGCGTGCGGTACGCGCCCGCGCGGCGCGCGGCGAAGCGCGCCAGAAAATCCGCGACGCCCCAGCCGAGGGCTGCTGCGAGTCCGAGGAAAATTCCCGAACTAAAAAACATTCCCAATCGCCATCTCCGCAGAAGTTTCGCGGCAGCTGACTGCTTCTAAATGAAAAGCTGCGGCCGCAGCGCAATAGTGTAACAGGAGCTTTCATTTCATCGACACGCGGAAACGTGGGGCGAGCGCTAATACTTCGAGGCAGAAGTTTCAGCGTTTGGCGGGCAGCTTCAGGCCGAGATGGGCCATCACTTTTTTTAAATCTTCCCAGACGTCGCCCTTGGCGTTGGGATTGCGGAGAAGGTAAGCGGGATGATATGTGGCCAGCAGCGGGATGCCGCGAAATTCGAGCCACTGGCCGCGAATGCGCGACATTGACGGCTTTGTTCCAGTGAGCGATTGAAAGGCGATCGCGCCGAGGCATACAACGGCTTTCGGACGAATCACGGCGAGTTGGCGGTAAAGAAACGGCGAGCAGGTCTCGATTTCGTCGGGCTCAGGCGCGCGATTTTGCGGGGGCCGGCATTTGACGACGTTGGCGATATAAACAGCGTCGCGGCACAAACCCATCGCTTCGATCATCTGCGTCAAAAGTTTTCCGGCGCGGCCGACGAAGGGGAGGCCCTGCATATCTTCGTCGTGTCCAGGACCTTCGCCGACGAACACAAGTTCTGCTTTTGGATGGCCGGCGCCGAAGACAATTTTATTTCGTTGCTCGCAGAGTTTGCAGCGACGGCAATTTTCGCCGATGTCTTCGCGAATTTTTTCCAGAGTGTCGCCTTCGATGCGTTCATTGGCGGCAAAAAGAGACGCGCTCTTTATCACAGGAAGCACCGGGGCGACATGTGTTGGATTTGGATCTACCACTGAAGACGCCACACGAGCGGGACGAAGGAGCGGTTCCGGCGCTGCCGGGATGGGTTCAACCGGCGTGCGTGCGGCTTCGACCGCGGATGAGGCGCGATCGAGGCAAAAATCTGAAATTCCCAGATCGTTGAAATACTCGAGCCACGCTTCGACGCGCGCGCGGCCCTCGGGATTCATCGGCATCCTGCTCGACGGCGCGTCACTTCACGCCTTTGCCGAGTTGGGCGAGCCGCAATTCGGCGACCTGATCGAGTATGCGATTGGCAACATCAAACTTCGACATCCTCGGGAGGGCGGTTTCGCGGCCGTCGCGCGAAAAGAGCACCACGATATTGGTATCTGTGTCGAAGCCAGCGCCTTCCTGGGTGACGTCATTGGCGACAATGATATCCGCACCCTTTGCGGTGAGCTTGTGGCGCGCATTTTCCGCGAGGTGCTCCGTCTCCGCTGCAAAGCCGACAAGAATTTTGGATCCCTTGTTGCGACCCAATTCAGCGAGAATGTCGGCGGTGGGTTCGAGCTCGAGCATCATTTTTCCGGTGCCGCGCTTGATTTTTTTTGGCTCAGGCGACGCAGGGCGGTAATCCGCCACAGCGGCGGCCATGATGACCACGTCAGCTCCGCTTGCGCGTTCGCGCACGGTGCGATGCATCTCTTCGGTGGAGCGCACGGGCAACCAGTCGACTTCAGCGGGCGCGCGCAATTCCGTTGGGCCGCTGATCAAGATCACGTGGGCGCCGCGACGCGCAGCCGCGTCCGCCAACGCGTATCCCATTTTCCCCGACGAGCGATTGGTCAGCACGCGCACCGGGTCGACATCTTCCACTGTGGGCCCTGCGGTAACGAGCACGGTCAAACCTTCGAGATCGTGGCGTAAGCCAAGTGTTTCGCAGACCGCGCTGGCAATCGCTTCGATTCCGGCAAGGCGGCCGGGTCCGACCATTCCGCAGGCCAAATAGCCTTCGTCGGGTTGAACAACGCGCACACCGCGCGCGCGCAGCGTCTCGATATTTTTTTGCGTGGCGGGATGCTCCCACATATTCACGTTCATCGCGGGCGCAATGATGACGGGGGCCTTCGTTGCGAGATAAAGCGTTGTCAAGAAATCATCCGCGATTCCATTCGCGAGCTTGGCGAGAACGTCGGCGGTCGCCGGAGCCACAACGAGCAAATCGATTCGTTGCGCCACGGCGATGTGTTCGATGGCGCTTTCGACGTTGGCCGAAGCTTCTTTGTCTCCAAAAAGTCCGGTAATGACTTTGTTGCCTGTGAGCGCGGCGAACGTCAGCGGTGTGATGAACTCCTGAGCGCCGCGCGTCATCACCACCTGCACGTCGAGCTTCTCCTGCTGAAGCCGGCGAACCAGCTCCGCGGCCTTATAAGCCGCAACTCCCCCCGAAACTCCCAAAGCAATGCGCATCAATCCTCGCGGCGAATGCTACGACTTCTTTTTCTTCCCATCTTTATCTTCCGTGCCGTCGAAAGCTTCGGAAAGCTCGTATTCGAGCATTCCCCTCTGCAATTCCTCTTCGGCGACGCGTGTGTACTTGTTGTTCCTCGGATTATCGATCAAGGGCCGGCCTCCGGCCATGAGTTGCCGGGCGCGACGCGCTACCAGCACGACATACGAAAATCTGCTGTCTGGTGGTTGATTGGAAACCGCCATGAATAGATTATCCTCCAAAGGATTTCAAAATTCTCTGAACGCGCTCGCGGTTCTGTCGAGTCCGGCAACGCGCGCCCAGCGCAATGGCGCGCACGTCCTTGCCAGCCTGCTCAAGGTCCTCATTGATGACCACGTAATCGTAATCCACGTAGTGCTCCATTTCCAAGCGGGCGCGCTCGAGGCGGCGTGCGATATCCTCATTGTTGTCCTGGCCGCGCGCGCGGATGCGTTTTTCGAGTTCCTCGCGCGACGGCGGCACAATGAAAATGGCCACGGATTCTGGGACTTTTTTCCGGACCTGCTCAGCGCCTTGCACATCGATTTCAAGCACCAGGTCTTTCTTTTGCGCGCGCGCCTCGTCCAACCATTTCTTTGGAGTGCCGTAATTGTATAATCCAAAAACAGACGCAAATTCGAGAAATTCGTCGCGTCCCACCATTCCTTGGAATTCCTTGTCCGACACGAAATGATACCACTTGCCGTCCCTTTCACTGGCACGCGGCGGGCGCGTGGTGGCTGAAATCGAAAGCATGGTCCCAGGCAATTCGAGCAGCTTTCTTACCAGCGTGGATTTGCCCGAGCCGGACGGTCCGGAAACAATCAAGATCAGCGGTTCATGGGAATCAGCCATCGTTATTCGATGTTCTGCACTTGTTCGCGAAGTTTTTCGATCTCGGACTTCAAATCGAGGCCCAGACGCGTGATCTCGAGCCCGTCGGCATCGATTCCATTTGTTTTCGACAATAATGTATTCGTTTCGCGCTGCATCTCCTGCAAAAGGAAATCGAGTTTCTTGCCGACTTCACCGCCCGCGTCCAGCAATCCGCGGAATTGCAGCACGTGACTGCGCAATCGCGCCAGCTCTTCGGTGGTATCGCTGTGTTCGGCGGCGAAGGCTGCCTCCTGCGCGAGGCGCGCGGGATCAAGCGCAAAATTGCCCAGCAATTCTTTTAGACGGGCCTCAAGGCGTTTCGCGTAGGCGGGACGCGCGCGCGCGGCTAGAATTTCAATTTGCTTCGCGTGCTCGCCAACCGTTGCCAATCTTTGCGACAACTCCTCGCGAAGCGCACGGCCTTCAACTTGCTTCATCTGGTCGAGGCGGCCGATCGCCTGCGTCAAACACGAACGCACGAGTTCAGTTAGTTTCTCGATTTCATCTTCGGCCGGCGCGCCGGACGACGTTACGCCGGGCAAACGCAGAATCGCCGCGAGATCGGGATCCGATTTCATTCCAAACTGCTCGCCGAGCGATTTCGCGGCCTTCAGATATTCCACCGCAACTTCCCGATTGATGGAAATTGAGTGACTGCTGGCTGCTTCGACGTGCAGCGTGACGTCCAAATGCCCGCGACGCACATGTTCGCGCGCCACGCGACGGATTTCCGTTTCCAGCGCGTCCCAGCCCTCGGGCATGCGTATACGCAAATCGAGGAAGCGATGATTCACGCTGCGCAGGCTCAACTGCACGGCCCAGCCACCCTGCTCGACGCGCGCCTGCGCGTAGCCGGTCATTGATTTGAGTACCGCGGATTTGAGGATCGCGGATTTCACAACCGGCGATCCGAATGCCGGCGATTTGACTGGCGATGGCTTGAGCACAGGGTCAGACATCTTACACGGGTCCGGCAGCCAACGGTGGCTCGATTTCCTGGAACTGGAGATGATAGAGCCGCGCGTAGGCGCCCGCATGAGCGAGCAATTCTTCGTGCGTGCCGCGTTCCTTGATCGTGCCGTCTTCAAGAACGACGATCATGTCGGCGCGCCGCACGGTGGAAAGACGATGCGCAATCACGAAGACGGTGCGATTCTCCATCAAATTGTTGAGGGCACGCTGCACGAGCATCTCCGATTCAGAATCGAGCTCGGAGGTCGCCTCGTCGAGAATCAAGATGGGAGCATCTTTCAAGAGAGCGCGCGCGATTGCAATTCGCTGCCGCTGGCCGCCGGAGAGGCGCTGGCCGCGGTCACCGATTTTGGTGTGATAACCTTGCGGCAACTGCGTGATGAACTCGTGCGCCAGGGCTGCTTTTGCGGCTTCCACGACGCGCGCCTGCGGCAAGTCGGGACGGCCATAGCACAAATTATTCCATATCGTGTCGTTGAAAAGAATCGTCTCCTGCGTGACGATGGCCATCTGTTCGCGCAGCGAACGGAGATTCACTTCGCAAACGTCGTTTCCGTCGATGCGCAGCGTTCCCATGGTGGGATTGTGGAAGCGCGGCAGCAAATTCACTAGCGTCGTCTTACCCGCACCACTCGAACCCACAATTGCCACCACGCTTCCCGCAGGCACTTTCAAATTGATCTCGTGCAAAATCAGCGGCCCATTCTCATATGCGAATCCGACGTTCTGAAAATCGACGTTCCTCGAAAAACGCGGGACGACAGCTTTGCCCGGCTCGTCGGCGATTTCTTCCTTGAGCGCGAGGAAGCCCAGCACCTGAGTGGAGGCTCCGACGGCAAGTTGGAATTGATGATACAGACTACCGAGCCGCTTGATCGGTTCATACGCGCGAAACAGCGAATAGATGAAGCTGATGACCATTCCTCCGGTCATCAGGCCGCGGCGAATTTCATCGCGCGCGTAAAGCAACAGCACGGCGAACACAACAGCTCCGAGCAAATCCATCATCGGCGACGTGACGACATACGCTTTAACCCAGCGCATGTTTTCGCGCAGCAATCGGCGCGCTGTGTCGCGGAATTTCTGGACTTCGAAATTCTCCATGCCAAAAGCTTTTACGACGCGATTGCCGCTGACCGTTTCCTGCAGAATTTCGCTGAGGTCAGCGACGCGCGAGCGGCTGCTCTGCACGGAACGGCGGATGCGGCGTCCGAGCCTGCCGACGGGGTACACGACAAGCGGAATAATCACCGCCGAGCCCAGGGCGAGTCTCCAGTTCAACCAAAGCAGCACACAGACGAACGCGGCCAGCGCGAACACTTGCTGAAAAAAATCGGCCAGATGCTCGGAAAGGGCGCTGCGCACCTGATCCACGTCGCTGATGGCGGCAGACATCACGCGTCCCGTGGGATTGTGCTGAAAAAAACCAATCGGCTGGCGCACCAGTTTGTCGTACACGCTGTTGCGCAAGTCCGTGACGGCCGCATGGCCCGCGTACTGAATCAGAGTGTTGCCGAAGAATTCGGCGATGGCTTTCGCGAAAAATAAAAACACGAGGGAGAGCGCGAAGACGGTCCACACCCAATGGATACCGGAGGGCAGAAAGGAATTGAGATAAATTACGCGATGACTGTACGGCAGCGTGATCAGCTTCACTTTCGCGGCGGTGCTGTGGGGATTCAGGATCTGGTCCACCGCGGGGATAATCATCAGCGCGATCAATCCCTCGCAAATCCCCACGACCGCGAGCAACACAACGCCCAGAATCAGGCGCCAGCGGTATGGCCGCACAAAGCGGAAGAGCCCGTGAATTTCGGGAGGAACTTTCACTCGCTGTACATCCTGATGTACATCCTTATGTGTTCCACTTTACAGGAGGCAAAATATTCGCGCCAGAGCAGCGGCGCGGAAAAGTCATGAGACGGATCGTTCCAGATCGCGGTGCTCGAGCTTGATTGTGTAACCGCGCTTGGCGAGCGCCTTGCCGACCGCCTCCGCCATCATCACGGAGCGGTGACGCCCGCCCGTACATCCAAACGCGATGGTCAAGTAGCTTTTCCCCTCGCGAATGTAATGCGGGATCAGATATTCGAGCAGCCCTTCGATGCGCCGCAAAAATTGTCCCGTTTGTTTGAACGAGCGGATGTATCGCGCGACGCGGGGATTCTTGCCACTGTACTGGCGCAACTTCGGAACAAAATGCGGATTGGGCAAAAAGCGCACGTCGAAGACGAGATCGGCGTCGGAAGGCAAGCCAAAGCGATAACCAAAGCTCACAAGGGATATGAGGAGCGGCTTGCGGCCAGCTTTCTGAAAACGCTCGGTGATGAAATTGCGCAGCTCATGGACTGTGAACTTCGTCGTGTCAATGACCACGTCGGCGAGCGCGCGAACGGCAGCCATTTGTTTTCGTTCGGCGCGGATGCCGTCGAGAATCGAAAACTCCGCACCCATGGGATGGGGCCGCCGCGTTTCGCTGAATCGACGCCCTAGCGCGTCGTCGCTGGCCTCGATGAATACCAGCGTGGCGGGATATTCGCGGCGCAACCGGCGGTAAACTTCCGGCAAGCGCTTCAGTTGCTCGCCTTCGCGCGCGTCGACCAGCAAAACAGCGCGCTCAAAATCGCCGCCGCCTTCCATGTACAATTCGGCAAAAGACGGAATGAACGAAACAGGAAGATTATCGACGCAATAGAAGCCCAAGTCCTCGAACGCGCGAAGAACCGACCCTTTGCCTGAGCCGGAAAGGCCCGTGAGGATGACTAACTGGCGATTTTGTTGAGTATGGCGCGACGCCACGGGAGACTGCTCGTCAGCCCTTCTGCCGGCGCTGATGCGTGCTGGGAATGCGCAGGTCTTCCCTGTATTTCGCCACGGTACGGCGCGTGACGTGAATGCCCTCGACGTCCAGACGCTTGGCAATCTGCTCGTCGGTGAGCGGATGCGTTGCGTCTTCTTCCTCGATCATTTTTTTCACCAGCCGCTTGAGGGAAAGCAACGACATGTCGCCGCCCTGCGGACCGTTCACAGATTCGGAGAAAAAATACCTCAGCTCGTAAACACCTTGGGGAGTGTGCGTATATTTATTGGCCACCGCGCGGCTGACGGTGGAAGGATGCACGCCAACTTCCTCGGCCACTTCCTTGATCATCATCGGCTTCAGATGATCGATCCCGTATTCGAGAAAATCTTTTTGGCGACGCAGGATGGACTGACAGACGCGCACAATTGTGTGCTTGCGCTGTTCGATATTTTTCATCAACTGCACGGCCGCGGTGAAGCGCTCCTTGACGTAATTGCGCACGTCACGGTCCGCGGCATCGCGCGCCAGCAGGCGGCGGTAGACGGGACTCAAGCGGAGCTGCGGCAAATCGTCATCATTCAGGAATGCCTGCCACTCGCCATCGACTTTCCGGAACGCGACGTCCGGCTCAACCAGCCGCGGCTCAATTTTGTTGTAACGCAGCCCGGGCCGCGGATCGAGTTTCTTCACGGTGTCGACGGCGCGCTTAACGGCCTCGATGGGGCGGTTGAGGGCGCGCGCGATTTCCTTGAGCTGATTGTTTTGCAGCATCTTCAGATGATCGGAAATTACCTGCTGCGCGAGCGTGTTCTGCGGATCGATCAATTTCAATTGCAAGAGGAGACATTCTTTCAGATCGCGGGCGCCGACCCCGGGGGGATCGAATTCCTGCACCACGGCCAGAGCCTCTTCCACATCTTCGGCCGAGTATCCGCCAGACTGGCCAATTTCCTCGAGCGTGGCCATCAGATAGCCGTTTTCATCCAGGTTGCCGATGATCACTTCGGCGGCTTTTTGCACCTGCTCGCTGCAAATGCTCACGCTGAGTTGCCAAAGTAAATGATCGGCCAGATTCTGCGGGGAAGATAAAAATTTATCGAAGCCGGGCTTCTCGGTTTCCTCGCGTTCGCTGCCGGCTCCGCTGGCCGCGCCAGTGTCGAGATACTTCGTAAAGAACGAGCTAATGTCGAATTCATCGAAGGGATTCGAGGCTTCTGTTTCAGGAACTTTTTCAGTCTCTTCCTTCACGAATGTTTCGTCGGTGTAATTCTCGCTGACGACGCCATCGTCGCCGAGCACTTCCAGCATGGGATTTTCCATGATTTCCTGATTGATCATTTCGCGCAGTTCCAGGCGATTGAGGGCGAGAACGCTCACCATCTGCACAAGGCCCGGCGTGAGGACCTGCTTTTGCGCGAGCCGGAGATTTAATTTGGGCTGGAGCCAATTCATAGAATTAATTCAAACGGAAATTTTCTCCCAGATACAAACGCCGCACTTCGGGATCCTGGCTCAATTGTTCGGGCGTGCCGGCGCTCAAAATTTTCCCACCATGGATGATGTAAGCGCGCGTGGTCACGGCGAGAGTTTCCCGAACATTGTGATCGGTGACCAGCGCGCCGATTCCGGCAGCGCTCAAGTCGGTGATGATTTTTTGCAAATCCATCACAGTCAGCGGATCGATTCCCGAAAACGGCTCATCGAGCAGCACAAACGACGGCTGCATCACCAGGGAACGCGCAATTTCAAGCCGGCGGCGCTCGCCTCCCGACAGCACGTAGCCTTTGCTGTGCCGTACGCCTTCGAGTCCCATCTGCGACAACAATTCTTCCACGCGGTCGCGCCGCTGCTCGGCCGTGATCGGCAGCGTTTCCAGCACCGCGAGCAAGTTTTCTTCGACGGTCAGTTTGCGAAAGACAGAGGGTTCCTGGGGAAGGTAGCTGATTCCGCTACGCGCGCGCAGGTACATGGGTAGATCGCTGATGTCCTCACCGTCCAGAAGAACTCGCCCGAAATCGGGGCGCGCGAGACCGACCAGGATGTAAAAAGTCGTGGTTTTGCCTGCGCCGTTGGGGCCGAGCAGCCCAACCACTTCGCCCTGTTGGATCTCCAAACTGACATTATCGACGACCTTCCGGCCTCGATAGCTCTTGCTTAACTCCGCGGCTTGGAGCTTCAACATGCCAGTTCATTTCTCAACCCGGTGCTTGGTAATGGTTCGCGGGCCCTTTTGCGAATCCACGAGAATCGTATCACTCGCTAAAAAGAAGGTCAATTCACGGCCCGTTGTAGTGTTTCCAGAACCATCAAAAAGCGCCGGTTTGCCACCGGAAAGCACGAATTTGCCGTCGCGCGCGACGTATTCGCCCCGCTCGGCGGTGCCGATACGTCCATTCTGTTCGATGCGAACGCCGCCTTCGGCGACCGCGCGCTCCAACTTTTGCTGCTGATTGGCGGCCGTCGAGAGGAAAAGGGTGAGACTCTGGCTGGAAATTGAACCTTGGGAGGATTGCGCGGCGACGCCGCCAGTCAATTCGACTCTTCCTGCACCGCCCAAATAATCAGCCTTGGGCGCGCGAACTTGCCACACCGTGGGCGCGGTGACTCTCGACTTCGTTTTTGCGGTGTTTGGCGGCGGCTCCGGAAAAGCGCCCACGACGTTTCCACGCGCTTCGGCGCGTTGTTGGCTGCGCCAAAATTCAATCGTATCGGCCTGGATGACGTCGCTTCCCTGCCAGAAACGTGCATGTCCGGAGAAGACAGCGTGGTCCGTTGCGCTCGAACCATTCATCTGATCCGCTGAAATATTCCCCCCGGCTGCGCCGGGATTTTTCGCATTACCGAAATACGTGGTAATAACATTTCCGGCCGCGTGAACTTCGCCTGTCTTCTGATTGATTTCAATTTGCGCCGCAGAGGAGCGCGAGGTCGAATCCGCGACGGAGGCTGAGCCCGTCAGCGTAATCTGATTCGCGGCGCGCGAAATATGCGCCTGCTCGGATTGTCCCGTGCGACCGGCCTGCTGAAATTTCACGCCGCCGTCTTCTTCGACTGTTTCCCAGTCGCCGTTTGCGCCGAAGCCCGCCGTCAGATTTTGCGCCGTGGTGGTTTGCGGCGCGCCGGAGCCGGATTGATGAACGACTTGTACGCCGGATGCGCCGTGAAGCTGCGTCAATTGGCTTTGCGCGTCGAACGCAGCGGTTAACTTCCCGCCGCTGATCATGTCCGATTCTCCGAGCTTGCTTGTGACGATTTCTCCTGGCGCGAGCGTTTCTGCGCCTGCAACGCGGACGCCGCGGCGCTCAAGTCTCGGAACAAAATCAATTCGTAATGCTTCAGTGCGTAGGCTTCGCCTCGCTACACCCCGCTGCATCGCGACTTGCACATTTCCGCGGGCAAGCATCTGCTTGGGTTGGGTGTCGCCGTCCTTTACAGCCATCATCAAGTCCACATGCGCGGCAGAAATGTGATTTTCGCCTCGGCGCGAGCGCGTGTCTCCGCGAACATCTCCGTCGGCGGCAATTTTATCGATTATTCCGCCTGCAAACGATGCTGTCATCTGATTTGCCACGAGTGACGCGGTGCCGCGCGCGTCTGTTGCCGTCAGCTCCGGATGACCGCTCGCGATCGCGGCGCGCGGCTGCATCTGCGCATCCAAATCGATTTCGAGCGCGTTTGCAGACAAAATGCGCTGGCCCTGCGCGGCGCGAACAGGACCGAAAAGCTGCAACGTTCCATCGCTCCTGCGGAATTCGAGCGCGGTACCCGCTACATTTACAGGAAGTGCACGGGAATTTGCGGGCGGCGTCATCGTCAATCGCACATTGCTTTGTAGCCGCGCATCTTCGCTCTGCGGATCATAAAGGACGCCTGTGGCCTGTCCCGCGCCGCCGGGAAATTTTAGCGTGACCGGATTGTTGGTGGAGACTTTGCCGCTGTCGCGATCGAAAAGAATGTCGCTGGTTTCGAAATGCATCCCGCCCGAACTGGGACTCGCCGCAGGATTCTTTGCTGCGTTGCGCAAATCAATTTGCACGGTGCCCTGGCACCTTATGCTGCCTGTGGCGGGTTCGTAGCTGCATTCGTTGGCGCGAACCGAATCGTTTCTCTTTCCTTCGGGGCCATAAATCGTAATGGCCACGTTTTCGAGCAGGCTGCGATTCTTGTCTTTGAATTCCGTGGCCTGCGAGGCGCGAATTGTGAAGAGGGTGTGGCCGCCGACGTTCTTCGAATAAGTGAAGCCGGTGGACTGTTGCGCGACGCTTGCAGGGATCTGTGGCGGAAGATTGCGCCGAGCGGCGCGGTCAGCAAATCGGCCGCGCACAAAAATTCCAGCGACAATCAACGCGATGGCAATGGCAACGCCGGCGGACCAGCGGGCGTAGCGCGCAGCTTCTCTGTTTTGCATCGATTCGGAAACGCCTCAGTCGCAATTCAGGCTTAGCTGTGAGTATAGGGAATGGGTTTGCGCACAACAACTCCTAGGGGTGAGGACCGGCTGCAAAAACCGTGATTTACGGGGTGTTTGGAAAAGGGCTTATACTAGACTCACCTGTCAGTCAAGTTGTTCAAAAAGTTAACAACAAAGGAAATCCGTTTAGTTGAGATGGTTTTAAGCGTCAGAGAACATCAATTGTTAGGAAAAGCCCCACGCTCGCAAACCGAGCATGGGGCACCCTAAAAAGCCAAATCCTAGAGCGAGAGCCTGTGCCCACTTTTCAAGAATCGTTACGCCCGGGCTGGTCCCTCTGTTCCCCATTCGTCATGCAACAAACGCCACGTTTTCTTATTCCTTTTTTCGAGGCGCATATCCGTAATCGCAAGCAGCGCGAACATCGCCATGTTTGACATAAACAGCACTCCCGCAGCTTCTTTTGATTCGAAGTCGCGGTGAATGATTACTCCCGAATCTTGTTGATGTATTCGCGCCGCGATGGACGCAGCCGTTCCGTGAACGTATGTGCAGGCCTTCCTCCAAGGAAGGTTCACAAGTGCGCGCATCAGAGGGAAACCGTTACCCACAGAGGCGTCGATGGTGGATGCCCGTTCGAAGAGATTTTTCTCACTCCAGTCGTTCTGGTGAACTTCGTAGCGCTTTCGAACCAAATCATATTTCCGTCGCATCTCTTGCACATCCGCAGGCGGCGTCGAATCCGCTATTTCGGGAATAACATCCTTCATATGTTCGAATTCAATCCAGTCTCGAAAATCGGGGAAGTCGGCGTAGTCGTCAGCAATCCGATCGTCCGAAATAACCACAAGGGCGGCGTTAATGATGCTCTCGACAAGCACACGAATCAGCGCGAAACCATCATCAACTAGCCTGTGCCTGCAGACAATTCGAATCGCTTCTGAGGTATCCACGCACTTGTCGGCGAGAGCGAAGAAAACGTAATCCTTACGGGTAAAGCCCCCGGCTGTTCGAATTGTCCCGGAAAGCATGTGCTTCCCGAATCGAAGCAGCTCCTTCGAGATATGCAGCTGATGGGTGTAATTTAGCGTCGGCTTCTCCGACTGGGGAATAGGCGCTTGTCTTGAGTGTGGTTCAAACTCGTTGTCGTCTCGTGCTGGCATAGCACCCCCGTTTGTGGACGTATTTACCTGCGCGTTGCCTAAGATTGCTTTAATCTTTGGGGTCTTTACACGCTATCTCGGAAGCCGTCTCCGCCGCAAAGAGATCTAGTTTTCGGGCAGCACGCCGGTGGTGGCGGCGGCTACGCGGTCGCGCGTTGTGTTCTTGACGAGGTACATGGCTTCGTCGGCGAGGTGCAGGAGGCCGGCTTTGTCGGAGGAATCGATGGGGTAGGAGGCGACGCCGACGCTGGAGGTGATGCGAACGTCCAGTCCTGCGTCTTTCAGCCAAGGTGTCTCTTTGATCAGGCGATGCAGGCGGCGCGCGACTCGGCAAGCGTTTTCCTTGGAAGTTTGCGGAAGCAGAAGAACGAATTCATCTCCGCCGTAACGGAAAGCGAAATCGATCAACCGGCAGTTGTTCTTGACCATGGTGCCGATTTCGCCGAGGAGCTTTGAGCCCATCAGGTGGCCATGCGTGTCGTTCACCATCTTGAAGTGATCTAGGTCGATGAAGATGAGGGAAAATTCGTAGCTGTAGCGGTGGGAGCGATAAATCTCCGTGTCCAGCATGAAATTCAAATGGCGCGCGTTGTAGAGCGTGGTGCAATCGTCGGTGATGGTCAGTTCATGGATGCGCTGGACGTGGCGGGCGTTTTCAATGGCGATGGCGGCGTAATCGGCGAGGGCTTCCAGCAGAGCCAGTTCGCGAGCGCTGAAACCACCGTCACCGACACAGTTGATTAATTCGATGACGCCGAGGCATTGGTCCCGGAAGCGGACGGGCACGGCGACAATCGACTGGGTTTGCGTTTTTGTTTTCTCGTCCACTTGCGAGAAGAAACGCGAATCTTTGCGCGTGTCCGGCACCACGACGACTTCGCCGGTCTGCGCGACCCATCCGGCGATTCCCTGGCCGAGCTTGATGCGCACGTCTTTTAGAGCGTCGGCGCCCTCGCCGGTGGCGATTTCGAAATAAAGTTCCTGCTTTTCCGTGTCCATCAACAGGAGCGACCAAGTGTCCGGGCGCAGCACTTCGTTGATTTTCTCCATGATAGTGCGGAGAACCTGGTCGAGTTGGAGCGACGACGTGAGCGCCTTGCCGAGCTCGTGGAAAACGGAGATTTCGCTTCCGTAGCCAGGCTCGACCGGCAACGCGGGGTTGCGGCGGCGCTCCACACCTTCAAAAGGCTTTGATTCGGGCACGTTTTGCATGAGCACGGTGAGAGTCCGAATGACTCTCCGAGGGCCACCTTCCGGTAGCATTTTCATTATAGGTTTGGTGGCACACGACTGCAACCGCCGCGTTTTTGCGGTGCGCGAAAGACAAATCTGACTCAACGGCATGGTACGGGGCGCAAGACCTTTGATTGACACCCCTCGAGTGGCCGCCTATATTTTTTATGCAGACCTCTCGATGGAATCGACACATCTGTTCGGCGAACATTTGAAACGCGAGCGCGAAATGCGCGGAGTGTCGCTGGAGGAGATTTCCGCGGCGACGCGCATCAGCGTGCGCTTTTTGGAAGCGCTCGAGAATGAGCAGTGGGAGCGCCTGCCCGGCGGGATATTCAATCGCGGCTTTATCCGCTCCGTGGCGCGGTTCCTGGGGTTGGACGAGGAAAACCTGGTGGCCGAATATGCGATGGAAACGCACGAGCGACCGGAAATTGCCGTGTGGACGAAGGAGCCGGTTCGCAAGCGCACCAACTGGACGGCCATTGGCAGCGCGATTGCGGTGGCAATCTTAGTGGTCGCCGGCGCGTGGTACGTTCATCAGCGCTACGGCGCGGAAATCAGCGCGTGGCATCAGGAGCATCCGATTTTTAAGACGCTAGTGGCGCGATTCCACCGTTCGAAAGCGCCTGTATCCAGTCCGCCGACGAATTCTTCAGCCAGCGCGGCCGCGACTTCCCAAGCGACGCCACCACAGCAGGCTGTCGCGCCTCCACCAGCAGCGCAGACGCCGACGAACGCGGCGCCGCCAAAAAACCCGCAAGCGGATTCTGCCGCTTCAAGTGCGGCGGCGAAAAATCCGGGCACAACTCCGCCGGCGACGCTGCCCGCGGGGAATCCAGCCGCAGCTGCCGGACTGATGGAGTTGAAGGTGGAGGCGGGCGAAACGTCCACTGTCAGCGTGCTCGCTGATGGCAAAGTTGTTTTTTCCGGGACGTTGGAAGCGCAACGCACTTTGACTCTGCACGCACAAAACAGTTTCACTGTTTCGTCAAGTAAATCGAATGCTGTGCTTCTCGAACTCAATGGCCATACCGTTCCGCCGCTGGGGCCACCGGGGGAGCCGGGAAAAATCACGCTGACGCGCGATAATTTGAAAGCAAGTCCGGGAGACGACGATTAGCAACGAAGTCTCAACTGATGCCCGCGCGGAGATTTTGGCGGGCCGTGCGCGGCCCGAGCGCAAGCTGGCGATTTGCACGGGTGGCGTTTCTCTTTCTCCGGCAGACCGCGCGGAGGCGTTAACCGTGCTGGCTTTGGATACAGAGGAAGGAGTGGCGCAACGGGCGGCGTCCGCGTTGCTGAGCGTTCCGAGCGATTATTTTCTGGCAGCGCTGGAACGCGCTGATGCGGCGGCCGCGCTTTTCCACTACTGCGCCGAAAATCTGGCAGCAAAACCCGGAATCGCGGACGCGCTGGCAAGAAATGGCTCGTGCCCCGCGGCGCTGGTGGAAAAAGTTGCGGGGCAGCTGACCGCAGCGGGAATTCAGGCACTGCTCGATAATCTGGAGCGGCTGACTTCGTCTCCGGCCCTAGTGATTGCGCTGGCATCATCGACGGCTGCGAGCCCAGAGCAACGGAATCAGATTGCAGAACTACAAAAAGGGGCGCTCGACGCGAAAGATCTGGAAGAAGCGGTCGCCATCGCCTCGGTGGACGTTGAAAAGCGCAAGACGCTGATCCAGCGACTTTCCAAAATGAATGTGGTGCAACGTGTACAGCTGGGGCTGCTCGGCGGACGCGAAGAGCGCATCGCGCTGATCCGCGACCCGAATAAAGTGGTCCAGCGGGCCGTGCTGCAATCGGCGCGTCTGACTGAGTCGGAGGTGGAGGCGTTTGCCGCGATGACGGTGCTTTCCGGCGAAGTGCTGCGGTCGATTTCAATTAACCGCCTGTGGATGAAGAATTACAGCATCGTTCGCAACCTGACCACCAATTCAAAGACGCCGCTCGATATTTCGCTGCACCTGCTTCCGCGGTTGACGGTGCGCGACCTGAAAATTCTGGCGACAAATAAAAACGTGCCGGAGACGCTGCGATCGATGGCTGCCAAGATGGACCGGAAGCGCAACGAGACCCGAAAAGAATCTTAGTTGGAAGTCACGACCGCGAACGATCTTCCAGCGGTCTTGGTGGATTTCAAAATAGTACCGGATAATTATTTCGCGGGAGCGGCGAGAGAGGCTGCGATTTTTTTCGCGTACTCGCGGGCCTTGGCCAGGATTTGAGGCTGGTCGAGCGTCAACATCTGGCGATGCTGCATGACGATTTTGCCGCCGATGATTACCGTGTCGGCGTCACTGGCCTTGAGCGCATAAACGAGTTGCGAATAGACGTTGTACATAGGTGTCGCGTGGGGAGCGTCCGTGCGGATCAGAATCACGTCCGCCTTCTTGGCCGCTTCGAGCGAACCGATTTGCTTTTCCATGTGCAAGGCGCGGGCGCCATTGATGGTAGCCATGGCTACGACTTGCTCTGCCGGTAAAGCGCGGGGATCCATGCGCGCGAGTTTCTGGAGCTTTGCCGCCAGGTCCATTTCCTCGAACATATCGAGATCGTTGTTGCTCGCGGCCCCGTCAGTGCCCAATCCGACGGGCACGCCCGCTGCAATTAAGTCCACGATGGGGCTCGCGCCGCTGGCGAGTTTCATGTTACTGGAAGGATTGTGGACGCAGCCGACGCCGCGGCTGGCCAGCAATTTCATATCGCCGGGATCCACCCAAACGCAATGCGCCGCGGTGATATCCGGCCCGAGGACGCCGATGTTTTCCAGATATGCGGTGGGCGAGAGCCCGTATTTCGCGCGGCTCTGCTCGCCTTCGAAGGGCGCTTCGGCGAGGTGAATCAAAATCGGCGCGTGATATTTGTGGGCCAGCGCCGCCGCTTCCTGCAACGTTTTCGTCGAGCAGGTGTAAATGGAATGCGGCGCAATGGCCGGCGTGATCAGCGGATCGCCCTGCCAGTGCTTAATATAATTCTCCGTGTAAGCGAGCATTTGCGGCACGCTTTTATTATCCGGCGCGGGAAAGTCGATGATGGTCTCGCCGAGGACGCCGCGCATTCCCGCTTCCTTGGTCGCGCGCGCCACTTCGTCTTCGAAGTAGTACATGTCCGCATAGGTGGTGGTGCCGCCGCGCAGCATTTCTAGGACGCCGAGCCGCGTGCCCCAGGTAACGAAATCTGGCATAACGTTGCGGGCCTCGGCGGGGAAAATATATTTTTGCAGCCAGTCGTTCAGCGAGACATCGTCGGCGAGGCCGCGGAAGAGGCTCATAGCCGCGTGAGCATGGCCGTTGACCAGGCCGGGCATCACGATTTCATCGTGCGCGTCAATCGTGCGGGCCGCATCGTAGCGCGACGCGATGTCGTTGTGCGTGCCTACGGCGACAATCGAGTCGCCGCGGATGGCGACCGCGCCGTCGTTATAAATGTGGCGGGCCGCGTCCATTGTTACTACCGTGCCGCCGGTGATGATCAAATCGACATGCGTTTTCGACTGAGCAGAAAGAGTGTTGGTGATGGAAAGAAATAGGAAAGCGAAAAGGAGTTTTTTCACGATGGGCCTCAATGGGAATGAGAGTCTAACAGCGTTTGCCGACGGCCGCGCCAGTGAAGGCTACAAATTCGAAGAATCGAAGGGCCGAGGCAGCAACTTCGACGAATTTTCGCGCTCAACTTTACCCTTCAGATTCGCGAGAATCACCGGCACATCGCCGCAAAATTCCCAGATGATCTGGCGGCACGCACCGCAGGGCGGCGTGAGATCATCGGCATCGGTGACAACGGCGATGGCCTCGAATTCGCGCTCGCCTTCCGAAATGGCCTTGAAAATGGCGACACGCTCGGCGCAAATCGTCAGGCCGTAGCTGGCGTTTTCGACGTTGCAGCCGCCAAATGTGCGGCCGGACTTGGTGCGCACGGCCGCGCCGACGTGAAACTCAGAAAAAGGCGCATGGGCATACTCGCGCGCCTGACGCGCCGCCGCTATCAATTTTTCTTCGTCGCTCAAACTTTATTCCCTGGCTCGCTCAATTCAAACCCGCCGCGATGCGCGGCAGCACGGCGCGCAACAGCGCGATGAACTGGCTCTGCACGCGTTCGCCCGTCGCCAGCACTTCCCCGTGATCGAGGGGCTTGTCGAGAATTCCCGCGGCCATATTTGTGACGCAGGAAATTCCAAGAATGCGGATTCCCATGTGGCGCGCGGCGATCACTTCGGGCACGGTCGACATGCCAACAACATCCGCGCCGATTGTACGCAAGTAGCGAATCTCCGCTGGCGTTTCGTAACTGGGACCCGTGAGCGCCGCATACACGCCTTCTGAAACTTCGATGCCTAAGCGCCGCGCCTCTTCGAGCGCCGCCGCCCGGTATTCTTTATCGTAAGCGCGCGTCATATCCGGAAAGCGCGGCCCAAAGCGTTCGTCGTTCGGCCCAATCAGCGGATTCGAGCCTTGCAAGTTAATGTGGTCGCGCATAACGATTAGCGTTCCCTGCTTGAAACCCAGATTGATGCCACCGGCGGCATTCGTCAAGACGGCGGCGCGGACGCCCAAGCGCGCGAAAACGCGCATCGGGAAAATTACGTCCTTGAGGGAATAGCCTTCGTAGAAATGCGCGCGGCCCTGCATTGCGGCGACGGCCACATTCCCAGCTTTGCCAATGACGAGGCGTCCGGCGTGGCCAACCGCCGTCGAACGCGGGAAATGCGGGATGCGCTCGTAGGGAATTCGCGTGGCGGATTCGAGTCCATCGGCGAACGCGCCCAGTCCTGAGCCGAGCACCAGCGCGATTTTGGGCCGCAGCTTTGTTTTGGAGCGAATGAACTTCGCAGCTCGTTCGGCTCGCGCGAATTCTTCACCGCCGGAGGATTTCGCATTGGCGCGCGCGCTCACTTGAGCATGATTCCGACAATGGACGCGGACATCAAATTCGCGGCGGTTCCGGCAAGCATCGCGCGCATTCCCAAACGGGCGAGTTCGTCTCTTTTATTCGGGGCGAGCGCGCCAATGCCGCCGATCTGGATGCCGATGGAACTGAAATTCGCGAATCCGCAGAGTGCGTAGGTGGCAATCGTGAATGAGCGCGGATCGAGAACCGCTTTCATGGGACCCAAACGTCCGTAGGCGATCAATTCGTTGAGCACCATGCGTGTACCGAGCAGGCTGCCGATATTGCCCGCGTCGTGCCACGGCACGCCGATCAACCAGGCCACTGGCGCGAGTATCCATCCGAACAGTTGCTCGAGGCTCGACGGAAAATATTTGAGGCCGTGCGGAGCAAGCCAGTTGTGGAGGCCGCCCAGAATGCCGTCGCACAGATAAATAATGGCGATAAACGAAATCAGCATGGCCGCAACGTTGAGCGCGAGATGCAGGCCGTCGATTGTGCCGCGCGACAGCGCGCCAAGGGCGTTCGGATCCTTTTCGAGATTGGCCATTTCGACGCGGCCGGCGGTGACTGGTTTCTCGGTTTCCGGGACGAGCATCTTCGAAAGGAGAAGCGTCCCGGGCGCCGTCATGATGACGGCGGTGATTAAATGTTTCGCGTCGACGCCAAAGGCGATGTAGGCCGCCATGATTCCGCCCGAGACATGGGCCATGCCGCTGGTCATAATGGTCATCAATTCCGATTTCGTGGCGTCCGGCAGATATGGACGAATGGTGAGCGGCGCTTCGGTCTGGCCCATGAAAATGCTGGCGGCGATGTTGAGCGACTCGGCGCCGCTGGCGGCCATCAGCCTGGTCATTACTTTCGCGGCCTGCTTGACGATAAACGGCATCACGCCGTAGTAGTAAAGCAGTGCGAAGAGTGCCGCGATAAAGATGATCGTGGGCAGGACTTGAAATGCGAAATAAAAACCCATCTTCGAATTCTGGGCTCCGAGATCGCCAAAAACGAACGTAGAACCATAAAACGCATAGGAAAGAAGCTTGTCGACCGCGCCGCCAATGAAACTGAAAGTGGCGCGGCCGATGCTGGTATCGAGGACAATAAATGCAAAAGTGATTTGAAGCGCGAGGCCCCAAAGAACGGTTTTGAGGCGAATGGCGCGGCGATTCGTCGAGCAAAGATAAGCGAGGGCGAGAATAGTGATCATGCCCAGCAAACCAACCCAGCGATGCATTCCACTCTCCCGAAAAATTAGCGATTGCGGACAATTACGCGCCGACGATTTTGCGAATCAGCGGCGTACGCGGAGGCGGCGGCTCCACGCGAATTACAAAACTGCCTTCGAGCATCGCCATTGCTTCTTGCAGCCTGGCGCCAGCGTTGTAATGCACGGTGCAAAGCGAGTCGCCAGATTTGACGGCGTCGCCGACTTTCTTTTCGAGCACGATTCCCACCGCGGGGTCGATGACGTCATCCTGTTTCTCACGGCCGCCGCCCAGAATCAGGCTTGCCACGCCCACGCGTTCGCAGGCAATGCGCGCGACAAATCCATTCTGCTTGCTCCGGACTGTTTCCATTCGCCGCGCGCGGGGCAGGCGCGACGGATCATCCACAACGCGCTCATCGCCACCCTGCTGCTGCACAACTCGACGGAATGTATCACGAGCTTGCCCGCTGGCAACCATTTCTTGCGCCAACTTTCTGCCAGCCGCCACATCGCGGACCCGTTTGCCCAAGAACAGCATCCACGCCGAAAGCTCCAGACACAATTCGCGCAAATCTTCAGGGCCGTCGCCGTTCATTACTTCGAGGCACTCTTGCACCTCGAGCGCATTGCCAATCGTTTTGCCGAGCGGCTGATCCATATCCGTAATCAGAGCGACGACGCGCTTCCCCATTTGCTTGCCGGTGTCGGCGAGCAGCTCCGCGAGCGCAATTGCGTCCTGCTCCTTCTTCATAAAAGCGCCGTCGCCCGTCTTTACGTCGAGCACCAGCGCGTCGATTCCTTCCGCAAGTTTTTTACTCATAATGGAAGCACAGATGAGCGTCGGACTTTCGATCGTTCCTGTGACGTCGCGCAGGGCGTAGAGCTTCTTGTCGGCGGGCGCGATTTCCGGAGTTTGGCCGCCAAGGGCGCAACGGCAGGCGATAAGGGCCTCACGAAATTCCTTCAATGAGAGATTGACGCGAAATCCGGGGATGGATTCGAGTTTATCGAGAGTTCCGCCTGTGTGTCCCAGGCCGCGGCCGCTGATCATGGGCACGTAGAGTCCGGCTGCGGCGACAATCGGCGCGACAACGAGAGACGTCTTGTCGCCGACACCGCCTGTGGAATGCTTGTCGACTTTCGCGGCAGGTAGGGCGGAAAAATCCATCACGTCGCCCGAGTGCAACATTGCTTCGGTGAGCGAGGCCGTTTCCGCACGCGTCATCCCACGGCACACCACGGCCATCAGCCACGCTGCGAGTTGATAATCGGGTACGGTTCCACGCGCCGCGCCTTCGACAAGGAAGGCGATTTCTTCGCGGGTCAGTTCCCCGCCGTCCCGTTTTTTTCGGATCAGATCAACGACACGCAAGAGTGGACGCATGAGGCCGGGCAGATTGCCACCCAGCAGCATACGGGGAACGGGAATCTTCGCGCAAGCGATCTTGCAGGGGTTCGAGAACAAAATGAGGAATTTCAGAAGGGCAGCCGTAGCGCACAGGCAATACGACCGTGCCGATGCCGCGACTGACG
Source organism: Acidobacteriota bacterium (assembly GCA_027307115.1). GTDB lineage: Bacteria > Acidobacteriota > Terriglobia > Acidiferrales > UBA7541 > DAHUXN01. Next base: position 26,662 of record DAHUXN010000064.1, read on the forward strand.
TAAATCTGCGTTGAACCAAGAGAATCGTGGCCGATTTTGAAGCGCATCCGTCTTTCGGAGCGGCCGTAGACGCAGCCGATGAGCGGCAACTTCACTTGGCCGCCATGCGTATGGCCGGATAAGACCAAATTAATTCCCATATCCGCGGCTTCGTCGATGATCGCGGGATTATGCGAGAGCAACACCGTCGCTGCGCCATCCGGAACACCGCGCATTGCGCGGCGCAAGTCGGCGCGGTAGAGCAAATCGTCCACACCCGCCAGATAGATTTTCTGGTCATTGCGACGCAGTTTGACGTGCCGGTTGCGCAGCACCTGGATTCCATGATGATCGAGCGCCCGCGCGATTTCCCCGTCGCCAACGCGAAAATCATGGTTCCCGAGCACGGCAAACACTCCCGAACGCGCGCGAAGCCCGCCAAGCATTTGCGCCACCGGCTCAATATAGTTGCGCGACCTGGTTACAAAGTCGCCGGTCACGGCGATTAGATCGGGCTCAAGTTCATTGGTGAGCTCAACGACGGCAGCGAGAGCCTCGGCCGGAAAATACAGACCGTGATGAAGGTCCGTCAGGTGAACAATGCGGAAGCCACGGAATGCCTCGGGAAGACCTTCCAGGCCTATTTGGTGCTCGTTAACTTCAATTCCCGCGCGCAGATGCAATCGCCGGAGCTGACGCATGCCATGCGACTGCCCCAGCGAATATTCTTCGACGCCACCATTGCGCCAGCGGCCTTTCAGCCGGTGCCACGGCTCCGCCAGGGTCTGACGCCGTCTTGGTTGAATTAGTGTGTGAACGTAGGACATTCGAAGTTTTTGGTGCAACCTCAGGCTAACACCGTGTAATCGCGGGAGTAAAGCGACAAATCCCCCGGCGTGCGCGGCAAATTACCTGTACTTGAGGCCAAATGCCAATTCAAATCTGCGGAAACCCTGAAGGAAGAAACGGCCCCCCAATAGTTTGGTTCCTAAAGCTTAGCCAGGGTTGCCTGCCAAACTCGCGGGCTCCTGCGCGGCCACTTGCGCCGCAATTGCCTGCATTTCCGCGTGAATCAGGCCGTTGGAGGCGAGCAATTCCCTGTCGCCGGGGTGATAGGGGTCGCCGGTAAAGTTGGAGATTGCGCCTCCGGCTTCGCGCACCAGCAGTATTCCCGCGGCGGTGTCCCACGGCTTCAGCCCAAATTCCCAGAAGCCCTCGAATTGCCCGCACGCCACGGAACACAAATCGAGAGCGGCAGAGCCGGCGCGGCGCACGCCGTGCGAGCGCAGGGTGAATTCCCAATAGTAGTGGATGTTCGGATTTTGGACGCGCTTGTGGCTGGGAAAGCCCGTCGCTAAGAGACTCTTCGAGAGCTTTTCCACGCTCGAGACGTGGATTCTGGCATCGCCGCGATAGGCGCCTTCGTTGCGAATCGCCCTGAACATCTCCCGCGTAACTGGATTGTAAATCGCGCCGACGAGCGGTTCTCCATCTTCGAGGAGGGCGATGGAAACCGCGAACACTGGATAGCCGTGAGCGAAGTTCGTCGTTCCATCCAGCGGATCAACGTACCATTTATATTTTGACGAAGCCTCCGCGCCGGATGCACCGGTTTCTTCGGCGACGATTGCGTGCGCCGGAAAATGGTGACGTAGCCGCGCCAAAATCACGACCTCGGCCTTATTGTCCGTCTCGGTCACCAGGTCGACCTCGCCCTTGTACGAAATATTCTTTGGGCGGTGCGCGGCCTCGGCAATAATCGCGCCGGCTTCTTCGGCAGCCTCGACGGCCACTTCCAGAAAATGAACAGGGTTTTCAGCCTGCTGGCTCATTCTTCGTCGCCTGAAGCAAAATATCCTTTCCGGTAATGCAGAGTATATTTGCCGCCCGGCACATCCATCTCGATGGAGCGATACTCTCCGGGCTTGCCTTCGGGCGTGGGATAGTAACTCAGCAAATATTGCGTGCGGAGCTCGCGGCTGATTTTCTCGAACATGTCGTTGAGTTGCGACAGATCGTCGGGATAATACATCGCGCCGCCCGTCGAATCGATGATTGTCTCGATGGCGTGTTCTCCGGCCGTATTGCGCCCGCTTTCCGTTTTCACGGGACGAATCAGAATGGTATAAAGCAACGCTTCCGATTGAATTGCGGCCCGCCGCGCCGTCTCAAATGTTGATTTGCTGGTCGTTTCACCTGCATCCGTCACCAGTACGATCACGCGGCGGCGATCCTCCGGCAAATCGCTGAGCTGCTGCGAGCCAAGCACGATGGCATCGTACAGCGACGTTCCGGCTCCCGGCGAGATGGTCAGCGCCGCCGCTTCGAGCTTGCGAATGTTGGAAGAAAAACCCGAGAGCTCATACACATCGTCGGAGAATTCAAAAACGGAAAGCAAATCGGCCGGCTGCACCACCAGCCGGATGAACCGCGCGGTGGCTTCGTTCTCAAATCTCATGTCCTTCGTGGTGCTCAGGCTCGAATCCACCATCAAGGCGAGCTCGAGCGGGCGGTTTGTCTGTGTCTCGAAGCGATCGATTTTCTGCGGCACGCCGTTTTCGTACAACTTGAATGCCGATTCGGGGAGGTCGGCGACTGGCTTGCCGCTCGAATCAAGCACGGTGGCGGGCACAGTGACAACATCGGTTTCAACGCGAATGCGATTTTGCCGGCGCCCGGTTGTCTGCGCGCTCCCCACGGAGGCACACGAAAGAAAAGCGGCCGCGAGGGCCGCGCAGAATGTCACAGGTCGAATCATCTAGGGTGTAGATGAGCTTCCGGGCAAAAAGGCTTCCGCGGATGGTTTTTCGCCATCGGCCCAGACGGCGCCATCGGCGAAATATTCCCTCTTCCAGATCGGCACCGTGCGCTTCAAAGTGTCGATTCCGTAGCGGCATGCGTCGAACGCCGCGCCTCGATGTGCCGCGCTGACGCCGATGAGCACGCTGGTCTCGCCAATTTCCATGCGCCCAAGGCGGTGTACCATGGCAAGACGGTCAATCGCGAATTGCTCGCGCATTTTCGCGCCGATCTGTTGCATTTTTACCAGCGCCATGGTTTCGTACGCCTCGTACTCGAGGTATAAGGTTTGCTTTCCGCGCGAATGATTGCGGATTATGCCTTCGAAGACAATCGCGGCGCCGTCTTGCGGCGCTTTCAGGCTGGCGAGGATTTCCTCGGTGGGAATGCGCTCGCGTACGATTTTGTAAATGTCCTCGACAACGCCTGGCTGCTGACCGCCGCTCACGGGAGGCAGAAACGCAACTTCGTCGCCGGCGCGGATACGCGCGCCCCAGGGCGCGTACTCGTGATTGATGGCCGCGGCGACCGACTCGCGAAACTCGGCAAGCCGGGGAAAATCCGCGGCATAATTTGCAAACACATCTTCCAGGCGCGCGCCTTCGGGAGCCACGCAGCCGTCCTCGGCCTTGCCCACGATTTCCTTTAATTGCCCAAAAAAAAGCACGCGCACCAGCATCCCTGCATTCTATCGTGCCCCGGTCGCGCTCGCCATCCTTGAACGATACTCGTGTGCAAAACTGCGCAGCGCGGCATTTCTTGACGCGCGGAGTGTGACGCCGTAACGTAAACGTAATTTTTGGGGCTGTGACGATGTAGACTTGCGACTGCGGGCGAGTGAGATGGCTGCGAGTGAGGGCTTCCTGGCAAGGAGCGTGGCGTGAAAATTCTTATTTCGGGCTCGTCGGGGATGGTGGGGAGCGCACTGATAAATTCGCTGCGCGCCGACGGCCATTCCATCGCGCGGCTGGTTCGCTCCGGTTCGCCGTCGCAGTCGGGTCCCGCTGCTGAAAACATCCGCTGGGAGCCGCCGACAGGCTCGATTGATCTTGCAGGAATGGAAGGTGCCGACGCGCTCGTGCATTTGGCGGGCGCGTCCATCGCCGACGGGCGGTGGACGCCCGCGCGGAAACAAATTCTGCGCCGCAGCCGCGTCGACGCGACTCGCCATCTTGTCGCGGGCGTTGCGCAACTGAAACAAAAACCGCGCGTGCTGGTTGCGGCGTCGGCCATTGGTTACTACGGCGATCGCGGCGACGAAACGCTCACTGAGTCCGCCGCGCCCGGCAATGATTTTCTTGCGCAGGTCTGCCGCGACTGGGAGGCGGAAGCGGCGCAAGCCGAGCGGCTGGGCGTTCGCACGACGATGCTGCGCTTCGGAATGATTCTTGCCGCAAATGGCGGCGCGCTCAAGCGCATCCTCGTTCCATTTCGCTTGGGCGCGGGCGGAAGGCTGGGCAACGGGCGCCAGTGGATGAGCTGGATCACGCTCGACGAAGTGGTCTCCGTGATTCGTTACGCAATCGAAAACGATGCGATTCGCGGAGCAGTGAATACAGTTGCTCCGAATCCAGTCACCAATGCCGAATTCACCAGCGTGCTCGCGGGAGTGCTCCATCGGCCTGCGCTTTTCCCGGCGCCTCGCGTGGCTCTGCGTCTGGCAATTGGCGAAATGGCGGATGCGCTGCTTTTCTCCAGCCAGCGCGTCGCGCCGCAGAACTTGCAGGCGCAGCTCTACGCGTTTCGCCATCCGGAATTGAAAGAAGCGCTGGAGTTTGTGCTGCGCTGAGAGTTGCGTGAAGCAGTAGAAATCCCGAGCTAAATAGAAAAGGCGCTTCGGATTCGAAGCGCCTTTCTCATTCTTGCCCGACGGAGCCTATTTTACGACGTGCAGTGTCACGCTGATCTTCAGTACGTGACCATTCAGAGGATCGGTCGCGGACGTTCCGTCGGTCGTCTCGCCATCGTGCAGCTTTAAATAAAACTCTGTGCTGAAGTTCCGGATGACCGTTCCGTTACCGACGTGAATTTGCTCACCTCCAGTTTCGGCCTGACTGGGGGCATAGAGCGAAGACCGATTTACCGATAAGCTCAGGTCATAAACGCCTTCACCGGCCGCCCATGCGTTGCAGTCAATGTCCGTTCCCACATTCATATACTGGAAATTATTGCCGCTCGAATCGGTCGGAATCGGAACGCGCACGCCCATTCGCACCCTCCCCGGCGGTCCGCCACGTTGCGGGCGGGATTCCGCGTAAATGGTATACGGCAAGCTGCTTATTTTCTTTTGGCCATCGTATTCAGTTAGCAGGAGATCAATGCGGACGTGAGAGATTGACTGGTCGTTCGACGCTTTCGCTTGCTCTTGCGCGTGATTGACTGTGGGCATTAAGAGCAGCGCCACCAAAATTCCAGCCATTCGCAGTGTTAGCTTCATCGTGTGCTCCTTTTAAGATCAGTGCACTATCGAGAGTCTGCCGAACGAACAAAATTCTTGTTGCCACCTTCAGAAGCTCCGCTCGACTTATCGCCCCCGAGTTCCGGCGTTTCCAGCGGCTTGATTTTCAGGGGCTGAACTTCGAGCGGCCTATCGGGCGCTTTCAAATCCGCGAGCAATTTCGCGCCGTCAATTTGACCGCTGTTTAGCGCTTGCGCGAACTGCATCACCGCTGCCATTTGCCCCGGCTCGACAATGACTTCGGGGAACTCGGGCGCTGCCTGCCGGCGCTCGGTTCGCCGAGGGTTAGTTTTGCGGACTGGACGGGCGAGCGCGACCATTGATCCGCGCCGTTCCCGCATGATTTTTGGCTTCGCGGTGGCTTCCACGACCGCCGGACGAACTGCTTGTACCGGCGAAGGAAATGCCGAGCTTGCAGTCAGCTCGTGCCGGGCGCCAGTTCGCGGCCACAGGGTCCAGACCGATGCCGCCACGATCAGCGCAGCCGCACACGCCACGGCCGGAACCCAGCGCGCGTTCCACCACGGGGCAACAGAAGCCTCGTCACGGATGCGCTGGCGCACCTGCTCCACGAATCTCGGAGAAGGTTCAGCCGCCGTTTGCGCAGTCACTCCAAAGTTGATCGCTGCCAAGAGTGTTCGCACGCGCTGAAGTTCCTGGTGGCAGACAGCGCACTCGCGCGCATGGTTTTCTAATTCCATGCGGCCGTTTTCCGGCAATTCATCCGCCGCCGCGTCCGTCATCCAGTCTCGATATCGTTCGCAACTCATCGCAATTTCTCCGCCAACCTTTTGCGCGCCAGCCGCAGCCGAGACTTCACCGTGCCTTCCGGCAATCCGAGCAGCGCCGCGACTTCGCGCGTGTCATAACCTTCAATCCCCGCCATTACCATCACGATTCTCAGTTTCTGCGGCAACATTTCCATCTCTACGGCAAGCCGTCCCTGAAATTCCCGCGACGCCGCGATCTCTTCCGTCGACTGCGAAGTGCGCGTGAGCCCGCGGGCATCATCCCTTGCAACATCCTGCTCGCGATTCTCTCGCCGCTTCCCGGCCCGGCGATGATCCATCGCCATACGCCACGCGATGCGCACCAGCCAACCGCGAAATCGCGTCCGGTCACGCAACCGGTGAAAATTTCTGTACGCCCGCAGCAGCGCCTCTTGCGCCACGTCTTCCGCTTCCGCGCGATCGCGCAAGATGGCGAGCGCCACTCGAAACGCGAGCGTGGCGCATTCCGCCAGCCGCTCCTGGAATTCGCGCTCGAGCGAAGCGTCGCCGCCCACTACGATCTCAGTGCAACTGGCCGCCAGCGCATCCATCGCCTTCCCACTATGCCAGACGCCGCCCACCGCGAATTGGTTCACTAGTTTCATCAGGACCGTGGATGCAGATGTGTGCAATGTGAACCTAAAAGCGATGCAGCGCAAGCGACGGTGTGGCGATGGCACCAAGTTCAAAACAGGAAGGTTTCCGCGATACAGTTCCGCTTTGAAACAGCAGAACGAATTTCCAAGCGGCTTGCGTACGCATCTCGAAGCGGAACGATAAACGAAGGTAGCATGTAAGTGGCTTAATTTTAGTGTGTTATGAGATATACGGCGACATTCTTTTCGCATGCTCCGTTGTGGAACATGCCGTGCCTTCACTCCATTCGCCGAACGGGGTCAAAGGCACATGCGCTTTTCTTTTTACAAGAATTTCGCGGGGGATAAGAGACGCTCGAAAAGGTCGGCTCCAGCGAAGCCAGCGCTCAAGCACGGCGGTCGCTTCGTATGTGCGCTCTGTTATATCGCAATCAGCGCCGCAGTCGGCATCACATCAGGCTGCGGGCTGGCGAACTCTTCCTCAGTGAATCCGCCGCCGAATGTAACGGTCACTGTGCAACCCGCCACGGCTTCTGTCCCGCTCGGGCAGACGCAGCAATTCACGGCGACGGTCACGGGCGCCAGTTCGAGCGCGGTGAATTGGAGTGTCAACGGCATCACCGGAGGAAATTTGGTTAGCGGGACAATTTCTTCCTCGGGCCTGTACACGGCGCCACAAACTTTGCCTTCGCCGTCGACCGTCACCGTTACAGCCACCAGCCAAGTCGCGCTGTCGGCCAGCGGCTCGGCGAGTGTGCAACTCCAGAGCGGCATCGTCGTCAGCGTTGCGCCCAATTCCGCGAATGTCGCGCCCGGTGCGTCCGCGAATTTCAGCGCGATGGTGACTGGGGCGGGCATATCGAGCGTTGCAGTTAGTTGGAGCGTCAACAACGTCGCGGGCGGAAATTCAACCGTGGGCACAATCGCAGCAACGGGCTCGGATTCAGCGACGTACACGGCTCCGGCACTCGCACCAGCGCCGCCGAATGTGAACGTGACAGCGACAAGCGTCGCCGATCCGTCGAAGTCCGCCAACGCCAGCGTCACAATTTCCTGCGCCGCGCCGAATGCGATGACGCCGCCTTTGGCGAGCATTTCCGTCGGCGCATCGCAAACATTTTCTGCATCTTTGTGCATCGCTGCGGGCACGGCAATCACCTGGGAAGTCAACAGCATCGCCGGCGGCAATTCCACCGTCGGCACCATCACATCGACGGGTGTCAATACGGCCAACTACACGACTCCCGCCAGCATCCCCGCCGGGAATCCGGTGACGATTTTGGCGGTCGCAGGCTCGCAATCTGTTTCCGCGGCGGTGACGATCATCAACGTTGCCCCGGCATCCGTGACGGTGTCGCCTGCGTCTGCGTCGGTCGCGGTGAATCAGCGCGCGAGCTTCAGCGCTGCTGTCAGCGGCGCGACGAATCCAGCCGTCACGTGGACCGTCAACAACGTGCCCGACGGAAATTTGAGCCTCGGCCAAGTCTGCGCGACGGCTTCGAATCCTTGCGTCCCGCCGTCTGGAAACGAAACCGCTGTGGATTATCTCGCGCCGCAAACACAACCTCAGCCAGGTGCCGTCACGCTTACGGCTACGAGCCAGGCGGCTCCAGCGCAAAGTGGAAGCGCTCGCGTCACCATTACGCCCGCCGCGCAACCGGGCGTAAGCATCGCGCCGTTTTACGCGTTCCTTGCGCCTTCGCAGCCATTTCACTTCATCGCGAACGTCACGGGTGCTTCGAATGCAAGCGTGGCTTGGAGTGTTGCCACAGCCGTGCCGGGACAAGTCTGCACCGGCGCGTCCTGCGGTTCCATCGACAATGCCGGTAACTACGTCGCGCCCGCCGTGGCGCCGTCACCCAACGCCATCACCGTCACTGCCACCAGCGTTGCGAATCCGTCGCTCGCGGGCACGGCCACCGTCGCGTTGGTTTCCGCGCCGGTGATTGAAGCAATTCTTCCGTCGAGCATCGTCGCCGGGCCGCAAAATAGCTTTCTGCTAGCCGTTCAGGGACTCAACTTCATCGCGAGCACCAGCAGCGGCACGTCGCAGCTCCTCATCAATAATTCTCCGCGCACCACGAATTGCCCCGCGTCCAACCGCTGCACGATCACCCTGCAACCCTCCGACGTTTCCGCTGCTGGTTCGCTTTCGGTCGAGATTCAAAATCCGGGGACGCCGCCGGCGCTTTCCAATCCCGTTCCGCTCGTTATTCTTCCCGCCGCGAGTTTTCCCGGCGCAATCGCGCTCAGCGGGACATCAACGTCCGCCTTTGGCAACGACATTCTGGTCGCCGAAGAAACAACCGCCGGCGCGACAACTTCTCCGGTAAGCGTGGAATTCATCGGGATGGTGACGCCGGACGGCTCGACATGCACGATTCAGGCTTCGCCGCTTGTGGTCACGCGCCCTTCTTCTGGCAGCGCGACTGTGAACATCTGCGTGCAGGGAACTTTTCTCGATCCAACTTTCACTTACGCGTTCAGTTCGCCGCAAGCTGGCGGCGACATCGGCATCACCACCGCGTCGATGGTCAGCCTGTTCCCGAATCTCGTCGAGCTGACGCTCACGCTGTCGAACCAGACCGCGCCCGGCGTCCGCTCGCTTTTCATTACCACGCCCAATGGCGACGTCGCCGTCGCCACCGGCATGCTTGAGGTGAAATGACCATGAAGCCCGCATATATCGAACTCGTTTCTGTTTTCTTCGTGATTGCATTTGCCGCTTTGCTTTCCCCGCTTGCCCGGTCCACCACGCTCGAGCCGCTCTCGCTCGCGCAGCTTACGTCGTCCGCCGCTAACGTGGTGCACGCTGAATGCACGGGCAACCAGGCGATGTGGCGCGACGGCGAAATCTGGACGGTCACGTCGTTTCGCGTGCTGGAGAACTGGAAAGGAAATTCGCCCGGGGGAATTCAAGTTTGGATGATTGGCGGGCGCGCCGGCCCGGTTACAAGTTACGTCCCCGGAGCTCCGCGCTTCCGCATCGGCGAAGAAGCAGTTTTGTTTCTCGAACCGGTGGCGTCCGGTTCGTTCACGGACGTTCTTTCCATCACCGCGTGGGGCGAAGGCACGTTCCGCATTCGCCGCGACCCGCGCACGCATGAAATGCGCGTGACGCAGGACACTGCCATGACGCCGAACTTCGATCCTTCGTCGCGAACGTTTCGCGAAACGGGCATTCGCAATTGGCCGCTCGCGAAATTGAAGGCGCGCGTGGTGGCTGCGGAAAATTCGCGGCGGAGAATGACATGAAGCACAAATCTGGCGGATTTGCGCTGACTGCAGTTGGCTTGCTTTTATTTCAGCTCGGCGGCACGTCGCCGGCGAACGCCTATGTCCGCGACTTCACCGTGCCCGCCGCGGGCGGCTGCCCGCAACCGCAACATCAAAACATCGCCATCGGCGCGGTCCCGCTTGCGCGACAGTGGAGCACATCGTTGCCGAATCTTAACCCAGCTGCGATTGTCACCACCTCAGCACAAGGAACGGCGGCGCAGCTCAATGAAATCGAGGCCACGATTCAGCAGGCCTATGGCATTTGGGCGGACGTGTCTGGCACGCTCGTAAACGCAAACTCGTTTCCCAACGCGCTTGGCCCGTTGGGCCGCACAGCCACGCAGAACGCCTGCTCGCCCGATTCGGTAAATGGCGTGCAGACGGGCGTCGATGGCGTCAACACAATTTGCTTCAACCAAACTTCCGCCGCGTTCACCACGGGCGTGCTCTCTTTCACGCGCGTCATCGTCGCGGACGCGCCTTTGCAAGTTTTCGGTTCCGCGCCGCCTTCGATTTTCGCCGGCCAAATCATCGACGCCGACATTTACTTCCGCAACGACGGCCAGGCCACGTTCGCCACTCCGGGCGCGCTCGCCACAGCTCCGGGCGCGTATGATCTTGAATCGCTGCTAACGCATGAACTCGGCCACGTCTTCGGCCTCGATCATTCCGCCGTGTGGCGCGCCATCATGTTTCCCTTCGCTCCGTCACCTGGCACTTTTTTTGGCGACCGCCCCACCGCGTCCGCGCCCGACGCGCCGCTCGCTGACGATGATCGCGCTGGCCTGCACTCGCTCTATCCCGATCCCGCGGACACTGTCGACGTCGGCTTCATCTCCGGGCGCATCCTCCCCGCGAATCCCTTCGCGCTCGCCGATTTTCCCGCCACGTCACCCGGCGAATACGTCACCGGAATTTTCGGCGCGCAAGTGGTCGCCGTCGACGCCGCGACCGGCTCCGTCGTCTCCGCCACGCTCGGCGGCTGGACGTGCGACGCTGCAAATCCGCCGCAGTTCGACGGTTCGTACACGCTCGGCCCGCTGCCCATAGGCCACAGCTACATTGTTTACGCCGAACCCTTCGTCGGCCTCGTCCAGCCCGCCGACATGGCCGGCGCCGCTGCGGGCGCATGCGGCACAGGCGCGTCGCCGCCGTGCACCGTCCCCGCGATCAACACAAATTTCGCCCCGCGCCTCCGCCCGTAGTTCGCGGAGATATATTTGTCCAATCAGTACTGCCAGGGGAGTTGAACCTGTGATACTGCCTTGAAAGGGCGGAAAGATACCACGTTTTTATTGGCCTTTAGGTGTAGGTTTCCTCTGCTTGTATTGATATTGGATTGGTCGACGGCGGGGCGCGCTATTCCGTTTTAATTCCGGCTTTCTGCAAAGCAGTCAGCAGTTCCGCCGTTTTCTGCTTGTCGTCGCCTTTATCGTCGAACACTATCAAAACCATCGCCCGCCTCCATTGGTCCACTGGCCGCGCGAAGATCCGAAAGACCAAGCGGTCGGTAAGCCCTCAGCCACCGCCCTCCGTTCGTCAAGGTTGAGGGATTTCACCGTTCTTCTTTTTCCCACGACACGCCCGTTCGGGCGGCATGCGGTCGCCACGCACGGTTACTTCGTAACCGCAGTTTGAACACTTATAGATGGTCACCAGACGTTCTTTCTCTTCTTTTTCAACCCATTGGCAGTTCATGGCGTCTTTCTCCTTGATTTTCTCCGCGCGTTATTTTGCTTTCCCGCAAAATTCCAGAATCATCTCGCGGAGGGCGGCGGCGCACTGGGCGACGGAGTCTAGCTCGACGTACTCCTCCGCGCCGTGGAGGCCGCGGCCTGACGGCCCGAAGACCACTCCAGGAATTCCGGCGGAGGCGAGCAGGGCCGTATCCGTCCACGCTGCCATGCCGCTCAACTCACACGCTCCGCAAACTTGCTCGATGATTTTGCGCGCGCGTTGGACGAGCGGAGAGTCTTCGGGAATCTCGTACGCCGGGCGCGCGCCCAATCCTCCGCGCAGCGTCGCGCGAAATTCCGCGCCCTGCTTTTCGAGTCCCGCCAGCATTTCGCGCAATTCCGCTTCCGCGCTTTGCTCCGTTTCTCCCGGCAGCATTCGCCGTTCGAGTTGCAAACGGCACTCCGCCGGATAGCTCGAAAGCTCCTGCCCGCCCTCGATCAGCGACGCGTGCAACGACGCATCACCCAGCCGCGCATGCGGCGCACGCGAAGCGAGCCGCATTTCCAATTCGTCTAGCGCCACCAGCACGCGCCCCATCATGCGTATTGCGTCGCGTCCCTCGCCGGGCAAGCTGCCATGCGCCGCGCGTCCGTGCGTCACAATTTCAAACCACGCGTAGCCCTTGTGCGCGATGACGAGCTTCAAATCCGTCGGCTCCAGCACAATCGCGGCGTCCGCCGTGTGCCCGCGGCGCAGCAGCGCTTCGGTGCCGATGGAGTTGCATTCCTCGTCGACGACGCCCGCAATCATCACGGGCCGCGCCAGCCGCGCGCCCTCGCGCACAATTTCAACGGCTGCCGCGCACATCGCCGCCACGCCGCTCTTGATGTCAAGCGCCCCGCGTCCGTACATTTTCCCGTCGCGCACGCGCGGAGTGAATGGCTCGCGCATGTCGCCCGCGCCCACCGTGTCGATGTGCGCGACGATCATAAGCGCCGGCTTCACATTCGCCGGGCCAATCGTCGCTACCACGTTGGGCCTGCCCGCCGCGGCCTCCTCCAGTTCCGCCGCGATTCCACTTGCGCGCAAAAAATCACGCACATGCTCGGCCGCGCGCTGCTCCCCCGATGCCCCCGGCCTGCCCGCCTGTCCTGACGAAGGAAGGGCCGTGGCGGGCACCAGCGTGGGATTCACCGAGTCAATCGCGACCAATTCTTCGAGCAGCTTCCATGTCTGTTGCTTGTCGATTGCCATTGGCGTGCGATGTGAGGACTAAAACCAGGTGTACTTACGATATTCGCGATACGCGTCGCCGAATTTCGCTTCGAGCACGCGCCGTTCCGCACGAATGCGCATCACCTGCATGGGAACCAAGATGAGGAAAATCAAAAGCCATAGCGGCCGTCCTATGAAAACAATCACCGCCGCGATGAAGATCCCGCCAAACACATACACCGGATTTTGAATCTTCGAATACAGCCCGTGCGTCACGAGTACTTTGGCTTGCGCGCTGATCGAAAACGATTTCCCGAGTTGCAAGCGCGCCAGCGCCCACAAACAAAACGCCGGAACCGCCACGGCCATGCCTACGATTTGGCTAACAGTCCAGGCGCCGACGAGAGCTTGACGGAGTGCGAAACCCCACGCCGCGCCCACCACCACAATCCAAATCCACGTCTGCCAAGTTTTCATGCCCGCAGTCTACACATCTCGAGCGCACTTCTCCACTGCCACACGTGGTCGCGCCTTAAACTTGAACAAACGAAGTGGGATTAAGATTACACAGTCAACAAAAGTGCAACCATGTGGTGGATTAGTCTGTTTTTCGAACAACGAAATTATCCAGACCGTACGGCGGCTGGTTGCTCTCCCCGTTTTCGTCGCGTTCAACAGCGCACTTAGGCCTCGGTTCCCTTGCGCTCAATTCGCTTGCCAACTGCTCGGCTTGCTGTCGGGAAAACTTTGAAGCTTCACGGGTGGTTTCAACCCACGTCAAGTTGGTCCATGTAACTGTCTGAACGAATCGACTGCTGCTCTCAACATGAGCAAGGCCAGTTAGTTTTGCAAACACGGACAATCTCCAGAAAAGTTGGTAGCGCCAACGGGAGTCGAACCCGTATTACCGCCTTGAAAGGGCGATGTGCTAACCATTGCACCATGGCGCCACGGACCAATGCGTAGAAACGTCCATCGATTATCGAAGATGCCGGTGGAATTGACAAGGACGACTTCGTGACGCGCGAAACTCGAAGATCGAAATTCGCGTGTTTCTTGGAAGCGTCAATTAATTGTTCCGGAGCAATTCGCTCCGAATTTCGCTTTCGAGTTTCGAAATTCGATTTCCTCTACTTCCATCCTTTGCGCTCGCGCAACCCGGTGATGTGCGCGACGTGATGCCTTCCGTGCCAGGCGTACAATCCCAGCGTGTCGTCGAGCGTCATTGCGCCGCGCTCGGGATGCTTCATCTTGCGCGAAAACTCTGCCGCGCTCATCCCGCGCATCAGATGGAGCCAGCGCTCGTGCAGCGCGTCGAACATCGCGAGCGAAGTCTCCACGGGAGTCGTCTTCGAGTCGCTCAACTCCGCCCAGCGCGTTTCGTTGTAGGGCTTGATGGTCGGCTCGTCCTCCGTCAGCGCCAGTTTGAATCGCACGTACGCGTTCATGTGGCTGTCGGCGAGATGATGCACCACCTGTTGGACGCTCCAGCCACCGTCGCGATACGGAGTCGCGAGCTGCTCGCGCGTCAATCCCTTCACCGCCGCGCGAAGCTTCTTCGGCGCTTCTTCCACTTGCGCGATCAGTTTTCGCCGATCGTCTTCCGATGGCGTGGCGTTCGGCTGAAATTTCCCTACCGGATATCGCAACTCTGCGTCGCTCATTCGTTTCCTCTTTCCGCAGCCACGAAATTCATTCCTTACTCTCTTTATATTCCTCATACCACTCCATCTGAATCGCTTCCAGCTTGCCTTCGTTCGACAGCGCCGGGTCGCCCGTGAATCCATCGAGCTCCGTGACCCATTTGTGCAAATCGGTGAAACGCACCGTCAACGGATCCATGCCCGGAAATTTTTCCACCAGCCGGATCCCAATTTCTTCCGCATTATCCCAGTCAAAAGTTCCCGGCATCGCTTTTCTCCGCTCTTCGAATCATATAGGAATTATATAAATGCGGCCGCGCCGCGCAAAGAATCTCTTTCTTTAGTGCTCTGCTTCCTTGGCGTAATTTTTGTTCCACGACGGGATCTCCACCACGATATCTTTCGTACCGTCCGGCACGCACTGGCAGCCGAGCCGCGACTTCGGCGTCACGCCGGGAGCTTCGTCAAGCTGGTCGAGTTCCGCATCGGTCGCTTCGTTACATGATTCGAGGCCTTCATGCACGATCACGTGGCACGTCGAACACGCGCAAACGCCGCCGCAGGCGTGATCGAGCCCCATGTGAAATCCGGTCGCGATGTCGAGAATGCTGCCCGGCAAGCCGTCGTGCCCGTAGGGGAATTTCGCTGGGTCGACTTCCACGGTCTTGCCTTCCTTGGCGAACGTCACTTTGAATTTCTGCGTCGCCGTCGTGTATTTGGTTTCTTCGATGTAAGGATTTTTGCCGCCCATTGCGCCTCACTTCCAAAACTTTCGCGTGACTAAACTTCGTCGATCCTCTTGCCGCCGACCGCCGCCTGCAGCACTTTGTTCATAGTCAATTCCGCCAGATTCAACGTCGCTTGATTCAGTTCGTCAATTCGCGCGCGCACCAATTTGTAATCCGTGCCGGAAACGGCTTCGCGCAGCGCCGCAACTGATTGGTCAATCGCCGCTCGTTCTTCGCGCGAAAGCCCCGCTGCGTGAACACCCGAGAGCGCCTTCTCCGTCGCGCGCAAAATCGCGTCAGCTTCGTTGCGCGCTTCGATGATCTGCCGCTGCTCGAAATCCTGCTCGGCGAATTCAATCGACTCTTCGAGCATGCGCTCCATCTCGGCATCCGTCAGCCCGTAGCTCGGCTGCACTTCGAGCGTGCTTTGCTCGCCGGTGCGCAAATCGCGCGCGGCCACTTGCAGAATCCCGTTCGCATCGATGAGGAATTTCACTTCGATGCGCGCCAGCCCCGCGGGCCCCGGCGGCACTTTCAATTGAAAACTCGCGAGCGACCGGCAATCGGCGGCAAGTTCGCGCTCGCCTTGCAGGATATGAATGTCGATTCCCGTCTGATTGTCGACGCCCGTGGTGAACAGTTCCTGCGCGCTCGCCGGAATCGTGGAATTTCGCGGAATCAGTTTGGCCACCACGCTGCCCATCGTTTCGATTCCCAGAGATAGCGGCGTCACGTCGAGCAGCAACATGTTTTTCACGCCACTTTCGAGAATATCGGCCTGAACCGCCGCGCCCAGCGCCACCACCTCATCCGGATTCAGTTCGCAATGCGGCGCGCGTCCGAAATAATCGCCGACCGTTTTGCGCACCAGAGGAATCCGCGTCGATCCGCCCACCAGCACCACTTCATCCATTTCCGACGGCTGCATTTTCGCATCGGCCAGCGCCATTTTCACGGGCGCCATGGTCCGCGCAATGATCGGCGCAATCATTTCTTCGAATTCAGCGCGTGTGATTTCGCGGTTGTAGATGCGATCGTCGGGCAACGCAAATCGAATCGCCGCGCGCTCCGCGTTCGAAAGCTCGTGCTTGGTGTGAATCAGCGTTTTGCGCAATTCCTGCACGGCTTCCGGATACCGCTCAAAATCGACGCGATATTTCTTCTCGATTTCCTCGCGCGCCATCGCAGAGAGCGCGTTGTCGATGTCGTCTCCGCCCAGATGCGTGTCGCCATTCGTGGCGAGCACCTGGTAAATATCGCCCTCGGTCGTGGAAATCAGTTTCAGAATCGAAATATCAAAGGTGCCGCCGCCGAAATCGTATACGGCCACGCGGCCGCGCCGCTGCTTGTGCAGACCGTAGGCCAGCGCCGCCGCCGTTGGCTCGTTCACCAGCCGCAGCACTTCGAGGCCCGCGAGGCGTCCCGCGTCTTTCGTCGCTTGCCGCTGCGCGTCGTTGAAATACGCAGGCACGGTAATGACCGCGCGGTCAACCGTGTCCTTGAAAAAATCCTCCGCCCACGATTTCAGTTCGCGCAAGATGAAAGCGGAAATCTCCGGCGGCGTGAAATACTTGTCGCCCAGCTTCACGCGAATCACGCCGCGGCTTTTTTCGTCGATGCGGAAAGGAAAAATCTTCAGCTCGTCGCGCACATCGTCGACGCCGCGTCCCATCAGCCTCTTCACCGAATAAATCGTGCGGTTCGATTGCGTGAGCAACCGGCGTCGCGCCGGCTCGCCCGCGACAATCGTACCGTTCGCGTCCAGGCTCACCACGGACGGGCACAGCGTCTCGCCGTAGGGCCCCTGAATGCACCGCGGCTCGCCCGTCGCCGGATCGACAAACGCGATCAGGCTGAACGTGGTCCCCAAATCAATTCCAACTGTCTTCCCCATGAACTTTCTCTAAGCCTCTAATTCCTGTGCGACATTGCGCACCAGATTTCGGATGTACGAACGCCGGTTCAACACTTCATTTAATTTCGCCATCTGCTTGCGACGTTCGTTGTCGTCCGCGCCCGCATCCACGGACTTATCCCATTCGCTGAAGACGTGCAGCAACTCCGCGTCGATCTCTTCCAGTTTTTCTTGGAAATTCTTCTGGGCCTCGCCGAGCCTGACCCGCAATCCGCTCAAGTCCCCGCCGTCATTTCTTGCCGTGCGCAATTCGTCGAGCGATTCATTCAACTCGAAAACCTCTTCGAGCAGTTCCGGAGGCGCTTGCTGCTTCGTCGTGCCCTCTTTGCGAACGCCCTCGCGCAATAACAGATATTCGACGCGCAACACCGGCTCGCGCAGCGTCCGGTACGCATCATTCAATTCCGAAGAGCGCTCCAGAGCCAAATTCCGCTCGAACTCGGACGCCTTCACAAAATTGTCCGGATGCAGCTTCCAGCTCAGCTGATGGAACCGCTGTTCGAGCCCCGCCTCGTCGATTTTCAGCTTTTGCGGCAATCCGAAAAACGCAAAATAATCTGCGCCGTCGGCAAGCGGTTGAATTTTCCCGCACGCCGCGCAGAAATGCCCGCCGCCGGCAACCGCGTTGCAATTCCAACAAGCCTGAGCGGGCGCAGCGCCGGTCTGTGTCTTTGTGGAGCTCATGTATGATTTCCTAAGCGATTTTTTGGCGAGGCGGCTGAGTTCGCGGCATTCAACATCGTCAAGTTCCCCCGCCGCGGACATTGCAAAAAAGAAGCAGAAACAAAATCAGGCTGTGAAAGAACTCCCGCAGCCGCAGCTTCGCGTCGCTTGAGGATTCTGGAAAACGAATCCCTGCCGCACAAGCGTCTCTTCGAAATCGAGCGTCGTGTCGGCGAGATACAGAAAACTCTTCGCGTCCACGAAAACGCGCGCGCCATTTTCCTCGATCACTTTGTCGCGGTCGCGCGCCTGCGTTTCAAGCCGCATCGCATACGACAGTCCCGAGCATCCGCCGCCCTGCACGCCCACGCGCAATCCACCGGAATCGGAAGGCACGCCTTCCTTTGCGAGCAGTTCGCGGATTTTCTCCGCCGCTTTTTCCGTAACGTGAATCATGGCCCTCGCCTCCCGCCGGCGAACGCGAAACAAATCGTCCGCCCTGCATCGTGCGATTCCCTGTTGTTAACTATGCGCCTGCGCTGCGCTAGTCTGCGCGGCCGGGTCGCCTTCGCCGGCTTTCTTCTTCCAGTCGGAGATAGCCGCCTTAATCGCGTCTTCCGCCAGCACCGAGCAGTGAATCTTCACCGGCGGCAGCGAAAGTTCGCGGACGATGTCGGTATTCTTGATCGAGAGCGCCTCTTCCACCGTTTTCCCGCGCACCCATTCGGTCGCGAGTGAAGAGCTCGCAATCGCCGAGCCGCAGCCAAACGTCTTGAACTTCGCTTCCTCGATCACGCGCGTGTCGGGATTGATTTTCATTTGTAGTTTCATCACGTCGCCGCATTCCGGCGCGCCGACGAGCCCCGTCCCCACGTTCGGATCTTTCTTGTCGAGAGAGCCGACGTTGCGCGGATTGTTGTAGTGCTCAATTACTTTGTCGCTGTAAGCCATCATCCCCTCCAGCAAATTTGATCAAGCGTTTCCGATTCCCCATCCCCAGAAAAACTTTATGCCGTCTTCCAGTTCATTTTGCTCACGTCGGTGCCTTCCTTCGCCATTTCGTACAGCGGAGAAAGCTCGCGCAAACGGTTCACGGTCTCGACCACGCGATTCGCCACGTAATCGACTTCCTCTTCCGTGTTGAATCTTCCGATTCCGAATCGAATCGACGTGTGCGCCAAATCCTCGCCAACGCCGAGCGCCTTCAGCACGTAGCTCGGTTCCAGCGTCGCGGAAGTGCAAGCCGAACCGCTCGACACCGCAACGTCGTTGATGCCCATCAGCAGCGACTCGCCTTCCACATACGCGAAGCTGATATTGATGTTGTGCGGCAGATGATGCTCCATCGTGCCGTTGATGAATGTCTCATCCAGTTTCGACATGATGGCTCCTCTCAACCGGTCGCGCAACGCGCTCAGTTTCTTCGTTTCCTCGGCCATTTCCAGGCGGCAGAGTTCACACGCCTTGCCGAATCCCACGATGCCCGGAACGTTCAGCGTGCCAGAACGCATGCCGCGTTCGTGTCCGCCGCCGTCGACCATCGCGGTCAATTGCACGCGCGGATTCTTGCGGCGCACATACAGCGCTCCGACGCCTTTCGGTCCGTAAAGTTTGTGCGCCGAAATCGAGAGCAGATCGATGCCGTCCTTTTGCACGTCCACGGGAACCTTGCCCACGGCCTGCACGCCATCGCTGTGAAAGAAGACGCCCTTCTCTTTCGCGATCTTGCCAATCTCCGCAATCGGTTGAATCACGCCGATTTCGTTGTTCGCATACATAATCGAAATCAAAATCGTCTTGGGTGTGATCGCCCGGCGCAAATCATCCAGATTGATTTGTCCACTCTTCTCCACCGGCAAATACGTAACCTCGTAGCCTTCTTTTTCGAGGCGCTTGCAAGTGTCGAGCACAGCTTTGTGCTCGGTGACTTGCGTGATGATGTGATTGCCCTTCTCGCGGTACATCTCCGCGACGCCCTTAATTGCCAGATTGTCCGATTCGGTCGCGCCGCTCGTGAACACAATCTCTTTCGGTGTCGCGCCAATCAACTGCGCAATCTGCGCGCGCGCGTTCTCGACCGCTTCTTCGCCTGCCCAGCCGAAAGCGTGGTTGCGGCTCGCTGCGTTCCCGAATTTCTCGGTGAAATACGGCAGCATTGCATCCACCACTCGCGGGTCGACCGGAGTGGTTGCGTGATTATCCATATAAATCGGTAGTTTAATTGCCATTCCTCATCTCCCCTAAACTCGCAGCTCGACCACCTCGGAAGCCGGGGCGTCGTCAGCCATTTGTGAAATCGTGACTTTGCTCAGCATCTCAAGAATGCTGCGATTCACTTTACGAAGCGGCTCTTTGATCGTGCAGGTGTGCGTCTGATCGCAATTGCCATGGTGCGTCACACAGGATGTCAGCGACACTGGCCCGTCAATCGCGCTAATCGTCTCGAGCGCCGTGATCGTTCGCGCGTCGCGCCCGAGCGTGTATCCGCCGCTGGAGCCGTGCCGCGCCACCACAAGGCCCACGCGCGCCAGCTTCTGCAGCACCTTGGCCATCAACGGCGCGGAAATCCCGTACAGTTCAGCAATGTCCGCGGCGCTGCACGAACCGTCGTTCGGATGCGTTGCGAGATGCTTCAACGCGATCAACGCGTAATCCGACTTTTTCGACAGCTTCAACATGGGAACGATTTGACCGGATATACGACCCACCCAGTCGCATATTCATTCTAGGCGTGTCTAGCCTTTCGTGTCAAGTAGAACTATTACTGCAAACCCTATGTTAACATAGATTTAAAACAGGACTAAACAGGTCGGGAATACGGTCGGCCTCTCGGCAGTGAATGGGCGAGAAATCCACTTTAACGAGCTGTTTCCCGCCTTGAATGGAGATGAGGTGACCTCGCCGCTTGGCAATTCCTAGTTTGTGGCGTTCTTCTTCGATGGCACGGCCGCCGATTCCGTCTTGTCTTTCCTCAGTATTTGCGCCGCCTGCTGCACGGTAATGTCCTCCGGCACGCGCTGATAATTCGATTCGACTCTCTTTTCATGCACGGCGATCGTCTTAAAGAACAGCGCTTTGCCATTCAATTCCGTGTCCAACAGCGTCATGTCCCAGTGCGTGCCTGCAACATCCGCTTGCTTTACCGCAAACGTGCCGCCTTTATCCAAATGCCCCAGAATTCCGCCGAAGAATTTCACTTCGCTGGTCAGACGTCCCCGCAATTCGACTAGTCGTTTCACCTTAGTGTTTAGCACCATCACGCCCGACATATGGTGAAACACTTCCGCCTCGTGCGAGGAAGCGTGAAATTTAGGATTGGGCTTGAACGTCAACCTCACCAGATCGCCCTTTCTGCCCGCATAGTGATACAGCAGCGCGTCCGGCAGCATCGCGAGCAATTTTGTTTCCTGGTCGCCATCTCGTTTTAGCGTTTGCACTTGCTTCTTCAGTTCGTCCGATTCGTTCGTTAGCTTCTGAATCCGCGCATTTTCGGCGCGCTGCTGCTCCGCGTTCAAAGGTTTGCCATTCTCGGCCAACAGTCGGCTGACGTCGCCATGCTTCGTTTCAATCACGTCGTACAGCTGCTCTTTGCCGTTTTTCCACTCCGCTTTTCGGAATCTCCACAAAGTATTGTCGCTCTGCTCCGCCTTCAGTTCGTTCGTGAGTACCTCTCGCGCCAATTGTTGCGCGTCGACTTTTCCGCCGCGATTCGAAACGGCTTTCTCCTCCGCCTTCGATTTCGAACTTTGAGTTTCCGCGGAAAGACTGGCGCCTGCGATAATCGCTATAATTGCTAGAAGAATTGCGGAAACGATCCAAACGCCTCGAAGAGTGAATGCCCGGTTATTATGACTCCCGAAAGACATCGCGCGACCTCGCTTCGTAAATTTTCAGCGGGCGGCTGCGCTCAGCTTTGCACGAAATCAGCGCTTCCGTGTCCCGCCCCAAAATTAAGATGTTTTGGCGCTGCGGAAAGCCACTCTTGAAGACAAATTTGTTTTACTCTGCCGCGAATAAGTCTAGAATCTGTTGGTTCTCTAGCGGTGGCCCTCAGAGACAGCAGATGAAACGCGATTGAAAACAATGATCCGCTTTTTGGAAACTCGGCGCACACGCGAGGAACGCGCTGACGCTCTTCAACAATTCGTCCTCGGCCACCTCGAAATCAGCGTGATGGAGATTCTGTGGTCGCGCGGCGAATCGAGCGTGCGAGACGTTGTTCACCGGCTTCCGCGCACGCTCGCGTATACGACCGTCATGACCACGCTCGACCGCCTCTACAAAAAAGATTTACTTAGTCGCCGCAAATCCGAGCGCGCCTTTCTCTATTCGCCGCGCCTCTCACCGGAAGAATGGGAGCGCAAACGCGCCGGCGATCTTGTTGCTGGCTTTCTTGCGGGACCGCAGCCTTCGCGCGACTTGCTGATCTCATGCCTGGTCGAAGCGGTGGGTCAGTACGACAAAGCCCTACTCGATGCGCTCGAAAAAAGAATCCGCCAGAAACGCAAAGAGCTCTTTCGTCGAGGCCGCTCATGATTCTTCCCTACATCCTGCGGCTGGTGTGTCTCTCCTTCGCGTCGTTTTTCCTGATTTGCGCGGTTTTGAGCCTTGCGGCATGGCTTGTTGCGCCCTCTGCCATCCGGTTGGGTGAATCGCTCAAGCCACGTCTCGCCGCGCGTCTTCTGCTCGTCTTACGCCTGTCGCCTGTCGCCGTTGCCGCTTTCATCGTGTCGGCGCTTTGCGTGCCCAGCTATTTGTGGCTCGAGCCGAATGCAAATGCGGAACGGGTTGGCATCGCGTGTTGCTTCGCCGCTCTTCTCGGCGTCGCGCTCTGGACTTTTTCCCTCGTGCGAGTCCTGCGCGCCGTTTTTATCTCGCTTCGTTACCGCCGCCGGTGCGAGCGGGAAAGCAACGCCACGCTTATCCCGAATCAGCAAGCGCCGCTGCTTGTCGTGGACACTGAAGGCGCGGTACTTGCCCTCGCGGGCGTAATCCGTCCGCGTGTGGTGGTGTCGCGCGGTGTGTTGCAGTCGCTCCTGCCGCATCAGCTCGAAGCGGCTCTCGAACACGAGCGCGCCCATCAATCTTCGCACGACAACCTCAAGCGCTTCTTTTTGCTTCTCGCGCCCGGCATTTTCCCATTTTCGCGAGGATTCGCCGCCATGGATCGTTCGTGGGCACGTTTCACCGAATGGGCCGCCGATGACCGCGCCGCCGCAGGAGATTCACAGCGCTCGCTTTCACTCGCTGAGGCGCTCGTGCGCGTCGCGCGGATGGAGGCGTCCTCGCCAACATCTTTGCTCGTCAGCTGCCTGATCGAGGACGACCGCGATCTTTTCATCCGCGTCGATCGCCTGCTGACCCTCGAAGCGCCCGCCGAAAACGCTCCCCGCAAAATGCGCGCGCTGCTCGCCTGCATTTATTTGGTCATCACCAGCCTTGTGATTGCCGCCGTGATGCGCCCGACCACGCTTTACTCCGTGCATCGCCTGCTCGAACACCTGATTCGATAATTTCCTTCTCCGAAAATAACCGAACTACGGCCCGTGGTAGTAGTTTCCCGCACAAAGTAATCTGCGCAATCAAATGAAACCGTCACTCATGACCGTCACCTGGCATGCGCGTGCGAAATTGACCCGGTCGGCCGTTATTTTCTTTTTTGCCATGATTTTTCTGGCACCTTTTTCGCGCCCTCAGAATTCTCGCGGCAGCATCGTCGGCGAAGTAGTGGACGCTACCGGCGCGCGCGTTCCCTCCGCGAAAATCGTCGCCCGCTCGCTGCAAACTTCCTTCGAGCGGCAGGCCACCTCCGACGCGCAGGGTGAATTTCGCCTCGCCGATCTTCCTCCCGGGCCCTATCGCTTGACCGTTTCCGCGTCCGGGTTCATGGACGCCACTTCTGACGTCTCCGCTGTCGTCAGCTCCGTTCAAGACGTCAGCGTCGCCCTCAAACCGGCCGCCGTCCAGCAAAGCGTCACCGTCCGCGCCGAGGCTTCTTCCATCACCACCGAGCCCATCGATATCACCAGTGCCGTTCATGGCGGCGCCGTATCCGCGCAGGACCTCGCAAACATTCCTCTGGCGCATCGCACCTTCGCCAACATTGCTTTCCTCGTTCCCGGCACCGAGCCCGTCGAGCCTTCCGATCCCACCAAAGCGCGAATCACTGCTGTTTCTTTCGGCGGCAGTTCGGGACTCAACGATGTTCTCAACGTCGATGGCGGCGACAATTCTGACGACTACATCGGCGGATTCCTTCAGAATTTTTCCCCTGACGCCGTCCAGGAATTCGCCGTCGAAACATCGCAGCAAAATGCGGATACCGGCCGCACCGTCGGGGGCTCCGTCGTCATCACCACCAAGCGCGGCGCCGACCAATGGCACGGCGACGCTGCCTTTACAGAACGCGCCGCTGCCCTCAATGCGCGCTATCCCATCGAAAATCCAGCCCCGCTGCCGAAACAGCCTTTCTCCTCCCAGGATTACATCGCCACGCTGGGCGGCCCGATTGTGAAAAGCAAGCTTTGGTTCTTCACCTCCTTCGAGTACGCCCACGAAAACGCCAGCATTGCTTACAGCCCCGCGAGCCTCGCGCAATTCAACGCCCTCGCCTCGCTGGCCTCGCAGGGCCTGATTCCCGGCGTGAATTCCATCCCCGTTCCCAATAATGTTCCCGTTCCGTTTCGCGATTACCTCGGCAGTGCGCGAATCGATTGGGCGCAGGCCGCTCGTTCGCAATGGTTCTTGCGCGCCTCGGAGGACAACTACACCACCAGAAATTTCGCCGTTCAGCAGGCCACTCTCCCATCCACCGGCGCCAACTGGCACAGCAATTATCTGAATATGGTCATCAGCAATCAATTCACGTTCAGTCCCACCTGGCTTGGCTCATTCACTTTCGATGCCAGCGGCTTGCATTTGACCGAAGTCCGCAATTCCAATTTCGGTTTTGCGCTCGCGTTTCCGTTCAGCTCCACGTTTCAAACCATCTCCGGCTTCGAAACGTTCGGCGACAATCAATTCGTCACGCCCATCACCGCGTTTCCGGTGGTGCGCAATCAGGAGAAATATCAGTTCCGCTACGACGTGAGCCACGCCACCGGCACGCACAATCCGCGTTTCGGAATCGATTTCATCCATGAACCGGTTCTCAGCGGCGCGCTCTCCGGCACTGCCGAAACGCTGATCACTTATCCGAGCGATCCGAATTTTTACGCCGCGAATCCTTCGCAATTTTATTTCAGCTCGCAATGCGCCACGCCGCCATCCGGCGCTTCGCAAATCCAGTGCGCATTCACTCCCGCCGCTAATGGCAGCTTTTCGCAAAACATCCAGCGCTTCGGTTTTTACGCCGAAGACTTCTGGCGCGTCACGCCGCACCTCACCATTGATCTAGGAATTCGCTACGATACGACTTTCGGCCTCTTCACCGCCTCAGGCCAATCGCAGCTGCAGAATCCCGCGTTTTTGACGTTACGCGCGTTGCAAATTCCGCTCATCAGCGGCGCGCCCCACGATTATCGAGGGCAAATCGCGCCGCGTCTCGGCATCGCGTATTCGCCCGGAGAGTCCGAGAGCACAGTGATTCGCGCGGGCATCGGCCTGTATTACAACGACCTCGCGCAAAATGGCTGGGTCACTGCATTTCAGGCCGTCAACGCCGCGCCGGGACCGTGTGTGAATCCCGGCGACTCCGGCTGCATTGCCGGCGCGTCCAACGGCGGCGCGGGCGCCATCATCGATCCGCATTACAAGACTCCCTACGCCCTGCACGCAAGCGCCGGTGTCGAACACGCTTTCAACAAGAATTGGATCGCCAGCGCTGATTGGACGCACGAGCAAGGCGTCCACGGCTATCGCCGCTATGAATACAAGGCAGGATTCACGCTATTTTCGCCGACGATTCCAACGTCCGATCCAAATTATCAAGCGGACCAGATGAACGCTGTCCCAGACTTGACCGTTTTCCGCTCCGACAATCGCTCCAGCTACGACGCGCTCTCCATTCATCTGCAAGGAAACGTTTCGCGACGCGCGAATCTGATCGTCAACTACACGCTCGCCAGCGCGAAAACCTGGGGCTGCATTCTCGGCGAGCTTTTCGATTATGTGAATGGCGTTTGCAATCCGCTCAACGCGTTTGCCAAAGGCGATTACGGCCCCTCGGGCGAAGATGTTCGCCATCGCCTGGTGGTCGGGGGCATCGTTTACGTGCCCGGCGGCGTCGAAATAAGCACGCTCTCACAATTCGAAAGCGCGCGCCCATTCACCATCACCACACCCGTTGACGTCAACGGAGTCGGCGATGCGCTCGATGATCGCGCCGTGATCAACGGCGTGCAAACCACCATGGATCAATTTCGTGGCACGCCTTACATTCAAATCGATATGCGCGTCAGCCGCCCGTTCAAAATCGGCGAACGCTTCACGGCCACGCCCTTCGTCGAGTTCTTCAATCTTTTCAACCGCAACAATCCCGGCGCGAATTACGTCACGAATCTCGCCGCGCTGCCCACGCCCGTCAACAATCTGACGAACGCCACTGCGTTCTGCCTGGATCCTTCCTGCACGCAAACACAAGCCATCACCAGCCTCAATCAGTTGCGCGTCCCCGCCGGCGGCCTTGGCGATTTCTTCGGCCCCGGCACCACCGTCGGCATCCCCTTCGCCGCCCAACTCGGCGCCCGCCTCACCTTTTAGCAACTTCTCATCTATCTCTCAGATCAGTTTTCCCCGACTTGAAATGACACGGTGACACCACCAGCCGGAAAAGATATTCTTGCGCGTGTCTTTGGGCGAGGCTGGATTCCTCTTTCTTGCTGCTCTGGTCGCGGGTGCGCTGAATTCCGTCGCGGGCGGAGGCAGCTTCATTTCGTTTCCGGCGCTGCTGTTCGTGCGAATCGCGCCCATCTCCGCGAATGCAACCAACACGGCGGCCATGTGGCCCGGAACGATCGCGAGCACAGTGGCCTATTGGCGCGAGATGAAAACGCCCGACGCGCGGCGATTGTTGCCGCCGTTGCTGCTGACGGGTCTGGTCGGCGGCTTGATTGGCGCGCACATTCTGCTGCGCACGCCGGAGGCCACGTTCATGCGGCTGGTGCCGTGGCTGCTGCTTGGCGCAACACTTCTATTCGCGGCCAGCGGGCGAATCACAAAATGGGTGCGCGGACGAAGCGGCCACGTAAACGGCAGGCGACTCCTGTTCGTTGCCGGCTTGCTGCTGGAATTGGTGATCGCCGTGTACATCGGATATTTCGGCGCGGGAGCGGGAATCTTGGTGCTGGCCATGCTCGCGTTGCTGGGTGTGGAAAATATTCACGCCATGAATGGAATGAAGACGCTGATTGTGAGCGCGGTGAACGGCGTCGCGCTGATTCTCTTTATTTCCGCGAAGGTGATTGTGTGGCCGCAGGCCGTCGTGATGCTGATTGGCGCGGCGCTGGGCGGATACGCCGGCGCGTATTACGCGCAGAAAATTAATCCGCAGAGCATACGCAAAGTCGTGATTATCGTGGGATTCGGCATGGCGGCATATTTTTTCGTTTGGAAGTGAAATCAGGATTTGGCGTCTTCGAGGGCCTTGCGAAATTTGACTGTGTCGACTTGATGGCGCGCCACTTCACGCGAGCCCATGAAAACAACGGGCACGTCGTTCGTGTAGAGTTCGCGCAATTCTTTGTCTTCGTCGATATTCACTTCGTGGAGCGCAGCGCCGAACTCGCGGAGGATGGGAAGAATGGCCGCACGCGCTTCGTCGCACAGGCGGCATTTCGGCCGCGAGTAAAGCGTTACGTCACGCGGCTTGGCGACGGCAAGGCGTCCTTGTTCGCTGCGCCGGTAAACGTCTCCGCCACCCGCGAGATCGAGCGCGCCAGAACGAACCAGCAGCTCGACGGCGCCGGGGATATTGTCGCGGCGTGCGGGATCGCTGCCGCCCGCGATTTCCATCAGCGCATGAAGGTCGAGTGTGTCGCGGCCCAACTCGTCGAATACTTCCAGAATACAGCGAGAAATTTCGTCCATAAGAAAAACTCAAATTACGGCTTGATGGTATAGCCTTTTTGGAATGGTCCCATGGCCGGGAAAAAAGCGCGAGAGCGGAAAAGCTCCGCGATCTGGCGGATGTGGCCCAGATCGTGAAAGGCCCATTCGTTCATCAATTGCGCGACGCTGATCACGCCGAACGCGGCGTGCTGGCCCTTGCGCGCAAGAACGCTTTCCGGCAAGTAGCGCAGCCAGGAAAGACTGCGGTCGCGTTCATGACAAAATACTTTCAAATGCTCGCGCGCCTTGCCGCTCGAATAGCGTCCCGCCTGGTATTGCGCGTTCTGATCGTAGGCGGCGAGTTGCGGCATGTCCGATTGGGCCATGCGTTCGATGCGTTCGCGGAAGCCGGCCACTTCGACATCGGCCAAATGCGCGAGTATTTCGCTGATCGACCAGCGCTCCATGGAAGGTTTCCAGTGCAACTGATCTTCACTGGCGAGCGAAACCAGCTTCTCGATGATAATGGGTGTCTGCTCGAGCACGGCGACTCCCGGCAGAGCTGCGGGTTCCAGGGCGGCTTTCATCAATACCTCCAACTTGCCTCGCGCGAATTTGGCGACGATTCCTTTATACCGCAATTGGAGCCGCCGAAGGAATACCGGGAAGAGATTTCGAAAAGCTATTTTGCGCCGCACGGCATCCTAGAGAACGCGAACGCCGCGCCGCTGAGGTGACTTGTTCGCGAACGTTGGCGCGTGATACACCGAGCTGGAATTCTCGCGGTAGAAGTTAAGTGGAGGATAAGTGGCGGAAATATTTGCTTTCGTGGACGACATATTCTTTCAGGCGAAGATGATGGAAACGGCGAAGCAGGCAGGCGTCGAACTGAAATCGTTTTCAACGGGCGAGGCGCTGTTGGCGGAATGGGAGAAGCAACCGAAGCTCGTGGTGGTGGATTTGAATGCGCGACAATCTCCGATGGCGGTGATTGCGGCGGTGCGCGCGCGCCATGCGGAAATGTGCATTATCGGATTTTTCTCGCATGTGCAAACAGAGTTGGCGCAACGGGCGCGGGATGCGGGTTGCACGGAAGTGATGCCTCGGTCGAAATTCACAAAGGAGCTGGCGGCGATTTTTTTGCAGGCCGAGGAGTAAAGGATACGCATGACCCATACAAGAAAAGTAAGTACGACGGCAACAATTCTGGTGCTGGCGATGCTGATGATTTTTCTGGCCGGACCCAGCCTGCTTGCGCAAACGCAGCAAGCCGCGCAACCGGATCCGGCGGAGGCGCTCAACAATGCGCTTGTCGCCGCTTGCAAGGAAGACGAGGCAGACTTCGCGAACTATTTGACTGACGAAAATGCCGCGGCGTTCCAGGAGCTTCCAGCGGATGAGCGGACAGGGATGATGAAGCGCTTCGTGCTCCTTGACACGCCAGGAAGGCCATTGCTTGCAAACGACAATCAAGGACACGAAATTTTGCGTTGCGAAGCCAGCGACGCCAGCATGGAATTCCGGTTTGGCGCGGCGCGCGTGCACCAGAACCTCGCGTATATCCCCGTGACGGTCACCGGACAAAATGCGATTCAGTTTGGATTAGTGCGCGAGGACAGCCGATGGAAGCTGCTTTCGCTGGGCTTACTGCTGATCGATATTCCGCAACTGCAGAAACAATGGGCTGCACAGGATATCGAAAATCGCGAGAAGGGCGTGGTCGATACGCTGCAAAATTTGACTCAGGCAATCGACACGTACAAACAGGCGTTCGGCAAGTTGCCGGATTCCCTGGCACAACTTGGGCCGGCGAAGGACGGAATTTCTCCGCAGGCGGCGAAACTGATTGATGCGGATCTCGCGGCCGGAATCAAGAATGGCTACAAGTTTCGGTATCGCGTCGCGGCTGGCGCAGACGGCGGCGAGCCCGGATTCGAAATTGCGGCAATTCCAGCAGAGTACGGGAAGAGCGGAAAACAGTCGTTTCTGCTCGATAAAGACGGGAAAATTCACGCGTCAGACAAACACGGCGCGGTAGCGACGGCGAATGATCCCATCGTCACGTCAAAAGATTCCGGCACACCGTAGCGAGTGATCCAACGCCACGCGTGAATTCTTTAGACATGCGGTTCCTTCCTTCTGTCGGAAATTCTCAACATTGGCATTATGCTCTGCAGAACTGGGGAGCAGGCCGCAAATCGCGCCTCCGTGCGCCGTGGATGGCACAAAGGGGGCAGTGGCGTCATCTTAGCTGGAGAGTGGGCTTGGGAGGTTGCGATGCACCGATTGCTCGCTGTGGTTTTATTTGCTGCGGTGTGTGCGCAATTGGCAGCGGCGCAGATGCGCGGCAGCGCACAATTTTCAAAATTTGAGGTATTCGGCAACTACCCTGAGATTGAAAGCAACGATCATGTCTTCAACTTCGGCACGGATTTCAACTCCGTCCACAGAGATTTTGACAATGCTGACCGGGGATTTGAGGGCGGAGCAATCCGTAATTTCACGCGATACTTCGGCGTGATGGGCGATGTCTCCGCGCATTTTAGCAGCGGCGATATCGCCTACACGGTTCAGCCACTCTGTGGCACTCCGCCGTGTCCGACCTTCACGCAAAACATTGCGATCAATCCGAGATTATTTCACTTTCTCGGCGGACCGGAGTTCACATTGCGGAATCGCACGCGGTGGACTCCTTTTGGCGATGTGCTTTTTGGGGTCGCTCATGCAACGGCCTCATTCAAGGCGGACGGGCCTTTCGTCCATGTGTCGCGCGCAGAAACGGAAACTGGACTTGCGATGAAATTCGTGGGCGGAATCGACCTCTACATCATCCCGCGAGTCAGCTTTCGAGTGAACATGAGCTATGGCCGAGACTATGTGGGATCGAGCGCTCTGCCTCCGCAACGGGTGGAGTTAGTCGGATCTTCAATTGGATTTCTATTTCACCTCGACTGACGGCAGAGGGGCTCCCGCCCAGCCGTTTGAACCTAAACCTGTACAAGGAATTTTGTGTTATGCTGTGGCGTCTGAACGGCGCCCCAGCCGGCCGGAATTCACTCCGCAAGATACTGCAGAAGAGCCACACGGCTCTGTGAATGCCGCCCGAACTGCCGCTACACGGCCGGAGAGTGCGCGTTTAATGTCCGCTGGAGACCTGAACCCGATGGCCACACACACCGCAACCACGCAAACGTCAGAAATTCGCATTGCGCACTCGCCGGATAGCGACGACGCGTTCATGTTCTACGCGCTGGCAACGGGCAAGCTGCGCGTGCCGGGAATTAAGTTCACGCACGTGCTCTCCGATATCGAGACGCTGAACCAAGCGGCGCAGGAGGAAAAATACGACGTGACGGCTGTGAGCGTCTACGCGTATCCGTTCCTGGCGGATAAATATATTTTGCTGGATTGCGGAGCAAGCTTTGGCGAAGGCTATGGACCGATTGTGGTTTCGTCGCGCGCGATGAAGAAAAGCGAATTGAAGGGCTGCAAGGTGGCGATTCCCGGGACGCGGACGACTTCGTATCTGGTGCTGAAACTTTTTGAAGCTGGCGTCGAGACGGTGACCATGCCGTTCGACAAAATTTTGGATGCCGTGAGCGCGAAGGAAGTGGAAGCGGGGTTGCTGATTCACGAAGGGCAACTGCTTTACGCGGCGGCGGGGCTGCATCGCGTGGTGGACTTGGGCGTTTGGTGGCAGGAGCAAACCGGATTGCCGCTGCCGCTCGGCGCGAATGCCATTCGTCGTTCGTTGAGCACGGACATAGCGCGGCAAGTGGCGCGTGCGATTCGTGAGAGCGTGGGCTACGCATTGGATCATCGCGAAGAAGCGCTGAATTACGCGCTGCAATTCGCTCGCGACATGGATCCGGCGCTGGCGGATAAATTCGTGGGCATGTACGTCAACCGCTGGACGCTGAACTTCGGGGAAGAAGGGCGCAAGGCCGTGGACGAGTTAATGTCGCGTGCTAAAGCCGCTGGCCTCATGCCGAAAGACGCGCGGGTCGAATTCCTGCAAGAGTAATTTGAGGGTAATTCAGAATTGGCCGCCAACTCGTGCGGCTTGACGGCCTCCAGCGAATCGAATAGATTCAAAACCCTCATGCGAATCCAACTGCAACTTGCCCTTTTTGCCGTGAGTGTTTTCTGCTGCGCTGCGATTGTGTGCGCGCAGGCTAAACCACAACAGCCGCCAACACCCCGCGAATATTCATCGGCAGGCGAGATTTCTCATCCGGCGTGGCCGCCCGCGGCAGTGCGCGGAGCGCATGCAATGGTGGTGAGCGACGAGGGGCTGGGTTCGGAAGCGGGCGTGGAGATTTTGAAGAAGGGCGGCAACGCCGTGGACGCCGCAGTGGCGGTGGGATTTGCGTTGGCGGTGGTAGAGCCCGAAGCGGGAAATATCGGCGGCGGCGGTTTCATGCTGGTGCGCATGGCGGACGGGCGGGCGCGATTCGTTGACTACCGCGAAGAGGCGCCCGGACGCGCGACGCGCAATATGTACGTGGGAGCGGATGGAAAAGTGGTGCCCGGCAGGTCGACGCTTGGGTATCTTTCCGTCGGCGTGCCAGGAACCGTGGCGGGGATGGCGTTTGCACAAAAGCATTTCGGCAAACTCACTCTGGCCGAGGATATGGCGCCGGCGATCCGGCTGGCGAAAGACGGCTTTCCTCTTGGCGCGAAGCTCGCGGGAACCTTGCGCGGGTCGGCGGACCGGCTGGGGCAATTTCCAAACAGCAAGAGAATCTTCCTAAAGGGCGGGGCGCTGTATTCGGCGGGAGAAATTTTTCGCCAGCCAGAGCTGGCCGCGACGCTCGAGCGCATCGCTAAGAATGGACCCAGCGAATTTTACGCCGGGAAGACAGCGCAGGATTTGACCGCGCAGATGGCGCGACACGGCGGCTTGATTACGATGCAGGACCTGGCGAAGTATCGCGTGCATCTGCGCGAGCCTCTCGAAGGAACGTACACTGCGCGCGGCGCGAAGTGGACGATCATCAGCAGCCCGCCGCCGAGTTCGGGCGGGATAGCGATTCTGGAAGCGCTGAATATTCTGGAGCCATACAAACTGAAATCGTGGGACGACGCGCAGTCGGTGCACCTGGTGGTGGAAGCGATGCGGCGGGCGTTTGCGGATCGCGCGACATTTTTGGGCGATTCGGATTTCGCGCATGTGCCAGTGGCGGGGCTGCTGAGCGAGAAGTACGCGGCCGAGCGGCGCGCCACGATTGATCCACGAGAAGCCAGTTCGAGCAAGCAAATCGGCGCCGGCGATCCTGCGCCGTTCGATCATCTTCAAGCAACGCCAGCGGAAGGGACTCCCGGCGGCAGCGCGATCGAGAAACTTTCGCCCGAGGCTGCGGCGGCGTGGATGGAAGCGGCGGCGCAAAAATCGGGGCACACGACGCATTATTCCGTGGTGGATGCCGCGGGAAACGCAGTCTCGAATACATACACATTGAACGACAGCTACGGTTCCGCGGTCACAACGACGGACGGATTCTTGCTGAATGATGAGATGGATGATTTCACGAGCCAGCCTGGAACGCCGAATATGTTTGGCCTGCTGCAATCGGAAGCGAACGCGATTGCACCGGGACATCGGCCATTAAGCTCGATGATGCCGACAATTGTGCTGCGCGACGGGAAATTGAGCTTTGTGACGGGCTCGCCGGGCGGGCCGCGAATTATTTCGGCGACGCTGCTGAGTATTCTGAACTGGGCGTGGCTGGGAATGGACGCGCAGGCGGCGATTAACGCGCCGCGTTTTCACCAGCAATGGATGCCGGATATAGTGCTGATTGAACCGCCGTTTCCGGATGCCATCGCGAACGATTTGGAGCAGCGCGGATATCATCTTGCGACACGTCGCGGGTGGATCGGCGAAGTCGAGGCAATTGGAATTGATCCCAAGACGGGCGAGCGGCTGGGCGCGCCTGACCCGCGTCGGCAGGGCGCGGCACGCGGGTATTGACGCGAGCGAGTTTTCCACAGACCATAGAGAGCCGGTGTACCGCGATTGCGTTGTGATTGCAATGTGATCGACCGCGCCGAATTGTCTGCGGCGCTTCGTGCACCGCAGAAAAACAAAACACTCAAACCATGCAGCGCGTCTTCTCCACCTACCGATACTCGACCCAGCCGCTGACTTCCGTATTGCTGGCGGAAATCGCGCAGGCGGGAATATCGCAAGTGGAAATTTACTGCACGCCGGTGCACGTCAATTACCGCTCGATTGAAACCATCCGCACGGTCGCTGAATGGGTCCGCGAACACGGACTGACGATTCATTCGTTGCATTCGCCGACGGAGCGCGATCTGCTGCCGGGCAAGCGCGAAAGCGGGATCCCCATTTCAATTTCAGATCCGGAGCGCGTACGGCGCGTGGATGCCGTGGATGAAGTAAAACGGACGCTCGAAATCGCCGAGCAGATTCCGTTCAAATACCTGGTGCAGCATATCGGGGGCGGGCGCGAAGGACGCGACCAACGCAAAATCGACGCGGCGTTTAATTCCCTGGAACATTTGACTATATTCGCGAAGCAACGCGGCGTTTCGATACTGCTGGAGAACACACCGGGCGAACTGGGAGCGCCGTCGAGCTTGCGGCATTTCGTCAAGGATACGCGGCTGGATTTGAAATTCTGCTTCGACATCGGACACGCGCACATGGAAGACGGGATCGCGATCAGCTTCGAGGCAATGCAAGATTTGGTGGCGGAGGCGCACGTCCACGACAACCACGGCGAGAAGGATGAGCACCTGGTTCCCTACAACGGAAAGATTGATTGGGATGCGGCGTTGGGAATTTTGGCGTCAGCGCCGAACCCGCTGCCGATGGTGCTGGAACTTCGCGAGCAATCAGCGAGCGCGCCGTCGCTGGCCGATGCGACCGCGGCGTTTGAGAAGCTAGAACAGGGTTTAGCGGCGAAGCGGGCGGCCGCGCATAAGGGATGAAAGCAGTGATGAGTGACGGGCAAGTGACCAGCAAAAGATAACGGCGACAACTCAGATGCACCTTTTTTTTTGGCACGGCTGAAACCTGTCAGCGCAGGCAGGCCGTGCGCTAACGCGAAGCTTCTAGAAAATATCTTCTCGAAAGGCGAATGGTTATGCCGGTGGTGAGCATCGAGCACGTGGGCCAGCATGTTGGCGCGGAGGTGACGATTCGCGGATGGCTTTACAATTTGCGCGAGTCGGGGAAACTGCTGTTTCCAATTTTTCGCGACGGCACGGGAATAATCCAGGGTGTAGTTTCGCAGAAGGAGCATGCAGGCGCGTTCAACGCAGCGAAAGGGCTGACGCAGGAATCGAGCGTGATTGTGACAGGCACGGTGCGGGCGGAGGCGCGCGCGCCGGGAGGATTCGAGCTGCACGTGAGCGGCGTGGAGGTGGTGCAGCGCGTGCCCGAGTCCAAGCCCTTTCCGATTCAGCTTAAAGAGCACGGCGTCGATTTTCTGCTCGACCAGCGGCATCTGTGGATTCGCACACCGCGGCAGGCGGCGATTCTGCGGATTCGCGCGGAGGCGGAACGCGCGGCGCGGAACTTCATGGACAGCCAGGACTACACGCTGACCGACGCGCCGATTTTTACGCCGGCCGCGTGCGAAGGCACGACGACGCTCTTTGAAGTGGATTACATTGACGACCAGAAAGCGTATTTGACGCAATCAGGTCAGCTTTACGTGGAAGCGACAGCGGCAGCGTTGGGGAAAGTTTATTGCTTTGGGCCTACATTTCGCGCGGAGAAATCGAAGACACGCAGGCACCTGACGGAATTCTGGATGCTGGAGCCGGAAGCGGCATACGCGCACCTCGAAGACATGATGGTCCTCGGCGAAGGGCTTGTGAGCGCGGTGGTGCAATCGGTGGTGAAGAATCGCGCGCGCGAGCTGGAAATGGTAAAGCGCGACGTGAGCAAACTTGAAAACATCAAGCCGCCGTTTCCGCGGATCATGTATGACGAAGCGATAAAAGTCCTGCAGAAAAACGGGAATCCAGCGAAGTGGGGGGACGATTTTGGCGGCGATGAAGAGACCATCATTTCGAAGGAATTCGACAAGCCGGTGATTATTCACCGCTATCCCGCGGCGATGAAGGCTTTTTATATGGCGACGGACGAGGCGCGGCCGGAATTGTCGCTGAGCTTTGACATGATCGCGCCGGAGGGCTACGGCGAAATTATCGGCGGCGGCGAACGTTTGTCGAGTTACGAAACGGTGGTGGAGCGACTGCGGAAGGACAATTTGCCGGAGGAATCGTTCCAGTGGTATCTCGATTTGCGGCGTTATGGCAGCGTGCCGCACGCGGGGTTTGGATTAGGCCTGGAACGCACCGTCGCGTGGATTTGCGGAACGGAGCACATTCGCGAAGTGATCCCCTTTCCCCGCATGCTGTACCGTGTATATCCTTAGGGCTGCTTCGCCTGCCTGTTTCTTCAGGGGGACAAGCATCGCATGGCGCAAAAAATTCGCATTCTCGGTGTGCCGATGGACTTGGGGGCCAGCCGGCGTGGTGTGGACATGGGACCGTCCGCGCTGCGCGTGGCAGGGCTGCAAGCAAGGCTGAAACAGCTTGGTTACCAAGTGGAGGATATTGGCAACATCGCGGTGAAGCAGCCGGAAGAGCAGCACTACGGCGACAAGCGCGCGAAGTATCTGAAGGAAATCGCGGAGACTTGCCAGGGCCTCGCGGAGACGGTGGAGAAAACTCTGGGCGATGAAATGCTGCCGATGGTGCTGGGCGGCGATCACTCGATTGCGGCGGGGTCAGTGGCAGGCGTTTCGTCCTTTTACCGCAAACAATCGAAACGCATCGGCTTTATCTGGCTGGACGCGCACGGCGACATGAATACGCCGGACACGAGCCCTTCGGGGAACGTCCATGGAATGCCGCTGGCGTCGATCATGGGATACGGCGCGCCGGAGTTGACGGAGATTTGCGGATTCAAGCCGAAGGTGGAACCGAGAAACATTGCGATGGTGGGAATTCGCGAACTGGACGCGAAGGAACGCAAGCTGGTGAAAGAATCCGGCGTACACGTTTTCACGATGCGCGAAATTGACGAGCGCGGGATGCGCGACGTGATGGCGGAAGCTTTGCGGTTCGCGACCGACGACACAAATGGTGTGGCGGTGAGTTTGGATATGGATTTTCTGGATCCGTCGGAGGCGCCGGGCGTGGGCACTCCGGTGCGCGGCGGCGTGACGTATCGCGAGGCGCATCTGGCGCTGGAAATGATTGCGGACAGCCGCGCGCTGGTGTCGTTTGAGCTGGTGGAAATCAATCCGGTGATTGATCTGCATAATAAGACGGCGACGCTAGGAGTGGAATTGATGCTGTCGGGGCTGGGAAAGAAGATTTTGTGACGACTCTCAGGATTCTCACGCACGTGATTTTCAATACTTTGACCAATACCAATGGCTAACAACAAGAGATTGCGAATCGGGATTCTGTTTGGCGGACGTTCAGGGGAGCATGAGGTTTCATTGGCTTCGGCGGCCTCGGTGATACGCGCGTTGGATACGGAAAAATATGAGGCGGTACCCATTGGGATAACGAAGGACGGGCGTTGGCTGGTGGGAACGAGCGCGGCGCAGAAATTGTTGCCGGAAGTGCTGAAGACGGGCGAGCGCGTGGTGCTGCCGCCAGATCCTAGTTCGTCGGCGCTCGTGTCGCTGGGAGGCGGGTCGGCACAACCGAGCGTAAAGGTTGATGTGATCTTTCCGGTGCTGCACGGGACTTTCGGGGAAGATGGCACGGTGCAGGGTTTGCTGGAACTTGCGGGAGTGCCTTACGTGGGTGCGGGCGTTCTGGGTTCAGCGGTGGGGATGGACAAGGATTTGCAGAAGCGGGTATTTCGCGAAGCGCGCATACCGGTGGTTCCAGCGCTGGCGATTTCGCGGCACGAATGGGAAACGAAACGCGGCGCGGTGCTGATGGCGGTGAAAAAGAAATTCGGCTTTCCGCTCTTCGTCAAGCCCGCGACGCTGGGATCTTCGGTGGGCATGACGCGCGTGAGCAATGCAGCTGAATTGCCGGCGGCGATGGATCTTGCGGCGGAGTTTGCGCAAAAGATTGTGGTGGAGCGGGCGATTCGCGGGCGCGAGATTGAGGTTTCGGTTTTGGGCAATGACGAGCCCGAGGCTTCGATTCCTGGCGAAATTATTCCGCATCGCGAATTCTATGATTACGCGGCCAAGTATCTGGAGACAGGGACGCGGCTGGAAATTCCAGCGAAGTTGAATAAAAAACAGGTGGCGCAATTCCAGGAATACGCGGTGCGGGCGTTCCGCGCAATCGAATGTATGGGAATGGCGCGCGTCGATTTCTTTTTGGAACGCGGAACGGGGAAAATATATTTAAACGAAGTGAATACGATTCCCGGCTTCACGAGCATCAGCATGTATCCCAAAATGTGGGAGGCGAGCGGGATTTCCTACAGCGAGCTGATCAGCCGGCTGATCAATTTGGCTTTGGAACAGCATAAGGAAAAGGCACGCACGAAATATTCGATTGAATTGCCTGCTGGAGCGGGCGGCGCTCTCGAAGGCTAGACCTTGTTCTTTCCTCGCGACTTCATTCTTGACATTTGTGGAACCTTTATTAAACTAAACGGTTAGTTGAGGATATAACGGTTCAGAGAAACATCCCTCCGATACCGCGAACGAATCACTGAGAAACGAACCATGCAGAGAGGACGCAAGAAAATCGAGAACCCGGAAACGGCGCGGCGAATTCTGGCCGCGGCGGAACGAATCTTCGCGGCACGCGGACTGGCGGGGGCGCGCACGGATGAAATTGCGCGCGCCGCGCGCGTGAACAAAGCGATGCTCTATTACTACTTTGGGAGCAAGGAGCGGCTGTACCACGCGGTGTTCGAAAATCTTTTCGGGCGGGCGGGAAGAATGATTCAGGAAGAGACGCCAGCCCAAGCATCGCCACGCCAGACGGTTCTGGCGTTCGTGGAAGGATATTTCAAATTCCGAATCGAAAACCCGAATTACGCGCGGCTGATGCAACACATGATGCTTGAAAATCCGGAGCAGTTCCGCTGGATTGCTCGGGAGTATTTCGAGCAAGGGTTCAAACGGATGACGCGGATAATCAAATCGGCCAGTGCGGACGGGGAATTTCAGCCGGTGAATCCCGACCATACAATGCTCAATATCATTGCGATGATTGTTTTCTATTTTTCCGGAGCTCCCGTGCACAGCGTGCTGTTGCGGCGCAACGCGTTGCAGCCACGCGCAATCGCAGAACACAAGCGCGCGGTGATCGATCTGCTGGAGCGTGGATTGTTCCGTAAACCTGCGAGGCTGCGATGAACGGACGTAAATTTTTCGGGCTGCTCGGAACGCTGTTTTTGATCGTGCTCATCATCTATCTGATTACGACACCGAAGGGCAATGCGTATCCGCTGATCGGAGTGGTAGACGGAAACGAGGTGATCGTCAGCCCACAAACGGCGGGACGGATTGTGAAGCTGACGGTGGACGAAGGTTCGCAGGTGAAGAAGGGCGATTTGATAGCGGGGCTTGATAGCGCGGCGCTCGAGGCGCAGGTGCAAGCGCAAGAGGGAGCCATCGCGAGCTTTCAGGCGCAGGTGAAGCAGGGAAAGGCGAATCAGGGAATGGTTGACAGCCAGACCATGGCGGCGCTTCGCGCGGCGCAAGCCAATGTGACGTCGAGCGAGGCGGAACTGGAGCAAGCGAAGGCGACGCTGCAGCTCAACTCCGCGAACATGAAACGAAGCGTGGCTTTGTTTGCTTCCGGGATTGTGTCGGTGCAGGACCGCGACGCGGCGGTGGCGACGTACAAGGCATCAGCGGCAAATGTGAACGCGCTTGCCGAGCAAGTGAAGTCGCAGCAGGCGGCGCTGGCCGTGGCGGAGGCGAACCGGAAGCAGGTGAACGTGCTGTACAGCCAGATTGCTTCGACGGAGGCGCAACTGAATCAGGCAATCGCAACAAAAAATCAGTTTAAAACGCAGCTCGGCTATACGGAGGTATTCGCGCCGATCAACGGCATTGTGTCGGTGCGCGTGGCAAAACAAGGAGAAGTGGTACAGGAAGGAAGTCCCATTGTGGTGCTGGTGGACATCGACGACCTGTGGGTGCGCGCCGACGCTCCCGAGAGTTATATCAGCTCGATTCAATTCGGGCAGTCGCTGCCAATCCAGCTACCGTCGGGCGAAATCGTAAACGGGAAAGTGTTTTTTAAGGGAGTGGAAGGAGATTTCGCGACACAGCGCGACGTCAGCCGGACAAAGCGGGACATCAAGACGTTTGCGATCAAGGTTTCGCTGCCGAATCCGCAGCACAGATTTTTTACGGGGATGACGGCGACGGTGCTGCTCGCGCCAAAAGCAGAAACAACGCACTGGTGGCAGAGACTATGAAGCGTGAGGCATCACCGCCTCAGGTCAGTCCCGACGAAAATCGCCGGGAGGTGACCTGAGCTACAAGAACAACGCGAAGCCGAGACACGATTGCTCAGAAGGAATGTATTCGAATGCATGCGATTGAAGTGGACAAGTTGACGAAGCGGTTCGGCGAATTGACTGCCGTCGATGCGGTGAGTTTCACGGTCGAAGACGGCGAGATCTTCGGGCTGCTGGGGCCGAACGGCGCCGGCAAGACTACGCTGATCCGGATGCTCACGACGCTGACGCCACCGACGTCGGGAACGGCGCGAGTGGGAGGGTACGACGTGGAGCGTGAGGCGGATGCGGTGAGGCACACGCTGGGCGTGATTCCGCAGGCGTTCACTTCCGATCCCGAGCTAACGGCGGAAGAAAATATGCTGATTCACGCGAAGCTTTACGGCGTGCCGACGGGGCAACGCGCGGCACTGATTGACCGACTGCTGGAGACCGTGGATCTGGCGAAATTCAAATCGAAACTGGTGCGGACTTTTTCGGGAGGGATGCGGAGGCGGCTGGAAATTGCGCGCGGGCTGGTGCATTCGCCGAAAATTTTGTTCCTCGACGAGCCGACGACGGGGCTGGATCCCGTGTCGCGCACGAACGTGTGGGAAATGATCCGGCGGCTGCGCGATGAGTCTCACCTGACGATTCTGCTGACAACGCATTACATGGATGAGGCAGACAAGCTATGCGACCGCATCGCGATCGTCGATCACGGAAAGCTGGTGGCGTTGGATTCACCGACACAACTGAAGGATAGCATTCCCGGAACCGACACGGTGGAAGCTGAATTCACGAATGCGCCCGCGGACTGGACGGAACAATTGCAGAAACTTTCGCATGCGGCGAGCGTGATCGCGCGGGACGGCGCCGTGCATATTGCGTCAAACGATGGCCCGGCGACCGTGGCCGCGCTGATGGATTTGGCGCGCGCGCGCGGCGTGACGGTGAAGCGCGTGAGCGTGCAGGGAACAACTTTGGATGATGTGTTCCTGCACTACACGGGGAGCGCGCTGAGAGACGCGGCAAATGAAGGCGCGGCGTACGACATCAGACACCTCTATCGCTAAAAAACGGATGGCATCTCGGCAATGAAATTTTATCGCATGTGGGCGCTGGTGGAGCGGGACCTGCGGAAATTTTTCCGCAGCCCGGCGCTGATGATGGCCTCTATGATTTTCCCACTAGTGCAGCTGATCGTGCTCGGCTATGCCTTCGGAGGAAAAATCACGAATGTGAACGTGGGAGTGGTGGATCTGGACCACACGGCGGAATCGTGGCGCGTGCGCGAAGGTTTTGCGGGTATCGCAACCGGTCCGAAGATGTTTCACGCCCTTCCCTACGACTCGATGCCCGAAGCGCTGAATGATTTGCATGCCGGCGTCATTGGCGCGGTGATTGAGATTCCGGAAAATTTTTCGCGCCGGACGTATGCGAACGACCGACCGCGTCTGGCGCTGATCGTCGACAACACGGATCAGTTTGTCTCAAGTTCGCTCGAAGCGGAAATGCAAAGCTTTGTCGAGCAGCTCAACACGCCGAGCGTTACGCCGAGGCTAGCGGGCAACGTTGCACTCGACGTCGTGGAAGTGTATCCGTACATTCCCTACGTCAAGTACTTGCTTCCCGGCACGATTTCGATGGCGATTTTCATCGTAGCGATGATCGGCGGGGGAATCACGTTTATTGACGATAAAGCGCGGGGACTGCACGAAGGGTATCTGGTGACTCCGATTCAGAAATCGGAGCTGGTAATGGGATTGAATCTAGCGGGCACGGC
This sequence comes from Acidobacteriota bacterium, assembly GCA_027307115.1. Classification (GTDB taxonomy): domain Bacteria; phylum Acidobacteriota; class Terriglobia; order Acidiferrales; family UBA7541; genus DAHUXN01. The sequence goes on from DAHUXN010000064.1 coordinate 68,578, forward strand.
GAAGGGGCTGATGGCGGGGCTGGTGCTGACGTTCATCGGCGGATTGATTGCGGGGATTCCGCGGTTATGGGATCCAGTGCGGCTGTTTTATCTGATCATCGTGGTGGCGATCGCTTCGTTGACGATGATCAGTTTCATGTTTCTGGTGATGGTGCGCGTGGATGATCCGCTTGTGCCGCGGGCGATATTCGGCGTGTTGAATACGCTGCTATTTTTTCCGTCGGGCGCGATCTATCCGACGCAAGGATTTCCCATCTGGCTGAAATGGATTTCGGTGGTCGATCCCTTCACGTACACGGTGCATGCATTGAGGAACCTGCTGCTGCGAGGCAGCGGCATTGAAGGTATCTACCGTGACGTGTTAATTTTGATGGGAATTTCGGCGCTGATGATTACGGGGAGCATTGCGCTGTTCAAAAGGCAGATATAAGATCGGAATTGTTGGAGAGAGGTACCTTGAGTCTATTGGAAGCGAATCAAGCGCCACCGTCGAAGACGCCGCGCTACGTGTTCATCGGTGTGCTCGTTCTGCTGTTGATCGTGCTATTCGTGTGGCGCGCGGTAAGGTATAAGGCGGAAGAAAAAAGTGTCGAAACGTTTTTCGGAACGCTGACGGCGGGCAATATGCAACAGGCGTATCAATTGTGGAAACCGGCGCCAAGCTATTCGTTCCAGGATTTTCAGCAGGATTGGGGAGCGAACGGCTATTACGGGCCGGTGAAAAGCTTTCAGATTGATTCGGCCTACGCACCGAAGAAAAGCAGCAGTGTTGCGGTGCGCGTGCTGATCAGTCCGTATCAACCGTTTCCGAAAAATGATCCGGCACAGGAGAACAAAACCAAGGAAGTGATCATTTGGGTTGACCGCAATACACAGTCACTCAGTTTCCCGCCGCCCTCGATGTCGGAGCTGATTCGCGTAATACCGCCGCCAACTCGTCACGCGTCAGCGTTGCGGTCCCCAGTTTAGCGACAACCACGCCGGCTGCCGCATTTCCGAGTACAGCCGCTTCACGCAAAGATGCCCCGCTCGCGCTCGCAAGGGCCATTGTTGCGAGAACTGTGTCGCCAGCACCCGTCACATCGAATACCTGGCGGCCGTTTTTTGCGCCACGAGTGGGCACCCGGCCAATCAAGCCGATTGGCGTTTCCTGGTTGAGCGCAGCGACGTGAAAACTGCGTGGATCTTTCTCGAGCGCATCGCGTTCAAAAAGGCTTAGACCGTCGGCTCCGCGCGTGATTACGACCGCTGAACAGGCAAAATGATCGAGCAACGCGCGGCCGGCTTCGGCGACGGATTCCGGAGTGTCAAGCGGGCGCGTGACAAGGAACTCCGCCTCCTTGCGATTGCACACGACCACGGATGCTCCTCGATATGCAGGAAGACGCGACCACTTGGGCTTGACGAATGATGGAATTCGCCGGCGCGCGCAGGAGTCGAGAATATGCTCGGCGAGAGAATCGCTGACGACGCCTTTGTCGTAATCGGAGATGACCAGGGCGTCGAGGGATTTGAGCGCCGCCAGAATGCTTTTCAAGAGCTGGGCTTCGAGTTGCGTGGGCAAGTGCGTGCGAATTTCGCGGTCGACGCGGACAACCTGTTGCTGGCGTGCAATGATGCGCGTCTTTAGAGTGGTGGGGCGGTCGCGCGCGTCGACGATTCCCTTCCCCGGCAAATGCATTTCGCGGAGGCAGCGGCGCAGCGCGGCGCCGGCTTCGTCGCGTCCGGCAACACCAAAGGCGGCTACGCGCGCGCCAAGCGCGGCGAGATTTGCCGCGACGTTTCCCGCCCCGCCCAAAGTTTCGCTTTCCTTGAGGAAATCGACTACAGGCACGGCTGCTTCGGGGGAAATGCGATTCGCATTTCCCCAGACGTAGCGGTCGAGCATCCAATCGCCGACGACGGCAAGGCGGCGACCGCGCATACGCTGAAGGATTTGTGTTGCAGGCCTCTTTGAAACGAAACCGCTCATCGATTGTTCCCTTTCGTCTGCATCGCCGTCCAAACCGAGGTGCGCAACTACTGCATCTTTCTCGCTTGCATGGCCGCAGAATTGAGAACGTCCGCCGCGCCGGATGTCTCCGCCAGCAGTGACTCGGAAGCGTCGCGAACCTGCTTGAGCGTGACAGACAAGATACAGCGGGGCTCGGCAAACGCATAGCAGCGATCACCGCGGCAAGGATTGCAGGGAAAATCGTTCTGTACGACGCGATTCTTTGTTTGCCAGGGGCGCCAGTGCACGGAGCTGCTCGAGCCGAAGATTGCGACGACGGGGCGGCCGAGGGCCGTGGCGATATGCGTGGGGCCACTGTCATTGCCAATGAAAATGCGGCAGCCCGCGATAAGCGCGGTTAGCTGGCGCAGGCCGAGCGCATCGAGAAGGACAAATTCCGGGGCGCTTAGGCGGCGGACTTCGGCGGCAATTTCGGATTCGCCGCGTCCGAGATTGAAAACGGGCTCGATTCCATGCTTGTCGCGCAATCCCCGCGCCAAGGCAATAAATTTGTCGATGGCCCAACGCTTGGTGAAATATTTCGCGCCGGGATGCAGCACGGCGTAGGGTTTACCCGGTGCAATGCCACGCGCGGCAAGCTGCTGGGCCACTTCAGCTTGAGCGTCGGGTTGCGGATACACTCGCGCCGGCGGGATCGGAGCGCGCGGGAGTCCGGTGGCGTAAAACTGCTCCATGCGATGCTCGACGGTATGTATGCGATCGCCGGGATCGGGAACGAGCACGTTGTAAACGAATGAGAATTGGCGACGCGTCCAGCAGACGCGTTGCGGTACTCCGACGAGTGCGACAAGCAAGGCGCTCGTTGGCCCTGCATGCTGATTATAGACAACTGGAAAATGGCGGCGGTGCAGCCCGGCGGCAGTGGCGAGAAAAGTTTTCGTCAACAAGATTTCGGAAACAGCAGGATTGCCTTCCAGCAATGGCTCGCAGAAAGGCTCGACCAGTACGCACAAACGCAGGTCAGGACGCCAGGAATGGAGCGCGGAGAGAGCAGGGGTTAAGAGAACGACATCTCCGAGCGAGCGAAGACGGACTATTAAAACTGGCGCGCCCTGAGGCAAGCTGGGCAAAAGGAACGATGGATCACGAGGGGTCAACGCGAGCTTCGTCCACAAGCATCACGGGAATGTCGTCCCGAACGGGATAAACGCGGCGGCAGGTGGAACATTTGAGGCCCTGCTTGTCGCCAGTCAGCTTGACGGGCGTCTTGCAAACCGGACATACAAGAATATCGAGCAAGTCCTGGGAGACAGCCATTCGCACCTCCGCGAGCAACTTTAGCAGAGGGCTACAAGGGGGGCAACCGTTCGTCGTTCTGAATTCAGCGCAACAGGGAAACGGTGAAGGTGAGGCGGCCAGTCCAAACGTGGCCTGGCTGAAATTCGACGGGCCACACGGCGAGAACTTGCGAGCCCTGATAGATGCGCTCGAAACCTTCCTCGGATTCGGAGATGGTTTCGACCGGCGCGACCCAATAATCACGCGCCTTCGGAGCATGGACGGTTACGCTGATCTTTTGCCATTCATCGACGAGGCGCAGTTGAGACGCGGGCGCGGCGCCGGACCAGCACAAGGGATTCCGCTTGCCCGCCACTTCGATGTAACGATCGGGCGCGTCTGGCGCGAGGCAGTTGACGATGAGCTCAAGGCCCACGTCCATTTTCGCGGGAACTTTTCCGGTGTAGGAGAGCTTTAAATCACACGCAACGCGAAAGCTTTCCTTCGGAGAGGAAAATGAAAATGCCTTTTCCACTTTCCATTCACCGGGCGTTTCCGACGTGAGGATGACTTTTGCAGGAGTCGCTTCTCGAATGCGGAAAGCTCCCGCGGCGATGGCCTCGTTTTCGCCGAGGCGCAGATTCTCGTAATCCTCCTGTGTTCTTTGCTGAGGAAAGACCAGCAAGCGAAACGCGTGACGCGCCCAACGGTCGTATCTGAGGAGCTTCTCCAGTCCAGGTTCTTTGGCACGCACCTGATCGTGAATCGAAGCAACTTGCCCGGGCCCGGCATTCGTTTGGGCGAGGCGAGCGTGATATGCCTCCGGCCGCCGCATGAGTGAATTGATGAGGGCAACTCCGGCAGAGCGAAAATCGATGGCTGCGATGGTGCCCCCGTCTTTTGGAGACAGCAAAACGGCAGCACGATTTGTGGTGAAGTAGATTTCTTCATGGCTGTCAAAATCGAAATCGAAGCGATCGAGGCCCGCGAAACTGGCACCGCGATGTGAAGCGGAATCAATGGCGGCTTCCGCGCGCACGAGAGCCCCCCAAACGGCGCTGCGCAAATGAGGGGCGTAAAGACCTCCAAAAATGCCGTGCCAGTAGGCGTCGTTGGATTGCCCGCGCAGGAGATCGGTCTTCGCCTCGTTCAGCTGCTTGAGAGAGGCGGCGTCACCGGTGAATTTCGTTTCCAAGTGCCGTAGCTTCCTTGACACAAGCATGGATTTTTTCTGCATCAAATTCGATTCGGGATACTTGGTGAGAAAATTGCGCCAGAAACCGCCACGCAAGAAAGCGAGAACGTCTTCGCGCGATGCGAATTCCTTTTCCAGGGCTTGGAAACGGACGCGGGCTGAAGTCGGGAGGGACCACTCCATCATTTCAGCGTAGGAGCAGGTGGCGAGGTCAGCGCGGCCTAGTGCCGGATGCGAAGAAACAATCTCACCAGGCGGGACAGTCATGAGCCAATTCTGATTCGCTTCGAGCGCTTCGACGAAACGCTCGAGCCAGCCGTTGACGTAGCAATGATCATAGGTGCCAGGCCAGACGCCGAATTTCTCCATGTCGTCGCCCATAGCTGCAATGCCGCCGGGATGCTCGCGGGCGGCGCCGCGAAGAAATTCGACGACGTCGTCCGTGGAGCGGAAGGGAATGAGATAACGAAGAGACTTGAGACCAGGAATCAGACGAACGGCATGGGCTTGATCCTCGGCAACGAAAGTTCCGAAGAGTTGTCCGGGATCGAATCCAGCGTTCAGGAAGTGGTTGTCGTCTACGAGAGTATATTCAACGCCTGCGGGTGCAAGAATCGAAGGTAACTGGGGTTCCCAAACGCGCTCGGCGAGCCACGCGCCGCGCGGGCGCTGCCCAAAGTGCAGCGCAATGTAATCCGCCAAGCGCTCAATTTGCTCACGCGCATCCTGCCTGGGAATGGCAATCAAAATCGGCTCATAAAAACCGCCACCCAGAAGTTCCACCTGTCCGCGCTCGACAAGAGTTTTCAGGCTCTTGAAATATTCCGGATGGGCTTTCTCGAGCCATTCGAGCAGACCTCCAGAATAGTGCAGGCCGACGCGCAGAAAGGGATGGCGGAGGAGCAGTTGAACAAAAGGCAGATAGGATTTTTGGTAGGCGTGTTCGACTACGCCGTCGAAATTGCCGACGGGCTGGTGCGCGTGAACCAAGAGGACAAGATTAAAACGAGACACGTTCACGCCTCCGCGTGCAAATCTCAGGATACCCGGCTCCGGAGATTCTTGCCAGCTAAGCCGACGCAAATTGGATGATGGTCCACGCGATCCGGAAGCATTGAGCCGTCAATTTGGTTTCAGTCTATGAGGCTCGTACGCGTCTGGGAAGCGCCGGCGAAGGCTGAGAGTCGCGCGGCTTGCCGTTTCGCTGCTTGCTCGACGGCAGCGTCAGACGACGAGGCAGGAGCGTAGATGACGGTGAGGACCTCGGTGACACCGTCCGAGATCTGAGTACGAGTTGAATCGCTGATGGGGCTGCCAAAGGGACCGTTCGCGTCGGCGAGCACTGGACGGTCAGTGAGATGCCAAACGCGCCTGCCGATGCCTTCGTAACGTTCGCCAGGGCCACCGAGGCGCAGGGTAACCGGCAGAGAAATTTGCGAGCGGTTATAAACGCCGTAGGGCCAACCTGCTTCGACTGAGCCTAGATTTGTGAGATCAACGACATTCGACACGTGGTAGAGGCCTTTGCCTTGAATCACGCGGCGCAATAACGCTTCCGACGACGGACGGTACTTGGACGAATCCACACCCCAACGGCGAAACATGGCGCGCACGAAGATTATCGATTCCGCGCCCGTAAGCGATTCAAGCGTGAACTGCTGCCGCAGGCGCGCGCACAAGGTCTCCATTTCATGGACAAGTTGCGGGTCGGACGGCGTGACAGCGACCCCCTCCGCCTCGACAACGGCCAGCCTGACGCCGGGAAGTTGAATTTCAATATTCATGGTCAACTGGCCCACGAAAACGCTCTGCTATGATGAACGATGGCAAGTGATTTTAACGGAGCCTGAGCATCGCGGAAAACGCCGAATTCGAGTATGAGAAATTCCAGCACGGGATCATTCTCTTCAATTCCGCGGAATTTTTCAAAGCGCATGAAGTTTGGGAAGAGCTGTGGTTGACCGCCCGGGAAACTGACAAATTATTTTTGCAAGGCATGATCCAGCTCGCTGCCGCATTCCATCATTACACGCGCGGCAATCCGAAGGGAACCAAGTCGCTGCTCGAGGCGGGCTTGAGCAAACTGAGGAAATTTCCGGCCGAGTATCGCGGAACAGAGCTGAACGCTTTGCGCGGAGCCGCCGTTGGCTGGTTAGACGCCGTCACAAGGAGTGGATTAGCAGCGATCGCTGAAGTTCCGCAAATTGAGTTTGTGCGCCCCGGCCAGTCGAATTCAGGCAGATAGTCGGGAGTGTCCACAATTGCGCATTATTGTCTTGGAGTTGGTGGCACCGTGCGTACATGAGTAAGAAAACGCCTAGAAAGGAATCAAACAAAGCGACGCTTGCCCGCGTAAAGAGAGAGATGGCCGCGCCGCGCGTAGCGAGATCCGCCCGGATTGAAGATGCAAACCGCACCGGTGCAAGCGGGTCTGGCCGGAACCCAGCGAATCGCGGACGCGGCTCCGCGTAATCGTCCGCGACAAGGAGCCCCGCGCATGCTAGCCTGCACGTACATTCAGCCGTGCGGACGACGTTGCGAGCCCTGGCCGGAAGCCTGCGAAGAACACCAACACTACGCAGACGAGAATCAAACGTGCCTAGCGATGAGTGGATTAGAAGACTCGAAGACGGGAGACGGGTGAAATTCACCAACGAAAAACTGCCCGAGGACGGATCATTCATCACCGCACAGATCGAAGGAAACGAAGTGGTGTACTCGGTGGTGTTGAATAAAGAGAAAAACCCGTTGAGCCGAGACGAGGTTGAAACGCACTTTAAGAGCGAGCTCTCGAAGAAGTAAGGGCCGCTCATCGAACCGCAACACGCGGACCCGCGTGGTCACATGACACAAACGCCCCAAGGTGAATCACGCGGCTACTCGTCGACGATGAGTTCGCCCTTCATTCCCATGTGGCCGAAGCCGCAAAATACGCAACACTTGAAAGGATAGCTGCCGGGCGTTTGCGCGACGAATTCAATCGTGACCGTCTGGCCCTTGGGCACCTTCCAGCAATCCTGTGGCGAGGTGAAGACCAGACCGGGCGCGCCATTGGCCGCCGCGCCGTCGGGATAGGCGTTGATTTTGAATCCGTGATTGTGATCCGTTGCAGTGATGCGCAGCTCGACCTTGGTCCCCTTCTTGATATGGATTGGCGACGGCGTGAACTTGTATTTCTTCGCCGTCATATCGATGACTTGAGTGTTTTGATTTTGCGGAGGTAGCTGCTGTTGACGCGAAAAAGCGCCTGCTGACAGGAACACTGCGAAGATCATCACAAGGAAAGCGCGAAAGAGTTTCAACGGACGTCCCCTTCAATAAATTTGACACATCGCAAAAGCCTGCCGCTGGCAGGGAACACATGTTGCCACAACTTCCTAAATTCTGGAGCGAAAATGTGCGGACTGTCTTCCAATGCAAATAGCCGGAGAAATATTGGGCATGACGCGTGTACGCGGTGCGAGGCGTGGGGAAGTTGACAGCGTTGATAGCGTGTGGAATCCTGTCTTTGGGATTCCCCACATGCGAATCAGCGCGAAAGGCGAGTATGCGGCGAAAGCCGTTCTTTACCTGAGCTTAAAATATCCGAAGGTAGTGACCATCCACGAAATCGCCGAAAATCATAAGATACCGCTAAAATACCTGGAGCAAATTCTGCTGGTCCTTAAACGCGCGGGCGTGCTCGAGAGCCATCGCGGCGTCCGAGGCGGCTACACTCTGGGGCGAGGCCCTGACCAGATTTCGATTGGCGAAGTCCTGCGGGCAGTCGACGGGAAATTCTCGCGATCAAGTTGCGTGGAAGTCGACTTGCAGCGCCATCACTCCTGCCCCGAAGAGAATTCCTGCGGTTTGAAACAACTGTGGCAAGACGTGCAGGTGGCGGTGGAGAAAATTCTTTTCGAGACCACGTTTGACGAACTGCGAAGGCGCACGCTTGCAGGCATCGCGCGCGAGGGCAATTACGTCGCGTTCGAAGTTTAGCCATTCCAGCATGGAAACGGCCACCGGAGGTAAAGAATCTCGGTTCCCTTCAAGGCGAGTTTTTCTTTCCGCCGAGTGGCGGAATTTGGTGATGTTGAATTACGAGGTTGATGCGGACATTTTGAGGAGGCGAGTTCCGCACGGCACGGAAGTGGATTCCTTTCGGGGAAAGACTTTCGTGAGCCTAGTTGCATTCGAATTCCTGCACACTAAGCTCCTTGGCGTTCTTCCTGTCCCGTTTCTCACTGACTTCCAGGAAGTAAATCTTCGCTTCTATGTGCGGCGTCGCGAGGGAAACGAAGTTCGGCGCGGAGTGGTTTTCATTCGCGAGGTCGTTCCGAAGCGCGGCGTAGCGCATGTGGCCCGGCTTATGTATGGAGAAAACTACTGTTGCCGCCCGATGCGCCATAATATCAGCGCAAATGGGGCGCGCAGAACGGCTGAATATCAATGGAAGCTTGATGGCAACTGGTGCACGTTGCATGCAGAATCTGCAGGCGATGCTGCGATGCCAAAAGAAGATAGTCTTGAAGAGTTCGTCACGGAACATTACTGGGGTTACGTTTCGCGCCCGAGTGGTTGCCTGGAATACCGCGTGTCTCACGAACCCTGGCGAGTATGGGTATGCACTACGGTAAGCTTTGAAGGCAATAGCGACACGCTCTACGGACCTGAATTGGGCGGCATTCTGCGTCGCCCGCCAAGTTCTGCGTTCATCGCGGAGGGTTCACCGGTCCTAGTTTTCGCTGGCAGGCGTATTCCGTGACGGATTCGCGGCAAGTGCAGACTAGAGCCGCCCCGTCAGCCGGCTGGATTCTTTACGACGGCGGGTGTGGCTTCTGTTTCCGGTGGGTTCATTTTTGGCAAGATGTGGTCGAACGGCGCGGATTCGCTCTGAAGGACCTGCAAACTGCAGCCGCTGACGGAACCCTACGAACGCCATCGGAGAGCCTGCTCGACGACATCCGGGTGTTAACCTCTGGCGGCGAAGTAAAATCCGGGGCGGACGCGTACCTGTATGTCACGCGTCGAATCTGGTGGGCATGGCCATTTTACGCGGTATTCAGTTTGCCCGGATTCAATTGGGCGTTATGGCGTGGCTATCGCTGGTTTAACCGCAATCGATATCGCATTTCCCGTTACTGCGAAATACCCAAAAGGTAGAAACGATCCACAAAGAAAACGGCGAGCTGCGAAGCTCGCCGCGTCCATGTTTCAATCGCTTGAGGTTCAACCCCCCGGGCAAAGAAAATCTACGCTGTGGCCTTTTTCTTCTTGAACCAGTCGGCGTTGATAGCCGTGTAGCCGGACCATTTCTCCGGCAAGTCCTCGAGGGCGAAAATTGCCGTCACGGGGCACACGGGAACGCAAGCGCCGCAATCGATACATTCCTCGGGATTGATATAGAGCTGCTTTTCGCTCTCGAAATCCGATTCATCCTTGCGCGGGTGGATGCAATCCACCGGGCAAACATCGACGCACGCCGAGTCTTTGGTTCCGATGCAGGGCTCCGCAATTACATAGGCCATTTAGTTCTCTCCGAAAACCACCAAAAATAGCGCCCCCAATTAATCCTAATATCAATGTTGAAGCGTCCGGCGAAGAAAAACAAGCATTTTATATCATCAAAAAAAAGAGCGTACAAGCCCGTGGACGGTACGCCTGGCACCCATTCCGTGGGCGGAGAAATCGGGAACCGGAACAAGGCTGGGCCATACGTAATGGAAGCGGCGAGACAAAATCACGAGTGCGGAACGCTAGCCGCGCTCGCGTGCATGCGACGTACCTGCCAGAAAGCACGCTTACTGCGGATTCGAATCGACGAGCTTCCAGGTTACATCCGGATCATACTCGGTGATGGCGGCGGCAATTTTGTCAGTGTCGGCACCGAGGTTCTTCTCGTACACGCGGCCCTGCTGATTGACGATGAAGGTCATCACGCCGGAATTGCCCCATTTATCGGGATAAGCGATCAGGGCGTAGCCTGCGATCATATTGCCGTTGATGATGTAATTATATTCTCCGCCGGGAGCATGCGGCCCCTGGCTCGTGAGGATTTTGAAGTAGTATCCGTGGTAGGGACGACGGCCTCCGGAAGAATTGCCGCCGCCGGCGTCGTTCTGCGCAGCCGCGTTCTGGGAGCCGTAACCTTCCGCGCGAGCTTCGGCGACGAGAGAGCCAAGCGGGCTTGGAGCTTCATCGGGAGCCGTTTCCCAGTACAGGCCGTCGTGCTGACCCGGCGTGCTGATGAACCGAGGCGCATAGGCGGCGACGCCATCGTGACCCCAGTCTGCGTGCGTGAAATATTCCCACTGCGCGACGACGTAGGCGCGACAAGTGGTGATTGCGGACAGCTCGTTCTCTCCGATTCTGCGATCCAAAATTTCCTGCGAGCCTGCCTTCGTGTCGAAAACCCACTGTTCGCCCTGTTTCACGATGGGCACAGGAAACGGCCAATTATTCTGGCCGATGGTAAGCGTGTACTTCGAATCGCTCTGTTGTTTGAGCTGGGCAGACTGCTGAACGCCCTTGGAAAAATCGTCCAGATCCTTTGCATCCTCGACCGGATCGCCGGAAAGTAATTGCTGAGCGGCGGGGCCAAAGATTTTGTCCAGCGCGGCGTGATCTTTCGCTTGGGCGGCCTGCACAAGCGCCTGCATCGCCAGCTGTGGCGAAGAAAACGTTTCCTGGGTGGTATCCTGGGCGTGGAGAATCGCCAGATTCCCGAAGACGAAGACTGCGACCAAGACAGTCAAGAAAACGAGGGCCGAAGGAATCATTACGCGACCTGAGATTTGTCTGGCTCGATTTTGCATAAGAGTGCGCCCTTTCTTTTGCGATTTTGTACGGCTCATTGGGGTTTCCCTGGACGGTTTGGCTTTGACTTGTTGGGTTGACCGCGGCTGGGCTCTGGCCGTGGAGGCGCAGGCCTGTTCATCTGCTGACGACTCTGCTCCCCGCGCTGACTTGCGGCTCGCGGGGTAAAATTACCTTCGGTGCGACCGAAGGCGTGCGGACCCTGGGGCGGCGTTGGCATTGGCTGCACCTGTTGCGGCGTCACTTGGCGAAACGTTTGGGGCGGCGTGGTACGGACAGGCTGCTGAGATGGCCGGACGGGCTGCGGCGGCGTTACCTGTTCTGTCTGCCGATTCGGCTGTTGCTGCTCCGGAATACGAACCTCTCTGGGCGGTGCCTGCTGCGGGATCACCTGTTGCTGCGGGGTCTGGCGCCCGCGGAATTGGTTAAGCCGAGGATTGCTGGTATCGATATTGCGATTGATGACGCGATTGTCGACCGGCGTAGCACGGTAGCCGGGACCGGTGATGTTCGGCCGATTGTTTTGATTGCTCTGATAAGTTTGCCGGTTCTGATTGCGATCATTTCCTGTGTTCTGGTTGCCGCGATTGTTCTGGTAAGGAACGTTTCTGTTTCGCGCGGTGTTGTCGAAATTGACGTCGCGATGGACACTCGTGTAGTTGTTGACGTTGTTGATGTTCACGGTCCGATTGATGACCGTACGATTGACGGTGATATTCGTCACCCGATTATTGATGTAGACGTTGTTTTCCCGAATGTACGGGCGCGAGCGGCGTTGCCAATCGTTATCACCGCGCCATCCCGTGTAGTAGACGCGATGCCTCTGCCAGTCGGTGTCACGGTTGAGCCATACGCCAATCGTGAAACCCACACCAAAGGAAATAGCTGCACCGAAAAAGCCTCCGAGGTAAGGGCGGCGGTAGTAAACAATTGTGGGATCGTATGTGGGCACGTATATATATTGAGGATTTGCGGGCCAAATCTGAATGATGTCGTCTCGATCGACGATCTGCCACTGTGAATTGCTGACAAGATTGCCTTGCGAGTAGGCCATGGAGCGCAAGCGCTGGATTGATTCCATGACATCGGTCGATTGGTTGACGTAGGCCTGGCCGACGGCAGTGGTCCAGTCGAGCCTCTCGTCCATCATGTCGAGGACTTCGGGATAGTGCGCGACGGCCTTAACGCTGATGTCCCACGGTTGATCGTCAATGTCTTCCTGGCCATTGGCACGCACCCAGCGGTCTGCGTCGTCGATTTGATCGACGAATGTAGCGGCGGGCAAAACCTGCGCGAGCAATGGGTCTGGGTAGAGTGCGATGGGAGCCAGCAGATTGTCGAGCTGCTCGGGAGAATATGGCACGTAGGGTGCGTAGTCATCCTGATCCTGTTGGTCTTGCTGGTATTGCTGATCCTGCTGGTCCTGCCATGAAGTGACAGCCTTCGGAGCATTCACATTGACTGGACTGGCTGCGTAAGCGGACAGCGGAATGTACATAAGAGAAAGCGCGAGCGTGACGGCCAGAATTTTTCGCATGACTACAATTCTCCTTGTGGTCTTTCGATATGACTCGTGTTGGACGCGATTATCAGCATCGTATGGCTTGTGGCAGGGTCGGAGCCGATTGTCACATCATGGCCGAGTGAAGAAGGGTGGATTTTCATTATATCAATCTTCGGCTACAGTGGATAGAGCTGGGGAGCTAAGATATGCTGAAGACGGTCGACCTCTGTTTTGTGACCAAAACAGCACATTGAAGCGAGCGAGGCGCCCAGATAGAATGAACTGCATGACCACCAATCAAACGATAGCGCTTAAACGAAAAGCCTGTGCAGCAGCGGTGATTTTGTGTCTTGGATGCGCGTGTTTTGGATCGGCACTCGCGACGCCGCGTCCGGATCGAACTGCAGCACAACCTGCACAGAAAGCAAGACCCGCAACAACAAAAATCGGCGCTGCGAAGTCCGCTTCAAAGCAAAGCGACGAACTTCCGTTGATCGATTTAGCGGGTTATCAGAGACTGCTGGCGAAATATAAGGGCAAGCCGTTGGTGGTGAATTTCTGGGCGACGTGGTGCGAGCCATGCAGAGCGGAATATCCGATGCTGGTGGGGTTGGCGAAAAAATATGAGCCCCAGGGAGTGGTTTTTCTTGGTGTGAGTTACGACGCGGACGCAGATCTGAACGTCGTTGGTCACTTTCTGGCGATGTACCGGCCCGATTTCCCCAATTACCGGCAGAAGCCGGGAATCGATGTCGACGCATTCAATCACGGGGTTGATCCGGTGTGGAACGGCGCGATTCCCTCGACAATTTTCTACAAGCCGAATGGAGAATTTGACGCGCAATTTTTTGGGACGAGGCCGCGCGCGGAATTCGAGAAGGAGATTCAAAGTTTAACCGCAAATCCGTTCGCGCCAAAATCTGGAACACCTGGCAAGTAAGAACTTCATTCATACTTCGACTCTTGGACACAAACATGTGGAGGAGATCGTGCTGGAAACTCACGGGAACAAACTGACCTGGCTGGGGCATGCTACGTTCAAAATCACGACGCCAAGCGGGAAAGTGATTGTGGTGGACCCGTGGGTCGATGGGAATCCAGTGTGTCCGAAAGTAGCCAAGAAGCTGACACGCGTGGATACGGTGCTGATCACCCACGGGCACGGCGACCACATCGGCGACGCGGTGAAAATCGCCAAGCAATTCAAGCCGCAGGTGATCTCGATTTACGAGACGAGTTTGTGGCTGGCATCGAAGGGCGTCAAGAACACGACAGGAATGGGCAAGGGCGGGACGATTAAAGCCGGTGAAATCGAAGTGACGATGGTGAACGCACTGCATTCCAACGGAATTGAAGACGGGAAGAAGATGGTTTACGGGGGCGAGCCATGCGGATATATCGTTCGACTGCCCGGAGGGCTGCGGATTTATCACGCGGGCGATACGGCCGTTTTTGGCGACATGAAGTTGATCGCCGAATTGTACGAGCCCGAAGTAGCGATGTTACCGATCGGCGACTATTACACAATGGGCCCGCGCGAAGCCGCAATGGCCATTCGTTTGCTAAACGTAAAGCACGTCGTGCCGATGCATTATGGAACGTTTCCCGTGCTCACCGGAACGCCGGAAGAACTCAAGAAACTGACGCGAGATATTTCAGGGCTTGAGATTCATGCGTTGAAGCCAGGGGAAAGCATCGGCTGAGGCGCGGGACTTTTGTTTGCGTCACGCGAGAGGCGGAACGATGGCCGGCACAATCACGGAAGCAAATGTTGAGAAGTACATTTACGATATTCTGCCGGCGCGCGACGCCGTGCTGGCGGACATGGAGCGGCTGGCGAGGCAGCGCGATATTCCGATCATTGGGCCCGCAGTGGGCCGGATGATTTATTTACTGGCACAAATCTGTGGTGCGAAGCGGATTTTCGAAATGGGTTCCGCAATCGGGTACTCGACGATATGGCTGGCGCAGGCGGCAGGACCCCGCGCGGAGATTTATTATACGGATGGCGATCCTTCGAATGCGCGTCGGGCGAAAGAGTTTTTCGAACGGGCGGGCGTGGAGAAGAGAATCACGGCGATGACCGGTGACGCGCTAGCGTTGATCGACAGAACAAAAGGGAAATTCGATTTGATCTTTATTGACGTGGACAAGCATCAATATCCCGCCGCCTTGCGGAAAGCGCTGCCACGATTGAAATCCGGCGGATTGCTCCTGACGGACAATACGCTGTGGTCGGGACGCGTTACGCGGCGCGCAAAAGACGCGGACACGCGCGGAGTACAAGAATTCAACAAGGCTGTCTACTCCTCGAAGGAATTATTTCCTGTGCTGATTCCGCTGCGCGACGGCGTGACCGTATGCCGGAAGGGATGATCGTGCAGTCAGTATACGAAAAATTAGGATCCTTTTCCTTTGCGTGTACCCAATAGGCAATGTCCTTTGGTTGAACGAAACAGGCTTGCCTGTTATATTCTCTTACAGACACAGTTAACTGTCATTTCATCTGCCACCGGGAAAAAAGCGAGGGGCCATGCCTTCAAAGAAGGACCCGACCATAGCCGCACTGGAGGCCGTTCACGCGGCACTGAAGCCGCTTGATGTCGCCGACAGGCAGCGGGTTCTCTCATCGTTGTACGCGCTCTTGGAAATTCCAACCCCAGACACACAGAGAGATCGGACAAACAATCCCGGCGCTACGCCTGGTCAGCGTGTCACTTCTGGTAGACCCGTTGGCATCACCGAGCTGATTCAGCAAAAACATCCCGGCACCCATCCAGAATTTATCACCCTTTTCGCCTACTACCGCGAACGGCATCAAAATTTGCCAAATTTTTCTCGCTCCGACCTTGAGAAATATTATGCAACTAGCCATCAGGTTCCGCCCAAGAATTACACTCGTGATTTCATTAACGCAGTGAAGCGAGGTTGGATTCACGAAGATGGGGAGAGCTCCTATATCACATCAAAAGGAATCGAAGCGGTGGAATCGGGTTTTGCAGATGGTGACAAAGCTTCAAAAAATAAGTCCGGCAAGAAAGTGGGCCGTTAGCATCTGAACGTTCTTTTAGCCTGAGCCAATGGCTGACGCGCATCTCATTGTCGAAATTCGAAGGCTCGGAAATGATTTACGTGACTTTAAGACTTCGCTAAGGAAGACCTACCCAAAGCCCTCTCAACAGGTCACTTCTATTGAGCTTCGCGAGCGGGCCTCAAGCCTAGCAGAGGCTTGGCTCGCGGACTTGTCGCAGCGTCTGGAATTAACCGCGCAGATTCCCGGAGAGTATCTGAGTGACCTCAACGTTCATTTCCAACGCATCTTGGTTTCGGCCGAACACGCAACGGTTCGGCGTCGCTACGATGCAGAGGTGACAGCGGCGCTCCGATACTACACGACTCAGCTTGTTGTGCCACTTATGCAGGGAAACCAGCATCCGGCGCCGGCTGCGGCAGATGCCGTAAGGGCCCCACGCGGAAATAAGCCCAAGACTGATGCCTTCGAGCCGAGGGCTTTTGTTGGACATTCGTTCGCTGATGGAGATACTCCCCTAGTCAATACGGTAATCGAAGTTCTGCGGGCTTTGGGCATTCAAGTGGAGACTGGATTGAAACCCAAAGCAGACAGGATTTCAGATAAGGTCAAAACGCTGATCGATGAACAGCACATTTTTGTCGGAATTTTCACGCGTCGAGACAAGCTTGAGGGAAAGGAACTTTGGAACACAAGCGCATGGGTTATAGACGAGAAGGCGTACGCTTACGGCAGAAATAAGAAGCTGATTCTTCTTAAGGAAGAAGACGTACAGAGTATTGGAGGGATACAAGGCGATTACGAATTTCTTGAGTTCTCACGCAACGGTTTCCACAATGCAATTCTTGGCTTGATCCAGTTGTTCAGCGTATCTGTTCGAGGTTTGCGAGAATAGGACGTCCCAAGGCAGTCATGAACGGCGGAAGAGATTGGAGAGGAAGAATTTCAGGTTGGCGGGACGCTCGGCCAGGCGACGCATGAAATACGGGAACCAGTCGGAGCCATAGGGGACATAAACTCGCAACCGATAGCCCTCACGAATCAACTGATCCTGCAAATCCGTGCGAATTCCATAAAGCATCTGAAATTCGTACTGATCATTACGAATTCCCAGCTCGGCGGCGAATTTCTTGGTGGCCTCGAGCATCTGCGGATCATGCGTCGCGATGCCGTGGTAAATACCGCTTACGAGCAGCAATTTCATCACTCTCACATAGTTTGCGTCGACGTCCACTTTTTTCGGAAACGCGACTTCCGGCGGTTCTTTATAAGCGCCTTTCACCAGACGCAGGCGGCAGCCTGCGGCGATGAGGTCTTTCGCGTCCTGTTCCGTGCGATACAGGTAGGACTGAAGGACGGTGCCAACGGCGTCGCTCTTGGTGCGCGCGCGCTTACAGATGTCGATGGTGCGTTGCGTGTAGGCGGAACTCTCCATGTCGATGCGCACGAAATTATCTTGTCTCGCGGCATGCGCGGCGATTCTTGCGAAAAGCTCCTCACACAAGGATTCGCTGATATCGAGTCCGAGCTGGGTGAGTTTGAGCGACACGTTGCAATCGAGATGTTCGGCGGCGATGCGGTCAAATATTCCAAGATACGTTTCCGCGGCGCGGCGGGCTTCGGCCTCGCTGGTTACGCTTTCGCCGAGGCAATCCAGGCTGCACGGGCGGCCGCGCGCATTGAGTTCGCGAACGGCAGCGACAGCGTCGTCGAGCGCTTCCCCCGGAACAAAACGGCGAGCCATGCGGCGGCTGGTGCCATTGTGCATGACAAAATGAGCCATCCTGGGACTGCGCGAAAGTTCGAGCAAAATCGAGCGAAGCATCAACCGCGGCTCCGACGGCGCGCTCTTAAGGACGAGATTTCGGGAGGATGGTGAGATTTAGGCATGGAGGCAGCGAGAGATCAGTGCGAATAGGCCTCCAGGAATCTCTCCGCGTCCATGGCGGCCATGCAACCGGAACCGGCAGCAGTGACGGCTTGACGATAAGTCTTATCCTGGACATCGCCAGCGGCAAACACGCCGTCGACATTCGTGCGGCTTCCCTTGTTAGTCTTGAGGTAGCCAGCTTCGTCCATATCGAGCTGCCCGCGGAAAATTTTCGTGTTGGGCTCGTGACCAATGCCGATAAAAAGGCCGGAAATCGGGAGGATCGATGTCTTGTTGTTCTCAACATTGCGAAGTTTGACGGCTTCGACGTCGTGCTTTGCCGGATCAAGGACTTCCTCGACGACGACCGGAGTGAGGAATTTGATTTTGTCGTTGGCCTTGGCGCGATCAAGCATGATTTTGGAAGCGCGAAATTGATTGCGGCGATTGAGGATGGTTACCCTCTTCGCGAAGCGCGTCAGATGCGTTGCTTCTTCCATGGCTGTGTCGCCGCCGCCGACGACCGCGATTTCCTTATCGCGAAAAAAATAACCGTCGCAGGTGGCGCACGTGGAAACTCCGTGGCCGATCAGCTTCTTTTCTGAATCGAGACCAAGAAGGCGCGCGGACGCTCCAGCAGCGACAATGAGCGTTTCGGC
Source organism: Acidobacteriota bacterium (assembly GCA_027307115.1). Taxonomy (GTDB): domain Bacteria; phylum Acidobacteriota; class Terriglobia; order Acidiferrales; family UBA7541; genus DAHUXN01. The sequence continues at coordinate 86,867 of DAHUXN010000064.1, forward strand.
TTCAAAGGCTTCCTTGCCAGCTTCGATTTTGAACGGGCGGTGCTTGAGGGCAACGGACGAGACGGCGCCGGAGCGAAACTCGGCACCGAAGCGCTGCGCCTGCTTGCGCATGAACTCGATAAGTTCCGGACCGAGAACTCCATCCGGGAAGCCGGGGAAATTTTCAACCATGGTGGTGAGCGTGAGCTGGCCGCCGGGCTCGTGACCGTCAATAACCACAGGCTTAAGATTGGCGCGCGCGGCGTAAATCGCAGCAGTCAAACCAGCGCAACCGCTCCCGATGATGATGACTTTGTGCACTTGAAACTCCTCGAACATTCGATTGTGTCACAACACTTTGCGACGCAAACATTTTCGCTCAAACATTGCCATGCAAACATTCCCACGTAGACGTGGTGCGCAAATAAGGGAAAGGCATTTTAACATCAACGAGAAACTTGGCTAGCAAAGTTCTTTGCAGGTGACGGAAAAGCTGTGAACGCTGCGCTGGCTAAGCCGAGGAAGAACGGCGGTCTTTGATTTCCTGCAGGTGCTCGCGGAGGCGGTTGAGAACCGCTTCGCCCTGGCCTTCCGCGATTTCGCGTTCAAGCTCCGTCAGAGCGAAATGAATGATGTCGTGATGATGGATTTCCTCGCCCTTTAATTCATCGCTCAGGCGAAGCCAAATATCGTGGAGCAAGTCGATTTCCTTCGGCGTCAGATGGGGCGAGTGCGGGCCGAGATAGAAAACGCGTTGCTGCCCGCCGGCGGTGACGATTTCCAGAGCTACGCGGGGACGCGGTTCCGGCATACGCTCCCAGGCGAGGCCGACCTCGCGTGCCTGCTCGGTCAACGGCATCTTCGACGATCCACCGACGACGATAGATGCCGAATGCAGATTCGCGGCGGAACGCAGAATGCCATCCCACAAATCATTCGCGGCGGCTACGGCGAGGCGAACCGGTTTCCCTTCTTTTTCGGCAATGGCCAAAACTTTGGTGAAGAGGAGCTGCTCGATAGTACTGAAAAGCTGTTCGGGGTTCAGGTCGTATTCGCCGGACGCAGCGCGACGCAACAAGCGGATATGGAGAACAACAATATCCTGCTCATCAGTTCTCAATCGTTCGAGAACGGAATGCAGATGATAGAGCGCATAGTAGTTGCTGACGGGAACGAGTACGTTGCCGGGGCGGACCCCAACGCTAGCAGGTGTGAGGTCCGCCTCTTGAGCAAGATTGAATTGGTCGAGCTCGGTCGAGTGCTCCGTTGTTCCATGCTGTTTTTGAACTCGCTTCTCGGAGAGCGTAAAGGCCACAAATAAAATTACGGAAAAGACCACCCCGGCAATTGTGGCATCGGGCTTAGTGAACAAGTTCACGGTAGCGATGAGCAACAGAATCAGCGTGATCAGACCGAGGCCGAGAGGGATTTCCGTGCCAGCGATGGTGAAATTCAATGGGACGCGATATTCGCGATCCTGTGGATGAGTGTAGCGCAGAACAAGGACCGCGATTCCCTTCATCGCGAAGCTCCAGGTCACGCCGAAAGCGTATAGGTTGCCCAGAAAATTCACATCGCCGCGGCTTACCAGAATGGTGACGATCTGGAGGACCGCCACAGTCGTGATAATTCGATGAGTGGTACCGTAGCGCTTGTGCGGGTGCCGGAACCAATCCGTAAGGACGCCGTCTTCAGAAACGCGGCTCAGAACCCCGTTTGAGCCGACGATAGCGGTGTTGACGGCTCCAGAAAGAATCAGCATTCCTACGATCACTACGAAGACGTGAAAGGCCAGGCGCAGTTCAAAAGGCCCCTGAAGATTCATCGACAGGCCGCCGATGAGATTTTCAAAGAAACGAGGGCGGATATGGTCCGGAATAATCATCACGGCAAAAATTGAAACGAACGCCGTAAAAGCCAGGCTGTACGCAACAATGATGAGGGCGGTCTTTTTGAGGTTCGCCAGCTTGGGATGCTCGATTTCGCGGTAGACCTGAGCGAGAGTTTCCTCCCCGCTCATGGCCAAAACAGAATGCCCGATGCCGACAAAGATCACCAAGAGAGTGAGCGTGTGGGCAAAGTGGAATCCGTTGAGCCAGCCAAGCGAATGTTTGTCAAGAACCATGTTCTGCGGCAAAGGCGCGGGCGGCCAATGAGCCCCGCGAACGTAAACGGTGTAAATGCACCAGACGATCAGGATGACCACCATTACAGAGGTCAGTTGCATGATGCGCAGTGCTTTCTCGCTGGACTCCGGGATACCCTTGATGTTCTGCCACCAAAAATAAATCGTGACGAGAATGGCGATGGTTGCCGCAGAGGCGTTCACAGACAGCACGATATGGAAGTGGCCGTAGCGTAGGAGTTCGTTGCCCAACCCGGCGATGTACTGCCCGGCCGCCACGCCGCTGATTGGGCCGGTAAGCACGTAATCGAACATCAGGGCAGAGACGGAAAGCTTCGCGAGCGTGCCGCCCATGGCCTCTTTGACTACGCGATAGACGCCGCCCCGAACGAACATGCTGCAGCTTTCGACGTACACCAAAGAGACGGCATACGCCAGGAGCATTACACCCAGGATGAACCACGGCGCGGATTTGCCGATGAACTGCTCCGCTTCACCGCCGGCGTAATACGCCGAGGAGGCTAAGTCATTGAGAACGATCGCGCCGGCGCGCCAGAACGAAATGAAGCTGAGCATCGCCGTGGTGGCAACGAGGACGTTGACGACAGGACGTGCAGAAGTCTGGAGTTGACCGGGCGGTGTGGGGTTGGATGCCATGGACGAAATAGGTGCGGACAAAGACTATACGGCCAACTAGGCAAAAAGGAAAGGTGATGCATGAATAGAAATCGCCAGATTGTCACTGGGGCGGGATCCAAAGCGACCTTGCGTCAACCAGGCATTTCGCCGTGAAATTCGCGGACACAAGATTCGCAGGGACAGATTTCGCGGAAATGGCTGAAACTATAAATCCCCGTGGCATGACCGTCGGTAAATTCAATTTGAATGGCGTAATTCCCCACCGCTGCCGCGGCCCGCGCGGTGACCTTGGGCTTAAATAGCGGTAGCACGGGCGAACCGCCAGGGATTCTTTCGGTGAGGCTTGATTTCTTGTCGTCCACCTCTCTGCAGGTGGCGCAGGGGCAGTGCTCGCGAAGGTAAGAAAAATCGTAATGGCTGGTATGCGCGTCGGACCAGGTTATGTCTATGCCAGCGCCGGTCGAGACGTGAACTTTCACGTCGATTGGTTTTTTGCGGATATCGAGTGGGATGGGCATGGATAAATTTTTATTCACAGAGGCATGCTTCAAGGGCGCAAGAGCAAATTGCTGCTATCGCAAGGAAGCTGGATTCATTTGCCTCCTTCCTTTGGCGGGCAGCAGGGGCCGGGAGGAATGGGGTTGCCATGCGGGCACGTCACAGGATGGCCGAGGAAGCTGCAAATGCGCTCGTCGAGCTCCGGGCTGATAATGTGCTCAAACTTACAGGCTTGCGAATCGGCCTCGGCGTTGGCAATGGAGAATGTATCCGTGAAAAGGCGCTCGGCAAGGCGGCGCCGACGAACGACATCGCGAGCGCGGCGCTGGCCGC
>DAHUXN010000065.1 GCA_027307115.1 Acidobacteriota bacterium
GACGCCGAGGGCGAGCTGGTCGGACTTGCGGGTACGGTTGACGATTTCCAGCGCGTAATCGTGCAGGCTGGAGTCCACTTTCACCCGAGTAACAGACTGCTGCATGGTCATTACATCGGCTACGTCGGCTACGGGTTCCAGCGATTCGATCGGATCGTCGGTGGCGCGGTTGCGCAGAATTTCCTTTTCCGTTTCGTGCGAGGGGTACCCCATTTTGATGCGCATCAAGAAGCGGTCGAGTTGTGACTCGGGCAACGGATAGGTGCCGTGGTGTTCCACTGGATTTTGCGTGGCGATTACGAGGAAGGGTTGGGGCAGCGGCAGGGAGCGGCCGTCGACGGTCACCTGCGATTCGTTCATGGCTTCGAGCAGCGCGGATTGGGTGCGCGGCGTGGTGCGATTGATTTCGTCGGCCAGCACAATATTTGCGAAGAGCGGCCCCGGCTTGAACTCGAATTCCTCGCGCTTGGGATTGAAGACGCTGATGCCGATCACGTCGCTGGGCAGCATGTCGGAAGTAAATTGCACGCGCTGGAACGAGCAGCGAAAAGCGCGCGCAATCGTATGCGCCAGGGTCGTTTTGCCCGTGCCGGGAACGTCTTCTATAAGCAAATGGCCGCGCGCCAGCAGGGTGATCAGAGCGAGCTGAATGACTTCTTCCTTGCCCTTGATGACGCGCCCAATCGTTTGCTGGATCTGGGCAAGCTGCGAGTTCGTGGCGGTGACCATGGTCTCCAATTTGTCTGCCCTTCTGTGCGATAATCCTGTGCAATAATATTTGTCCCGGGCGATTAGCTCAGTTGGTTAGAGCGCTCCCCTCACACGGGAGAGGTCCAAGGTTCAAGTCCTTGATCGCCCACCATTCCAAATTCCACTGCGAACCCAAAACGCTTTGAGATTGCCCCGCGCGGGGCGTATTATCGCGCCCGGGAACGAAATCCATTTTAGCGGAAAAGGCGATGACGACGGTCTGGCGTTTCTTGAAGGTTTTCACGTTAGGCACCTGGGTCGGCAGCATGATTTTCTTCGGCATGGTGGCTGGAGTGCTGTTCACCACGCTGAAGAGCACCGACGACGCCGGAAATATTGTTGCCATATTGATTTTGCAACTGCACATCCTGGGAATTGTCGCGGCGCTGATTTATCTGGTGGCGGCGCTTATTTCGGCGCGTTCGTGGAAGGGGTTGGTGCAGCCTGCGGCGATTCTTGTTGAGCTGATGCTGCTCGTGACTCTCGTTTCGCAGCTCTGGATCATGCCAACGATGGATCATTTGCGCCAGCAGATGGGCTCGTACGCAAACACCGCGGCGAGTAATCCGCTGCGCATGCAATTTGACCATCTCCACGTGGTCTCTGTGCGTCTGGAGATGAGCGTGCTGATCGCCGGAATCGTGGCGCTGTTCCTGACCGTGTGGCAGAGAATTCCGCGACCGCTTCCGGGCGCTCCTGCTGTTGCGCCTCCCGCGAATAAATAACTGCCGGCGAATTGCGTCAGCGCGATGACTTCGGGCGCGACTTTTTCGCTTTGGCGGCGCGTTTTCGCCGCGCCGTGGTTGTCTTTGTCACTTTGCGTGCGTCTTTTCCCGCCAGTTGCACGGCTCTCCACATATACCACGAAGCCACCGTGCGATAGGGCCGCCAACGCTCGCCGAATTTGGCAAGTTCACGCGGCTTCGGAATATCTTTCTTCCCGTACGTCAGCGCAAATCCCTTTTGCACGCCGTAGTCGTGGGCGGGCAGCACGTCGGGACGCCCGAGGCGAAAGATTAAAAACATCTCGACGGTCCACGCGCCGATGCCGCGCACGGAAATCAGGCGGTCCACAAGTTCCTGGTCCGACATTTTTTGCGCGTCCTCGAGCGTGGGCACCACTCCTTCGATGGTTTTCCGCGCCAAATCTTTCGCCGCTAAAATTTTCGCGCCAGAGAGTCCCGCTTTGCGCAGCGCCGGTTTGCGCACGCGCAGGATTTCCTCGGGTGTGGGGCAGCGGCCATTCGCTCCCAGCGCCTTGATGCGCGCAAAAATCGTCGCGGCGGCTTTGCCGGAGATGCTTTGATATGCGATTGCTTCGAGCAGCGCCTCGTAGGGGCTTTGCGCCTCTTCGATTTCCAGGCGAAATTCGATGGATTTCTCGATCAGCCGCGCCAGACGGCGATCGTTTTTGGAGAGATGCTCGATAGCGAGCTTGTGATCGAACGGCCAGAGTTTCGCGCCGCTGGCGATGGAAGCTGGCTCGCCGAGCGGAAGCGGCGTTGTGATTTCGGTGGCAGCGTTCATGCATTCACCAGTGATGTCCGAAAATGGACATTACAGCGAAAAAAACGGCGAAAAAACTCGATTGGACTTCGCGTCCGCGATTTATTTTCAGTGAGTTGGCTCAATTTCTAATTTCCCATAGAAACTCGATTAGCCCGCCTTCGCCGAAGGCTACGGCGCGCCTGGCTGAAGGCAGTGACCCTTCGGGACGGCAAAGAACGTCGAAAAGGCGCATTTCAGTCCCGATTAGAAATTCTTATGCGCTGCGTTTTCAGCAACTTGATTCTTTGCGACTTGTGTTTTGTGTACCGATTAGAATTTCCTTCGCCATGGAGTGTGTAAACCATTGTCTTCGTGCGCGCTAGTGGCGGATTATCTGCAAGAGTTAGCATGGCGTTTTTGGCCTGTTTTTTATTAGGTTTCTATTAGGGCGTACCAGTTTTCTGTCGGTGAGGGCAGCCTGGCCAGCAACAAGGCCGGCGCTGTCCTTCTTTGAGGCGCGTGCGTACCTGCTCGACGTGGTCCCTTCGGGTTTCCGGCTTCTTGACGTAGGTAACCCAGCAGATCCACTCATTGCGCGCGAGAGGCGTGATGTCCTCCCATTTTGCCCGCGCGGCCGGGTCGGAAATGAGAGCTTTTCGTAAATCCGCCGGTACGCTGTGCACCGGGCCAGCGGAGATGGCTTTCTTGGTCATTTTCGTGGTTACCGCTCTCATTCTACATCGTTACGCAATTTTGCAAATCAACGAACCGTCTCCCTAGCCGCCTTCGCTGGACTGCAGCTACGGCGCACCGAGCCCGCCTTCGCTGGAAACTCCAGCTGCGGTGCGCCTAAAAACGAAAAAAGCCGCCCGAGGCGGCCTTGCACTTCTCTTGCGCGAATTGTTTGGCTGGCTGTGCAGCCTGAAAGGTATGTGTACCAGAGAGCTAACTAGAAGTCAACAAAAAAGCCTTAGCCCAATTGGCCCAAAGGAAGGACGAGCAAGGATCTTTATGTGGCGAATAAAAGGCGAATATGATACTGTCGTTGTCGCAATGCTCTTGAGGACATGCAAAATTGGAAGAGAGTATCCGGAAAGTGAAGGAAGGTATGCAATTGCGATTATCAAGCAATTATTTATTTATGTTTTGTGTTATACCATTGTCGTGAAATCGGAACCAGAACAACTCCCGCCTAAGAAGATCTTGAAACACCACCAGGAGCTCCGGGACGCCATCCATGTTTTTGTCCACTTTGACTCTGATGAACGGAGAGTATTGGACTCAAGGCCTCTGCAAAGACTGCGATATATTCATCAACTTGCGCTCTCGTATCTTATTTATCCCGGTGCCACTCATAGGAGGTTCGAACATTGCCTAGGTGTTATGGAGTTAGCTGGCCGCGCGTTTTTGACGTCGTTACTGCTCCGGAAAACGTCACCGACAGTATTCGTACCTTGCTACCTCAAATCAAGAAGACGAATGAACTGCAGTATTGGAGACGGGTCCTCCGGATGGCTGCGCTTTGTCACGATGTCGGCCACCTGCCGTTTTCGCACGCGGCAGAAAAGGAACTCCTTCCAGCCGGTTGGGATCACGAGAGGCTAACGCGGGAAATAATCTATTCGGATGAGATGCAGGAGATATGGCGAAAAGTTACCCCACCCCTTCGCGCTGACGATATCGTTAAGGTTGCGCTGGGACCTGCAAAGGCAAAATCTCTCAGTTTCTCGGTGTGGGAGGAAATCCTTTCGGAGATCATAGTAGGTGATGCCTTTGGCGTAGATCGGATCGACTATCTATTGAGAGACTCCCATCATGCTGGGGTTGCGTACGGCAAATTCGATCATCATCGACTTATTGATACGCTCAGGATCTTGCCGAGTCCAGGCACTGAGGCACCTGCACTAGGCGTTGAAGAAGGTGGATTGCAATCGGCAGAGGCGTTGCTTTGGGCAAGATATCTAATTTACACGCAGGTGTATTTGCATCATGTGAGGCGAATTTATGATATACACCTCAGAGATTTCTTGAAGGCCTGGCTCGGCAGCGGGAAATTCTCGACGAAACTCGAATCGCATCTGCGAATGACGGACAACGAGGTGACAAGTGGACTGCTTGCCGCAGCGAGAAGTAAGAAGAGTGCGGGGCATGATCCTGCCCGCAGAATTGTTGAGCGAGATCACTTCAGAAAGTTGTACGAGCGCAATCCACTTGACGTAAAGAAGAATGCCGAGGCGGCCAGCATGATATTCGAAGCGGCTGAGAAGGAATTCGGCTCGGCAAATCTGAGGCTCGATCGGTATCCCCCCAAGGGTGGAAGTCACGATTTTCCGGTTTTATTGAGCGACAACCGCATAGTGAGTTCGGTTGCGGCATCGTCCGTGCTTCTGAATGTCCCCGTCATCGTGGCTGAATTCATATTTATAGCATCTGATTTAAGGGATAAGGCAAGAGCTTGGCTAGACGCGAATCGGACCTCAATCATTAAAGCGAAGAGGAAGAAAAATGGATAGATTCAAGAAGACGGCTTTACTCACTGCGTTGGCGGAAGGCCTGAAAAAAAGGGGAAGTTGGTGTGGTGAAACCCATTTGCAGAAGGCCACATACTTCTTGCAGACGCTGCAGAAAGTGCCAATTGGATTCGAATTCATTCTTTACAAACACGGCCCGTTTTCATTTGAGCTCAGAGATCAGCTGACTGCGATGAGGGCGGATGGTTTCTTTGATTTGCATCAGCAATGGCCTTATGGCCCCTCTCTAATTCCGACGGAGAAGAGCAAGCATTTCCGTCAACAATATTCGAGGACACTTCGAAAGTACGGAAAGCAGTTGAACTTCATTAGTGATAAGCTCGGGAAGCAAAATGTTTCCGAACTCGAAAAACTGGCAACCGCACTGTATATTCGGGTGAAGAAATCTTCTCAGTCTGAAAGTCAAAGGGCCAAATATCTGCATTCCTTGAAACCTCACGTTTCCTTGGATGATTCATTACGGGCTGTTAAGACCGTCGATGGAATCGTTAAGCTCAGTAAAGGAGCTTCAGCGTAGACTACGCCGGGTCCACAAGATCGACCTTACCGCCGACGCAATAGACGCTTCTAGTTCACTCGGAATGACAATCAAATGCGAAAGCCGCAGACCTTCGGAAGGCGAAGCTCTGCGCTACAAACGCGGGCCTTCGCAGAGGCGGCGAAGGATGGGGCACCCCGAGTAAACGCTGACTACCTTGCGCCCTTCGACCGGGCTCAGGACAGGCGGGTGAGGCGCGCAAGAGGAAGGAATCATTTTGTGGCCGCATTTCGGCATGGCTGCCCTTCGCGTAAGGCGCTCCCTTCCTGCGTCCCTTCCTTCGTCAGGATAAACAGGGCAGGCAGGGCAAGCGGAATGACAATCAAAGGCGAAAGCCGCAGAACTTCGGAAGGCGAAGCTCTGCGCTACAAAGGCGGGGAGTGCGTGCTAACACCGAGCGTTTGTGACGGAGTGGCGATAACAGCAGATCCCTCGGACCGTCTCCTGAAACAGGGAGCCGGCCTCGGGATGACAGCATAAGGCGCGGGCAACGCGACTCGGGGAGTCGCGCGGGCGGGGCAAGCCCCGCCCCTACGAAAACGAGGCGCAGCCCTTCGTCGCGCCCTTCGTGCCCTGAGGGTGAACGGGCGGGGGCCTTCGTTCCTCCCTTCCTGCGTCAGGATAAACAGTGAATCCGATCGGGCCCTACAAAGGCTCCCACCCTTCGCAGAGACGGCGAAGGATGGGGCACCCCGCATGGCACCCCGCATCCCACCCTTCGCAGAGGCGGCGAAGGATGGGGCACCCAGTTACGGAGGGCAAGCGTCGGGCGAGTTCCCGGGTGGCCCATCCTTTGCGCCTTTGGCAAAGGGTGGGACTTCTGGTGGCTGCTCACGATAAACTCACCAGTAAAGTAGCACCGATAATATACTCGGATTCTTATGCCTCAGAGCCTCAGGCGAATCTACGGATATGGGCACTTACATTTCATAACCTTCGGTTGCTATCGGCGTGCCCAGCTGTTTGGGTCCGAGGCTGCGCGCGATCGATTCGTCCAGATTCTTGGGGAAGTGCGCGACCGTTACAGTTTCGCGTTGCTCGGATATGTTGTCATGCCTGACCACGTTCACCTTGTGATCGGGGAGGCGCCCGGCGCGACGCCCTCGACCGTGATGCAGGTGTTGAAGCAGAGAAGTTCCCGAGAGGTTCGCGGCGTCTGTCGAGCGTCGGCGGCGGAGCTAGGCCAATTCTGGGAGCGCCGGTTTTATGATTTCAATATTCGTACATGGAAGAAGCTCAATGAGAAGCTGCAATACATGCACATGAATCCGGTGAAGCGCGGGTTGGTTGACGAACCGCAGATGTGGCCTTGGAGCAGTTATCTATTTCACGCGAAAGGGATCACGGGGAAGGTTCGGATGGATTTGGCGCCGTGGGTGAAGGAAGAGGGCCTTGCAGAGGGGATGAGGTGGTGAACGTTTCTTCCCACCCTTTGCAAAAGACGCAAAGGATGGGCCACCCAAAGGCTGATCACGAACGACTTGTCCCGTCCTTTGCAAAGGCGCAAAGGATGGGCCACCCGGCCACTGCACTCGGATGACAACAAAGACCAAAGCCGCAGAACTTCGGAAGGCGAAGCTCTGCGCTACAAAGGCAACAGCAGATTCCTCGTCGCGTGGCTCCTCGGAATGACAATCAAAAAAGAAAGGCGCGTGCTAACATCGAGCGTTTGTAACGGGGGCACAGTTGAAAGGCACACAGGCTGAGAGCCTGTGCCACACAAAGAGTTATGCAGACAGGGATTATTGGACTGCCGCAAGTTGGGAAGACGAGTTTGTTTCGCATTTTGACCGGCGTGCGCGTGGATGCCAAGACGCAGCCGGGACAAATGCACGTGGGAATCGCGCGTGTGCCGGATGCGCGAATCGTGAAGCTCGCCGAATTATTCAAGCCCAAGAAAATCACGTATGCGACCGTCGAATACGTGGACATCGGCGGACTGCAAAAGGATCGCGCGAAGGATTCGGCTTCGCTTGTGCCGTTGCGTGAAGCGGACGCGCTGATGCACGTCGTCAGGCTGTTCGAAGATCCCTCGATGCCGCATCCGGCGGGCTCGCTCGACGCGCTGCGCGATATCGAGAGCGTCGAAATCGAGCTGATGCTGAACGATTTGGAGCAAGCCGCGAAACGGCTTGAGCGCGTCGAAAAAGATTTGAAAAAAAAGAAGGATCCGCTGGTCGAAGCTGAAAAAAACGTGCTGGAGCGTTGCATCAAAGCGCTCGAATCGGAAACGCCGCTGCGGGAGCTCGACTTCAAGCCCGACGAGCTGAAGATCGTGAATGGTTTCATGTTCGTGTCGCGCAAGCCGATGCTCTTTGCGCTGAACCTGGGAGACGACGAAGCGGCGGACATGCAGGGTGCGGTGGCGCGGCACAATTTGTCGAAGCTGGTTGGCAAGACGCGGACGGCCGTGGTGGCATTCTGCGGCAAGGTGGAATCGGAGCTAGTGGATTTGAGCGACGCGGAGCAGAAAGAGTTGATGAGCGCGTACGGATTGGCGGAGCCGGGGCGCGATCGCCTGCTGCGCGCCAGTTACGAATTGCTGGGGCTGATTTCGTTTTTGACTTGCGGCGAGCCGGAATGCCGCGCGTGGACGATTCCGCGCGGAACTTCAGCCGTGAAAGCGGCGGGCGCGATTCACAGCGACATCGAAGCGCATTTCATCAAGGCGGAAGTGGTGCGCTGGGAGGAATTGCTGGCGGCGGGAAGTTGGGCGGCGGCACGCGAACGCGCGCAAGTGCGTCTCGAGGGCAGAGAATATATTGTGGAGGACGGCGACGTTATCCTTTTCCGCCATTCCGGTTGAAGCGCCGTTTCGCGCCACCGCGACTCGCATTGCGTTTGCGCTGTCGCTCGGCGTGCTTGCCGCGGGCGCAGATCTTGTCGGCGGATTTTTCGTCATACGGCGGCAGTGGTCGCGCGAATATCTGAAATATTTCATCGCGCTGGGCGCGGGATTTATGCTGGCGGTCGCGCTGCTTGAAATGGTGCCCGAATCGCTGCGGCTCGCTTCCATCCAGCCGTATGCGATTTATCCTCGCGACGTGGGCCTTGCCACCGAGGCTGCTGAAGTTTTGCTGCTGGTGCTTGCCGGATACTTGCTGGTGCATTTTTTCGAGCATACGCTGGCGCCGCATTTTCACTTTGGCGAAGAGACCCATGTCGAAGCGATGACCGCGATGCACGTGGGATACGCGGCTGTCCTCGGATTGGCCATCCATACGTTTTTCGACGGAGTAGCGATTTCCTCGGGATTGCTCGTGTCGCGCTCGCTGGGGCTTTTGATTTTCGTGGCGATTTTCCTGCACAAAATTCCTGAGGGATTTACGGTCGCGTCTCTTATGCTCGCGAGCGGGCAAGGGAAGCGCCGGGCGTTTCTTTCCTCCGCTGTGCTAGGCGCGGCAACGCTCGTCGGTGTCGCGTTGATGCTCGTATGGCGCGCGCATGTGAGGATTGCGTTGCCGGTTTCGGCGGGCGTGACGCTGTACGTGGCCGCGTCAGACCTGATTCCCGAGGTCAATCACGAACCCGGCGCAAGAATGGCTTTGCTGGTATTTTTGGGCGTGGCAATCATGCTGGCCCTGAAACTCGCTTTTCAGGTCTAGTCTTGGCGGCGTTAGAGTCAGCATAAGCCTCATATAATCAGCATATTGCAAGTCAATTAAGGTTTGGGGCTATCCGCCTAAGCACGTGCTTTCGTCCCGCAACTTTAACCACCCGCACGTGTTAGATACAATGTGGAGGCTATGGCCAGATCCGACGTCCAACTGATGCTGGACGTAAAGGCGGGGGACGAACTGTCCTTCGAGATGCTGTTGCACAAGTATCGCAAGCCGCTGGTCAATTTCCTCTGCCGCATGGTGCGCGATCAGGCCGCGGCGGAAGACCTGGCGCAAGAGGTTTTCTTCCGTGTTTACCGCGCGCGCAAAGAGTATTCGCCGAGCGCCAAGTTCACCACGTGGCTGTTCCGCATCGCGACGAACCTGGCGCTGAACGCCATTCGCGATGGCCGTTACAGGCAGATGCAAATTTCGATCGACGCGCCGGCCGCCGAGGACGAACCGGCGTTTCAACTGCCATCGCGGGAAGCGCGCGCCGACGACAGGCTGATCGAGCGCGAGCGCAATCAAATGATTCGCGGCGCTATTTTGACGTTGCCGGAAAAGCAAAGAGCCGCGGTGGTGCTGCACAAGTATCACGATATGGATTACGCGGAGATTGGAAAAATTCTGGGCTGTTCGGAGAGCGCGCTAAAATCGCTGCTCTTCCGCGCCTACGAAACCTTGCGGGTGCAATTGGCGTTGCTGGTGGCAAGGCCGGCGGCGCAGCCCGCGGGGGAGGGGAAACGACATGAGCTGTGAAAAAATCTCGAATGCATTGATTGCTTATCTCGATGGGCGCGCCAGCAGCGACGAGCGCTTCGTGATCGAAGCGCATCTGAAGTTGTGCGCTGCCTGCCAGGAGCGCGCGGAAGAATTCCGGCGGCTGTGGCAAGTGATGTCGGAGGTTCCGGCGGTTGAGCCGTCGCCCGCATTTGACGCGCGGCTCCGACAGCGCATCGCCGAAGCGGCCAAGCCGAAATTCTGGGGCTGGATGTTACCCGCGCCGCGATTCGCCGTCTCTGTTGCGCTGCTTGTGGCGTTGTCGATATGGGTCGGCGGGCGTCGGCCGCGTTCCGTAAACCTGCAAAACATGGCGGCGAACAGCGAAGAGCAGTTCCGCATGATCAAGGATCTGGGCGTACTTGAAAATTACGACGTGCTAAGCAACTTCGATGCGCTCTCAGATTTGCCCGCGTCGACGCAGCCTGCACAGGATCAGCAACAGAAACGGCCGAGCGATTCCCCGGGTTCAGGGAGCGGCGCTTAGTTGCGATTCATGATGCGCAGACTCTTCCAACTCGGCTCCGTGCTGGCAGCGCTGCTGCTTGCGGCGAGTCTCGCTTGCGCGTCGCCTCCGCGAGGAGGATTCCGCGGCCAACGAGGGCAAGGGCCGCGCATGCAGCGTCAAGCTCAACGGCAACAACAGCGGCAGATGCAACGCGCTCAGCAAAGGGCAGCAAACCCTCAAGGTAAGCCGAATGCCCGCGCACTGATGGGCTTGCCGCCAAAATGGATCGAGAATCTGCGCGACCGTTCGCCGGAAGAGCAAGAGCGTTTCATGCGCAACAACGCGCGATTTCGCAATCTTCCGCCTGAACGGCAGGAACAGATCCGGCGCCGTCTGCAAGATTGGAATCAGAAGACACCGCAGCAACGCGAGGCGATGCGTAATCGGGAACAGATATTCAACCGCCTGTCGCCCGAGGAACGCAAAGAAGTCGTCAACGACCTTGCGCCGCGCTGGCAAAATCTGCCGCAGGACCGCAAGCAAGTTCTCACGGGCAGGCTCCGCGTTCTCGGCGGGATGAGCCCGGAAGAGCGCCAGCAGAAATTGCAAGACCCGCAATTCATGCAAGGTCTTGACGCGAACGAGCAAGATCTGCTGCGCAAGCTCAGCAATCTGCGCCTGGGCCCCAATCCCGGGCAATAGTTGTTCCGTTCCGGCACGGCTTTCGTCCGCTTTTCCCTTCTTCGTTAATCGTTAGAACACATTTAGGTTCGCTCCCCGCAAGCGCGCGGCTAGTCGTAGTGCGCGTTTCGCTGTGAATACACCATAGGTAGTGATATGGCGGCGTTCGTGGCGAAGCGCGAGCGAAGGATTTTCCCGCGCGGCGAAAAATTATTTTACTTTTTCGCGCAATTCCTCTTGACAAGAAGTGAAGGCTGACTAGAATCGGGGCACAAAGTGGTAGAAAGTGGTAAGAAGTGGTTGGGGTGAAATGGGGAGTGGAATCAGGAACGTCGCGTCAAACAAGGTCTGGAATGCTGCGGGGAAGCTATCTAGCGACAGTCGACGAAAAGGGACGGGTGAAAATTCCCGCCGACTTTTTGGCCGAACTGCGCCGGCAGGGCAAGCGCTTCTACGTGACCAGCGAAAACGGCGACTGCGCGAAAATCTATCCCATGAAAGTGTGGGACGAGATCGAACGCAAGCTCGCCAAGCTTTCCTCTCACAATCAGGCCAAACAGAAATTCCTGACGCGAACGAATTACTTCGGACAAGTGGTCGAGCTTGACGGGCAGGGGCGGATTTTGATTCCACCAGTTCTTCGGGACACAGCGCAGATGAAGGGGGAAGTCAGCGTCAACGGGCAACTGATGCATTTGGAAGTTTGGAATCACGCCCGGTTCCTGGAGCAAATGAAGAACAATCCGATCACGGCCGAAGATGCAAAGGCACTGGACGACCTAGGCATTTAAGTTTTGAGCGTGCTGCACACGCCGGTTCTGGCCGAAGCCATCTTGGAATGGCTGAAGATCAGGCCTGACGGGACCTACGTTGATGCGACGGTGGGAACGGGCGGACACGCTCTGGAAATCGTCCGGCGGCTCACGACGGGTCGGTTAATCGGAATCGACCGCGACCCGCAGGCCCTGGAAGTGGCGCGGGAGCGGTTAAAAGAATTTGAAGGAAGGGTGACGCTGGTGCACAGAGAATTCTCGAAGATCGACGAAGTGCTAAGCGGCCTGAAAGTCGTCACCGTCAACGGCGTGATTGCCGATTTGGGCGTTTCGAGTTTGGAACTGGACACTCCGGAGCGCGGCTTTTCGTTTCGCTGGCCTGCCGCGCTGGATATGCGCATGAATCCGGAGCAGTCCTTGATGGCTGCCGAAATTGTGAATGAATGGTCAGAAAAAGATCTGGCCAATGTGCTTTTCCAATTTGGGGAAGAGCACGAATCACGCAAGATCGCCAGGGCAATCGTTCGCGCGCGGCCCATCCGCGACACAGAACACCTGGCAACGGTTGTGGCAGGGGCCCGAAAAGCAAGGGGAAGGCAGAGACTGCATCCCGCGACAAAAACGTTTCTGGCGCTGCGGATAGCGGTGAATCGAGAGATGGAGGAACTCGGGCAGTTTCTTAACCGGACCCCCGCCACTTTAGCTTCCGGAGCGAGGTGGGCAATTTTGAGTTACCACTCGCTTGAGGATCGCATGGTGAAGCGCGCTTTTCAGCAGCTCGCGCGCACCGGCGATTTCAGAATTTTGACCAAGAAGGTCGTCCAGCCCAGTGAAGCGGAAATTCAGAGGAACCCGCGCGCGCGAAGCGCGAAATTGCGCGTGATGGAAAAACGAGCGCCGGAAGATCACACGCCGGGGCCGGACGAGTTCGAAAGGGAAGCGTCATGACCGAGTTTTATACCAGCAAGCATATCGATAACTCGCGCCTGGTGCGCCCAATGGCGCCGCGGCGGCTGCGCGAATTTGCGCGCAAAATGGTTTGGGGAGCGGTGCTGGCCGGATGCTGCCTGCTCTACACCTGGCAACATTTCGAAGACATTCAATTGCGCTACCAGCTTGAGGACATCCAAGCGCGGCACACGCAAGCGGTGGAATTGAACCAGCAGCTCCACCTGGAAGCCGCGTCGCTCAGCTCGCCCATGCGCATTGACGCGATTGCGCGGCAGCAGCTTGGCATGACGGTCTCTGCGCCAGCTCAGTACGTGCCCGCGGCAGACGCGCCGCGCACCGCTTTTTTGGCGCCGCGCAGTTTTGCGCAGTCCGTTCAGCCGTGAGCTGCCGCGAAGAAAGTCTGGCGTGCATTCTAGGCTTCGAGCAACCCGCCATGAACCGGCGTGGGTAGTGGACCGCCGCATTGCGGGATGAACCAGTGTCAAGACTTACGCCGGAGCCCATGGTGCAAAGCAGTTCTCGCCTGCGTCTACTCGTAATTTTTGGGTTCGCAGTCGTCTGGATGGCCGCCGTACTCGCCCGCGTCAGCTACCTGCAATTATTCCGCTACCGCGAATACCTGGAACGCGCAAACAACCAGCAGGAACGCATCATCGAAATCAGCCCCATGCGCGGCGTGATTTACGACCGCAATGGCCGCGAACTGGCCATGAGCATTCCCGTGGATTCGTGTTTTGCGAACCCCGATGAGATTAGCGATCCCGCGATGGTCGGCCGCCTGCTCTCGCATGTATTGGGAATTCCGGCGGAGGAAATTGAGCAAAAACTCGCGCAGTCGCGTTCCTTCGCGTGGATTGCGCGCAAGATCACGCCCCAGCAGGCCGCTCGAATCCAAGCTCTCAATTTGCGCGGAATTTATTTTCAGAAGGAGAACAAACGATTCTATCCCGAGCGCACGCTGGCCTCCAGCGTTCTCGGCTATGTGGACATGGACGAGCACGGACTCGCCGGCGTCGAATACTCCCTCGACAAATTGATTCGCGGCCGGCCCAGCCGCATGTTGGTCTTCGCGGACGCGCGGCGCCGATGGTTTGACCACAGCGAAGCGGCCGTGGACAAAGGCGACAACGTCGTTTTGACGATTGATGAAACGATTCAATACATTGCCGAGAAAGCGTTGGCCGCCGGGATCGCGCGAACGCACGCGAAGGGCGGCTCGGTTGTCGTGCAGGATCCCAACACGGGGCAACTGCTTGCGGTTGCGAATTGGCCGGCGTTTGATTCGAACGATGCAGGCTCTTACCCTCCCGAAATTCGCGTGGACCGCGCCGTGTCCGATGCATACGAGCCCGGCTCGATTTTCAAGACGATTTTATTTTCTTCCGCGCTTCAGGAAGGAATCGCGCAGCCCAGCGATGTGGTCGATTGCCAGATGGGCTCGATTGTCGTCGCGGGACGCCTGATTCACGACTGGCATCCGTTTGGTTTGCTCACGGTCGAGCAAGTTCTTGTTCATTCCAGCGACGTGGGTTCGATCAAACTGGCGCTGCGCCTCGGAGCGCCCAAGTATTACGATTACATACGCAGCTTCGGCTTCGGCCGTTTGACGGGAATCAAATTGCCCGGTGAAAACCGCGGCCTGCTGCGCCCACTGGATGAATGGACGGCAAGCTCCATCGGCTCCATCGCCATTGGGCAGGAAATCAGCGTCACGCCGGTGCAAATGATTTCGGCGGAGTCCGCGATTGCCAACGGCGGCACGCTGCGCCGTCCGCAGATTGTTCGCGAAGTGCTCCACGGCAATCAGGTTGTCATCCAGGAAGATCCCAGACCGCGCCGCGTGATTGACGAACAAACGGCCGCGACCGTCCGCGAAATAATGGAACAGGTGGTGCTCGTCGGAACGGGCGTTCCCGCGCAACCCTTTGGCTACACAGCCGCCGGCAAGACGGGCACGGCGCAGAAAATCGATCCGGCCACGGGCCGTTATTCGAAGACAAATTACAACTCATCCTTCATCGGCTATGCGCCCGTGAATAATCCCGTAGTCACAATTCTTGTGAATCTGGATTCCCCGGTTGGCGGCCATGAGGGCGGTCCGACCGCGGGCCCTGTCTTCAAAGAGGTCGCCGAGCAAGTGCTCGCGTACATGAACGTGCCTCACGATATGCCGGAGCTGCCCAATCTGCAGAAAGCGTCGTTGCGGCAGCGAACGCGCCAGCCTGCTTTCGACGCGCAATTCGACGCGAATTTCGCAAAAAGAGCGAAACGGGCTTCGCAGTCAATGCCGCTGCCTGCCACTGAAGTGGCCAGCGTTCCGGAATTATCGACGGTCGCCATTACGGAAGGCCAAACAGTCACTGTGCCAAAACTCATCGGCCAGAGCGTTCGCGGAGTCACGGAAGCCTGCTCGCACCTGGGCTTGCTGCCAATTTTGGTTGGCGATGGAATTGCTCTTGATCAAAGTCCGGATGCGGGGACGAAAGTTCTGCCGGGCACGAGAGTCATGGTCCATTTTGGCCGCAGCAGTGACGCTGCAACGGGCGCCACAGGCGGCAGCAACTAATACAGGGGTGGAGTCGCATCCAAGGGATGGAACGAATTTGAAGTCACGGCGCGAGGGACAGGTTCTGATCGAGTCAGAAATGAATCTCAAGGAATTATTTTCGGGCGCTGAGATTGCCGCGGCCATTGGTCAGGCGGGCGTGGCCGTCGACGCGGACATTCGTGCCGTCGCTTACGACAGCCGTAAAGTGGCGCCGGGCACTCTGTTTTTCGCGCTGCAAGGTGAAAAAGAGGACGGCAATCGTTACGTGCCGGATGCTCTGAAGCGCGGCGCCATTGCCATTGCCAGCGAACAGAAACGTCCGAGCGAAATCGCGGAAAATATCGCATGGATCGAAATGCTTCCTGGTGCGCAGCGACGCGTGCTGGCATCGGTGGCCGCACATTTCTATGGCCAGCCGGCGAACGCTCTGCAACTGGTCGGCGTCACCGGAACGAACGGAAAAACGACGACGACATATCTAATCGATTCGGTCCTGCGCGCCGCCAGAAAGAAAACCGGCCTGATTGGCACGATCGGATATCGCACGCCGCGTGGCAGCCGCGACGCAATTAATACCACGCCCGAATCGCTCGACCTCCAGCAAATGTTCGCGGAGATCCGCGATGAAGGTGGTTCCGCCGTCGTGATGGAAACCAGCTCGCACGCGCTGGCCATGGACCGTTTGTGGGGCTGCCATTTCGCCGCGGCCGTGTTCACGAATCTCACGCGCGACCATCTCGATTACCACAAAACATTCGAGGAATATTTTACCGCCAAGCGCCGCCTCTTCGAAGGCACGGGCGCCGGACCCGCGGATGTAGCTATCGTGAACACCGATGATCCGTACGGGCATCAACTCGAAGGGCTGGCCGCGCGCACGTTGACCTACGGCCTCAAAAACGGTGCGCAAATCAGCACGAAGAAATACGAGCTTGCGTTTTCGGGCCTTGAATTCACGGCGCAGACGCCGGCGGGCAAAATCGAAGTGCAGTCGAAGCTCGTCGGCAAAATAAACGTTTACAACATTCTGGCGGCGATTGGCGCGGGCATCGTGCTCGAAATTCCCAACGCCGCGATCGAGCGCGGAATTCGCGAACTCGAAAGCGTTCCCGGCCGATTCGAGCGCATCGCGGAAGGCCAGCCGTTCCTGGTGATTGTCGACTATGCGCACACGGACGATGCGCTTCGCAATTTGATCTCAACCGCGCGCGAATTGTGCCCCGAAAATCGCATCATCACCGTGTTTGGGGCGGGCGGAGATCGCGACCGGACGAAGCGACCGCTGATGGGCGAAGCAGCGGGCAACTTGAGCGACATGGTCGTGCTGACGAGCGACAACCCGCGCAGCGAAGATCCGCTGCGAATTATCAACGACGTGCTCGTCGGCTTGCAGAAAGCCGGCAAGAAATATCGCGTCGAAGCAGACCGCGGCAAAGCCATCGAGATCGCTCTCGATGAAGCGCGGCCGGGAGACATCGTGCTGCTCGCCGGCAAAGGCCACGAGACGTATCAAGTCTTGAAGGAAGGAACGATCGACTTCGACGATCGCCAAGTCGCGCGGCAAATGCTTCGCAACCGCGGCTACGGGAGCACGAAGAACTAGTCCGCGGGACGTGTCAAGAAACGAATTGGCACCAGAGTTGCACTTGTGAGTGGCGAGTCCAGATTTGGCACGTAATTGATAGCGGCACGGAAGCGTGACGCCCAGCTCGTTGGAGAGACAATGCGGTGGACGGTGGCAGACGTGGCTGGCGCTCTGGGTGTCGCAGCGCCGCCCGGGGCGAATTCCGTGGCCCGGCTGGCCGGCGTGTCGATTGATTCCCGCACCGTCGAGCCTGGAGAGCTGTTCGTCGCGATACGCGGACCGCGTCACGATGGACACGTTTTCGTGGCTGCGGCGCTCGCTCAAGGAGCAGCGGCCGCTGTTGTCAGCCGCAGCCGCGTATCCGAATATCCAGTCGAAATTCAGGGACGGCTTCTGGCTGTCGAAGATACGCTGCGCGCCCTGCAGGAATTGGCGCGAAGCTATTGCGACGCGTGGCGCAACGCGAAGCCGGGCCGGCGAGTCGCCGCGGTCACTGGCTCTGCGGGCAAAACGACAACCAAGGAAATTCTTGCGGCATTACTCGCCGCGCGGTTCCGTGTTTTGAAATCCGAGGGCAATCTGAACAACGAGTATGGTCTGCCGCTCACGCTTTTCCGCCTCGACGACGAGCACGACGCCGCTGTCGTCGAGCTGGGAATGTCGCATCGTGGCGAACTCGCGCGCTTGGCGGAGATTGCCCGGCCCGATGTGGGCGTGGTGACCAACGTCGCGCCGGTGCACTTGGAATTCTTTTCCTCCGTGGATGAAATCGCGTTGGCGAAACGTGAATTAATCGAAGGCCTCGGCGGTTCCGAACCCGTCGCGGTGCTCAACGCGGACGATGCGCGTGTTTCGCGTTTCGCAGAGGGTTTTCGCGGCCGCGCGATTTATTTTGGCGCGTCGGACAAAGCCCAATTTCGCGCGGAACATATCGAAGACCGCGGCATGGAGGGCTCCGCATTCGACTTCGAAAGTCCGAACGAGCTTGGACGCTTGCGCCTGCCGCTGGCCGGCTGGCATAACGTCATGAATGCGCTTGCGGCGCTTGCGGCTGCGAGCGAATGGGGCATTGGACTCGCGGAGGCGAAGGAAGTTTTTCCGGCGCTGCGTCCCGCATCCATGCGCGGCGAGTTTCTGAAATTCGCCGCTGGATTTGCGGTGATCAACGATTGCTACAACTCGAATCCCGTGGCTCTCGAGCGCATGATCGATCTTCTTTGCTCCGTTCCCGGCTATCGCCGCCGCATCCTTGTCGCTGGAGAGTGGCGCGAAATTGGACCATCGTCGCCGCAGCTTCATCAGGCGGGAGGAAAATACGCGGGGGGCAAGAAATCGATTGAGTGGATCTTCGGAGTTGCGGGCGACGCGAAAGAATTCGTGCGCGGCGCAATTGACGCGGGACACGCCGCCGAACAAACGGGATTTTTCGTGTCGTCGGACGAAGCGGCGAAATTTTTGGCCGAGTTCGTCGCGCCCGGCGATTTGCTGCTTGTGAAAGGCTCGCGCGGCGTGCACATGGAAGTGATTGCCGAAGCGCTGCGCGCAAAATTTCCCTTGACCGAATCCGTCGATGCGGAAGCGGCGCCGGCGGCCCATGAGAGGCGCTGCTGAAATGCTCTACTACCTTTTCGTCACCGTGCTGCGACCGCACTTCAGCCCGCTGAATGTGTTTCGCTACATCACCGTGCGCACCGCGCTCGCCAGTCTGACGGCGCTTTTTTTGACGCTTGTATTTGGCCCGTGGACGATTCGCCGTTTGCGCGAATTGCAAATCGGCCAGTTCATTCGCGCCGAAGGCCCCGAGCGCCATCAAGCCAAAGCCGGCACGCCTACCATGGGCGGCGTGTTGATTGTGGCGGCCATTGTGGTGCCCACGCTTCTCTGGGCCGACTTGCGCAGTCCGTACGCGCTGCTCGCGATGGGCGCAACCGTGGCGTTCGCCGCGATTGGATTCGCGGATGACTACAACAAAGTGGTTCGCAAACGCAGCATGGGCTTGAGCGCAAAAACAAAGTTTTTCTACCAGGTGCTCAGTTGTATAGGAGTGGGCGCGGTGCTGCTCGCGTTGCAGCAGCGTGGCGCATATTCCACGGAACTCAGCGTGCCTTTCATAAAGGAGCTGCACCCGAATCTTGTTTCGCAATCGCTCCTGTTGAAGCCGTACTTCTGGCCCTTGGCGTTTGTACCGTTCGTCGTTTTTTTGATCTTCGTGATTGTCGGTTCATCGAACGCCGTGAATCTGACGGACGGCCTGGACGGCCTCGCCATTGGTTGCGTTGTTGTCGCCGCGGGAGCGCTCACGGTGCTCACATATGTCAGCAGTCACGCGAAATTCGCCGAGTATCTGGACATCCAAAGAATTCCTCAGGTGGGCGAGTTGACAATATTCTGCGGTTCGCTGGTGGGCGCGTCGCTCGGCTTCCTTTGGTACAACGCCCATCCCGCGGAACTGTTCATGGGTGATGTCGGTTCGCTCGCGCTGGGTGGCGTGATTGGCGTGACGGCGGTGATCATCAAGCAGGAGATTCTGCTGCTTTTCATCGGTGGAATATTCGTGATCGAAGCGGCGTCCGTGATCATTCAAGTCGTTTCGTTCAAGCTGCGCGGCAAGCGTGTTTTTCGGATGGCTCCGCTGCACCATCATTTCGAATTGATCGGCTGGAGCGAATCGAAAATCATCGTGCGCTTTTGGATTGCAGCGCTGGTGTTCGCGTTATTTTCGTTGACGACTTTGAAGCTGAGGTAACGGCGTGCGATTGGGCGTGGATCTCGAAGGCAAGCGGCTGCTGGTGGTGGGGCTGGCGCGCACGGGCATGGTTGTTTCTTTGCTGTGCGCAGCCTACGGGGCGCGCGTGACGGCCACGGACGAAAAACCAGAATCCGCGCTGCCCGAAGTCGCCGCGAAGTTGCGCGCCGCGGGCGTCACACTCGAACTCGGCGCGCACAATCCGGAAACATTCGTGAACCAAGATTTGATCATCGTGAGTCCGGGCGTTCCCGCGAAAATGCCGCCGCTGCAGCTCGCGCGCAATCGCGGCATTCCCGTGTGGAGCGAAATCGAACTGGCGTGGCGCCTGCTGCGCGGCAAACTCGTTGCCATCACCGGCTCGAATGGAAAAACAACCACCACGGCGCTGGTCGGCCACATTTTGCAATCGGCGAAAATCCCCGTGCTCATCGGGGGAAATATTGGAACGCCGTTGCTGGCCAGAGTGGAAGCGTCGAGCGATTCCACGGTTACGGTGGCCGAGGTCAGCAGCTTCCAGCTCGAAACGATTGAGGCATTTCGTCCGGACGTCGGCGTGCTCTTGAATCTGACGCCCGATCATATCGATCGTCACAATTCCTTCGAGGAATACGCGCGCGCGAAGCAGCGCCTTTTCGAAAACATGCTGGACCGCGACGCAGCCGTGTTGAACGCGGACGATCCTGAAGTCGCCCGGCGCGGCCCCGCGCATGGCCAGGTTTTCTGGTTCAGCCGCCAGAAGCGCCTTGCCGCAGGGACATTCGTGCGCGGCGATCAAATTCTTTTCCGTCGTGAGGGCAGCGAAGAGGTGCTGATGCGCCGCGCCGACATTCCTCTTCGCGGCGAGCACAATCTTGAGAATGTTCTCGCCGCTTCCACGGCTGCGATCCTTGCCGGAGCGCCCGTCGGCGCGATTGCCGCGGCTGTTCACACATTCCCCGGAGTCGAACACCGCCTCGAATACGTCGCGGAGATAAATGGCGTCGCGTTTTACAACGATTCGAAAGCCACAAACGTGGACGCGACGCTGAAGGCGATAGAGGCTTTTCCCGGCTCGCTCTTCGTGATTCTCGGAGGCAAAGACAAAGGCAGCCCGTACGCGCCGCTCCGAGAGCCGTTGCGCGAAAAAGCGAAACACGTGCTTCTCATCGGCGCCGCAGCGGACAAAATTCGCGAAGAGCTCGAAGGCGCGGTCGCGATGGAATCCGCGGGCACCGTGGAACGCGCCGTCGCTTTGGCGTTCGAGCAAGCGCAGCCTGGCGACACGGTGCTTCTCGCGCCCGCGTGCGCCAGTTTTGATCAATTCGAAAATTTTGAGCAGCGCGGCCGCGCGTTCAAGGAAATCGTCGCGCACCTCGCTACGCAACACAAAGCGCAAAATTCAACGAGGAAGGCATAACACATGCCGCGAAGTCTGCAGCCAGACAGGAAATTGTTCGTCGTCACGCTGGCGCTCTGCTTCATCGGCGTGGTGATGGTTTTCAGCGCCTCGGCCGTCACCGCCAAGGAGTTGTACGGCAATGGCTACGTGTTTCTCGAGCGCCAGATTATCTGGCTTGCCGTGGGGCTGTTTGGAATGATCCGCCTGATGAATTTCGATTATCGCAAACTCCGCGAGCCTCGCGTCATTTACTCCAGCGTTGCGGTGATTCTGCTGATGCTCATCGGCGTTCTGTTTTTGGATCGCTCGCATGCCACGCACCGCTGGATTCATTTGGGTCCGCTCAGCCTGCAGCCCTCGGAATTCGCGAAGCTCGTTGTGATTCTTTACCTCGCATGGTTCTTGGAATTGCGCCTGCGCCCCGGCGGCTTCGGCGTGAACAATTGGAACCACACTTTGCTGCCCGCGCTCGGGCCCGTGATTTTTATTCTCGCGTTGATTCTTCGCGAGCCGGACATGGGCACGTCGTGCATGATTTTCCTGATCGCGCTGGTGATGTTGTATGAAGCAGGCATGTCGATGAAATACGTCGGCGGCGCGGCGTTGGGGGCGCTGCCCGCGGTTTATCTGCTCATCGTTCACGCGCATTACCGTTACGAGCGCATGCTCGCGTTTTTTTCTCCCGGCGCTGATCCACAGGGCCGCGGCTTTCAGCTGATGCAGTCGTTGATCGCGGTTGGCTCCGGCGGTCTGACTGGCGTCGGCTTGATGGAAAGCAAGCAGAAGCTTTTTTATCTGCCCGAAGCGCACACGGATTTCATCTACGCCGTTTTGTGCGAAGAGCTCGGCTACATCGGAGGAATCGCGGTTGTAATTTTGTTTGGAATTTACGCGTGGCGTGGATTCCGCGCCGCCTTTCGCGCGCCAGACGCGTTTGGCCGTTTGCTCGCCCTCGGAATCACCACGCTCGTAGTCGGCCAGGCGCTCGTGAATTTAAGCGTGGTGCTCGGGTTGATGCCGACGAAGGGAATCCCGCTGCCGTTTATTAGTTACGGCGGTTCGAGTTTGCTGATCATGCTGCTGGCCACCGGCGTGCTCCTGAATATCAGCCAGCATGCCGAAGCGCTGTGAGCGAACGCAAATCGCCCTCGGCCAAGCTGCTGATCGCCGGCGGCGGAACGGGCGGGCACGTTTTTCCCGCGATCGCCGTCGCGCGTGAATGGCTGCGGCGCGCGGAAATGGCGCCGGGCAAGTTCGCAAAGAGGGAAGCCGTGATCGTAGGTACGGAAAAAGGACTCGAAACGAAGCTGGTTCCCGAAGCAGGCCTGCCGCTGGAAACGATTCGCGTTGCGGGCCTGAAAGGCATGCGCGGAATCACATTTGTGCGTAACGCCGCTCTCCTCGGAGCCGGCTTCTGGGATTCCGCGGCATTTTTGCGGCGCCACCATTTCGCGGCGGCATTTGGCGTTGGAGGATACGCCTCTGGCCCAATGATGCTCCTCGCGGCATTGAGCGGCGTTCCCACGGTGCTCTTCGAGCCGAACCTCGCACCCGGATTCACGAATCGCGTCCTCGGCCGGCTTGCCAAGCGCATCGCCACGGGCTTTGAAGAAACCGCGCGGCGTTTTGGCGCGAAAGCGAAGGTCACGGGCAATCCGGTGCGCGCGGAATTTTTTGACGCGCCCCGCCGCGACCATCAGCCCCCATTCAATTTGCTGATCACCGGAGGCAGCCGCGGCGCGCAGCCCATCAATCGCGCCATGATTGGCGCGCTCGACCTTCTCGCCCGGGAAAAAAATCAGCTTTTCGTCGTGCATCAGACCGGCGAACGCGACTATAATGCCGTGCGAGACGCGTATGCGCGCTTCCACTTCAACGCGGAGGTCAGTCCTTTTATCGGGAACATGGCGGACAGGTTCGCGCAGGCCGACCTGATCGTTTGCCGGTCAGGTGCCATCACGGTGGCTGAAATTGCCGCCGCGGGGCGTGCCGCCATCTTCATCCCTTTCGGCGCCGCTACAGACAGTCACCAACTCCGCAACGCACAGGCCCTCCAACAAGCGGGGGCCGCTCGCGTGATTCCGCAGGACGAATTGACGCCACAGCGGTTGGCGAATGAAATTTTCTCCCTCCTCCAGCCCGGGAGAATCCAGGAAGCCGGTGGAATCCAGGATATGGAGCAGCGCGCTCGCGCGCTGGCGCGTCCGCGTGCCGTCGTGGATATCGTGGACATGATCGAGGAGGTTGCTCGCGCATGACAATTCCATTTGGGAATTTTCAGCGCATTCATTTAGTCGGCATCGGCGGCAGCGGCATGAGCGGCATTGCCGAAGTTCTGCTCGCGCTCGGCTACGCAGTTTCCGGCTCCGACGTGAAGGCTTCGGCGGTCACCGAGCGATTGAGCAGCCTTGGATGCAAAATCTTCAACGGTCACGAAGCCGAGCATGTGCGCGGCGCACAAGTGCTCGTCGTATCATCCGCGATTCGTCCGGATAATCCGGAAATCGTCGAAGCGCGCAAGTTGAAAATTCCGGTGATTCCGCGCGCCGAAATGCTCGCGGAGTTGATGCGCCTGAAATACGGAATCGCTGTAGCGGGCGCGCACGGCAAGACCACTACCACGTCTCTCGTCGCCTCTGTGCTTGCCGCCGCGGGGCTTGATCCCACGTTCGTTGTCGGCGGCCGCGTGAACGCCGCGGGCGCGAATGCGCGCGCCGGTCAGGGCGATTACATGGTTGTGGAGGCGGACGAAAGCGATCGTTCCTTCCTGCTGCTCGCGCCTGTAGTCGCCGTCGTCACCACCATCGACCGCGAGCATCTCGATCAGTACGACTCGCTCGAGGAAATTCAATCCGTGTTTCTCGAATTCGTGAATCGCGTCCCGTTTTACGGCGCGGTCGTTCTTTGTCTTGATGAGCCGAACGTGCAGGCGATTCTTTCCGGCGTGAAACGTCCCATCATCACTTACGGCACCTCGGGGCAAGCCGATCTCGTCATCAGCGAAGTTGAGCTGGCGGGCCTTGAAAGCCTTTTCCGTCTTACATACCACGGAGAAGACCTCGGATTTTTCCGGCTGCCTTCGCCGCCGGGAATTCACAATGTCCGCAACGCCGCCGCCGCAGCCGCCGTGGCTCTGCACTTGAACATTCCCGCCGATTTGATTCGTCAGGGATTCGAGAAATTTGCGGGAGTCGGCCGGAGATTTGAAATCAAGGGAACTTTCGGCGGCGTCACGCTGATTGACGATTACGGCCATCATCCAGCCGAAATTCGCGCGACTCTGGAGGCCGCGCGCGGCTGCGGTTACAAACGTTTGCTGGTTTTGTTTCAGCCGCACCGCTACACGCGAACCAAACATCTCTGGGACGAATTTTGCCGCGCCTTCAATCAGGCCGACGTTCTGTTCGTCTCTGAAATCTACCCGGCGGGCGAGTCCCCGATCGAAGGCGTCACGGGACAGAAACTTGCCGAGGCCATTTCCGCCGCGGGCCACAAGAACGCAATTTTCACGGGCACATTGCAAAACGGAATCGACGCCGTATTGCGAGAAGCGCAGCCCGGCGACGCGGTGCTCGCGATTGGCGCGGGCAACGTCAACCGCTCGCTCGATGAATTGGCTTTTTTGCTCGGCGTTGAGCAGCCCAAGACGCGCGTGACGCCGTAATGCGCCAGCCGCTGAGAATTTATTTAGAAGGAAACGGATGAAGCGTTCGGAGAAGTTAAAAAGAATAGACGCGGAAGCGTATCCGCAGGAATCGCTGGCCGAAGAGGAGCCGCGCTATCTTCGCCGACAGAAGCCGGTCGAGATCAGGCGGCGAAAATTCGGCAAGAAGGCGTGGAAGACTTATTTCCGCGTTGCGCTTGCGGTTCTCGCCGCCGCGCTCGCGGGCAGCGTTATTTTTGCCGCAGGGAATTTCCTGCTGACCTCGCCGCGAATGGCGTTGGCCAGCCCGGGCCTGGTGGAACTCTCTGGAAATCATTTCGTCAGCCGCGCCAGCATTCTAGAGATTTTCGCGGCCGATCGCGGACGCAGCGTGCTGCGCATCCCGTTGGCGAAACGCCGCGCGCAAGTCGAGGAGCTGCCCTGGGTCGAGCGCGCCACGGTGCGCCGCGCGTTGCCGAACCGCATTGAAGTCAATGTGGTGGAGCGCACGCCCGTCGCGTTTTTGCGTGAAGGTGCGAACTTGTTTCTCGTGGACGGTGAAGGCCAAATTCTCGATCGTCCGCTTGAAGGCGATTTCCATTTTCCCGTCGTTACCGGAATTTCATCGGCTATGCCTCGCGACGAGCGGGCGCGGCGCATGAAGATGATGGTGGATTTTTTGGGCGGCATTCAGCAGGTGCGCGCCGGAGCGCAAGAATCCGTCAGCGAAATCGATCTCTCGGATGCCGACGATTTGCAAGCGACGCTTGCTGGCCTGCAGGGAGCCCCGGACGCAGTGCTCGTGCATTTCGGCAATGGCGGGTTTCACGACAAATTTCAAGTTTTGCTGAACAACATCGGCCAGTGGGAAGCTGCGGCGGGCCGCGTGGCGTCGGTCGATTTGCGTTTCGAGCATGAAGTCGTGGTGAATCCGGAGACTTCATCGTCAGCGGCGCCGAGCCGACCTGCCGCCGCAAAACCCGTCGCCGTGAAACCGGTCGTCACGAAACGCGCCGCCGTGAAGCAGGTCGCCACGAAACCCGTGGCGAGTGCAAGGTTGGCGGGAGACGCAAAACCGAAACTGAAGCCCGTGGCGCAGCGGCCGATCACACATGCGCGGCCGCGAACCGCGCCGCATGCGAAATCGCATCGGCCTAAGAAACGACGCACGACGCGCTGAAACTGTAGCGCGCGACGAAAAGGATTAAGGGAGCAGCCGTTTGGGGAAAAAGGATCGCTACGTTGTAGGGCTCGACATCGGCAGCACAAAAACCTGCGCGCTTGTCGGCGAAATTGAAGAAGAAGGCGGCGCCGTGAAATTCGCGGCGTTGGGCGCGGCGGAATCGAAGGGTTGGCGCAAGGGCCAGATCGTGAATCTGGAACTCGCGGTCAGTTCCATCCGGCGCGCGGTCGAAGAGGCGGAGAACATTGTGGGCGTCCCGGTGGAATCGGCGCTGGTGGGAATCGCCGGCGGGCACGTGCGCGGCGTGAACAGCCGCGGCGGAATCACGCTGGGCCAGCGTTCGCGCGAAATTCATCGCGACGATGTGCGCCGCGCCGTCGAAGCGGCGAAAAACGTGAGCCTGCCGGAAGATCGCGAAGTGCTGCATGTGTTGCCGCAGGAATTTTTCGTTGACGCGCAGGACAACATTCGCGACGCCATCGGAATGGTGGGACAGCGGCTGGAAGCCAATGTGCACATCGTCACCGCGTCGGCGACAGCCACGCAAAATGTGGTCAACGCCGTGAATAAATCGGGCGTGATTGTCAGCGACACAGTGCTCGAGCCGCTGGCCTCCGCCGAAGCGTGTTTGACGCAGGATGAGCGCGAGCTCGGTTGCTGCCTGCTCGATATCGGCGGCGGCACCACGGAGCTGATTGTTTTTTCCGGCGGCGTGGTGCGGCACACGGCGGCAATCGCCATCGGCGGAGATCATTTTACAAATGATCTTGCGGTCGGATTGCGCACGCCGATTCCCGAGGCGGAAAGCGCAAAGCGCGAGCATGCCTGCGCGTGGCGCGAAATCATGGGAGCCGACACGCCGATTGAAATCGGCAGCGTGGGAGACCGTCCGCCGCGGACGGTGTTTGCGCGAAACCTGTGCGAGATTGTTGAGCCGCGCGCGCATGAACTCTTGACCATGGTGCGCGAGGATTTGCGCCGCGCCGGACTTGATTCGCAAATTCCGGCGGGAATTATTCTGACCGGCGGAGGCGCGCGGCTGCGCGGGCTCATCGAGCTTGCGGAGAAAATGTTTTCGCTGCCGGTGCGATTGGCTGCACCACGCGGCTTGAGCGACATCACGGAAGGAGTTTCTCAGCCCGAGTACTCGGCTGCCGTCGGCCTGGTGCTCTATGGAGCGCGTGCGCGGCGTCATGCGGCGCAGCGTTCCAGCGGTTGGACGGAGAAGTTGAAAGGACTTTTTGCGGGGAATTAAGCAGGACGATTTCAACGGGGAATTTAGGGGAGGCAGAATGACGCCAAGAGAATCAGCACTTCGAGTCTCGTTCAGTGAAGAGCCACAAAACGGCGCAAAGATTAAAGTGATCGGCGTCGGCGGCGGCGGTTGCAACGCCGTGAACCGCATGATTCGCGCCAAGGTGGAAGGCGTGGAATTCGTTGCGGCGAATACGGATTTGCAGGCGCTCAAAATGTCGCAAGCGCCGCTCAAACTTCAGCTCGGCACAAAATTGACCAAAGGATTGGGCGCGGGCGCGAATCCAGAGATGGGACGCAAGGCGGCGCTCGAAGACACGGACAAAATTCTCGAAGCGCTCGACGGCGCGGACATGGTGTTCGTCACGTCGGGGCTCGGTGGAGGCACCGGCAGCGGAGCCGCGCCCGTGGTCGCGAATCTTGCCAGCGAACTCGGCGCGCTGACCGTCGCCGTGGTGACGAAGCCGTTCGCATTCGAAGGCAAGCGGCGCTTGCAGCAGGCGGAGCAAGCCCTGGGCGAATTAATCGGCTGCGTCGACACGGTCATCGTGATTCCCAACGAGCGCCTGATGGAATGCGTCGAACACGGCACCAGTTTCTTCGAGGCGTTCCGCATCGCGGACGATATTTTGCGCCAGGCGGTGCAGGGCATCAGCGACATCATCACGATTCCTGGGATCATCAATCGCGATTTCGCCGACGTGAGAACCATCATGTCCGGCCAGGGATACGCGGTGATGGGCACGGCCGTTGCGACGGGCTCGAATCGCGCCATTGATGCGGCGAACCGGGCGATCAACAGCCCGCTGCTCGAAGACAATTGTATTCAGGGCGCGCAGGGAATTTTGATCAACGTGACCGGATCCTCGACGCTCAGTTTGCACGAAGTACACGAAGCGTCTTCCGTGATTCAGAAAGCGGCGCACGAAAACGCGAATATTATTTTCGGCGCGGTGCAGGATGACGCGATGAAGGAGTCCGTGAAAATCACGGTGATTGCCGCAGGCTTCCGTGAAGTGGCGAACAAGAAGACGCACTCGCGTCCGTCGTATCTGCCGAAGACGTGGAAAGCGGAGCGCGCGCCGGAGCAGCAGCCGGATGTGGTGGCGCAAGTGTCGCGCAACGTGACGGACGTGATTCAGGAAGTCGCCGCGGACGATTTGGACGTGCCGACATTCCTGCGCCGCCAGGCCGCGAAAGCCTGACGTTCACACGCTGATCCTAAAATAACGGCCGGAGCGCACGATCATGCGCTCCGGCATCCCCGCGTTCGTTTGATCTTCGATGTGCCGAGGCAACGTGACTGCTGCCGTGCGAGTCCGCCGCGAAATCATTTCTCGCATCCGTGAAGAGGCTCGCCAGACGCCGGAACAAGAATGCTGCGGGCTGCTGGCGGGACGCGATGGAATCATAACGCGCGTTTTGCCCGCGCGAAACGCGCTCGAAAGCGCGACCGCGTTCGAAATTGCGCCAGCGGAATTATTCCAGCTGATGCGGCAGATCCGCGGAGAAGATCTGGAGATGCTGGGAATTTATCATTCGCATCCGCGCGGAGAGAATCGGCCGTCGCCGCGCGACGTCGCGAGCGCTTTCTATTCCGAGGCGGCATATTTTATTGTTTCGCCACTCGATGATGCTGCGCACCCGGTGCGCGCGTTTTTAATTCGCGATGGCCGCTTCACGGAATTGCAGATCGAAATCAGCTAGTGGTCGACAAAAAGCAGATTCCTCGTCGCGTGGCTCCTCGGAATGACAGACAGGAGTACTTGGCAATATCCTGGTAAGCAGCCTGCGTCCCAAAAGCTTGCGGGCCGCGTCGCGGAATTGCAAATCGAGACTGTGTAGCCTAAATTTTCCAGTCCCCACACGCCAAGACCGACCTCAGCGGCTGAAGCCGCGGTGATACTACGCCGGTTACGGCACGGTTGAAACCGTGCCCTGACGCTGAAACTGGGGTTCTCACGCAGACTCTGAAGCCGTGCCCTGACGCAAGTCCCGCCGGACTGGATGCCATCCCGGCATTGATGGCAGCGGCTCAGGCATTTGGGCTGGCCGGGGCGGAATGGGCGTGCTGGGCGGCGTCGGCTTCGGCGAGGCGGCGCGCGTAAAGAGGGAAGCGTGCCGCGAGCGCGGCGACTTCGGCGCGAACGCGTTCTTCAATCTTGGACGGGGGAATTTTAGACTGGGCGCTTTTCGACGCGCCTGCCGGAACGCTTTTCGGCATGCTCGCAGCTGCGGGACCGCCTTCGGACACCATATTCATGCCAGCCGTTGAAGCGTCCACAGGGATTCTTGTCGGCGCTGCCGCGAAGCTGACCTGCTCAATCACGTCAGTCAAAACTTCAGAAATCCAGCGCGCGATTTGCTGCATTTCTTTTTCGCGCATGCCGCGCGTGGTGACGGCCGGAGTGCCGATGCGAATCCCGCCTGCTTTCATCGGTGGCTGCGTGTCGAACGGGACCGCGTTTTTGTTGACGGTCATGCCGGCGCGTTCGAGAGCCAGTTCCGCGTCGCGGCCCGTCACGCCTCGCGATTGCAGATCGACGAGAAAAAGATGCGTGTCGGTGCCTCCGGTGACGATGCGAAATCCCGCGGCGGCAATTCCCGCCGCGAGGGCGCGCGCGTTGGCGACAACTTGCTTTTGATACTCGCGGAATCCAGGTTCGGCCGCTTCCTTCAGGCAGACGGCTTTCGCGGCGATGATATGTTCCAGCGGGCCGCCCTGGAGGCCGGGAAACGTGAGCTTGTCGAGCTCCTTGGCGAATTTTTCGCGGCACAGGACGAGTCCGCCGCGCGGGCCGCGCAGAGTTTTGTGGGTGGTGGTGGAAACAAAATCGGCGTGGGGCACGGGACTGGGATGAATTCCGGCGGCGACAAGTCCGGCGATGTGCGCCATGTCGACGAAGAATAATGCGTTGACGCTGCGCGCGATTTCGGCCAAGCGCGCGAAATCGATGATGCGCGCATAGGCGCTGGCGCCGGCGACGATCATTTTTGGGCGATGCTCGCGGGCGAGGCGCTCCACTTCATCGTAGTCAATGGTTTCGGTATCTTTCGTGACGCCATAGGGAACGAATTTGTAGGTGCGGCCAGAAAAATTCAGCGGATGGCCGTGCGTTAAGTGGCCGCCATGCGCGAGATTCATTCCGAGGACCGTGTCGCCCGGCTGAAGCGCGGACATGTAAACGGAAATATTGGCCTGCGTACCGGAGTGCGCTTGCACGTTGGCATGCTCGGCGCCAAATAATTTTTTCGCGCGCTCGATGGCCAGGCGCTCGACCTTATCGACATTTTCGCAGCCGC
Organism: Acidobacteriota bacterium; assembly: GCA_027307115.1. Lineage (GTDB taxonomy): Bacteria > Acidobacteriota > Terriglobia > Acidiferrales > UBA7541 > DAHUXN01. Next base: position 30,186 of record DAHUXN010000065.1, read on the forward strand.
CGTAATAGCGCTTGCCCGGATATCCCTCGGCGTACTTGTTCGTAAACACCGATCCCATGGACGCACTACAGTGCGAATCCTGCCAGTAACAACCAAAGGAGAAAATCATCACTGACACCACACTCGCTGCCGCGGCACCCGCCGTCGTAGTCACACCCATCCCC
>DAHUXN010000082.1 GCA_027307115.1 Acidobacteriota bacterium
CGTGCAGTTCACCAGCGACATGCTGCCCAGCGACGTGGTGGGCATCACCATCTACTCTGCCGCCGAACAGAAATTCGAGTTCAAGCGCGGGCCGGTCTTCACCAACGTTCTGCTGGCCGATGAAATCAATCGCACCACGCCGAAGACGCAATCGGCGCTGCTGGAAGCGATGAACGAATCGCAAGTTACCGTCGATAATCATACGCACCCGTTGCCGCAACCTTTTCTTGTGATCGCCACGCAAAATCCCATCGAGCATCACGGGACGTATCCTTTGCCCGAATCGCAGCTCGACCGTTTCCTGATGCGAATTCGCATGGGCTATCCCGCGCGCGAAAGCGAGAAACAAATTCTGCGCAACAATGGCTCGGCGGCCGTCGAAGAAGTTCCGCCGGTAATGGACGCGACGGAAGTGTCCGCGATGCAGGAAGCGGTGGTGCGCGTGCGTGTCGACGATAGCCTGCTCGATTACGCGCTGGAAATTGTGGAACGCACGCGGCAATCGGAACAGCTAAGCCTTGGCGTCAGCCCGCGAGGAGCCGTCATGCTACATCGAGGCGCGCAGGCTCGCGCTTTTCTCGAAGGCCGCGATTATTGCCTACCGGACGATTTCAAAAGTTTGATCCTGCCCGTCTTCGCGCATCGCGTGGTCGTCAGCTCGCGCCACACTTCGACGCGCAAGAAGTCCGAGCAGGCTGAATCGATTCTCTCCGAAATCATCGACTCCACGCGCGTCCCGCTCTAATCCCATGGCCGCATCGCGAATGTTGAACCGGTGGCGCGAGCGCGACAAGCCCGGCTGGCGCAATTTCGCCGCCGCGATGGTGACGCTTGGCCTCGCGCTGCTCCTCGCGCTTTATTCCGCGGCGATGGCGGAGACGGGCCGCACGATTTTTGCCGCATTATCCGCGGTGCTTGCACTGCTGATGGCCGGATGGGTCGCCGTCGCCATCGTGCCGAAAATGGCGCGGCGCACCAGCCTGCGCTGGCTTCTCTATCAAGTTGATTACCGGCTGACGCGCGAAGGAATTATTTATCTCGCGGCAGTTTTCATCATCGTTCTCGCCGCGATCAACACCGGCAATAATCTGTTGTTCATGATTCTCGCGTGCCTACTGGCAGGCATTTTAATTTCAGGAATTATTTCGCGAGTTGTGCTGACGGGCCTTGAACTGAATATCGAATTGCCCGAGCACGTTTTCGCGGGCCAGCCGATCCTTGCTAGCGTCGAAGTGCGCAACGAAAAAAACATGATGCCTTCGTTTTCGCTGCGCGTCGTCGGCACGGGAGAAAAAACGGGCGCTGAAATTCTCTCGCGCCCTGTTTATTTTCCCTACATCCCGCACGAAAGCGCCGCGCGGCAGAAAGTGGAATTGCTGTTCCCGCGACGTGGCGTTTACCGGCAGAGCGCCTTCGGCATTCGCACGAAATTTCCGTTTGGTTTTTTGGAAAAAACGCGTCACGTCGATTCCGAGATGGAGCTCGTTGTATATCCGCACGTCGAGCCGACGGACGAATTCTACGAAATTCTCCCGTTGCTGACGGGCGAGATCGAGACTTTGCATCGCGGGCGCGGACACGACCTGCATTCGATTCGCGATTATTTGCCGACGGATAGCGCGCGTTTCGTTGACTGGAAGGCTTCCGCAAAATCCGGCGCGCTGAAAATTCGAGAATTCGCGCGCGAAGACGAACGCCGACTTGTTTTGGCGCTCGATTCCTTCATCGGCCCTGCCAAATCCGAAATGAACGAGTCCGCAAAACTCCACGCGGATTCGCACCGGCATCAGGGGAGCGCATCGCGAGAGGCAAGGGCTGCGCGTGAAGCGAGTGCGTCGCGTGAAAGCGCCCGCGTCAAAAAACAGAACGAAGAACAGAACAAACGTTTCGAGCGCGCCGTCTCGCTCGCCGCATGTATCGCCTGGCACTTCTACGAAGCGCGCGCCGTGATGCAATTCCGCACACCCGGCATGTCCACGCCCATGACCGCCGCCGGCGACATCATCTACGACGTGCTACGCGAGCTCGCCTACATCCAGCCGCGCCGCGAAGGCGCGCGCTCAACATTCTTGGAAACCGTGGCGACGCAATCGGAAGGCTTCAAAATCGTCATCACCAACCAGCCGCAAGGCAGCATCCCCACGTCGCTCTGGGCCTCCTCCTACTTCATCTTCCTCGATTCTCTCTGACACACTTCACCCGCGGCGGATTGCTCCTTCCGTATTCCTTTCATCGGTCAGAAATTATTTGGTAAGTGTCCCTTGACAACAAGGAACGTGCAGTATGACAGATGCCGTGACAGGGCAGGAATCTAGTTTGGTAGGCCTGTTGGTTTCCATTCTTTCAGAAGCCGCAAGGCTGCGTCTTGATCTAATGCGAGCAGGTCAACTATTCGAGGAAGTTTGGCCAGAAGGCTTTGATAGCTTTCTTGACTGGCTTCTCTTATCCGCGCAGCGTTCGTGCTCCGCACGCGATCCGCGGCCTTCTGCGTCTCCTCTTCGTTGAGACCCTTGGCCTTGCAAGCGGCGGAGAACAGCATTTGGTAGAGCATGAGTTCGCGCTGTAGGACCTCGGAAACATCTACGAAGGCTTCTAACAACTTGATGAGTGTCTGTCGATCAATTTCCATGTTAGAGATGCAGCTCCCATGGCGACCCGAAGGGGTCAACGTTAAATGTTTCCACGCGGATTACTAGACACGCTTCGCTGTCTTGAGCGCCCGCACTAAACAGCAGAGTGTCAGTCTTTACTCTCAATGTGGTGACCAGTGAATCGTCCTGTAAAAGGCAGTACGTGGGGTTTGGCATAGGGTCATCTGTGGCAGACAGCATTTCAGAACCATCCCTAGGGATACGCAGAGCGTCCAACAAGACTTTGATTCTATTGTCTAGGTCTCCCCTCGAATCGGTGATGCTGCCCGGTTTGTCAGGACGTAAAAACAAAATATCAAGAGAACACGCGAGACCATTCGGCTCGGTAATTAATGGAATGAATCCGGTTCCGGACCTTTCATAGTTGTGTGCGACGAATTCAAGCCATGGCTTTGGTGGATTTAAGCGATTGTTGTGATCGTCAATTTCCACGGTTCTTGCCGCATAGGTGCTGAGGGCCGGATGGGTTTTCCACAGTCTTTTCAACTGAGGGTGCAGATATTTCCGAATTGCATGTTTCTCCCATACTCGTTTTCCGGTTCTCCCGCTCCCTGCCGCTTTGAGAAGGTCGCCAGCATATACGAGATGGAATTCCATTGCCTTGTCGCCCCTGTACTCTACCGGTTCGTCAATGAAAATCGACCTAAACTGCTGGCCGATATGGACGAGGGTTACTGAGTTCCAGCCATCAGCTTTTTCCAGCGGGCCCAGGCGTCGTCGCGAGCTTTAGTGTTCGCGGGCGTGGCGTCCGGCGCTTCGCCCGCGCGCATGAAGCCGTGGCCAGCGCCATCGTAGGTGACCGGCTCGTACGTCTTGCCTGCGGCTTTCATTTGCTGAATCGTGTCCGGCACAGTTGCGCCGATGCGCGCGTCATTGCCAGCATAGAAGCCGTAGACGGGTGCTTTGATGCGGGCCATCGCGTCCTTGTCGGGAGGCGGGCCGTAAAAAACAAACGCTGCCGCTAGATCCGAGCGATTGGTCGCGAAGCGAAAACTCTGCCCACCGCCCCAGCAAAATCCCGCGACGAAGAGTTTGCCATTCGAAGCAGGAAGCTTTAGCGCATAGTCCGCGACGGCGTTGAGGTCCGCCGTAATCTGGTCAGGATTCAAATGGCTCACCGCCTCAATCGCCTGGCTCTGCGTGAAAGACGTGCTGCGCCCGCCGTTCGGACCCATGCCGGAGAGCAGATCGGGCGCGACAGCAATGTAGCCCGCCGCGGCGACCTGATCGGCGAGGTCCTGCACCCAATCCGTCATGCCAAAAATTTCATGAATAATCAGAACCACAGGGCGCTTCGACGCCGACTCGGGATAAACGACGAAAGTCTCGACGGCGCGATCGCCATGCTTGACCGTCACCCATTCGCGATGACGCGGCGACTTTTCGACTTTTGCTTGCGCCCAATCCTGAGCCGCGGCGAGCGGAGCACACAGGAGAATCAAAACCAAGGTAAGGGCGATGCGTTTCATAGAGGCCTCTATTCGACGAAGCTGGATGCCGCAACAAACGCGCAGCTTTCATTTCGCGGCGATAATACACGCGGCGTTCATTGCCCGCAAGATTGCGCGCGTAGTATAAGAATAGCCCAGTCTCGCGATGAGTCCTTCACCTCGTCAACTCGCGTCTCTTCGCCGCAATCTCCTTGCCTGGTATCGCGCGAATCGGCGCGATCTTCCCTGGCGGCGCGGGCGCGATCCGTATCGCATATGGCTCGCGGAAATCATGCTGCAGCAAACGCGCATCGCCGCCGTGCTGCCCTACTACGAACGTTTCCTCGAGCGCTTCCCGAATGTGCGCGAGCTCGCGCGGGCGCGGGAAAGCGAAGTCCTGAAATATTGGGCAGGCCTTGGCTATTACAGCCGGGCGCGCAATTTACATCGCGCTGCAAAGATAATCGTCCAAGATCACTGCGCGCAATTTCCGCGAGAACTGAAACAAGCGCTCGCGCTTCCCGGCATCGGCCCCTACACCGCCGCGGCAATTCTCAGCATCGCGTTCGACGTGCCGCTCGCTGCGCTTGACGGCAACGTGGCGCGAGTTCTCGCGCGCCTCTTCGCTGTGCGCGGTGATCTGCGCGCGCCAACGACGTGGCGCAAACTTGCAGCCGCGGCCCAAACGCTTCTGCCATCGCGCACATCCGGCGACTGGAACCAGGCCATGATGGAACTCGGCGAGACGATCTGCACGCCGCGCTCGCCCAATTGCGCCGCTTGCCCAATCGCGCGGCATTGCAAAGCGCGCGCCCTCGGCATCGCGGAAAAATTGCCCGCCGCGCGTCAAAAACGCGCGCCCGCCAATGTTCACATCGCCGCGGCGGTACTTGTCGATACGCGCGGAAATACTTTGCTCACAAAAATTCCGGGCGCGCACGACTCGGTGCTGTTTTCGCGCCTGTGGCAATTCCCCGCTGTCGCCATCGCGAGCAACGGTAATTCCAAACGCGACCCAGCTCAGGGTTCAGTCCATCATTCGGCCAATAGCGCCGCAGATAAACTCGCCGAGCACTTGCGCGCCTCTCTGGGAATCCCGGAGCAGGCGCTGACACCGCTCCCCGTGGCGGCGCACACAGTGACGTTTCGTAGAATCACACTCGCGCCTTTTCTCGCACGCGTCTCGCGCCTGCCGAAGCGTCCATGCTGCCGCACTTTGCCGCTCGCGAAACTGGCGCGTCTTCCCATATCGAGCGCCACGAAAAAAATCGCCCGCGTTGCGATCAACGCATTGGCCCAGTAACACGTTCGCTCCCGCGCGATTTGAGAAGCAATGTTGCGCGACGGCGCAATGTTAAAATTAACGGATGGCCCAAGCCCTGGCAGTTACGCCTGCCGTGAAAGCGGAGCCGCTTCCCGTCATCCAGCGATATTTCGAGGTTTCGCTTTTCCTGCTGGTCGTTACGGGCATTCTGGCGCTGATCGCCACGGGCAAACTCGACATGGTGACGACCGTTGCGGCGGCCGTCGCGCTGGCTTACAAAGGCTGGGGCATCGCGCGCGGGCGCGGACCTGAACTGACGCATCGCAACGCAACTGCATTTGTCCTTGGCTATTTCGTTTTCTTCCCTGTCGACCTTTGGGTCTTCTCGCGCGACCTGGCCGCCAGCGCGCCGAATCCTCTGCTCTACGCCGCGCTGCTCGCCGCGATTCACTTGCTGATTTTCGCTTCGATCGTTCGCCTTTATTCCTCGCGCACGGTTCGCGATTATATTTTTCTCGCGTTGCTGGCCTTTGCCACAATGCTGGCGTCCGCTATTCTCACGGTGAACACGACGTTCCTTATCGCGCTGGCCGTGTTCCTGCTGCTTGCGGTCTCCAGTTTCGTCGGGCTCGAAATCCGGCGCAGTTCCGAAGGCGCGGTTTTTCCAACGTTCGAGCCGGGAAGCGCGGCCGCTCGGCGCCTCCATCGCGCTTTGGGATTGACTTCCGTGCTGGTCGCCGCCAGCGCGTTAGTGATCGGCGGACTGATTTTCTTCCTCATCCCGCGCTTCACCGCCGGCTACATGAGCGCGTTCAACCTGCAGCCCACATTGATGACCGGCTTCACCGACAACGTGGAGCTCGGCGAAATCGGCGTGATCAAACAAAGCAGCGAAGTAGTGATGCGCATTCGCGTGCAGGGCGATGATGCGGCACGCGCGCAAGAAATTCACTGGCGCGGCATGATCCTCACAAATTTCGACGGCAAGCGCTGGTTCACGCCCCCGGTCGATTCCATTGTGGTCACTCCGGATGGCTCGGGCGCCTACCAGTTGGGCGTCGCGCCGCTTCCGGCGGATTCTTTTTATTTGTTGCGTTATACGGTGCTGATGGAGCCGGTCGCCACGGACGCCATTTTCGTCGCTGCGCGTCCGACGACGATCTGGGGACGCTTCGGAGCCGATTCTGGCGGCGACCGCGCGCGAAGTTATCTGATTTTCAATCGCACGGGAACGCTCCTGAATCCTTTTCACAATTCGGCCGCCGTGCATTACGACGCTGTCTCGCAGATTCCCACGGTGCCGCCGCAAAAATTGCGCGATGCGACGGCCGTGTATCCGCCGGACATCAGCTCCACTTATTTGCAACTGCCCAGGCTTGATCCGCGCATCAAGCAACTCGCGGAAAGGATCACCGCGCACGCTCCAACGCCCTACGACAAAGCCTCGAACATCGCGCTGTATTTGCGGACGCGCTTCGGCTACACGCTCGATCTATCGGACATGAATCATCGCGATCCGCTTGCGTATTTTCTTTTCGTCAAGCGCGCCGGCAACTGCGAATATTTTGCGTCGGCGATGGTCGTCATGCTGCGCACGTTGGGCATTCCCGCGCGGTACGCCACCGGATTTCTTGCCGGCGAATATAACGATCTGGCGCACGATTACATTGTTCGCGGCAGCGACGCGCACAGTTGGGTCGAAGCCTACTTCCCCGGCTACGGATGGATCACTTTTGATCCCACGCCGCCGGGAGACGAAAAACACAATGGCGCGTTCGCGCGGCTGGGAATGTATTGGGATTGGTTTCAGTTCAGCTGGAATGAGTGGATCATCAACTACGATTTCGCACACCAGCTTTCACTGGCTCGCAACATTCACGAATCGTCGCGCGCGTGGTCTGATCGCGCCTCGCAGTATTATCAGGCGAAGCGCCGCGAAACGATTGATCGTTTGAAACTCTGGCAGGAGCGCCTGTCGAATTCACCCTATTCGCTTCCGGGCGCGCTTGTATTTCTGATTCTGATGCTGATTTATTTTCGCGGACGCGCCATGGGCGGCTTTGTCGCCATTCGCTGGAGTCTGCGCGCGCACCGCGAAGGACAACTACCGCCAGACCTCGCTGCCTTCGAGTATCGCCAGATGCTGCGTCTGCTCGAACGCCGTGGCTGGCGCAAGTCCGCCGCCCAAACGCCGCTCGAATTCGCCGCGTCCATTCGCGTTCCTGAATTCGCCGGCCCCGTCGCCGAAATAACCGAGATGTACCAGTCGGCCCGCTTCGGCTCGCATCCCGCCGACGCCCGCCGCGTCATCTCGCTCCTGACGGTGCTCAAGCAGCTCCGCCAGACCCGTCGCGGCTAGCGCATTTTTCTAATTTATCCACGGAGCAGAACACACCTGTGGATGACAGGAGTGGAGGAGAATCTATTTTGCTCGTGCGCCATCCGATGCTTCACAATTTCTTGGTATCCATGCGGGGTCCCGGCCTAAGGACGGTTTCGCTCTGGCTTCCAGCTTCTCAATGTGGTCAACGGTGAACTTGAATTGATATCCGCCGGCGCCGTATGGCCCACATCCCTCAAATCTACCAACGAAGGTTGCAAGCACGAGACCCATGCCTTTTGGAAACCTCCGAAAGAGCTTACGCGAATTGCCTCCCAATTCCTCGTCAAAGTCTACCCAGATCGAGACATCACGTTCCGCACAGCATGTCGGTGATTTAAGGCGTTGCACTTCAAACATGTATGAATAAATAGCACGGATGCGAATTTGCTTTCCTGAGAAAGCAGCAGGGTCTTTCGCAAGCTGGCAGTATGTAACCTCCTGCGGTGCATTTCCTGGCTTGTCGTTCGGGTATGCCATGGAACAACTCAGGAGAAAAATCATCAACGGAGCGAAATAAAATCGCATTTGCCGACTCGCCTACACCATTCTTACTTAATCTCCAGCACTTCTTTTTCTTTTGACGCGGACAAATCTTCGACCTTCTTCGTTTCCGCGTGGGTCAGCTTCTCCAGCTCATCAAGGGCGCGCTTTTTGTCGTCCTCGCTGATTTTCTTTTCCTTTTCGAGCTTCTCGACGGCTTCCTTGATGTCGCGCCGGATATTCCGCACCGCCGTGCGGTGATTCTCCAGAACTTTGTGAATCATCTTCACCAAATCCTTTCGACGCTCCTCCGTCAGCGACGGAATCGGCACGCGCAGCACTTTGCCGTCCGAAGTCGGATTCAACCCCAGATCGGAAGTGCGAATGGCTTTGTCGATCAGCGGGACGGCCGTCGGATCCCACGGCGAAATCGTGATAATCGTCGGGTCGGGAACCGAAAGCGAGCCAAGCTGATTGATGGGCATCGGAGTTCCGTGATAATCGACGCGAATGCTGTCGAGCAGCGCCGTGTTCGCGCGGCCCGTCCGCACGCCCGCCAAATCCTTGCGAAAATCCTCGACCGCCTTTTCCATGCGTGTTTTCGCCTGCGTCAGCGCGTCTTTTGAACTCGCAATCGTCGTCATCAGTTCCGCCTCACCCTCTTACGTTGTCGCTCTTGCTTCTCCGCGTTCTCTGCGGTGAATCTTTTTGTTTTTCGAGTTTCGTTTCTGACTAGAATCCATCGCGGCACTGCAAAGCCGCCTCGCCGAAAAACGAAAAGCAGATCCCTCGCCGCATGGCGGCTCGGGATGACAAATTCGTGGAAAGGCGCGTTCGAGACCATGATGTCAACAGAGCCAGATGGCCTCTAGTCCCTAGCTTTTCACGCCGTAACCATCGAACCGACTTTCTCGCCCATCACCACACGCTGCAAATTCCCCGGCACATTCATATTGAAAACCAGAATCGGCATTTTGTTGTCCATGCACAACGAAATCGCCGTCGAATCCATCACCGAAAGGCCCTTTTGAATCACGTCGAGGTAAGAAATTTTCTCAAACATCCGCGCGCCCTTCACTTTTTCGGGGTCCGCGTCATACACGCCGTCTACGCGCGTCGCTTTCATAATCACTTGCGCCTTGATTTCCATGGCGCGCAACGCCGCCGCTGTGTCCGTCGAAAAATAAGGATTGCCGGTGCCCGCCGCGAAAATGACGATGCGCTGTTTCTCCAAGTGCCGCGTGGCGCGCCTGCGAATAAACGGCTCGGCGACTTGATGCATTTCGATCGCACTGAGCAGTCGCGTGTGGCATCCCAGTTTTTCGAGGGCGTCTTGCAACGCCAGCCCGTTGATCACCGTCGCGAGCATGCCCATGTAATCGCCCGTCGCGCGGTCAATCGCGAACGATTTCTGCCGGCCGCCGCGGAAAATATTTCCGCCGCCGACCATAATGGCGACTTGCACGCCCAGCGCGTTCACTTCTTTCAATTCCTGGGCGATCCCCGCCACCGTTTCCGCGTGAATGCCCGAGCTCAGCGGGCCTTGCAGCGACTCACCGGAAAGCTTCAGAACAATTCGCTTATAGACGGGCCCGTGCCCGTCTCCCGCCTTCGCATTAGCCTTCGCGCCAGCTTTCGCGTTAACGTTGGCGGCAATTTTCGGCGTGGGCATCTCTAAGGCTTCCCGTCTTCCATCGTGTGCTGAAGGATTAGCATCCGCTGCCGCACGCATTCTAGCAGAGATTTTCGCCACAGGCACACACGTCTCCGCGGAGTTGTGCCGACCCGCAAAATTATGGTTCCGCAGGATTAGGTTTTAGACTCAGGAAGCCGAGGACGACGGCTTCGCAGGGGCGGCTGCCGGCGCGGGCGAAGCGCCTTGCGGACCCGCTGAATCCGGGGCGCTTGCCCCGAGCGCGCCCGCGCCGTCAGACTCGCCGACCTTGAAGCGCGCGTAACGGCGCACGGCGATATTTTCGCCGAGCTTGGCGATCGCCTGATCGATCAATTCCTTCACCGTCAGGCCTTCGTCGCGAATAAAGTGCTGCTCGTAGAGGCAATTCTCTTCGTAGAATTTTTCCATCTTGCCGCTGACGATTTTTTCGAGCACAGCGTCCGGCTTTCCGGTCGCGCGCGCCTGTTCTTTATAAATCTCGCGCTCGCGGTCGAGCACTTGCTGCGTCACTTCCTCGCGCCGCAGAAAGCGCGGATCGAGCGCTGCAACGTGCATCGCCACGTCGTGGCACAGCTTCTGGAAATCCTCCGTGCGCGCCACGAAATCGCTTTCGCAATTCAACTCCAGCAGCACGCCGATTTTCCCGCCCGCGTGGATGTAACTCGAGACAAGGCCCTCCGAAGTGGTCCGCTGCGCCTTTTTCTGCGCGGCTGACTGCCCCTTCTTACGCAGAATCGTGGTCGCCTGATCGAGATCGCCCTTCGCTTCGATGAGCGCTTCCCGGCACGCGGCGAATCCTGCGCCGGTGCGCTCGCGGAGCTCTTTCACAAGTTGCGCGGGGATATTTGGTGTATTTTCCGGTGTCGCCATTTTCTGGTCCGTATCCTTAATGCTTCCGAATTAATTCCGAAATTGCGTGCTGCGCCTGCGGTCTTGAACCTTGCAGAGCCGTTCCGCCTATGCGGCGCCATCTTTCGCGATGTCCACCGCGGGAGATTCCTCGGCGGGCGCTTCTTCAGCAGCCGCTTCTGCTACGGGCTCACCTTCCACGAAATCACCTTCCTGCTTTTCGTACTGCTCGTAGGCGCTCGTATCGACGTACTCGACGCCCTCTTCGCCGCCCTCGGCGCCTTCGGCCGCTTTCTGCTCGGCGATTTGCGTCTGCTCGTATTGCTGACGGCCGGCGAGAACCGCGTCCGCAATTTTCGATGTGAACAGGCGTATCGCGCGCAACGCGTCGTCGTTGCCAGGAATCACCCAGTCGACAAGATCAGGATCGCAATTCGTATCGACGATCGCGACCACGGGGACGCCCATGCGCCGCGCTTCTTTCACCGCGTTCACTTCCGCGTTCGGATCGATCACGAACATCAAATCCGGGAGCGCGGTCATATTCTCGACGCCTTCGAAATTCTGGTTCAGGTGCTTCAACTCGCGATCATGCCGCGCCGCTTCTTTTTTCGGCAGCGTGGTCACGCGTCCATCCTCGACCATAGCTTTCAGCAGCTTCATGCGCTTGATCGATTTCTGCAGCGTGGCCCAATTCGTCAGCGTGCCGCCCAGCCAGCGATGATTCACGAAAAACATTCCGCAGCGCTTGGCTTCTTCGGCAATCGCTTCCTGCGCCTGGCGTTTCGTCCCCAGAAACAGGATGGATTTGCCGCGCGAGGCGTGGTCGCTGACTTGCCGGGACGCTTCACGAAACATTTTCAGAGTTTTTTGCAGGTCAATGATGTGGATTCCATTGCGTTCGCCGAAAATGTATTCCTTCATTTTCGGATTCCAGCGGCGGGTCTGGTGGCCGAAGTGCACTCCAGCCTCCAGCAATTCCTTCATCGTGATTTCTACCAATTTTCCTCCTCGTTGGATGGACGCTTCGATCCCGGCTCGCCATTTCGCGAACCGGAACAGCACCCTTTTTTGCCGGTACCTTGCCGGCCGTGAATTTAGGTCAATCGCCCGCGATTATTTTGCTGATGGCCGATGCGAAACGCTGGACCTTAGATTATGCCGAAGAATTCTTCGTTCAACCGCAACTCGAAATCCCAGCTCACGGACTGCAAAAAAATCTCCACGACTGCCACTTCGTTTTAGCGCTTACTGAACTGGAAGCGACGCCGCGCGCCCTTCTGCCCGTACTTCTTGCGCTCTTTCATGCGCGAATCGCGCGTGAGAAAACCATTTTTTCTCAGCCCTGGCCGCAGCTCCGCGTTGAACACAGACAGCGCGCGCGAAAGTCCCATGCGCACCGCGCCAGCCTGGCCGCCCACGCCGCCGCCCTTCGCGGTCGCTTTCACGTCGAGCTGCTGCACAGTCTCGGTGAACTTCAGCGGCTCGACCGCCGTCGTCAGCCACGCCACGTTCTTGAAATAATCCTCGACCGCGCGGCCGTTCACCGTGAACTTGCCCGAGCCCATCTTGATATACACGCGCGCCACCGACTCGCGGCGCCGGCCCGTGCCGAAAAACTGTTTCCCTGCACCTTCATCCGAATTTGGCGACGTTCCCAAAAATCCCTCCGAAATTCCTGCTCTGAAAATTTAGTTCACTTACGATTTTTTGTTTTCGAGCTTCTGCGGCGTTTGGCCTGCGTGACGCGCAAGCTGTTCCTCGCCGATGTAAATGCGCAGCTTCTTTGCGCGGCGCGCGCGCAATTTATTTTTCGGCAACATGCCCAGCACCGCCTCGCGAATCACGAAGTCGGCGCGTTGCGGCATCAGGCGCTTGATCGGCACTTCCTTCAAGCCCCCCGGGTAGCCGCTGTGCGTGCGATAAATTTTCTGGTCGATTTTATTGCCCGTGAGACGGACTTTATCGGCGTTGACCACCACCACGTGGTCGCCGCAATCGAGGTGCGGCGTGTACCGCGGCTTGTCCTTGCCAATCAAAATGCTCGCGACGCGCGCCGCCAGCCGCCCCAGCACCTGGTTCGTTGCATCGATCACAAACCAATCTTTTCCCGCCGTCAGTTCCTCGACGTCCCGGCCCCTCGGAATATACGTGCGCATCTGCCCTGTGTGCCCTCTCGGTTAAAAGACAATCGTTAACGATACGTTATACGCTCATTTTTGTCCACATTTTTCGCGTTTTCCCATTGCGCAAGCGTGCCGATTTGAATGGATTCGGAATCACAATTCGTGTCACGCTGCGCCGGGGTGACGGAATGAGAAGAGTACTCGAAATACTGAGCAAGCCTGCCGCGCTGGCCAGCGGATGGACCAGCGCAATCCTTTGCTTCAGCGCCGCCATCGGCTTCTGGATCGCCGGAGAGCATCGGAGAGCGATCGCCTGGGTCGTGCTCGGGGCTGTCGAAGTCGCGGCGATTGTCCTGTAGGCGTCTTGTCGATGCCCCGTAAACCCGCTGGTCGGATTTACCTGTGGAATCCTGGATTGACAACCCAGCTCGCGCGATTTCCCGCTAACCGGCTAATTCGATCTCAACGGCGTGCTGGCCCTGTGCTCTTAAGGTTTTGAAAAATGTTTTGCTTAGGCGGCGTGCCCCATTGGCCGCTTGCCTTCCTGAGGTAACTCGCATCCTGGTTCTTTGCCATTGTTTCCAGATTGTTATTCCATGGCTCGCCGAGATGTGCGACCTCATTCCGCAGCGCCTGTGAAGGCATTACCGCCTGGTAGCTCGACGGCACATCGAAAAGGCTGGCATCCGGCTCCGCCATGGTGACGCTGACCAGCTTCGTTTTCCCGACGGGCCCAATCGTTCCATTAGGCTGTTTCGCCTCGGACAATGATTCAAGCGTTTGACAGCCAAGGCTCGGCGCGGTCCACGCAGTGTACTTTATGCCGCCGGGGAACGGAGGAGAATCCACGATGGCCACTCTATTGCCTTGAACCTGGTCGTACCCAGCCAGAGTTTCGCCGGGTGACACGCAGTTTGAGGGCGGATTCAAGATTGCTTCCTTGCGCATGGCGACAAGCCATGCCGGGGGCTGCGGCGACCGAACAAACGAAGCAATATCGTCATAGATCACAAACTCCCCTCCATCGGGCAGTTTGACTACTCTTACGCTGCCCTCAGGGGAACCACCCAGATTGAAGTTCTGGTTTATCTGCGCTTTAGCACCGTCGGACCGTCGCGCCACAGTCAGTTGAAGGGCAAGGCGACCGTCCGGGTGCTGGGCATCGAATGAATAGAATTCCTCATGCAGCGTGAAAGGCGTCACGGCAACCTGGGCGTGAGCGATATATTCGGTCGCTAGAGGCTGGGCTAAATAGTACCCAGCGGCCGCCAAAACGGCAACCGCAAGCAACCACATACCGTAGAGTCGAATCATCCCGATTTTTCCCTGTACTCTCGAACGTAAATTCATCTTCGCCTCCTCTCCTGGCTTCTATGATTCGCAGTTCTTGCGCGTACAGACTTACGGTTCACACTGTGAGCATTGTGCACCATCTATCTTCTATATCTTCTACGTCAACCGAGGCGACGAGCATTCAACAACTGGCACCGCAAATAATCCCTATGTCGAAGCACGCTCCGAAGATGTTACATTGCTGACCACAGTTTTGACCGCAACTCCCCTCCCCTGAACAGCAGAATCCTATGCAGTAGGTGAGGTCGCCACAACTAAAAAACGGCTCTGTGCATTGCTGCAGGTTCCCTACTCCCGCTATTCCGAAACAGCTTTGGGAGGCCGCACGTTTAGCTCCCAACCCAAGGGAAAGGGTAAATACCGCAATAATAAACACACTTCTAGCAGACCCCGCTTCCAGTGTAATTTTCTCATGGTTACCTCCGTAATACGGTCCTCTGATTTTATCCCCCCCCCCCGTTATTTCTGTCAAGTGTTTTCTTCCGCAAGCAGGTATGTTATCTGGTTTATAAAGTTGTCGTGCCCCCGACCAGCAGAGATGATCGCTTGTTCTGACGAAGTGGGCGCATTCGCGGGAGCGATTTGTGCCGGGCGCGCTGGGGACTATGGGCAGATTTACTTTGGGGAGTCAGGACCCATTCTTTGCCGCGCTTTCTGGATGTCTTCGTCGAACATGGCGGCTTCCGCTTGCAATCTTTTCCGTTTGCCGGGCCCGACATTTGCGCCGAGCATTTCGCGTTCGATTCGCGCGCGTTCGCTTTCGAGATGCTTCAGCAATTCTTGATCGTCCTTATAAAGTTCGCCAATGGCTCGCTCGACCGCGCGTCGCGCCGCGATCCGGTAGTCGCGCCCCTTGCTCTTCCGTCGCCGCATCACGCGATCATGCCACAACCGCTCGCATTAGCGGGTCTGCATCCTCTTCAGGCTGCAAAAAAACATTCGCTGTCATTCCGCTTGCCCTGACGCAGGAAGGGAGCCGCCATGCGGCGGGGTCTGTCTTTTCCTTCGGTTTCTGCAAGCTGCGGAGGGTGCCGGGATGTTTCGTGCCTTTTCCTGAAACTTACGCCCGATTCAGTGTGCGTTCAATGCCCACTTTTAGTGCAGGACTCGGAAGGCGAGGCAACAGCGGCGAGCGCATGCATGGGGTCAATGAGCGCCATGTTCACGACAGTTGACTGTGGTTTGAGTATCTCCACGCGATGGATCGGCGGGTCGTTGCAGATTTTGTTTTTGCTTTCCTGTCCTGCGTGCTAGTTTGTGAGTCCTTTGCGTGAGCCGCTGCCGCGCTCGCAACAAAATTCGCTCAAATGAGGTCCATGTGAAAAGAGAACGCCTAACGCAGATCGTCCTGGTGATCGTGGGGCTGTTGAATCTGGCCCAAATTTATTTTCTATATACGGATCTGCGGCATTCCAGCTGGCTTTTGGAGCGGAAGAGCGAGGTCCACCCGATGTTTCTGAGCTTCTTTATTCCGGTCGGGGTCTTTCTACTCATTGCCGCGAGGAGACCATCTGAGCATCGCTCGATGATTGCTCTAGCAGCTTGGTGGCACATCTTCCATGGCGTGGTGATGGCTATTCAAACCGTGGAAGCCTGGAATCACGGCGTCCACAGGAACTTTACTGATGTGATCGTATTCCTTGTGATCGGAGTCGTCCTGTTAGTGCTCCTGCCAGCAAAACGAGAGGCAGTCGCGCCAGGAGTTGCGTGAACGAGCGCAGAAACCCCACACTCTGCGCGGATAACCGTTCCTTCTCGTCTTCTCAACACAGTGCTACTGCGGGTTGGCCGCGGCGGGGCGAACCGGACGCGCGGGGCGCGGGGGGACCACGGCGGGCACGGCGAGGGAGCGCGCGCCGTTTTTGCCTACCGTGCGGATGGCGAAGAAGTGGTTGTCGGGTGAGACGCCGTCGAGCACGCGCGTCATGGTGCCAGGCGTAGCGTTATTTACGTTTGGAGTTGTCCCTGCGTTTGCCGTCGCGCTGGCGTTCGTCTCTTTGGCTGCGCGACGTTGCTCGCGGCTGCTTCCCGGCACAGTCGCGTCGTTGTACGAGGGACGGTTCGGCACAGTCGAAGCCGCCTCCTGCGCGGCATCCTCGGGAACAAAATCGTAGACCGACCAGCGCGGGTCGGTCGTCTCGCGCCACAGGATTTCGTAGCCAGCGCGCTGCGGATCTGTGGGCGCGGACCATTTTATCTGCGCATATCCCATCGCCGTGCCGAACTGGTGCGTCATGGTCACTTGCATGGGCGGCGCGGGCGCGAGGGCGAGTTCACGCAGCACTTCCGTATTGTCGAGCGCGACGTTGCCCATGAATTTGTAATCGAGAAACTTCGCGAGGTCGCCGTACTCGCGCCCATTTTCCGTGCGCGGCGTTTGATGCTGGTGGTCGTAATTTTCCTGCGGCTCGGTGAAGCGCACAGCAGGCAGGCCCGCCGCGACGAACGGCATGTGGTCGCCTCCGCGTCCCAGGCGATCGAGGCGGAAAATCATGCGAATGTTGTCGCGCCCGTCGATTTCCTCGATGGCGCGCGCCAGTTCGCGCGAAGGCGAATCCACGCCGTCGGGCCCGCCGCCCGAAAAAACGCGGACGCGATGCGGGCCGCCGGGAGCAGGGTCCGCGCCAACAATGTCGTTATTCAAGTAGCCGCCGACGGTGTAGCCGTTCGCCTGCAAATATTTCAGCATTTGCTGCGCGCCGTAGAGGCCCTCCTCTTCGCCGGAGAGCGCGGCGAAAAGCAGCGTCGCGCGATACGTGCCCCCCGAAAGCAGCCGCGCGCCTTCGAGCGCCACCGCAACTCCGGAAGTATCGTCGTCAGCGCCGGGCGCGTCGGCATTGGGATCGTTCGTCTGCGAAGGCCGCGAATCGAAATCTCCGCCGACAAGAAAAACAGTCTTCGCGAGCGCGGGATCGCTGCCCGGAAGAATCGCGTACACATTTTCGAGGTGAAGCTTTTCCGCGGCGCGCGGCAGCGTTACGTCGAATTTGTCGACGATCACTTGCAGACGGCCGCCGGAGTCTTTCGCAATGGCCTGGAAGCGCGGCACGATGCGATCGCGTCCACAGCCGATGCCGCGTTTCGGATCCGTCCACGACGAAAACGAGTCGCGCGTGCCGCATGCGACTTGCTCGTTGACGATGGCGCGCATTTCATTTTCATCGATGGACGAGCGCGCGATTCGGCCCTCGGGCCGTGGCAACAACCTCGGCGTCGGCGCGCCGCCGGGAGGCTCCGCAGGATCCTGCGCGTGCAGCGTCGCGCCAAAAAAAAGTAAAACGCCAAGAAGCATCGCCGCAAAATAAATCGCTGAGAATCTTCGCCGTGCAAACAATTCAGAAAATATGCTCACGCTCGCGACCTCGTCACGGAATTTTTGCGCTGCGCGAAAGATTTACGCCGCGCGCATGGAGTCTATGACGTGCGCGAGCGCGCCGCAAGTTTCTTTCGATTTACAAGCGGAGCCTGGGTCAGTTTGAATTTTGACTCTTTGTGTCACGATCAAGAAAATTCAAACTGACCCACACTTGGCGCGGTATTGGATCAATTTGAATTTTGATTCCTTGTGTCACGATCAAGAAATTCTAACTGACCCACTGCGTGACAAACGGAAGGGTTTTCGTTGGTGCGAAGAGCTGTCGAGGCGCAAAAACGCGGGAAAAGCGTACCCGGTCTGGGTTCGCCAGACCGGCCGCCAAATGCAATACTTGCGCGCGACGAAACTTAATCCGAAGAAGTGACCGCGGTCTTTGTGGCGCTGCTACCGCTGCCGGCGGCGGTACGCGAATACGACTTGTCGACGCTGCCGGAAGCGTCGCCGCTCTTGTCAATCTCGATCGAGCCTTTGAAATACGCGCCGTCCTCGATCATGATGCGCGCGGTGGTCAAATCGCCCACCACTGAGCCATCCTTTTTAATTTCGATGCGGTCGCGCGCCCGCAAATTGCCCTTGACGTTGCCGTAGACCACCACTTCGCGGGCAATAATGTCGGCCGTGACTTTCGCGCTTGCGCCGACGGTCAGCTTGCGGTCTTCCAACTGAATGAGTCCTTCGACGCTGCCGTCAACGTTCAAATCTTCGTTGCCGGTGATTTCACCCTTCAAGTGCAAACTCGCGCCCAGCCGCGCCGCAGCGCCGCTCGACGGTGTTGACGGATACATCGGCTCGTTAGCCATAGACTTTGCCTCCCAATTTGGCGGTTGTGTTTTCGATGCAGTCGCTGCAGGCTTCTCCGGGACCGTGGATTTTGCTGGCTCGCCTGGACGAGCAAACGGTTCCGGCTTTTTTTCGTTGCTACCCCACATATGGCCCCTCCTCGGGTTCCCAAGGCATACACGAATACCACGAAGCGTGCTTCAGGCTGAGGGACTCTGAATCTATTCCCTGCTCCACACCGGCGCAACAAAAAATTTCCCGCAAAGTGTCGCGCCCAGCAACCGCCCAATGGGCCAGTAAGGTATATCCGGGTGCTGAACCTGAACCGTCAGGAGAAGTCGTGTATAGTTCATAGTCTACAATAGTGATCCATAGGCTAATATGTCGGCTCCGGGCGGCGGTGAGCACCTGATGAACTTGACCCACATTTCGATAAGGAACCTTAAGGCCTTGCGCGAAATTGATATCCCGGCGTCACGGTTCGTGTGTGTGATCGGGGAGAATAACTCGGGCAAGTCCACACTCCTTCAAGCACTTTTGCTGCTCGTTGAGGGCAGCAAGATTGTGCCTAATATGTATTTTGACCAATCCTGTCCGGTTGTTATCACCGCCCGCTTCGAGTCCATCACCAAGGACGACCTTTGCCTCGTTACGAACGAGGAACACCGCAGTCGCCTTTCGGAAATACTCAAGGACGAGGCGATAACTCTGATTCGCCGCTATGAGCCTGGGGGAGCAAGCCGGCTACGTTGGTTGGCACGAGTCCCCAAAGACGGCCGATTCAAGGGGGAATTCGTCGAAAACCTCGTGGCGGGAAAAAAGGCCGGCTCGGCATTCGCGGGCGAGCTCAAGCAAGTGTTTCCCGAGATTGCGGATTCTTTCGACGCAAAAACGAATCAGAAGCAGGCGAAGGCCCTGATTGAGGGATTCGCCATTCAGATTCCTGAGACAGAGAAGTGCGATTCGGAAATGGATCTGCCGTCTGGAATCGACAATTCTATAAGGTCTTTCCTGCCGAAACCAATTTATATTCCAGCGGTTAAAGACTTTGCAGACGAAATTGCCACAAAAGACAGTGCCTCCTTCGGAAAGCTTCTGGGCATCTTGCTTGGACAAATCGCCCCAGAACTAGAGGCGGAAGAAAAAACGTTCGAGCTGTTGAGAGGAATGCTCAATAGGATTCCTCAGGATGATGGGTCAGTCCTAGACAAACGACTGGAGGCCGTTCGAAATATCGAAACTCTGGTCCAGGATTACGTCAAAGAGAATTTCCCGACTGTCGCGCTTGAACTCAGGATTCCGCCACCCGAAATTAAAGCGATTTTGTCTGGTGCGGAAATTTGGGTCGACGATGGCGTATGCGACATCATCGACACGAAGGGAGACGGGCTGAAGCGCACTGTGACATTCTCAATTCTTAGGTCCTACGTTGATCTCCAACGACGACAAAAGGCGTCAGGTTCTACCCCGGCGTCCGTCTCGAATTATCTACTGTTATTCGAGGAACCTGAACTTTACCTACACCCAACGGCACAACGGATTCTTTTCGACGCCCTCGCGGAAATATCCAAGACAAATCACGTGTTCGTAAGTACGCAGTCGCCTA
>DAHUXN010000069.1 GCA_027307115.1 Acidobacteriota bacterium
CACGCCGAGCGTCGAACCGGTTTGCCGCCGAATGCCATCCGCCATCGCAAGAGTTACCTCGGAACTCACCGCGCCTTTTGCCTCGATGATTTCCCTGGGCACGTCCGCCCAGGCGGATTTCAAATCATTGCTGTAAGAGACGACTCCGCCGCGAAAATAGGACGAACTGCCCGGCACATTGGTCAAACGCGCTGCCAGCATTCCGCCCGTGCAGCTCTCCGCGACGGCAATTGTGGCGCGATGCTCCTGCAATTCCCTCGCGACGACGTCCTCGAGCGCCTCGCCCGCCGTCGAAAATAAATTCTGGCCAAGCGCGAGCGCAAAGCGCTTCACCATTTCATCGAGCAGTTTCGTAGCCGCGGCTTCGTCCTCGGACCACACGCGCGGATGAAGTTGGATTTCGCCGGGAGATGTCGCCAGAATCGTCGTTTCCGTCCCCGCGTACTGCTTGTAAATCGACGCCACGCGCTGATCGACATCCGATTCCGGCAAACCCGTGATTCGCAAATCGCGGGTGTAAAGACGCATATTCGCTCCGCGCCGGGCCAGTCGAGGCCTCACCTGCCGCTCAAACATCGGTTGCAGTTCCCGCGGAGGGCCCGGCAGCAGCACCACAACCTTGCCGTCCGATTCCAGCCACAAACCTGGCGCGGTTCCCAGTGTGTTTGCGAGCGGCTCGGCTCCTTCCGGCACCATGGCTTGGCGCACGTTCACTTCGGGCATGGTGCGGCCGAATTTGCGGAAGCGCTCCTGAATGCTCCGAAGGATTTCGTCGTTCAGTTTCAGTTTTCGTCCCAGCGCGTCCGCGACGATTTCTCGCGTGCGATCATCTTCGGTGGGCCCGAGTCCGCCGCAAGAGACGACAACATCGACGCGTTCGAGCGCGTGAAGGAAAACGTCGCGTAAGTCGTCATCGCGATCGCCGATCACGTGCTTGCGGCGCACGTGAAATCCCAGGCGGTTGAGTTCGGCCGTCACAAACAGGGAATTCGTGTCCAGGCGATACGGTGTGAGAAGTTCGGAACCAACAGCAATGATCTCCGCATCCATCGGGAATGTTGTACCCGATGCGCGGCACGACCCGCAAGGGGCGAGTCGCGTTATTTTAGAAGGACGAGAACGCTATTCGTCGCGCAACGCAAGAAGCGCGTCGACGCGCGTCGCGCGCAGCACCGGAATCCACGAGGCCACGAACGCCAGCGCGAAGAATCCGCCGAGCGTCGCGGCAACCGTCCAGGAATCGAGTGGAGAAATGCCAAAGAGGAATGACTGCGTCGCGCGGAACGCCAGAAAGGAAAAAATTGCACCGGGAACAAGGCCGCCGAGCGCGATGAATAAGCTGTGACGCGCAATCAGGGAACGAACATTGTGTGCCGATGCGCCAAGCGCCATGCGAATGGCGATTTCGCGACGGCGCAGTTCAACCAGATAGGCAAGCGTGCCATAAAGTCCGAGGGCGGCTAGAAAAAGGCCGGTGAAGGCAAATCCGTTCAACAGCCAAGCGACAAAGCGACGCAACTTCATCGAACCGAGAACGCGCTGCTGCATGGTTTGCACGTCGAAAAGCGCCACGGATTTGTCCATGCTTTCAAGCGCCACACGAACGCCAGCGGTGATGGCCACATTGCCGGTGGTTCGAGCGACCATGAACATTCCGGAGGAAAGGTTGACGACGTAAATTTGTAACAGAGGTTCTTCGGCGAGATCGCGATTCAAAACGTCTCCGACCACGCCGACAATGCGATAAGGGAAGTTTCGCCCTCCATTGTTGGCGACGAGTTTGCCGATGGGATCTTCATTCGGAAAATACTTCTTTGCAAAAGCCTCGCTGACAATTGCTTCTTGCTGGTTTGCGGGAGCGAGGTCCTGCTCATTGAACGTGCGGCCCTCAAGCAACGGAATCTTCATGGTCTCGAGGTAGCCTGGAAGCACGCCAGTGAAGCTTGCAGCAGGGCGGACCGCTGGCTCCGGTCGTCCGGGAAAATACAAATCCTCAGTCGAGACTCCATCGGGGTTGAACGGAAGGCTGTCGGTCGCTGAAGCGGATTCGACTCCCGGCAACGCGGAGATACGTTTTACGAGACGCTGAAAGAAGGCGACAGCAGGCGGCGAGCCGTTGCGATAACGCGGTCGAGGCAGTTGGACGGTGCCGGTCCAAACATGCTCGGGCGAAAAGCCCGGCGAGACGTCGAGCAGTTCCACAAAGCTCCGGCTGAGCGTCGTCGCGGTGAAAAGCAGAGCGATGGCGATTCCGATTTGTCCCGCGACGAGAATTCGGCGCCAATGGCTTTCTCTGCCAGACGCGCGCGGGGTGCTTGCGCGCAGCTCTTGTTCAAGAGGCAAACGCGAAAATGTGGCGGCGGGCAGCACGGCGGCAAGGAGGGTCGCGAGAATGCACAGTCCCGCGCAAAACAAGAATGTCCACGGCTCGAATGTTGTGCGGTGAATCGGGCCGAACTGATTGCTCAGCCTCACCAGAAAAAGTGCCAGCAGAATTCCCGCGCCGCAGCCAGTCAGCGCGAGCAAGCCCGTTTCGGCGAAAATTTGCCGCACCAGCCGCGTGGGACTTGCACCCAGGGCTGCGCGCACCGCCCATTCGCCACGACGCACGCTGGCGCGAACCAGCAGCAGCACAGAAACATTTATGCACGCGATGAGCAGCACGCAAAAGACCGCGCCGAATGCCAGCAACAGCCAGCCGCGAATGGCGTGTGTTTGCTGCTCGAAAAGGGGCGTACAGGAAAAATGCCAGCCCGTTCTTCCAGGATAATCATCCGGATACAGAGCCGCGTATCCGTGACTGATTTCTGCCAGCGCAGCATTGGCGCGCTCGGGCGTGAGGCCGGGTGCCACGCGCGCGAGCATCTGGAGCCACTTGCCTCCGCGTGCATCGGGCGCAAAGGCGGTGGGCGGCAATGCCAGAGGAATCCACATCTGCGTTGCAGGATAAGGAAAGCTGAAATCGGCGGGCATCACGCCAATGATGCGAAATGGCGTGCCGTCTAGTTCAATCGAGCCGCCGATTACGTTGACGTTCCCGCCAAATGCGTCGCGCCACAGTGTGTCGCTGAGGATCACCACTTTCGCAGCGCCGTAACGGTCCTCTTTCGGAGTAAACGCGCGGCCCAGTTTTGGCGCTATGCCCAGCATCGGGAAAAGAACCGCAGAAGCATTCACCGCGTCCACGTGCTGCGCGCTTCCAGCGCCTGTCAGGGTGAAGTCGTTGAAATAATAGGCAGCGGTCTCGCTGAAGATTTCGTGATGCGCGCTGAGGTCCACGAAATCTGGGCCCGATTCCTCGGTAACCGCCAGTTGCGATTGAGGAAATTCGTTGTGGACGTAAACAAGCTGGCCGGCGTCGCGGTAGGGAAGCGGCTTGAGGATAGCGTCGTACAGAATGGCGAAAACGGCGGTGGTCGAGCCGATGCCGATGGCCAGGACGGCGACGCAAAGAATCGTTAACGACAAATTCCTGCGAATCTGTCGCAAACTGTAGTTGCAATCAGAAGCGAGATCGTTAAGAAATCCGCTCATCGCTTGTTCGGCGTCGGAAAACCGGTAAAGCCGATCCGCCAGAGCATGACACACAGAATGCCTGAAAGTCTCGTTGATGTTGCCTCGAAGTGGTTGTCTCTACATGTTCAGCGGGATACCTTCGACGTTCCAATCGAGCGTGTAGAGCGAATTGATTGTTGCGACCAGTGCGCGGCGCGACGGCTCGAGCACGAGGCCTACGATGTTGTTGCCGCTGAGGGCAATCTCCGCGTCGCCCTCTGGAGTGATGCGGACGATGCCGCGTTTGCCCGCGAGCGACGCCGCCACATACAGATTCCCACCGCGATCGAACGCCATCCCTTGCGGACGCCCGAGCCCGCGATAGAAGACCAGCACTTCGCCGGCGGCAGTGATTCTGTAGACGCGATCGAAACTCGAGGTGGTGGGGCCAGTGACGTACAAATCGCCGCTGGGATGAAATGCCAGATGATACGCGGACATGGAAGGCTCAAGCGTCGCAAACACGAAAATTTCGCGGTCGGCTCCGATTTTGAAAATCGTTCCGCTGCGGTCGCCAACGTAAAGATTTCCGGCGCGGTCGAACGCGATTCCGGTGGCGATACCCATGCCTTCGAGCCACTGCTCAGTTTTTCCGTCAGGAGTCACGCGATAAATGGTTCCATCGTTGCGGCAGGAAACGTAAAGCACGCCGTCGTGATCGATGGCGAGGCCCGTGGGATTCATCAATTGTGTGACGTACGGCTTCACGGTGCGATTTGGCGTGATTTTATACAGCGACACGGGAACTTTTTGCCCGCGCTGGCCGCTGAACGTCACATAGGTGTTTCCTTCGCGGTCGACCGCCGGGTTCGCAACGGGATGCAAATTGTCGGCAACGAGTGAGCCAATCGAAATCGGGAACGGCTGGCTTTCGCTATGGCCGGCGTGGACGCGGACCATGCCACCGTCGGCGCCATCGGGCACGCGCGCGACGAGCACGTTCTCCGACGCCATCACGACGCTGCCTTCCGTGCTGCCGAAACGCACGGCGGGACGCGCGTGGTTTCCGTTCGCAAAACAGGCGCCGTGAATGGTGATTTCGCCGCCGGGTATTGCCGCTGGCGGCTGCACGCGCTCGATTTTCGGGATGCCGTTCGTTTTCAACCGCAAATCCCCCACACCTTTATAGGCCCAAACCTCTGGCAATCCAAATTCCAATGGCGGCGTAAACGGCGGCAATCCAATCGTCCGCCATGATTCCCCAGCCGCCGGGCAGCGATTCTGCTTGCCGCGCCGGAAAAGGCTTCCAAATATCGAACACGCGAAAAAGTATAAAACCCAAGAGCAAATATTTCCAGTTGGCTGGAACCAGTGCGAATAAGTAGGTGAAATATTGTCCCGAGACTTCGTCGATGACTACGAACTGCGGATCTTTGTTGCCGCTAAACTTCGCCACACGATTTGCGGCGGCCACCCCGAGGAGTGCCAGTACGAGGGCGACCACGATCCCGGTCGGCCATTGCGGCCGAAGAACAAAGTAGACATCGTGCAGATAGAGGCCTATTGCGGGTTGTGCCATCGTTTTCGACAGCGCCCAATAAAGTGCCACGCCGACGAGCGAGCCCCAGGTGCCCGGCGCTTTCGGGAGGTAGCCTACGCCGCCCACCGTCGCAAAAAATAAAGAGAGGCGCGGTTTTCGCTGAGGCGCGGCGGGAGCGGCGTCAGTTTTCGTGTTCATCACGCTGTGTTGCTTCGTGCGAAGTTGCTTGGTGCGGAGATGTCTCGTGCGATTCGGACAGCGATTCGTCGGTGGCCGGCTCGGATACTTTGTACTTCTCGCTGGCCCAGTTGCCGAGGTCCGTCAAACGGCAGCGCTCGCTGCAAAAAGGGAAATCGCTGTCCTTCGTCGAATCGGTGGCCTTCCGGCAAATGGGGCAATGCCATTGCATGGCTGTCAGCCTAGACTAACACGCCATTCATGGGCGTTGTAAAGTCGGCTTCACACGGGACGGCTTGAAACACCTATGCAAGGATTGGGAATGGCTGGGCGAGAACCGGCGTGTCTCGCGGAATTGCGGCGCTGCCCGAGACAATTTCGACTGCGCGGCCGATCAGATCGTAATCGCGCGCTTCGGTGATTTCGACGCGCGCCATGGTTCCCGGAGGCGGCAACTGCGCTGCGTCCGTCACGCCCGCAATTTCAGTGATAAAAACCTTTCCGTCGATGTCCGGCGCCATGCCTTCGAGGCGCGCTTCCCACACGATATCCGTGTCCTTCGACGGGCCTTCGAGCATGGCGGTAAAAGTTTTGCCGACCTTCGCGCGCAAATTCCGCCGCGACACTCTCTGTTGAATGGCCATCAACGCATCGCGACGGCGCGCAATCGTCTCTTCGTCCACTTTTCCGTCGCACGCGTAGCTCTTCGCAGTCTCTTCGTCCGAATACGCGAACACGCCCATCCAATCGAATTCCGCGGCGCGCACGAAATCGCACAGCACGCGAAAATCCTCTTCCGTTTCGCCGGGAAAGCCTACGATGAATGACGTCCGCAGCGACACGCCGGGAATTGTGCGTCGAATGCGTTCGAGCATTTTCAGAAACGCATCCGCGTGCGAGCCGCGCTTCATGCGCGCCAGGACGCTGCGGCTGGCGTGCTGCAACGGGATGTCGAGATATTTCACCAGTCGCTCGTGCTGCGCAATTGTTTCGAGCAGCTTCGTCGTGATGCGATTTGGATAGCAATAGAGGAAGCGGACCCAGCGCAGCTCTTCAATCTCCGCGAGTCGCTCGAGGAGCAGCGGCAGCCCATCGCGCATGCCCAAATCTTCGCCATAGAAAGTTGTGTCCTGCCCGATCAAATTGATTTCGCGCACGCCTGAGGCGGCCAGATTCGTCGCTTCGCGCACCACGGATTCGAACCGGCGGCTGCGAAACCGCCCGCGCAGTTGCGGAATAATGCAGAACGCGCACGGATGGTCGCACCCTTCGTTGATCTTGATGTAAGCGGTGTGGCGCGCGGTCGCAAGGATTCGCGGCGTCAAATCGTGGTAGAGAAACGTCGGCGATTCAGCAGATGAATTTCGCAGCTGGCCCTTGCACGCCTGCAATATTTTCTCGACTTCGCCAGTTCCAATCACCGCGTCGACTTCGGGGATCTGCTCGCGAATTTCGTCGCGAAAGCGCTCGACCAGGCATCCAGCGACGATTAGTTTTTGCGCGCGGCCGAATTTCTTGTGCTCGGCCATTTCGAGAATTGCGTCGACGGATTCTTTTCGCGCCGGCTCGATGAAGCTGCATGTGTTGACGACCAGCACGTCCGCGTCATCCGCGCGCGGCGTGATCTCGTAGCCCGAGCGCGCGAGAATCCCCATCATCACCTCGCTATCGACGAGGTTCTTCGGGCATCCCAGACTGACAAATCCCACTTTCGGCATTTCTCGGTGCGATTCCCTTCGCGGTGCGGGAATCATGAATGTTAACACACTGTGGCTCAGCGCATTCTGTGACTACATTTTGAATAGTGGGTAGTTTCCGATTATCGGGCTAATCGTCCATTCGCTGCACGATTCGCCATCAGGGCAAAGGTCGAGGGTCCCCGATGCCATACTTCTCTCGCATCTGGCGCAGGTTTTCGCGTGCCTTACGCTCCTCGTTCTTATAGAAACGTGCTTGATTAAACTGATGGTGAGAGATGGCGAACAGAAGCTGATTGACGCTGACCGCAACGCGATTCTGCGCCTCAATCACGTCGTCAGGTAGATCCTGTGGCGGGGCCGAGGTGCCGCGGACCTGGTTTTCCAAGTAACCCCTGTGGGTAGCATGAGCGAACTGAGCGATGGCGGCGTGTAGAACCAGGCCACCCAGCTCAAGCAGAACGAAACGCAGATATTGAAATGGTCCGAGGAGTCGGTGTTCGCGTGCGCCTTCTTCGAAAACAGCTTGCATTTCGGCACCCAGCAACTCTCGATGCCGTTGCGGGTATAGATAAAGTAGCACTCGGAAGACCGCACCCATATTTCTACGCCTCGCCCAGACGCAATCGTGCGAACCCCGCACGGCTGAGTTCTCTAAAACGATCCAACTCAAGCTCGAGCTGACGGCGGCCCTCGCTGGTCAGCCGGTATGCCTGCTTGTCCCTTGACGTATCTTCCTGCTCGAACCGTTCAATCCAACCCTCGTCCAGCAGCCGGCGGAGGGCGCCATAGAGCGTGCCCGTGCTCAAGCGCACACGGTGGCGGCTTAGAGCCTCGATGTCTTTGATCAGCGCGTAGCCATGGCGCGGTTGGGCCGCCAGGCTCATGAGTATTAGGAGAACGGGCTCGGTGAGCGGCTTGGTATGCTCGATGGCAGGTCGTCGTGCGACATGTCGCATGCAGACATGTTAGCCTATGTGGACGAAGCCGTCAAGGTTTGATTTTGCAGCGCCTGAGTAACGCGGAAATCGGAAACCGATCTACTGCCAAATTTCGTGCTTGTCTGCAAAAGAGAAATTAGGGACGCGAAATTTTCCGGGATTGAATGTTTCGACTAGCGCTGGACGAGCAGATCGCGAGGGGGGGCAAAGACGAAATTGCACGCCGCCGCTTTTGGGGCGCAGTCAAGGACTCCGCGCAAGAGGATTCGCGCCTTCGTTTGCGGCGGCAAAATAGCGGGGAACCTTGCCGCGCGAAGCTGTCCAGTAAACTCCGCAAGCTTTTCATCTCCGCCGAGGAATCTTGCTTCGCGCACCTTTGGCCCATTTGGCGAGGCTTCAAGCAAAACAAGAAACGCCGCCTTGCCGGTCGACGCACCAGTCTTGCCTACCGAGACCGTGCGCATGCGAAGGAGTTCGCCGCCCGCTCGCTTCACGCGCGCGTCAATTCCAGCGTCGCCACCGAGCAATTTCGCGAGCCGCGCTCGCGTGTCGTCGGGTCCGCCGCCTGCGGCCAGCGCGAGAGTATATGTGCGAATGGCAAGCTCCTTGCCACCGCTCTTTTCGTAAATTCGCGCGAGGTGATACCCCTCGTCGCCTCTTTGATCGAGCAGCCACGCCGCGGCAATCAGCGACTCCGCTTCTTTCATTCGCGCCTGCTGGAAACGCACCCAGCCAAGCGTGTCCCAGAAGGCGGGAAGCGCCGCCGTGGCGCTGACTGCGTCATTGTTGATGCGGCGGAGATTCACATTGCTCACGAGCGCTTCGGTGGAATCGACCGTCAGGTTCGCATAATGTTCGGCGCGGTCGAGCGCGACATTGTGCTCAGCGAGGTCGTATGCAATCTGGTTCCAGATTAACGGCGAAGGCGAGAGACTCGCTGCCTTGTCGAACGCGCCGAGCGCGGCGTCTGTCTTACCGATGCCGAGATATGCCTGCGCGAGGCGGAGTCGAACCGCTGAGTTGTCCGGATCGAGCACGACGCCCTTTTCTAGTTGTTTAACCGCCGTGCCGAATTGTTTTTGGTCGATATAAACCGCGCCCAAATACGCGTAGGCATTCGGATCGAGTGGCTTGAGCGCAATCTGCTTTTTGAATGCCGCCGCGGCCTCTTCGTACTTCTTTTGATCATAGAGCGCGATGCCGAGCAAATTATTCGCGGTATCGTCCGCCGGATTCGCGGCGAGTTGCTTCTGAAATGCCGTCGCCGCGTCTGCGTATTTTCCGAGTCCAAGCTGCGCCAGCCCAAGGGCGCGCCACACATTCTTTTGCTGTGGATTAATTTGCACCGCCGCCTGGAACAATTGCAGAGCCTTCGCGTTGTTTCCATTCTTGAGCGATCCTGTGCCGGATTCCATCAACTCGCTCGTCGTGGCGTCCTCGGGAACGCCCGGAATGATATTCGCGACCGTAACAGTCTGGCTCTCATCGCTCTCGACCGCGTGCGCGAACGCCAGATAATCGGCGCGCCGCGACGCCGGCACTTCGCGTTCGAGAAAACGCAACGTGCGCTCGGCGGTGACCACGTGTTCCTGCGTGCTATAGCTGGATCGATACGCGGCGTAGTCGCGCGTCACGCCGGCGCCCACGGGCATTTGCGCCGTGTCGTTGACAGGAAGAGTCAGTGTCAGTTTCGCCGTCACATCCAGCGGATTTCCGAGCTCAACCGGCTGCGCGGAATTTTCCGGGGGATCGGGCATGCCAAACGTGGGAAACGGAAGCGCGAGCAGCGTCTTGGCTTGCGACCAGTCCAGGAAATTTTCGTTGACCAAGATGAAATCGAGCGTGAATGGATCGCGCGTCGCCGTGGGATCGCTCGGCTTCGCATCGGTCACTTCGCCTTGCAGGCCATCGAGTGTCGCCATTGTTTGCGCCACCTGCTTCCATTGCGCCTGCGGCGTGCGTTCGAAGGCCATGCGCAGCGCGACTTCATTGTCGCCGCGCAGAGTGTAGCGTATTCGCGCGACCAATCTGCCGAGCGAACTCACGCGCCCGGTAATTTCCACGTTCTGCTTTGACGGGAATGGAAGAGCCCGCGGTATTTCCGCAAAATGCGGCGCAGCGGCCGTCGAGGCAATCAACGCTTGTTTGCCGCGCAGATTCGGCAGCAACATCCGAAACGGAAGAACATCGGACGCGGGATCCATCCACAGAACGTCTTTTCCCGCCGTGACGACAAGAATTGCGCGATCCAGAGCGCCGGGCCAGGGTAAAGCGGCGTCGAGGTTCGCGCTGGAGGAGAGCAGCGCGACGTCGCTGTGAAATCCCGCCGCGTTCACGAATGCCGCGAGCAGCGCGCATTTGTCAAGTTCATCGCCGTAGCCGGTGGACAAAGTGGCCGCTGCATCATGCGGTGCGAAACCCAATTGCTCGAACGGGATGCTGACAAGACGAATTTGCTTGGCGACGAAATCGTAAAGAGCCTCGATTTTTTCCGCGTCGCTTTTCTTGCCCGAGGTGAGCTCTTCCGCTTTGGCCGCGATGGCAGAAACGGGTTTTGAAGTCGGAGATTCGATGGACGCGAGCCACTTTCCTGCAGCTTCCCAATTCGCAAAACTTGTCAAAACAACGTCGGGCGTGCTTTTTCCTTCAGTGTCTTTGTCTGCAGAAGTTTTTGGTGGAGCGGTCTCCGCATCCGTGCGTTTCCAGGTATAAAGTTTCCGCGCGCCGCTTGTCGTGACCGCGGGCGGAAATTGCGGCGCCGTTTTCAGATGAACCGTGCGATCCGCCGGCAAGTCAATTTGCAGCTCTTCATCGTGCGCCCGCGTTTTTGAAAGGAAGTTTTGCGAATACCAAAACGCCCCCTGTGCGGCGGGCTTTACGATTTTCGTGTCCGCCTCATAGCTCAGCGTATCTCCGATGGCAATCGGCGGGACCGTGACGTGCACTTCGCGGATCTCCTTGAAATTCGCGGCGTCCTTTACGGCTGGCGACGGCTGATCGTCAATCATCTTCGCGATGGCATCCGCATTTGATTCCGTGACGCTGCCGTCCGGCTTTTCGATACGTAGATAGGCCAGCGCGAATGTTTCGCGCGCGAAGTTGTAGCTGAACGTAAGCGTGTGCAGCTCTTTGATTCCCGCGTCGTCCGTCACTTTGACGCGCACTTCCTGGATGCGTTCGCCCGTGCCGTCGGTTTCGAATCGTACTTTGGTGGAATAGCGCTCGATGACAAACGGGACGGTCGCCTTCGCGGCAGGATTTGCGGCAGGCGATTTTTGGGTCGCAGGCGTTTGCGCGCGCGACGTTCGGGGCGCCACTGAAAACAACGCCATGCCCGCAGCGAGACAAATCGCCGCGAACGAAATTTTCGTCAGTGATCCGGCGGAAATGCGATGCAAACGGATTCTCATCTCAGCTTCGTGCAGTCTAGTGAGCTTTTATCAGTTGGTAAAGCATCGGCTGCGCAAAAGTTTCCAGAAGAATTTGCGTCACGTTAAGACGTGTCTCAGCGCCTGCGACCTGCTGGATCGGAAGTGATCGAGGCGAAGCTTCCGTTACCTCGGAGACAAAGTCACGGAAGCCTGCGGCCTCGAAGTGGATTCCGGCGAAGTCACGGGCTGGGTCGCCTGTAACTTTGAAATGCACCGTATTCCGGCCATAACGCGAAGATAACGCGTAGGTTACCTGAGGTTTCGGGCGCGTTTATGGGTGTCCGCATGCTGGACAATGGCCAGGCGAGAGGGGGGGCTTCGCTCCGATCTCTGTCCCGGCAGTCGCGGAATCTGGTCGCGCCAAATATGCTCCAAATCTTTACCGCATTAGGGGTTGACACATAACGTCTCTTTCCATATACTCGCCAGTTTGCAGGTGGAATTGTTTTCGTTAGTGTGCTGAAAGGGTACTTCTTCCGCCCCGGAACATAGAACGAAGGAATGGGGATTGGGAGAGCGGCCGAAATGGGGCGCCTGCCCCGCAAAGCCGTACTTGTAGGCTCTTCGCTTTAGAAGTGGATGTGTTCTCGAGATCTTCACGAGCACGCCCGCGCAGAGCGTCTTAGCCGGTTCCTTCGGGTTTTAACCGGCCCTTTCTGTTCTACCGCCGTCTGTTGAGCCTCGCACGCTCGGCAGCAAAATGAAACTCGGGTTACGTTCGGAGGAGAAGAGTGCCGACGTTTGCGCAACTGGTTCGACAAGGCCGCGAGAAGCTGCGGACGAAGACGAAATCGCCCGCGCTCGAGGGCTGTCCGGAGAAACGCGGAGTTTGCGTGAGGGTCTACACGCAAACGCCGAAGAAGCCGAACTCAGCGTTGCGTAAAGTGGCTCGCGCGCGTTTGACGAATTCCGCCGAAGTGACCACCTATATTCCGGGCATCGGCCACAATTTGCAGGAGCACTCGATTGTGCTGGTGCGCGGCGGCCGCGTGAAGGATTTGCCGGGAGTTCGTTATCACGTGATTCGCGGAACGCTCGATGCTGCCGGCGTCGAGAACCGCAAGCAAGCGCGCTCGAAATACGGCGCGAAACGGCCCAAGGCCGCACAAAAGTAGGAGAATCGCCGAATGCCACGCAAGGGATTCGTAGCTCGTCGAAAGATTGCCGGAGACGCCGTCTACGGAAGCGATCTGATACAGAAGTTTATCTCGAGCATGATGTAGGACGGCAAGCGCGCCACGGCGCAGGCCATTTTCTATCAAGCCATGGAAAACATCGCGCAAAAAGCCGAAGGCGGCGACGCCTTGACGGTCTTCAAGAAAGCCATTGAGAACGTCAAGCCGCTGCTCGAAGTGAAGTCGCGGCGCGTCGGCGGCGCGAACTATCAGGTGCCCGTCGAGGTGAATCAGTTCCGACGGCAATCGCTCGCGATTCACTGGGTGATTTTGTACGCCCGCCAACGAGGCGGCAAGAACATGACCGACAAGCTGACGGACGAATTGATGGACGCGGCGAGCGGCAAGGGCGGAGCAGTGAAGAAGAAGGAGGACGTGCACCGCATGGCCGAGGCCAACAAGGCCTTTGCTCATTATCGCTGGTAAATAAATATTTTCATGGCACGGCAATTCCAACTCGACCGCATGCGCAACCTCGGAATCATGGCGCACATTGATGCCGGAAAGACCACTTCGACCGAACGCATCCTTTTTTATACCGGCGTGACGTACAAGTTGGGCAGCGTCGACGAGGGCACGGCCACGATGGACTGGATGGAGCAGGAACGCGAGCGCGGCATTACCATCACTTCCGCCGCCACCACGGCTTCGTGGAAACGCCTCGGCACGGAGTATCGCATCAATATTATCGACACGCCTGGCCACGTGGATTTCACGGTCGAAGTCGAGCGTTCGCTGCGCGTGCTCGACGGCGCGGTGGCGATTTTTGATTCTGTCGCGGGTGTACAGCCGCAGACGGAAACGGTGTGGCGTCAGGCGGACAAGTACCGCGTCCCGCGCATCGCGTTTGTCAATAAAATGGACCGCGTCGGCGCGGATTTCGACCATGTGATTCGCACCATGCGTCAGAGACTTTCGGCCCACCCCGTGCCCCTCCAGTTTCCCCTCGGCAAGGAAGACACCTTCATCGGCGTGATTGACTTCATCGAGGAGCGCGCGATTGTCTGGAAGGACGAATCGCTTGGCGCTGAATTTGAATACATTTCGCTCGATCAGCTCTGGGATCCGGCGTTTCAGAAATCACGCCCGGACATTGCCGCGGCCATCAAATCCTCCGCGGTCAGCCCTGAATTTTACAAAGAGCATCGCGAAAAGGTCGTTGAGTATATCGCCGAACACGATGACGCCGTGCTCACCAAATATCTTGCCGAGCATAAACTCGAGCCCGCGGAATTGCGCGCGTCCGTTCGCCGCTCGACCCTGGCCTTGAAGCTCGTTCCGGTGCTTGCCGGCTCTGCCTTCAAGAATAAAGGCGTGCAGCCGCTGCTCGACGCCATTGTGGATTTTCTGCCGTCACCAGCGGACGTTGCGCCGGTCGAAGGCATTTCGCCGGATACGGATGAGCCGGAATTGCGGCGTCCCGCCGACGATCAGCCCTTCGCTGCGCTCGCGTTCAAAATCATGTCCGACCCGTACGTCGGCCACTTGACTTACATTCGCGTGTATTCCGGCGTGTGCAAAACGGGCGCCACGGTTTACAACGCGACCAAGAAATCGCGCGAGCGGATAGGCCGCTTGCTGCGAATGCACGCCAATAAGCGCGAGGAAATTGAAGCCATCGACGCGGGCGATATCGCCGCATGCGTGGGCTTGAAGAATGTCTCCACTGGAGACACGTTGTGCGACGAAGATAAGCCCGTTGTTCTCGAAGCCATTGAATTTCCGGCGCCTGTAATTTCCGTCGCGATTGAGCCTAAGACCAAAGCCGATCAGGAGAAAATGGGCAACGCGCTGGCGCGGCTGGCGCAGGAAGATCCAACTTTCCGCGTGCATACGGAGCCGGATACGGGACAGACGCTCATCTCCGGCATGGGCGAATTGCATTTGGAAATCATTGTTGATCGCATGATGCGCGAGTTCAGCGTGCAGGCCAATGTGGGCCGGCCGCAGGTCGCCTACCGCGAGACAATTGTGAAGTCAGCGCCCGCCGAGGGCCGTTACATTCGCCAGACGGGCGGCCGCGGCCAATACGGCCACGTGAAACTGACAGTTCATCCGCTGCCGAATGCCAGCCATGAAGATATGCGCGAGCTTTCGACCGACGAGCTGGACGAGTTGTCCAAGCAAGTCGCGGGCAAGGGCGGAAAATGGCGCTTCGACAAAGAACATCGTTTGCTTTTCATCGACAAGATCGTGGGAGCGGCGATTCCGAAGGAATACATCGCTCCGATCGAAGAGGGCATTAAGGAAGCCATGGAAAACGGCATCCTTGCGGGCTACGAAATGGTGGACATCGCGGTGGTCGTCGACGACGGCAGCTACCACGAAGTCGACAGCTCGGAAATGGCCTTCAAGATTGCCGGCTCGATGGCGTTCAAGGAAGCCTGCGGGCGCGCGCATCCGAAGCTCCTCGAGCCCATTATGAAAGTCGAAGTCGTGGTGCCCGAGGAATATATGAGCCAGGTGTTCGGCGACTTGAATTCGCGCCGCGCGCATGTGCAGGGCACGGAAAATCGCGCGGCCAGCACAGTGATTCGCGCGGAAGTGCCGCTGTCGGAAATGTTCGGCTACGCCACGGATTTGCGCAGCCGCACGCAGGGCCGCGGCAGTTTCACCATGCACTTCTCGCATTACGCGCAGACCCCGGCAGCTGTCTCCGAGGAAGTGATTTCCAAGGCCACAGGCAAGGTCGCGCGATGAGTGATAGCAGTACAGCCGAAAACGCCGCGATCAAGTTCGTCAGGACGCGTCAGTTGATCGGAGAGAGCGGCGCTCCGAGAGCGGGCGCTGCTTTTGAGTACGAGGTCGGGACTGCCGACGTCACAGTGGAGATCGGCTCGATGAAGCGTTCCGAAGAAGAACTGAAATGCGTAGCCGAGGAATATATAAGGCGTGAACAACTGCGGGCCCCACTAAAAAATGGAACGCGCTATCAGTTAAGTACAAGGGACGTCGAGGGTCTTGAGTTGTTTATGAGGGGCTCTGGAGAGGCGAGATAACGCGGTGGACGAATTCTGGGACAAGTTCTGGTTCGAGAGAAACGCGAAAGAGTTTATCCGCAGACTGAAGGCAGGCCATGCAGCCGATTCGCAGGCCACGCGCCAGCATCTGCGGCAAATGATGGAACGGTTGAATTCACCCGAGCCGGCGAATTTTATGAAGGCCGAGTACCCGAAGTTTTTTAACTGACGAACGAACAAGTACACGCTGAGGAGCAGAGCGAGACATGGCGAAGGAAAAATTTGAGCGCAGCAAGCCGCACCTGAACATCGGGACGATAGGTCACATCGACCACGGCAAGACGACGTTGACGGCGGCGATCACGAAAGTGTTGTCGAAGAACAACCCGAAGGTGCAGTTCCGGGCGTTCGATTCGATCGACAACGCGCCGGAAGAGCGCGAGCGGGGAATCACGATTGCGGTGTCGCACGTGGAATATGAGACGCCGAATCGTCACTACGCGCATATCGATTGCCCGGGGCACGCCGACTACATCAAGAACATGATCACCGGCGCGGCGCAGATGGACGGCGCGATTTTGGTGGTGGCGGCGACCGACGGGCCGATGCCGCAGACGCGCGAGCATATTCTGCTGGCTCGGCAGGTAGGCGTGCCGGCGATTGTGGTGTTTCTGAACAAATGCGACGCGGTGGAAGATCCTGAGCTTTTGGATCTGGTCGAGATGGAAGTGCGCGATCTGCTG
>DAHUXN010000001.1 GCA_027307115.1 Acidobacteriota bacterium
GACCCGCGCGCTAATCGGACAGAGTGAAAATATCGTGGCCCATGGCGGAACGCAATTGCAGCTTTAACAAACAGAATTGAAATCACTTAACATGCTCAAGGCGAACAAAAGGTTAATCGGTACACAAAAGGTAAGTATCCCTTGACAACACGTAAGCTATTCTGGTAGGCTTTCATCTGTGAGGCTGATATGAAAGTCAAACAGAGCATCTCGAAGCACTTGCGATACACGCTCCAAACATTCAACGCGGAATTTCCAAGCGATGATGTGTGTCTCGAATACATGAAACAGCAACGCTGGCCCGGCGGCGTCACTTACTGCGAGAAGTGCCAGCAAGAGCGAAAACACTATCGCATCAAGGGACGCACCGCCTACGGCTGCGACCATTGCGGCACTCAAATCTATCCGCTCGCAGGAACCATCTTCGAGAAAACCACTACTCCGCTCCGCGTTTGGTTCTACGCGATGTACCTCATGGGTTCCACTCGCTGCGGAATCTCCGCAAAACAAATCCAGCGCGAGACTGGCGTCACCTACAAAACTGCATGGCGCATTTTCAAGCAGGTTCGCACTTTGCTTTCCGATGATGACCTGCAATTGGAGGGGCCAACGGTGGAGATCGACGAAACCTACATGGGCGGACGTCGAAAGGGACGCGCTGGACGCCCGATGCGCGGCGATTTGGTCAAGACTCCCGTTGTCGCTATCGTTCAGCGTAAAGGGAAAGCAATCGCAAAGGCTCTGCCGGACGCCACTGGCAGCAGCATCCTTCCGGTCGTAAGAGAGCACGTCGTACCGAACAGCGTTGTCTACACTGACGAATACGCGGTCTATCAGGGCCTTAACAATATGCGACAGGATGACGGGTCTCCGATGGGTTTCAGGCACGGAACCGTATGCCACAGCAGCGGCGAATACGTTCGCGGAGATGCACACGTAAATTCTGTTGAGGGATTTTGGATGCTGATTAAGACTGGAATTCGCGGAGTGTATCATTCGGTCTCCACCAAGTATCTGCAATCATACCTAGACGAATACAGCTTCCGGTACAACCGCAGACACGACGGAAACCAGCAATTCAGAGCTATTTTGCAGCGGGCCGTGGAACGGGCGTCGTAATTGCCCGTTTCAATAGCGCGTGGAAAGCATCGCGCGTGATCGGCCTCATTAGCTTGCGCGTTTCCTTGCGTGGTCTTAGCTTTTTCGTTCGCGTCATAGCAGCTCCGAGTATACACGTATTCAATCATTCGCGCTCCGTAGCCCGATGCTGTACCTTTGGCAGATTGCTACGGCCCTTTCCTGAGTCATAAGCCTAACATCCGGTTTCCTTGCTCCGAATTTCCGAAACGATTCACGGGGAATCCTCTCGCCACTCCGATACTTCGGATAGTCCGCCCAGAATTTGCGCAGTTCATAAGCCAAAAAGTCGGCAGCCTGTAGCTGAATCAACCCACGTCTCAGGCCCTTTTTGCGGTCTCTGATATCACGGCTTGGTTCAAAGTCGGGACTGGAAACCATCGGAGCGACATCCGCCGCCGCAAGTAAGCCCCCTTTATCAGGGCCACCATCCTCAAAAATGCACTTCACTTCGCTGCGTGCTGCCTTGTGAGAATATCTATTTGCCCAATCCATCGCTTCACGCCCAATTAGGGCATAGCAACTGTGGAACGTCTCCGCTAACTTATAAGAGCGATTCACGCGGTTAAACAAAACTTCTTGAATTCCACAGACGAAGCTTCTCAACGTGCGGCTCTGAGCGATGTCCAAAGCATCTGAGAGAAACTGCCTGCGCCTCGTTTCGTTGTCTTTCCACTTTGCGAAAGGCCCTTTGAATTGGGCGAATTCCTTCATGTGGAAGTACGGAACTTCGTACTTGGCGAGAAAGAGCGTCCAGTCAACTTCAAACCCTTCCCATCCGTTCACATCCGAAACCCAGCCGCATACGACCGTAAAATCCTTCTCGATAGCTTCGTCGAAATACGCTGTCAACATGACGAACAGATTCTCCCGCGAATACCGCAGTCCCCATATGCTTCTGCCGATATGCTCCAGACGGGAGTAATCTAGCCCTTTTCTGCCTACGTGTCCAGCGGGGATACTTACCACACAAAACGCCAGTCGCGAAACTCTAACTCGCAGAAAAAAAACTACATCGCAATTTCTAATCGGGACTGAAATGCGCCTTTTCCGCTCTTTTATGCGGTTCTCAAATTCTAATCGAGTTTCTATGGGAAATTAGAACTCCATGCAACTCACGAAAAACAAAGCGCCGGGAGCACTTCTGGCAATAATATACTTGACTAACCATAGGATTTAGGCTATGATTCTTGCATCATGGACAAGCCAAAGACGCTCCAAGAAGCCATCCGGTACTTCAAAGATGAACAGACCTGCATCGACGCTATCGCCGAACTGCGCTGGCCGAACGGCGTTGTCTGCCCGAAGTGTAGTCACAATGAGCAATACTACCTTGCCACGCAGCGCCGATGGAAGTGCAAACAATGCAAGAAGCAATTCTCCGTCAAAGTGGGAACCATCTTCGAGGATTCCGCGATTCCATTGGATAAATGGCTTATCGCTCTGTGGATGCTCGTGAACTGCAAAAACGGGATTAGCTCTTACGAGGTAGGCCGTGCTCTCGGCATAACGCAGAAGTCTGCGTGGTTCGTCCTGCATCGTTTGCGCCTTGCGCTGCAAACCAAGTCACTCGTTAAACTCGGTGGGCCAGGGTCTGAGGTAGAAGTGGACGAAACCTTTATCGGCGGCAAGGCTCGCAACATGCATCCTAACGTGCATCGTCGCCGGATTGTGCAAGGCGGCCCGCACGACAAAACTATCGTCATGGGTATGCTTGAGCGTGGCGGAGAAGTTCGCGCTCAAATTATTCCGTATCGGCGCAAGAACGTGGTTCAGCGGGAAGTCAGAGAGAACGTCACCGCCATGTCCACGTTGCTCACTGACAGACTGCAATCCTACGAAGGGCTTATCCGCGATTACGCCCACTACATGATTGACCATGCGGAACGCTACGTTGATGGGCAGGTTCATACTAATGGGCTGGAAAACTTTTGGAGCCTTCTCAAGCGCGGATTGAAAGGCACCTACGTTGCAGTCGAGCCTTTCCACTTGTTCCGATATTTGGACGAGCAGGTTTTCAGGTTCAACAATCGCAAAGACGCGACTGGCCAAAAGATGCAAGACGGCGAGCGTTTTGAGATTGCTCTTTCGCGGATTGCGGGGAAGCGGCTCACCTTCGCGGAGGTGACTGGTAAGGTGGGAGAAACGGCAGTCAATTAACGCTTGGCGCGGGAAGCGCGGCCCGAAGAAGCACGCCCGATTCGGGTCTTCATCTCGTCGTGCGATACGGTGAGAACCCTCTTCAAAGCAGTCGAAAACGTCGCGTATTCATCAGCCTGTTTCGCAAGGGGTACCTTCGTACTATTCTTCTTTGTGGCCATACACGTATTATGATATATGATGCCTTGCAACGCTATACGTTGTTTGGGCGTCATACCCAATGCCAGACGTCGTCGACCAGGAACTCTTTAGGGGAGGGTTCCCCCAATTGGCCGTCAGGGTGCTTGTAGTAGAAAACCAACCCGATGTATCGGCCTGCCACATCGTAGCACTCGAAGCCGATTGTGATAGTTCCAGCAGGATGGCCACGGTAAGACGGAGTGGGCTTTTCGTACATTTGCACCTTTTTGTGGATTC
Source organism: Acidobacteriota bacterium (assembly GCA_027307115.1). Taxonomy (GTDB): domain Bacteria; phylum Acidobacteriota; class Terriglobia; order Acidiferrales; family UBA7541; genus DAHUXN01. The sequence continues at coordinate 3,715 of DAHUXN010000001.1, forward strand.
GGGAATCTAAATTGCTGTCCACAAAAAGGCGGCGCAATTCTGGTGAAGTCACTTTCTTGTTGGGAGGTTCGGTCATGGTTGATGGCTTTCAAGTGATACAAAAAATTCGTGAATATCTTGGCGGAAAAATTGACTTGGCATCATTCCGTCAATGGGTCGTCGTGTCCCATATTGAAATTGCCGATGACAAGGCCAACGCAGATCCGATTGCCGTCCAGCTTGTGTCGGACATTGAAGGCCGCTATGCGGAATTTTCAGATGAACTATTCGATGAAAAAATGTGGAGACGGCATCTCGCCGCTTTTCTTGCACCTCAGTCTCCCGTGGAATCATCGTTCTTTACCTACTTTTATTCGGCTAACCGTCCATGCCACGTAGCCGTCAAGTCACTATCGGAGGTCAATAGCTCGTCAAATTCCAACCGCCTGCCTAACTTTGGCCAGAAGCCTGAATCGGAATTCTGTCCAGCGTAAGTTCCTCACCGCATTCCAGGCGGAATACCCTGCACGCCCTGCATTGGTATGGGCACGTTTAGAATGACCTGAAAATGATGTAGAATTTCTGGCTCACCCTGAATTTGAAAACTAAACGTATAAGCTCCAGCCTGCGAAAACTGCACGTTCATCAGCCGAACAGGTAACAAGCCGGGAACGTCGGGCCTCACAGCGGCAATGTTGAATCCGCCCATAGCCTGTGTGATTACGGCTCCAGAGTCGAGCTGTGTCAACCGAGCGTTGAATTGAAAGCTTCCGGGACGGTCAATCTGCAACCAAAGCAGGAATGTAAGAGTGGACGCAACGAATGGCAATTGCGGTAACGACATGTCGGGCGTGTACATGCCGATCACGAAGAATTTGCCATTATTCTCTTGCCGAACCTCGTCACACATGACGGAGAATCTCGGTGTTATCGCCATACGCCCTCCAAGGCACACAAATGCATTTACTTTGGACTTGACAGGAATGTTTGAGGTGTTTATTCTGAGGCCGTCTTCTAAGCGGTCTTCGATCTCAAAAATTCATGGTCCAGTTCCAAAGGCACGGGCTTCCGACCCGTGCTTTTTCTTTTAGCACTCTCCCTCGTAGAGTGCAAGAAGAATCATAGTGCCACCGCACAGGAATCATCGCAATTACTTGTAGGCGAAATACTGGCGAAACGCCCTGTCACGGCCTTACAATCATGTCATGGACAGATTGGTTAGCCTAGTATATTATTGCCGCACTTCTAATCGAGTTTTTTCAGCGTTTTTTCTCGACCATCGTCCGTTCCCGGACACTCGTTCCTATCACTCAATCGCTGGGCGATTTGCACGAACAAGGGCAAAGTGCGAGAATGAGGCTTCAAGGACAGGAGACTCGCTGATGGCCGTGCAACTCGCGAAAGGCGTCACCCTCGAAACGCCCGAAGAGGCGACAAATTTCCTGAAGAAGGAAGGGATTTTATTCGCGCAACTGGACAAGCTGGTGAACTGGGCGCGGCGGAGTTCGATTTGGCCGATGTCGTTCGGGCTGGCGTGCTGCGCGATCGAGATGATGGCTTTCGCGGCTTCGCGATTCGACGTGGCGCGATTCGGCGCGGAAGTTTTTCGCGGCTCGCCGCGGCAGTCGGACTTGATGATCATCGCGGGGCGCGTTTCGCAGAAAATGGCGCCGGTGATTAAGCAGCTCTACGACCAAATGCCGGAGCCGAAGTGGGTGATTTCGATGGGCGTTTGCGCCACTTCCGGCGGCGTGTTCAATAATTACGCGATTGTGCAGGGCGTGAATCAGGTGATTCCCGTGGACGTTTACGTTCCCGGCTGCCCGCCGCGTCCGGAGATGCTGCTCTACGCGCTGATGCAATTGCAGCGCAAAATCGACAAAGAGAGCGGCAGCTTCCTCGAAGCAATCAACATCGGAAAGAACAGAAATCCCGGCGACGCGCCCGGCATCAGCAATTAAAATTATCCGCAACTAGACCGAAGTAACGTACAACGCAGTTATCCGCAGGAATCCGCTTTCGTTTGAGCCGCCGGTAATTCGAAGACTTCCGCTTCGCCGCTTTTCCATGTGAGTTTGGCGCCGGGCGCGGACTGTTCGTGGCGGACGTAGCCCATGCCGATGACCGCTCCGGTGGCGGGGGATTTTGCGGCGCTGGTGACGAAGCCGACTTCCGTTTTACCTTCCGCGTTCGAAGCGAAAAGCGGTTCGCCGGGATTTGGAACTGCTTCGCCGGCGAAGCGCAGCATCACGCGCTGGCGTTGAATGTGTCCGCGCGAACGCACGCGCTCGACGATTTCCTGTCCCGTGTAGCAGCCTTTCGAAAAATTGATGTGCGTTTTTTCGAGCGCGGCCTGATGCGGAATCTGATTCTCGTCGAAATCGACGCCATACCAGGGGATTCCTGCTTCGAGTCGCAAAATATTCAACGCGGCGTAGCCGACCGGGCCGCCGTCGTGGCGCTGCGCCGCTTCGAGAAGCAAATTCCAGAGGGCGTGCAAATGTTCGCGGTCGACGATGAAGTCTGCTCCGGGAATTTCTCCGCGCGAATATTTGACGACACGGCAAGAAACATTCACGCGGTCCGTTTTTGCGATGGCTTCCGCGTGGCCAAGTTCCGGAAGCGCGTTAATCTCGAGGCCGCAAAGTTCGCGCACGACGGCGGGCGTTTTCGGGCCTTCGAGAGCGAGCGTCGCGCTGCGGTCGGTGAGGTCTTCGAGAGTGACGTCGTCCATGATGATGAATTTGTCGAACGTCTCAACCAGCCGTGCGCGAATCATGGCGTACGAAATGACGAGCAGGCGATCGTCGAGGACGAGCGTTTCGACTTCGGCCATGATGCGCCCTTGCGGACTGAGCAAAAGCGAAATGTTGCCGTGGCCGGGCGCGAGGTCGCGAATGTTGTTGGTGAGCATGGCGTTCAAGTATCGCGCGCGGTCTTTTCCCGTGAAGGAAATGACGGCGCGATAATTTTTGTCGACCAGGCCAACGGATTCCCGGGCGAACTTGTATTCGCGCGCCACGTCGCCATAATCGCGCGGCAACGCGCAGCCGAAATATTCGCCGGGCGTCGTTGTGAAATGGGCGCCGAGCTTTTCGTGCTCCGACTTGAGTGGCGTGTCGATGGACATGATGAACGCGGCATGCGCGCCGCTGGTTCAATCTTAGCAGATGGACTCTAAAGGAGCGCGTTTTGCCATTGACGGAACAGATTTGCAACAAAGACCTAAAGCAAAAGCAGATCCCTCGCCGCATGGCAGCTCGGGATGACAGGCCTGGAGTCTCGGTCTTGGGAATCTGATGGAAGTCCACTGAAATGACAGAACGTGGAAAGCGTTATCAAGCCGGTGGAGCAGGAAACGTGCTCGTACAGAGGCGCGCACGGGAATATTGCTATACTGGCGGAAATGGCGAGTCAACTGATTCACGAAATTATTCCCGTGGGGATGCTGCAGTGCAACTGCTCCATTGTGGGCGATTCGGAGACGCGCGAAGCCATCGTCATCGATCCGGGCGATGAGGTCGAGCGCATTCTCGCCGCCATCGCGAAACACAAATTAAAGGTGATGGCGATTGTCAGCACGCACGCGCACATCGATCACGTTGGCGGCCTGAAGAAGCTGCACGACGTGACGCACGCGCCCGTTTTCATGAACGAAGGCGACCTGGAGCTTTATCGCGCGATGGATATTCAATCGCAGTTTCTCGGCATCGCGCCGCCGCCGCTGGCGAAGATTGACAATTTGCTCGCGGAAGGCGACGTGGTGCGCTGGGGCGGATACGAAGCGCGCGTGCTGCACACTCCGGGGCACACCCCTGGCAGCGTCAGTTTGTATTTGCCATTTGCCGCGCCAAAAGAGGAAGGGAATCGCGTGGTGCCCGCGCATACCGCTAAGAAATCGCGCGGCGGAAATGATGATTCCGCGCCGTGGCTTTTCGCCGGAGACACGCTTTTTGCTGGATCGATCGGGCGGACGGATCTTTGGGGCGGGTCGTTTCCCGAAATTATCCGCTCGATCCGTTCGAAGCTTCTTACCTTGCCCGAAGACACGATTGTTTTTCCAGGCCATGGGCCTACGACTACGCTTGCGGAAGAGCGCGAGTCGAATCCGTTTCTTCAGGGCGGCTGACGCATGCCGGGCCCATTTTGAGCAATCAGTTCGTAACGCGGAGTTCGGCGGGCGATGCTACCCATGACCCGTCCATAGACGGTCCCTACATTTTGCAATCACCGTGCCAAAGTTATTTCGCGCGCTCGCGGGCGTCGCGCTCGGCGCGCAGAGACTCCATCACGCTCTGAATTAATTGCTTGGCCTTCTGCAATTCGGAGCTGATGATGCGAATATCCATCGCGGGCGTCGCGGGATTTCCAGCACCGTGGCAATAGACTCCGTGCTGACCGACGAGCACCATGGCGTTGGTTAGCATGTCGAGCGAAACGGCCAGGCGGCCGCGCTGAGGTCCCATCATCGTTTCGTAATGCTCGAGTTCGTCGTGGTGCTCTTCGAAAACGGTCATGGGCAATTGCTCCCTGGCGGTGTCAAATATTTGTGCAGTTCAACGTTACTCGTATCGCGACCCGCTATCAACATCGCTGGTCCGGCCGGTTGAGGATTCGTGCGGGCCGTGTGGTGCACGGGACGCGCGTCGGCTATCGTGTAGTGCCAGAGAGGGTATTGCAATCGAGGAACCTCGCGCACGCAGCGGCTTTACAGTCTTGGCCACGCGACACATAATCGAAGGCGAAGAAAAAGGCGCACCGCGCGAGACATAATAAGGGCCGCGTGCTTGGGAATCTTACTATAAAGACGAAATGGAACTTAGCGGCACGGCTCGCATGCGAAGCGTAGTGAGGGGATCATGAGACGCTCGGATCTGGTGCATAACGCAGCGAAAGGGAAGGCTTCGCGAACCTCTCAGGTGGTTTTCGGTGAACGGCAGCATCTGCTGCGGGTGCTCGATTCCGTGGAGCACAGCGCGCTGCCGCATGGACGCCTGGAACAGGAGCGGCGCGTGATCGAGCAGCTGATCCACGCGCGCACGCAGGAATTGAATCGCATCAATACTTCGTGGGATGAAAAAGTCGGCTTCGTTTTGAGCGCCGAGGTGAAGCCGGAAGCGCTGGAAAAACTTTCGCGCGAGGCGCCGAAGGAAGATTTTTATCTGCTGCGACTGATCAGCGAGCATCCGAAGGTTTCCGCGAAGACGCTGCGGCGTCTGGCGAGACACGAATACGCGGCGATTCGCGAAAACATTGCGCGGCATCCGAACGCCGACGCGGCCACCCTCACGGCTCTCAGCAAGGATCGCACGCAGCCGCTGTGGTATCTGGTGGCGTTCAATCCCAATGCGCCCACCGGACTGCGGCAGAAACTACGCGAGCGCATGCGCAAGCTCGGCGAAAAGACCGCGACGCAATAAACCTCCCGCCAAAATCTTGCTCGGGATTCAGCGGCCGTGCGAAGGGTCGCGCGAGGCCGCAGAATCTAAATCCACATGAATTTTTTCGTCGCCGGGCAGCGGTGCGTAGCAATTGCCGTCGGGATTATACGGGTAAGGACAGAGCGCCGTGAGTTCAGGCCGGCG
>DAHUXN010000006.1 GCA_027307115.1 Acidobacteriota bacterium
ACAAACTCGCCGGCTATTTGAACTGCTCGAGCATTTTGAGCGCATGGACGCGTCAGATCGAAGACGAAAGCCTCCGCGAGCACGGCTGGCTCGACGCCATTCTCCGCACCGGCGAATACCAGAAGTCCGCGCAGCGCCGCATTCTCGTGGGCAGGATCGCGGTACTCACGCAGACAAAAATCGACCTCGACGTGACGGCGGAGGATAGCGTCCAGCGCTTCGAATTTAAGCTGGCGGCTCCACAACCGGGAATCGCCGTCGGAGATGTCGTGAAAGTCAGCTTCCTCGAAGAGAACGACAGCCGCCCAGAGAACCGGATTGTCCAGCGCATCGAAGAAATCCGCGCCCGCTAAGCCCTGCTAGTTGATTCCTGGTCTTTGCCGTATTGATTTTGTATGGCCGGCTTTACGCTGCCCGCCTTTTCATTGCGGGTGCTCCATCCTGAGCGCTCTTTGCGAAGGGTGGGGTCTTTTCCTTCGGCCTTGCTCCCTGCCGCCTTGCCTTGTCCAACGTCCAGCCTCTAACATCCAACCTCTAGCACGTGGCACAGGCTTCAGCTACGATACTTCGGGCAACATGCTGAACGACGGCGCGCACGCGTATGCTTACAACGCGGAGAGCGAAATCAAATCGGCGGCGGGAGTGAACTACACGGGAGTTTATCCTGAGCGCAGTCGAAGGAACGGCGACGGCAACCGCGTCGAGAAGTCGAGCGGGAAGGCTTATTGGTACGGGGCAGGCACGGAAATCCTCGATGAATCAGACCTGAGCGGGAACATCACCAACGAATATGTGTTCTTCGGCGGGAAGCGCATTGCCATGCGCAACGTGTCGAGCGGCACGATTTATCATTACGAAGACGATATGCTGGGAAGCGCGCGCACGATGGTGCAGGCGGGGCAAACTTCACCCTGCTATGACGGCGATTTTTACCCGTTTGGCGGCGAGCGGATCATCACCAACACCTGCACGCAGAACTACAAATTCGAGGGCAAAGAGCGCGACACGGAAACGGGGAACGACGATTTTGGTGCACGCTACAATTCGTCCCGACTAGGTCGTTTCATGTCCCCCGACCCGGTCACGGCAACACCGCTACACATCATCAACCCGCAGCGTTGGAACATGTACGCATACGGCATGAACAACCCGTTGTCTTATGTTGATCCTGATGGGCGCGACGCCATCGCTGTCAATTTTGTAGGCGAAGTCCCCCTCGGAGGACACGAGGGAATCATCGTAGTACACTCCGACGGAAGTGCCACCTACGCCCGCTTCGGCCCCATGCATGCGAACACCCCCTCCGATGAAGGCAAGGTCACCATCCAGTCATTGAAACCAGTTAAGTTCGGGCCGGATGGATTGCCGACGGACGCCTCTTACAAAGAACTCGCGGCAGAGGTCGCAAAAACCGAGGGACAACCAGCGAGCACGGTCGGCTTTAACTACTTCAAGACATCAGATGCGGACACCATTGCTCTCCAAAATTGGATCGATGGTTGGAACACTGCCCATGCCCCTGATTACGACGTATTGTCCAGCAATTGCGCGGCATTCTGCATTGCGGGCTTGCTAGTGGGACGTGCCATTGAGAACAGGAACGTCAGCCTTATTCCTAATCGGCTCTTCATGCTGCTGTCATCGGTTGCTGACGAGAATTGGACATGGCAGGGCAGACAGGATAATCGCGAGCCTAAACACAAACGACCCAAAGTCGCTCCCTGCCTCAAACGACGAGATGGGAGTTGCGTGGACCAATGACATTGCCGGAAAAGCTGCTTACGGCAGTTGCAACGATTGTGACAGTCTTGATAGGCGGATACGTATTCGCTTCCTGGTGGACAAATAGGGTACCGGGTCGGCCGAGAGGAGTGAGACCAGATGCAGTTTTTCTGTGGGCTCCCTACGTCGGATTGCCTGCTCCGAGGCGAGGCTCATGGATATCGTGTGAGGAGGTTTCTGGCCGAGATCGTTGCACGCTCAGCGGCATCAGTGGCAAGACCGAATATGAAGGCGAGTTCATTTCCGACAAAGGTAAGGGCACATTGCCTAGCGATCAATTAGAAATAGATGCGGACAAGACCCGCGAGCACAAAGTCTGGGTGGGAACTGCGCTTGTTCCCCTCGTTTTTCTAAAAAATGGAAAAGTCCTCATACCAGCAAGCGAGTATGAAGAAGGCATGCGCCTCCTCAAACAAAGGCGGCAGTAACCGACGTACCCTCAGTCAGGCAGCTATTCGTATGACGCACCAAAATGATTAAGAGGCACCGCTACGATGCGGCGGGGAACCTGCTGAACGACAGCAGCCCCAGACGGAACGTTTCCTGATGCTGTGGAAGGACGTCGCGCCTGGCCCGTATCGCAGTGGTTAATGTAGCGCACCATGTGAGCAGCGTGGGAACGCTGGGTGCCGCATGCTTCGGTTTTTGAAGCGTGCGGGTTTAGAGTGGCCCATGCACGGGACTGGCTTCTTTGGGTGGCCCATGCTCGCTTTCTGAGCGTGCCGTTTGCTCCGACAACTGCCTTCTTCACGCGTAACACCAGTCAAGTAAATAAACTGTCTCTTGTATTATCTCTTTGAGCAACTAAACTGACAGGTGAGTCTAGGATAAGCCCTTTTTCAACCGCACCTCAAATCACCGATTATTCAATGTTCATCCCCATTTGGGGCGTGGATGGAGCACTCCTAACGCGCTAAACGATTTAGGCGTACGTCGAGTGTAGTGAAATGTTGGCTACCGTATTCGTTGGAACGTTCTTCAATGTAAGCAAGTCACATTAAGCGGTGGTTAGTTTGCCTGTTAAAAACCTCCGCCGCCCCCGCCGCCAAACCCTCCGCCTGAAAATCCCCCTCCTCCGAATCCCGAACCGCCCGCGCTGCGCGGCGAAGACGCCATCGCGCTGCCCGTTTGCATCGACATCATGTTCAGGTCATTTACGAACAGATAAGGCGCAAAGCCCGAGCCATACGGTCCCGAATACCACTGCGGCGGCTGTTTGCAGATGTCCTGAAACGCGCCCGCCCATTTTTTCTCCACGTGCAGCGCCATCGCATACGGCAAAAACTTCTCAAACATCTCCGGAGTCTTTTCGATGCGCTCGATTCGGTCCTTTTCCACATGGCCCAGAAAATCCTCGAATCCCAGCACTTTTTCGAGCGCTCGTTCGCCCGCCACGGTTCGCGCGGACATGAAATATCCAAAGCCCGCGACAATCAGCCCGGTAAGAATTCCCGCGGCAATCGTCGTCACTGACGAAATTCCCATCGTCGCGGAAAGGAAATTGGCCGCGAAGAAAAGCCCGATGCCAATGACGAATCCCGCTCCGATGAATCCCTGCCGCAACTTATCCGGCCGATGCAAATAAAATCCGTCGCTCATCAGCCCGTCGAAAATCCGGTTCCGGATCGCCGGCAGGTGCGTGTAGAAGTGGTTCTGCAGATCCGTCAGCGACACGGAATCGCTGCCGCCCCCGTCAAAGAGCGCTGAGAGCAGCACCTGCTCGTGCGGCTTTAAGTTGGCCCATTCGGCCGGAGCCTTCGTGCGATGGAATATGTAATTCTTGTGGTGGACCATGCCAAGCATTTGGCTCGTGTCTGTTTGCTCGATGGTCAAGAATCCGCGCACCGCCAAATCCACAATCGTCGCGGTGATGTCGCGCATCGCCGCTTCGTTATCCACCAGCGTTCCCGACTCGCCGGGGCTCATGCCTTCGGGCGGCTCGTATTGCACGGTGATCGGATTCCGTCGCGGATCGCGTCCTTTCGAATACCACAGCCAGCCCATGATGAAAAACGCGAGCACTGGAAGGAACAGCGGCCAGTTGCTGCGCAGAAAAAGTATCGCCTTTGCGACCGCGCTTGGCGGATGCACAAATCCTTTGTCCCACCCCACCACGGCCGTCAGTCCTTCGTGGAAAAACAGCGGCCGCTGCATGCGAATCTGAACTACGTTTCCCTCGACTTTCACTTCCGCTTCCTGCCCGCGCTGCCCGTATCCTCCCGTGAACGCTTCAGCGTGCAGCCCCGTCACGCCCGCCGGCAATTCGATTCGCGCCGTCGCGTTTTCGATCGCCATGTCCCATTCGTTTCCCGTTACGCTCCAGTACAGCTCGTCGTGATCCGGGAAAAATCCCAGCGCGTCCAGCACCTTATAGCGCACCACCACCGTCTTCGTCGTATTCACCGCGCCCGGCACGTAAATCTTGAATCGTTTGTACTGGCCTTCGCGGCTCACTTCGTATTTCAGCGGATGCCCGTTGTCGTCCGTCACGCCCTCGGGCTCGATGAACAGCGTGTAATTCAGTCCCAGCGAGTCGCGATATTCCACCGGAATCGTCCGGTAAATCCCATTCCACGAGCCCTCGAATCGCACTTCGAGCATCTCCGTCACTTCTATCGTGGAATCGGGACGGACTACGACCTGCTCGTCGAAGCTCTTGAGCGTAAGCTGCCGCGCATGCGCCGGCCTGGCGCCGGGCAAAGCAGCCGCAAGCACCAGCAGAGTTGCTATAGAAATGGAAATCGCCGCACGGCGAAAACTTCGCATCGCGCCCGTCACGCTACTGCGGAGCACCTGTCTGAAAACTCACCTTGGGTACGTCACGCTCCGCTGGCGCGGCCACTTCGAAGAATTCGCGCGTTTTGAAGCCGAACATATTCGCGATGATATTCGACGGGAAAACCGCGATCTTCGTGTTCAGGTCGCGCACCACGGCGTTGTAATAGCGCCGTGCGTTTTGAATGCTGTCTTCCAACTGGCTTAGCGTGGTTTGCAATTGCGTGAAGCTCTCAACGGCGCGCAATTGCGGATACGCTTCCGCCAGCGCGAACACCTGCCGCAGCGCCGAGGTCAGCATGTTTTCGGCTTCCGCTTTCGCCGCGGGCCCCTGCGCCGCCATCGCGGAGTTTCGCGCCGCCACCACGCCTTCCAGCGTTCCTTTTTCGTGCGCCGCGTAACCTTGCACCGTCTGCACCAGATTCGGAATCAAGTCGTAGCGCCGTTTCAGTTGCACATCGATGTCTGCCCAGGCGTTGTCGCACTGCACCTTCAGCTTCACCAGCCCGTTGTACATCCCGATCACCACGATCACGAAGATCACGATGATCGCCAGCAAAATCCAGCCCATGTCCGTTCCTCCACAGAATCAATTTCCGGCTCGCAACGTGCGGGCCCAGTTTCACGCGCCGGCCTCGTGCGCCTTTGGGCGCAAGCATACGTAGTACCCGCACCTTTGTAAAGCGTCACCGTTATCACCCTGCTTGCCCCTGACGCAGCAAGGAACGAAGGAATGTCGCAACGTCTTCGGGGGGTCGGGGCTCGCCCGCGCAGGCAGGCTTCAGCTCCGACAAGAACAATGCCGTCAGCTGTATGTTCCTTTTGCGCGTTGCACTCGCGCGTCCCCCACGAAAGGGTCGGTGCTTCCCCCAACGGTTATTGTGGCGGGAAAGTATCTTTTAGGTTATCTTACATGTGGCGAAAAAGCCCCGCCTTCCTCTCGCGATGCTCTTTAAGACATTTAGCGCCGCCGTGTACGGCATCGACGCCTACCTTGTCGAAGTCGAGGTCGACATCGGCCCCGGCCAGCCCGGCAATTTTAATGTCGTTGGTCTCGCGGATATCGCCGTGAAGGAAAGCCGCGAACGCACCAAGGCCGCGCTGAAAAATTGCGGCTTCGATTTTCCCGGGCACCTTGCCGTCACGGTTAATCTCGCGCCCGCCGACATGCGCAAGGAGGGCTCCGCCTTCGACCTTCCGGTCGCGCTTGGGCTGCTCGGCTGTCAGGGAACATTTTTCGGCAAAATTCTGGACGACTATGTTTTTCTCGGCGAACTTTCTCTCGATGGAAGCGTGCGCTCGGTTCGCGGCGCGCTTTCGGCGGCGCTGGCCGCGCGCGAACGCGGAATCAAAAATGTAGTCGTGCCCGAAGCAAACGCCCGCGAAGCCGCCGTCGTGGAAGGCATTCGCGTCTTTTCGGTCAAGTCGTTGCCGAAAGCCGCGGACCTGATTAACTCGCCCGAATCCTTTCCGCCCGTCAGCGTCGACAGCCGGCAAATGCTTTCGGAAGCCGGTCAGTATTCGGTGGATCTGCGCGACGTGCGCGGCCAGCAATCCGCGAAACGCGCCCTCGAAGTCGCCTGCGCCGGCGGACACAATCTTCTTTTCATCGGGCCGCCGGGCGCGGGCAAAACGATGCTCGCCAAACGCATCCCCACGATTCTGCCGCCGATGTCGCTCGATGAAGCCATCGAAACCACGCGCATTCACAGCGTCGCTGGTGTTCTCGACGATTCGCGCGGCCTCGTCGCCATGCGCCCGTACCGTTCACCGCACCACACCATCAGCGATGCAGGACTCATCGGAGGCGGCGCGATTCCCCGGCCTGGCGAAGTTTCGCTCGGCCACAACGGTGTGCTGTTTCTTGACGAGCTGCCGGAATTTCAGCGCAACGTTCTCGAAGTCTTGCGGCAACCGCTCGAGGACGGAGTTGTTTGCATCGCGCGCGCCGCGCTTTCCGTGAGCTTTCCCGCGCGCTTCATGCTCGCCGCCGCGATGAATCCTTGTCCCTGCGGATTTTTCGGCGATCCCACGCGCGATTGCCATTGCACGCCGATGCAAATTCAGCGCTACGTCTCAAAAATTTCCGGCCCGCTGCTCGACCGCATCGACATTCATGTCGAAGTTCCGGCGGTAAAGTACAAAGAACTGCGCGGCGCCACGGATGCGGAACCGTCCGCCTCCGTGCGTCAGCGCGTGATGGATGCGCGGCGCCTCCAACTCGATCGCTACGCGGCGGAAAAAAAAATCTACGCAAACGCACAAATGACGCCCAAGCTTCTGCGAAAATACTGCGGCATTTCCGCTGACGGCGAAAAATTGCTCGAAACCGCGATTCAAAAACTCGGCCTTTCCGCGCGCGCGCACGACCGCATTCTGAAAGTTGCACGCACGATAGCCGACCTCGACGGCATTCCTGATATTCAATCCCGCCAGTTAAGCGAAGCTATCCAATACCGCACTCTGGATCGCACCTACTGGGCGTAGTACCTTGCGCCCATAGCGCGCCGCGCCACGATGCGCTACGATGAGCGATGATGTCGATGACGAATGATAACGCCGCGCGATTGATTGACTTACCCGCTTCGCCCATGCGAGCATATCGTTCTTTTATTTTCATTCGGAAAATGAATGGCAACCCGCGCCCAGCGCATTGAAGTGACGCTCGAAACGCTTCTCGAGAGCGTTGATCTCGCCGAGGACATTGCCTTGCGCGTGGCCGCGGAGGCCGGCTTCGGCGACGAGGACTGCCACAAAATCGGAATGTCCGTGCGCGAGGCGGTCATCAACGCCTACAGTTACGGCAATCGCAAAGAGCGCGGCCGCAAAATTGGACTCGCGCTCGAACTGGAAGAGCGCAAACTCGTGGTGCACGTTTTGGATGAGGGCAAGAATTTCTGCCTCGCGGACGTTCCGGATCCTCTGGCGGAAGAAAATCTTCTGCGAACTTCGGGCCGCGGAATTTTTCTGATGCGCGCGTTCATGGACGAATTCGATATTCAGTGCGGCCCGAACGGCGGCACGGAATTGGTGATGAGCAAGAAGTTTCCTTCCGCGGCGAGCAATGGCGCTGCCGGAAAAGTTAACGAAATTAAGTAACGCTCGCGCATTGCTCCCATTCGAGATCGAAATTCTTCTCGCGTTTGAACAGGATTCCGCGTTCTGTGCTAGCATAAGAAATCCGAATTTCCGGGAGACGTAAACAGTGGCGAAGCATATTTCCCGTCAGGAATTAAAGACAGATCAGGTTCAAGAAGCGCTGTCGCATAGCGCTGAAGCTGTGCTATCGCACAAGACGGCTCTGGTTTACGTTGTTGCTGTTGCGCTGATCGTCGCGGCCGGAGTTTTCGGCTGGCAATTTTATTCGCAGCGGCAATCGGTGAAAGCGTCGGCCGGTTTCAACGATGCCATGCAGATTTTCCAGGCGCCGACGCTTGCACCGGGCCAAGCGCCGCAGCCGAATGAAATCAGCTACTCGGACAGTTCGAAAAAATATCAGGATGCGCTGAAGAAGTTCGAAGGTGTTGCGAATCAATATCCGCGCACGCGCGCCGGACAGCTCGCTGATTATTATTCCGCGCTGTGCCTCGAACGGCTGAACCAAAATGCGCAGGCAATCACGTGGCTATCGAAAATTCAAAATAGCTCCAATCATGATTTCGCTGCGATGGCGCGTTTCGAGCTCGCGCAGATTTACGACCATTCAGGGAATGCGGCTCAGGCTGTACAGCTCTACAACGAACTCTTGAAGAATCCGTCCGTGCTGGCGCCGAAGCCCATGGTGATGCTGGCGCTCGCGGAACATTACCGGCAGTCGGATCCCGCGCAGGCCGCCCGGATTTTCAATCAAATCAAATCCGAATATCCCGATACGGGCGCCGCCGACCAGGCGGATCAGCAACTGGCTCTTCTTCCTTCCGGGAAATCCTAGATTTTTCCCAAGCCCTGGGATGATTTTCACCATATCTGCAGGCAAACGCGAATGGATCCAGAGCATCCCACTGCGAGCTTGATTCGAGGCACGGCGTGCACCGTATAGGGTTCCGATTGAGCGTATTTGGCACCATGATTTGCGCCGGATACGCGCTATGTGCCGCCAAAATATCGGACCGCGAAAGCGAGTTCGTCACCACGACTTCCGCATCGCTCAAGGACGCAGAACATTTGTATCGTGTTCACCAACTGAACGCGGCTGCTCGGGAGTACGAAGCTTTAATCGCGATTGGAGCGCAGCCCGGGCTGGCATATGCAGGGCTCGTGCGCGTTTATTTGAAACAAAACGATTTGCCGGATGCGGTTGAAGCATCCGCAAAAGCGCTCGCGATTGCACCCGATGCGCCGGAGGCGCACGTGGCTGGCGGCGAGGTCTATTTCCGGGAAGGCAGGATCGCCGAGGCCCAGAAGGAATTTGCCAAGTTTGCCAGGAAGGGCGTGAAAAATGCGCGCGCCTATTTGGGTATGGCTCGAATCTATGAGGCGGAGTCCGATTACCAAAAGACAACGGAAATGGCTGACAAAGCCTATGAGATTGATCCTTCTGATCCTGACGTGCAATCACTGTGGGCATTGAATTGGCTCGCAACAGTTAGTCTTCAGGACCGTATTACTGTCCTTCACGGATACCTTGCCGATGACCCGGGCGATGAGGACATGAGGAACGAACTCGCCGTTTTTCAAGATGAAGCTCGGAGAAACACTTCGCCATGCCGCTCGAGTACAAAGGCAGACTCGCTCGAAACGAATCTCCAGCCGGTGTCACGGAGTGGCGTGCAACCGGCCGGGTATGGGCTGAAAATCGGGTTGAATGACGTTTCTTCCACGCTGTTGGTGGACACAGGATCAAGCGGCATTCTCATAAGCAGCAAGATTGCGGAAAAAGCGGGCATTGAACGCATCGCGCCAATCCGCGTCGGTGGAATCGGAGCTAATGGTGCGGCTCCTGGGTATATCGGCTATGCGAAAACAATTCAAGTAGGCGGCCTGGAATTTCACAGTTGCTATGTGGATGTGCTTAACGGCACTTCCGTGACCGGCCGCGACGGACTGATAGGAACGGATACGTTTTCGAATTTCCTGGTCGACCTCGATTTCCCGCGGGCGAAATTCAGATTGAGCGAATTGCCTGCGCTGCAGAACGAGCCTGCGCCGGTTGAGGCGTTGGATTCGCGGTTTGTGTCGTTGAAGATTCCGGAATTCGCAAAGCGCTATGACGGCCCTGGCATGAAATCGTTTACGCGGGTTTGGCGATTTGGCCACGACCTTCTAGTGCCGGTGAACGTGAACGAATCGGGAACATTTCTATTTTTGGTCGATACGGGTGCAGCCGAGAGCGTGATTTCGCGGGACGCGGCAAGGAAGGTTGCAATAATGCACGCGGATGCTCCGCTGAAGGTTGCCGGGGTCAACGGAAGAGTCGTCAAAGTGTTTCGTGCGACCGGCGTGACGTTGACATTTGCCAATCAAATGCAAAGGAACCTAGATTTGACTTCCTTTGACACTACGGCATTCAGCAACTCCACCGGGACGGAGGTTTCCGGCCTGTTGGGCTTTGCCACGTTGAAGAATTTTGAAATGACTATCGACTATCGAGACGGATTGATCCGTTTTGGATCACCTTCAAAAGGCAAACGTTGAACTGCCGGCCGAGCGACAGATCAGATCGCTCAGGCGCCGGTGGCGCGCTGGCCTTCGAGCTTCGCGGTCATCGTTATCTCAGCTTTGAGGAGCTTGGAAACGGGGCAGCCGGCCTCGGCCGCTTGCGCAGCTTTCTGGAACGCAGCATTGTCGCCGTTGGGAATGCGCGCGGTCACGTCGAGATGACTTTTGGTGATGCTGAAACCGGCGTCCTGCTTTTCGAGTGTGACCGAGGCGGTGGTCTCGATGGACTCGGCCGTGATGCCTGCCTTGCCAAGCTCAGCCGAAAGCGCCATGGTAAAGCAGCCGGCGTGCGCGGCGGCGATTAATTCCTCGGGGTTGGTGCCGCGCTCGTTTTCGAAGCGCGTCTTGAATGAGTAGGGCGATTTCGAGAGAACGCCGCTCTCCGTCGAGATGTTGCCTTTGCCCTCCTTCAGCGAACCGTTCCAAACTGCCGTAGCTTTGCGTGCCATGTCTCCTCCTCTGCGTGATTGCGTACAGGCGGGCACTAATAGTGTACGTCCGCGGCGCGAGATGCGCCAGCGCACGACACAGACTTCTGCAATAGCTGCCCCTGGAGGTTCGGAAGTCCCCAGATTCCTACATGACTTGGTAGACGAAGACCTCGCCGGGAACCGCTGCTTGCGGAGGAATGGTTACGTAGAGGCAGCCGAGTTGGGGAACGAGGACTTCGTTTTTCCCGCCGGGCGCGGAGGGAACTTCACCGAGAGATTTGTAGTGGTCCGGGTCGGTCTCCTGGTAGACGGCGATGGCACCGGTGCCGCTGCCGCACGCGGCATAAATGCGTTTGTGCGCGGAATCGAAGATTAAATCGTCGATGCCTTTGGGAATGGGAAGCGCTTGGAGCTCTTTTCCTGTGCGCGTGTCGAAGACGACGATTTGGCCGCCGCGGCAGCCGACGAAAAGACGATGGGAAGCTTCGTCGAGCGCCATGGCGACGTTGAATTTGCCGATGGTGACGGGCCAACTGGCGACCAGCTGGTGCGTTTTGCGGTCGATGACGGAGATCTGATTTTTCGCCCGATTGTTGACGTAAATGCGAGGCCTGGATTTCTCCAGGGCCATGGCTTCGAGCGTGTCGCCGTCAATTTGCGTGTCGGCGACTTTGTCGCCAGTGGTTGTGTTGACCACGCTGAACATGGAGAAAGTTTCGTGCGCGTCGCCGCCGCCGTCGTCGATATAAAGATCATGCGTGGCGGGATCATAGCCGATGGAGTCGGAGTCGACTTTGAGTTTCACGCTTTTCAGAAGGCGGTAGGATTTTCCGTCGTAAATTTTCAATTCACCGGCGCCGCCGTCAGTGATGTAAATGCGGTTCAGATCTGCGCGGCAAAAAATCGCGTGCGGAATGCCGATACCGGTGATGGCGCGAATGTACTGGCCAGTGCGCAGATTGAAGACGAGGACTTCGTGAGCGGTCTCGGCAGCAAGGAATAATCTGTTTCCGCGAAGGTCCACGCCGAGATGATCGAAGCGACCTTTGATGTCACTGGGCATTTTGTATTTCGCCACGAGTTTCAGCGGGTCCGCTGCTTTGGCAGCGCCCGCCAGGCTCAGCACAAAGAGAGTGGTCACAAAGATCGTCATCAGCTTGTTCATTGTTTTCCTCCCACGATTCGCACGCTTTCGCTTTCATACCATAAAGCGCGACGCGGCGAGAAGATTCGAAGTGAAGATAAACGGAAATTAATTGTGGTTTAAGTCTACACATGATTAGCGGGCGTATGCTGAGAGCTAACAGGCCCTTCGTGTAGGAACAAAGGAGAGAAAACGATGAATCGATGGATATATTTCGAGCGCGTCCTGAGAATTGTGGGAGTCGCGGCGTTTGGGGTTTGCTTTGCGTCCGCTGTGGCGACGGCACAAACGGCGACGCACCAGACAAAGAGCTTGGCGCAGAAACTGGTGGAGGACACGCACGCGCAGCATCCCGAGGCGACGGAGATTGGCATTGTCACCGTTTCGGCGAAAGGATGCCGGACGATCGCGTCAACGGACAAGGGAGACATCGGCGAGAAATGCGAGACGGACGATAGCGCGCCGATCCGAACGGGAAAACCGTACGTCGAGAAAGAAAAAGACGGCTACGATGTTTCGCTGCCGCTTCATGACGCGGCAGGGAAGGCCGTCGGCGCGGTCGGGATCGAATTCAAACTGGAGGTGGGACAAACCGCGGCGAACATGACTGAGAAGGCCAAGCAAATCGCGGGCGAGATGGAGAAGCAGATCCCTTCAAAGGCTGCGCTGTCGAAGCCCGCGATGTGAAAACGCTAAGATGCTAGGGAACCATCCAGGAAAGCCAGTGAGCCTGGGCGAAGGCGAGGAGGCCGACGGCACTGGCGAGAATGATGCTGTGCCAAAACATGGAGCGAAGGACTTTGCCCTCTTCGCCGATCAGGCCGACGGTGGTGACGCCGACGGCGATATTCTGCGGCGAGATCATTTTGCCGGTGACACCGCCGGAAGAATTCGTCGCGGCGAGCAGCACGGGGTTGAGATGAAGCTGATGAGCGGCGGCGACTTGAAGATTGCCGAAGAGAAGATTGCTCGCAGTGTCACTGCCGCTTAAAAAACACGCGCCCCAACCAAGATAACTGCTGACCAGAGGAAAAAATCCACCCACGCGTGCCAGCGCTGCGCCGAGAGTGTAAGCCATTCCTGAATAATTGTAGAGATAGGCCAGGGCGACGATGATGACGACTGTCAGTCCGGGGATACGCAGTTGGCGACATGTCTTCGCGCCGGCTTGGGCGAAGATTTTCGGGCGCGTGCGAAGACAAATTGCCGTGAGCACCGTGGCGACTAGGACGGCCGTTCCGGTTGCCAGGGGTTGGAAGGCGTAAAGCGCGGCGTAGGGTTTCTGGTACAGCGTGATGAGAACCGCGTTGTGCAAACGCGGAATCGCAAAAGTGATTTGGCCGAGATTGAAAAGCTTCAGGTAAGACCACAAAACCATTACGGCGGAGAGCAAGATCCAGGGAAGCCAGGCGGTGAAAGCTTCGCGCGCGGTGAGAGGAATGGAGTCCGCGGCCGGGGGAGCGATGGCGGAAGATTTCTCTCCCGTAGGATTCCAGAGATGCAGAAACGCGACGAGCGCGGCGATCGAAGCGAGCGCGGCGATGATGTCGGCGGCCCAAGGGCCCCAGAAATTCGCAACTAGGAATTGTGCGAAGGCGAAGCTGAATCCGGCGACGAGGATGGCGGGCCAAGTTCGTTTCAAACCTTTGCGTCCCGCGACCACCAATACCAGATAGCCGGGCAGGATGAATGAAATGAACGGAAGCTGCCTGCCAACCATGGAGGACAGCTTCATCAGATTGAGGCCTGTGACTCCGGCGAGCGCGACGATGGGAATGCCCAAAGCTCCAAAGGCCACGGGAGCCGTATCAGCGATTAGCGAGACGACAATCGCGCGGCGCGGCTTAAAACCCATGCCAACGAGAAGAAATGCCGTCATCGCGACGGGCGTGCCGAAGCCGGCGGTGCCTTCGAGAAGCGCTCCGAAGCAAAACGCGACGAGAATGGCTTGAATGCAAGGGTCGCCGGAGGCGCGCTGCGTCATCCAGCGACGGAGCTGTTCGAATTTGCCCGTCTCGACGGCGAGGTTGTAAAGCCACAGAGCCGCGAAAACGATCCACATGATCGACCAGAGGCCATAAATGATGCCGAAGAAAGCGCTCCACAACGCTAGCTCGAACGGCATGCGCCAAACAAAAACGGCGAGGGCTCCAGCGGAAAGCAAACCGCACGCCGTGGAGAGCAGGCCGCTCTTGCGCAAGCCTCCCATCAGCACCAGAACAATTGCGAGAGGAACGACGGCGACAAGCGCAGAGAGCACCATCGAGTGCAAAGGGTCGAGCGGCTGCGGCCAGATTAGCGCGAGTGTCATTCGTCGAACGCCGGGGCGGGATTCTAGCATTGAAATTGAGTTGGCCGAGCGCCACAAGTCAGGAACGGCCTCTGACTGGCTAGTGAGGCGTGGCGAGACCAGCTACAATGGCGGGATGGACGCTGCTGCAAATCTTGCCGCGTACGCGATGGATGTGCGGCGTTCGCGCGGGCGGCGGCATCCGGAGCCGCAGCATCCGTATCGCAACGACTACGCGCGGGACCGCGACCGCGTGGTGCATTCGCGCGCTTTCCGGCGTCTCGAAGCGAAAACGCAAGTGTTCACCACGCGCTTCTCGGATCATTTCCGCACCCGGCTGACGCACACACTCGAAGTGGCGCAGATTGCGCGCACGGTTGCTGAAGCGCTGCAACTTAATAGCGATCTGGTCGAAGCGCTTGCCCTGGTGCATGACATCGGACATCCGCCATTTGGCCACGCGGGCGAAAAGCAACTTGACGCGCGGATGCGCGAACGCGGCGACCGCTTCAATCACAATCTCCACGCACTGCACATTGTGGAGAAATTCGAGCAGCGCTATCTGGATTTCCCCGGCTTGAATCTGACATTCGAGGTTCGCGAGGGGATCATCAAACATTCGCGGGACTACTCGGCTGAGGAATATCCGGAACTGGCGGAATATGTGCTGGACCAACGGCCTACGCTGGAAGCGCAGCTGATTGATCTGGTCGACGAGATTGCCTACAACACGGCGGATCTGGATGACGGTTTCGAGGCACGACTTGTGGATCTGGATGACCTGAGCGCGGCAGTGCCCGTTTTTGGCGAGGCTTTCAGGAACGTTGATGAACGATATCCGCACGGCCGGCGGAAATTGAAATTCAACGAAGCGTTGAAAAGCGTCCTGGATATATTCGCGACGGACTTGATTGGGCACACGCGCGAGGAGATGGTTCGCGCGCGCGCGATGAGCGTCGGAGATGTGCGGGGATATCCGAAGCGGCTGGCCGGTTTTTCGCCGGCGGTTGCCGAGGGGAATGCGACCCTGAAGGAATTTCTGCGCATGCGATTGTATGAAAATCCAGTGATCATCGAAGATCGCGACCGCAGTGTGGCGGCGCTCGACGAGCTTTTTGTGGTGTACATGGAGCATCCGGAACGGATGCCGCGCGCTTACGCGGAGGAAGCGCGAAAAGAACCGCTGCATCGTGTTGTCTGCGATTATATCGCGGGGATGACGGACAACTACCTGCTGCAGCAGCACGAAAAGGAATTCGGCAGGCAGAAACCGCGCGTTGCGCGATAAATGACAGCTTCGTCAGGCGCGCGTGCCATCTGCCGGCGCATATCCTGAGCAGGAGAGCACGGGGAGACGCGGGTACTTGGGGAAGGCGGGATCGGTTTCGGAGAGTTTACAGAGGAAAAATAGGGAGCCACGCGAGGATTTGATTCGGCGCGAGTGAATGCAATCGGCGCAGAGGCCGACGCGCGCCCGTTCCGATTTGCCTCGCGCCATAGTCATAAAGGAAGTTTGTTTCTTTTATTTTTTAAGCAGCGCCGGCCAGTTGGTGATTAGCGTGAGTGGAGCCTCGGCCTGCTGCACGTCCTTGCCGAGCGTGATGAATTCTTTCCCATCTGGAGTGACGTCAAATGGACGGCCGCCGGAAGGACCCAGTTCCAGTTGAAACAGCTCTTGTACTTTGCCCACAATGAGGTGGGAACCCTGCTCCGCAATCTGCACAGACATCAACTTTTTGTCTGGCGACACATAGAAAAGCTCGCGTCCATCTCCTCGCCACCGCGGCCACCACCCGCCGGCAGTTGAAACTTCCTGTCTCCCGCTTCCGTGGAGAAACGGCACGATGTAGACTTCCGCCTGGCCGGACTCCCTCGACACATAGACCAACCACCTGCCATCTGGGGAAAGGGTTGGAAGCCCCGGGTTAAACTGATTCTGGATGACCGGGAATGGCTTGCGGTCGCCGGTCATTGGCATGGCCCAGATCTCGAGACGCGCGTTCGGCTGGTCCTTCCTGCGCTGGAAAAGCAGGTATCGTCCATCCGAGGAGAACGACGAAACAAACTCGTCGGCATCATCCGCAACCAAGGGCGTCGTAATCCCTGTACCATCAGAAGCTTTCTCGTACAGGTGGTTTACGCTGCCGTTGCGGTCTGAGGAGAACACGATGGATTTTCCGTCGGGCGTCCACGTAGGCGCGCGGTCACCGGCGGACGAAAACGTGATGCGCGTCTTGATTCCGCGCGCGAGATCGAAGACCCAGATATTCGGACGGTTGACGCTCTGCGCTCCTCTTGGAAGTACGGTCACCGCCAGCTTGCGCCCGTCGGGCGAAATAGTAGGGTCCAAATACATCAGGCCGGACGAAGCATCGGTTTCCCGAACCTCTTTGCCGCTGCGGTCGCGCCACAAGAGGTGGCCCGCATCGGCGAGATTCTCGCCCGTTTCGTAGGCCAGCATTCCGTTCCCCGAAGCGGTAAGAATTCCCTGACTGACCGTTGTAAGGATGGCAGCGTGCTCCGCCACGGCCACGGCATCTCCCGACAGGCGCAGGCTGCCCGGATCAAAATGCTGGGCCATCAGCGTCCCCTCGCGGATGAAGAGCAGATATCCAGGCGAAGCGTAAACGGCGTTCGAATCGTTGTGAAGAAGCAGCTTCGGCTCGCTTCCATCTAGCGCGCCTACATACGCGGCAGCGCCGCCAGCCGCGCCCGCGAAGAAGAGAAAATGCCTCCCGTCAGGAAGGAATTGCGGCCACCTCTGGCTGGTGTCCTTCAGTGACTCGTCGAGTTTTCTCACGGGCTGGGGTGTGCCGCCAGAGGCAAGAACGCGGCGAATTACGCCGCCGTCATTCACGCCGAACAGGATGGTGCCGTCAGGCGCCCAGGCTCCCCCGCGGCCGCCGGCTTGCGCCTCGGCTAGAGCCAGAGTCGGGCCTCCGGAAGCGTCGATGCGATAGAGTTCGCCATGGGCAAAAAATCCCAGAGAACGGCTATCTGGCGACCAGAAAGGAAAACTCGCGCCCTCGGTGCCTTCGAGGGCTTGGGCCATGGTTGAGTCCAGAGACTTGACCCACAGCAGCACCCGATTGTTCGCGTCGCTTGCGAGGAAAGCTAACCGCTGGCCGTCGGGCGAGAGAATCGGCGAACCGCCGCTGCCCCCGGAGAAAGAAAATCTCGCGTTCGCGGGCGGAGAAATTTCGGAGATGATCGCGCGCGCGGGCTGAGGGGCCCGCGCGACATAGCCCACAATGGCGAATGCAAACCCAATCGCAAGCAAGGCCACCACGCCCCACGCGAGGCGCTCGCGATTTTTGCGATGCGCGACGACTGGCGCGAGCACGCCAGCTTGCGAGCCTGCCTCGCGAATCCATTCCAGTTGCAATTTCACGTCGTGCGCCGATTGGAATCGCTCATCTGGATCTTTTGCCAGGCAAATCTTCACTGTGCGGTCCAGCGCCGGCGGCGACATCGGCTGCACGCTCGAAATCGGCGGCGGCTCGCGTTCCAGAATCGCGGCGATCACGCTGGCCGTCGTTTTTCCCTCGAACGCGCGCTTCCCCGTGGCCATCTCAAACAGGACTGCCCCAAACGAAAAAATGTCGCTGCGCGCGTCCGCCTCTTTGCCTTCCATCTGCTCCGGCGACATATACTGAAACGTGCCGACAATCGTCCCTTCCGCGGTCACCGGCGTCGTTTTCGCTGACGGATTTAGCGATTGCGTCAGGTTCGAGAGCACCGGCGCCCCTGCTTCGCCAGATGCCTTCGCCAAGCCAAAATCCATCAGCTTCGCGCCCGCTTTGGTCAGCATGATGTTCGACGGCTTCAAGTCGCGATGCAGAATGCCCTGGCGGTGCGCCTTTTCCAGTGCGTCGGCCATCTCAATCCCGATGCGCAGCAATTCAGGAGTTGCCAGCGGGCCTTTTTCCAAGCGCTTCGCCAGCGTCTCGCCTTCCAGATATTCCATCACCAGAAAATCGATGCCGTCCTGATGCCCGATGTCGTGGAGCGTGCAAATGTGCGGATGATTCAAGGACGAAACGGCGCGCGCCTCGCGCTCGAACCGTTGCCGCGCGTCGGCTTTCTCGGTCAAATGTTGTGGCAGAATCTTGATGGCCACGTCGCGCCCGAGGCGCGTGTCCTTCGCGCGGTAGACTTCGCCCATTCCGCCCGCGCCGATGGGTGCGACAATCTCGTACGGTCCAAGTTTTGTCCCTGAATTCAGCAACAGATCCCTCGCATCGTCTGCCCGCGCACGCAGGCTAGGAATTTCGCCCGACGGCTCAGACGCCGCCCAAACGGCTCAACTTCGCCCATTCCGCCCGCTCCGAGCGAGGAAACAATTTCGTAGGGGCCCAGTCTTGTGCCCAAGCTCAGCATGAGACCATTCGTGGCGCGCGGGACTTCGCTGGGCATCTCAGAGGCCGCCAGAGCCGTTTTGCGGAATTGAGGGCCATACGTTCGGAGATTATACGGCAGAGAGTTTCAGAAGGCTAAGAAAGGGAGCAGACGAAAGGAGAGAAGTGTTCGCTGCAGGAATAGTATCCGATTCGCGTCACGGACGCGGTTTTTGGGCGGCTTCCTTGACATTGCGCGACCGCACCTTATAATGGCTTTTCACTCTTTCCCTGGGAATTTTAGATGTTTCTCGACGTACACGAACTCGCCACAAGGAAAATCCGCATCCGGAAGAATTACGCTCCGGGGACGCTCGATTTCCATTCAGGCGAATTCCATCAGGTGGAACCGCTAGACGTGCGCGCGACGGCGGAACTGGTTGACGACCAAATCCGGATTTACGGGACGTTTCACACGAGACTGGAAATGGTGTGCGCGCGATGTTTGGAGATTGTGGTGGAGGAAGTGAGCAAGAATTTCGACCTGTTTTACCGTCCCATGAATTCGGTGAGCCGGGAAGAGGAATTCCGTTTGAATCTGGATGATACGGAGATTGCGTTCTTTGAGGGCGATGGATTGTTCCTGGCGGATGTGCTGGCCGAGCAGGTGAATTTGTCGCTTCCGATGAAGGTGATTTGCCGCAGCGATTGCCGCGGGCTTTGCCCGCACTGCGGAGTGAACTTGAATCAGGAAGAGTGCCGCTGCGAAACCCGTGCCGCCGACCCGCGCCTGGCGCCGCTCGCACGCCTAAAGCAAGACTGGTCGAAAAAGCAATAAAACAGGTCTTAGGAAGAATTTTTCAGGCAGGAGGCTGTACGTCTCCGCCAATAGGAGCAGGAATGCCGAATCCGAAACGACGTCACTCGAAAAGACGGAGCAGCACGCGGCGCGCGCACGACCATCTGACAGCGCCGACGATTTCAAAGTGTCCGCATTGCCACGAGCCCAAGTTGCCCCATCGCGCATGCCCGCATTGCGGATATTACAAGGGCCGCGAGGTGGTGGATACCTCGGCCTGAACTAAACGCGATAGTTCCTGCTATATTTCCTGCTAGTGTTGAGCAGTGATCCGATGATTACGATTGCGCTGGACGCCATGGGGGGCGACCACGCTCCTCGCGCCGAAGTCGAAGGCGCAGTGCTTGCCGCACGTCAGTATGGCGTGCGTGTCGTGCTGGTCGGTATCGAGTCCAAAATACGCGCCGAGCTGAACCGGCATTCCCATCGCGGACTTTCCATCGAGGTCGTCAATGCCACGGAAGTGATCACGATGGAGGACTCGCCGTCCCACGCGTTTCGCAAGAAACGCGACAGCTCGGTCCATGTGGGCGCGAAGATGGTCAGAGATGGAAAGGCGGATGCGTTGGTGAGCGCGGGGAATACCGGAGCGGTGATGGCGATTGCGCGCTTTGTGCTGGGCCAGTTGCCCTCGGTGGATCGTCCGGCGCTGGCGGCGGCGTTTCCGACGGCCAAAGGCAATCCGGCGGTGTTGCTGGATGTGGGCGCGAATGTGGATTCGAAGCCCGAGCAACTGGAGCAATTCGCGATCATGGGAGAGATTTACTACCGCACGATTTTCGGCACGCGGCGGCCGCGGGTAGCGATTCTCTCGATTGGCGAAGAGGAAATGAAAGGTAACGAGCTGACGCGCGAAGCATCGAACAGATTGAAGCAGACGGGCCTGAATTTTACGGGAAACGTAGAGGGCAAGGATTTTTTCAAAGGCAACGTGGACGTGATCGTTTGCGATGGCTTCATCGGCAACATTGTGCTGAAGATCAGCGAGGGGCTGGTGGAGCATGTTGGGGGAATGTTGAAGAAAGCGTTGAAAAGCAGCGTGAGCGCGAAGGTGGGTTACGTGCTTTCGCGGCACGCATTCGATGAGTTCCGCAAGAAGATTGATTACTCGGAGTATGGAGGCGTGCCGCTATTAGGCGTGCGGGGAATCACGGTGATTGGGCACGGCCGCTCGAATTCAAACGCCATCAAGAATGCCATTCGCGTGGCGGGCGAGCTTTGCCGCGCGAAAGTGAACGAAAAGATCGAACAGGAGCTTTCCGCAGTGGGGGCTGGCGTTCGCGTCTGAACCGCCAATCGGGCTGGCTGGACATTCCATCCAAAGAGAGATAGAACCGACTTAGGGTTGTCTGCCGGGATGTATCGCAAGATGGGACGCACATGAGTAAAATCGCATTTCTTTTTCCGGGACAGGCCTCCCAATATCCGGGCATGGGCCGCGATCTCGCGGAGAAATTTCCCGCTGCTCGCAAAGTGTTTGAGTTGGCGGATACGGCGCTGGGATTTTCTCTTTCGCATATTTGCTTCGAGGGCAGCGAAGAAGAACTCAAACTCACGGAAAACACGCAACCGGCCATCCTGACTGTCTCGATCGCGGCTTTTCGTGTGCTGGAAGAAAGTGGCGTGACGCCGGATTTTGTGGCGGGGCACAGCCTGGGAGAGTACTCGGGGCTGGTCGCGGCCGGGAGTCTGGATTTCAGCGCGGCGGTGAAGCTGGTGCGAGAGCGTGGACGTTACATGCAGGAGGCCGTGGCGCCGGGAGAGGGTGCGATGGCGGCGATTTTGGGACTCGCGCCCGCGGAGGTTGGGACGATCTGCAAAAAAGCGGCGGACACGCAAATTGTTGCGCCAGCAAACCTGAATTCCTCGGAGCAGACGGTGATTTCCGGAAACGCCGCGGCGGTGAAGCGCGCAGTCGAGATTGCTTCGCAGAGCGGGGCCAAGCGCGCGGTGATGTTGCCGGTATCCGCGCCGTTCCATTGCGAGTTGATGAAGCGAGCCGAGGAACGGTTGGAACGCGACCTGCGCGCGACACCGTTTGGGGCGCTGCGCTTTCCGCTGATCACGAACGTGGACGCGGAAGCGATTACGACGGGGGAAGAAGCACGCGAGGCGCTGATTCGTCAAGTATGCTCGGCGGTCCGCTGGGAAGAATCGATTCACGAAATGATTGCGCAGGACGCGCGCATATTCGTGGAGGTGGGGCCGGGACGCGTTTTGAGCGGGCTTCTGCGGCAGATCGACCGTTCGGTGCGGAGCTTTAATGTTGAGGATTCGGCGAGTCTGCAGGCCACGCTGGAAAAGATTGCCAAGGCGCGCGCGGAGATCTCCGAAGCGTGATCGAATTCTGCAACCTAGGGATTAACAAGATGTTTTCGTTGCAAGGAAAAGTTGCGATTGTGACGGGCGCGTCGCAAGGGATTGGACGCGGGACGGCGGTAGCGCTGGCGGCGGCGGGCGCGCGCGTTGCGGCGGCGGCACGCAGCGAAGAGAAACTCGCGGCAGTGGTGAAGGAGATCGAGTCCGCCGGCGGCCAGGCATTGGCAGTGAAAATGGACGTGGCGGAGCCTGAGCAGATCAAGGCCGGGTTTCAGCAGGCGCTGGCGAAGTTTGGGCGACTCGATATTCTGGTCAACAATGCTGCTATTACGCGCGATGGGCTTGCGCTGCGCATGAAGTTGGAGGATTGGGAGGCGGTTCTGCGCACGAACTTGACCGCCGCGCATCTGTGCACGCAGCAGGCGCTGTCGACGATGATGAAGCAGCGTTGGGGACGCATCATTAACATTACTTCCGTTGTGGCGGAAACGGGGAACGCCGGGCAATCGAATTACGTAGCGGCGAAAGCTGGACTGATCGGCCTGACGCGCGCCATTGCCACAGAAATGGCTTCGCGCAATATCACGGTGAATGCGGTGGCGCCGGGATTCATTGCGACGCCGATGACCGCGCCGCTGCCGGACAAAGTGAAGGATGAATTGAAGGCGCGCATTCCGCTCGGGCGGTTCGGAACCGAAAATGATGTTGCCGCCGCGATTGTTTTTTTAGCAAGCGAGGAAGCTGGATACATCACGGGGCACGTTCTCGACGTGAACGGCGGAATGCGGATGGGGTAGTGTTTGAAATGCGTTGGGGCACAAGAGAGCGCGGGAAAGGCAAGTAAGTGTCGATCAAGAGTTACAAGGATCTTTTGGCCTTGAAAGAAGTGGGGCGCATCGTCCGTCTGGCGCTGCAGGCGATGGCTGAACGCGTGCGCGCGGGCGTGACGACGGCGGAGGTCGCCGATATCGGCGGCAAGGTGATGCGAGAGAATGGAGCGCAATCGGCGCCAAGAGTGGTTTACGGTTTTCCGGGCGATGTGCTGATCAGCTTGAATGACGAAGCGGTGCACGGGATTCCGTCAGCTTCACGGAAGATTCGAGCGGGCGATTTGGTGAAACTGGATGTGACGTTCGAGAAAAACGGTTACATGGCGGACGCAGCGGTCACCGTGCCGGTCGAGCCAGTTTCCGACGAAGCGCGCAGACTGGTAGCATGTGCGGAACGCGCGTTTGGGGAGGCGATGAAAGTGGCGCACGCAAACCGTCCCGTGAATGAAATTGGGCGCGTGGTGGAGCAGGAGGTGCGGCGCAGCGGTTTTCGCGTGATTCGTGAACTGGGCGGGCACGGCATCGGCCACACGATTCACGAACCTCCGAGCGTGCCGAATTTTAAAGATCCGAGCGTGACGCAACGGCTGACGGAAGGCTTGGTGATTACGGTCGAGCCAATCATTGCGATGGGGTCTGGAAGACCAGTCGACAGCGGGGACGGATGGACGGTGAAGACGGCGGATGGCAGACTTTCAGCGCATTACGAGCACACGCTGGTGATCACGGATGGCGCGCCGTTGTTGCTGACGGCAGCGTGACTGCGTTCCCGCTAGACAATGCTCGTGTGAATGCGTACAGTAAGCGGCTCTGTGGTTGACCTGATTTGGCGGGCCGCATAGAATGATTCGGGCTTGAAACGCCAGGGGAAAGCCGGCTGGCAGATTCATATTCGAATAAACGAACGCCGAAAGCGGAGGAAGAAACAGAATGGCCAGCGTCGAAGAACGCGTGAAACAGATTATCGTCGAACAGCTCGGTGTGGATGAAGGCGAAGTGACGCCTACGGCTTCGTTTGTGGACGATCTCGGCGCCGATTCGCTCGACATCGTCGAACTCGTGATGGCCTTCGAAGAAGCGTTCGGCATCGAAATACCCGATGAGGACGCAGAAAAGATCGCCACGGTGAAAGACGCCATCGCGTACATCGACAAGCACGCCAAGGAAAAAAAATAACTCGCCGGGCCTCAGAGTTCCACGAGGAGAAAACTCCGCATTGAATCGCCGGGTTGTCGTCACAGGAGTCGGGCTGGTCTGCGCCTGCGGGATTGGGACGGAAGAAGTCTGGAAAAATCTGCTTGCCGGGCAGAGCGGTATCGCTCCCATCACGCAATTTGACACCACAGGTTTCGACTGCACCTTTGCAGGCGAAGTCAAAGGTTTCGATCCGTTCCAGTGGATCGAGAAAAAAGAAGTGAAGAAGATGGCCCGGTTTATTCATCTGGCCATTGGCGCCACGGATTTCGCGATGAAGATGGCGGCGCTCGAAATCACTCCAGAGATTGCCGACGCCACTGGCGTTTATATTTCGTCGGGCATCGGCGGATTCGACGTAATCGAGCGCGAGCACAGCAAATTGATTCAGGGCGGTCCGGGCAGGATTTCTCCGTTTTTCATTCCTTCCGCGATTATCAATCTGGCTTCGGGGCAAATTTCGATTCGCTATGGCGCCAAGGGGCCGAATTCGGCGACGGCGACGGCGTGCTCGGCGTCGGCGCATGCCATCGGCGACGCCTTCAAAATTATTCAGCGCTGCGACGCGGAAGTGATGATCGCGGGTGGTTCGGAAGCGGCGATAACGCCGATGGGCGTGGGGGGATTTGCGGCGATGAAAGCGTTGTCGACTCGCAATGACGAGCCGGCGCGGGCCAGCCGTCCGTTTGACGCACAGCGCGACGGCTTCGTAATCGGCGAAGGCTCGGGCGTGCTGATCCTTGAATCGCTCGAACATGCGCAGCGGCGCGGCGCCAATATTCTGGCGGAAATCGTGGGCTACGGAATGACAGCGGACGCTTTTCACATGACGCAACCGGCGGAAAATGGCGACGGGGCCTACCGCGTGATGCTCGCGTCTTTGAAGGATGCGGAAATCGCGCCAACGGAAATCGGTTACGTGAACGCGCACGGCACGTCGACGCAGATTGGCGACGCAATCGAGACGGTGGCGATCAAGCGCACGTTCGGCGACCAGGCAAAGAGAATCCCAGTCAGCTCGACGAAATCGATGACGGGGCATGTGCTCGGCGGAGCGGGCGGCCTGGAGGCGGGCATCAGCGTGCTTGCGCTGCGCGACCAGATTCTGCCGCCGACGATCAATTACGAAAATCCTGATCCGGCGTGCGACCTCGATTACGTTCCAAATCAGGCGCGCAAAGCAGGGTTGCGCTACGTGCTGTCGAATTCATTCGGATTCGGCGGCACGAACGCTTCGCTTGTTTTCAAACTTTGGGAAGGCCGCTGAGCGAGTTTTCGGAGGCTTCGTTGAACATTGTTGTCTGCGTGAAACAAGTTCCCGCGAAGGATGCCCCGCTTGCCATTGACGCGAGCGGAACGTGGATTCGCGAGACGGACATAAGCTTCGAGACGAATGAGCCGGACACATTCGCCCTGGAAGAAGCACTGCGTTTGAAGGAAAAGCATGGCGGGGAAGTGGTGGCGATTTCGATGGGCCCCGAGCGCGTGAAGCAGACGATCAAAGAAGCCCTGGCCAAGGGTGCAGACCGCGGCATTCACGTCACGGATGATAAATTCCACGCGCTGGATCCGTTGGCGTCGGCGCGTTCGCTGGCCGCAGCAATCAAAAAAGAAAAATTCGACTTGATACTGACGGGCTTGCAGAGCGAAGACCATGGTTTCGGGCAGACGGGAGTGTTGCTGGCGGAATTGCTGGGGTTGCCGCATGCGACGATTATTATGTCGATCGAGGCGCAGGGCGATCATTTGCGCCTGAAACGCGAACTCGAAGCAGGATGGTTTCAGTGGGTCGAGCTGCCCCTGCCGGCTGTGCTGACGATTCAGTCGGGCATCAACAAACCGCGCTACGCTACGCTGAAAGGCATCATGGCGGCGAAAAAAAAAGAGATTGCCGCGGTCACGCGCGAATCGTTGGGCGTGCCAGCGGAGTTGACGCAACGAGTGGAACGCATTTACGTGCCCCACAAAACGAAAAAAACGGAATTCATCGCTGGAGCACCGAAAGAAATCGCGACGAAGCTGGTGGAAAAATTGAAACATGAAGCGCGTGTGCTCTAGTCGGGCCATAAAATGAAAATTCTGCTCATCACGGAACAACGCGACGCAAAATGGAATAAAGTCAGCTTCGAAACTTTGGCTGCCGCGCAGCAAATCGCATCGGAGGCGAAAGATTCTCTCTCAGGCGTGGTGATTGGCCAAGGGGTCGGTGCGCTCGCGGATGAACTGGCCGGGTATCAGCTCGATGAAGTGCTTCTTGTCGAGAACGCACTGCTTGAGAAATACACGCCGGACGGCTATTCCACTGCCCTGAAACAGGTGATCGAGCAGGCCAAGCCTGATCTGGTTTTATTTCCCCACACTTACCAGGTACGCGACTTCGCGCCAAAACTTGCTGCGTCAGTGGGCAAGGGAATGATCGGCGATTGCGTGGGATATCGTTACGAAAACGGTGGACTAGTTTTCGTGCGGCAAATGTTTCAGGGGCGCACGGCCGCCGATGTTGTGTTTCAAGGGTACGCGCCGTGGTTCGCATCGTTCCAGGCGGGAGCGTTTCGCGCCGACCTGGCTGCGAAAAAATCGGACGGAAAGGCGGCGATGAAGCCCGTGGGCGTTGAGTTGAAGCCGGAACAGATCCGCACCAAGCCGCTCGAACTTTTCCGCGAGGCGAAGCAGGCGGTGGATCTGACGCAGGCGCCGATTCTGGTTTCGGTGGGGCGCGGAATCAAGGCGCCGGAGAATATTCCGCTGGCTGAGAAACTTGCGAAAGCGTTGGGAGGCGAATTGTCGGCGTCACGTCCCATTTGCGACGAGGGCTGGCTGCCGATGGACCGGCAAATCGGGAGCTCCGGGCAGACAGTTTCGCCGAAGCTGTATTTGGCGCTGGGAATCAGCGGCGCGATCCAGCACGTCGTCGGGATGAAAGGCTCGCGTTGCATTGTGGCGATAAACAAGGATCAAAACGCGCCGATTTTTGAGATCGCCGACTACGGAGTGGTTGGCGACCTGTTTGAGATTGTCCCCGCGCTGACCGAGGAAGTAGAAAAATCCAAGTCAAACTAGCCGCCGCCGCAGTGTCCATTTTCGCGACGTTCCCTTCCGCAAGCGCGCATCTGCCCTGCCTGAACATCCATTTACGCAACGTAAGTAGCTGAATCCAAGGTATTTCCATATACGACCGGTGGCAGGCGATCTGCTGGGTACTTGGAGGCGGATTGTTCTCAGCTTGCCAAAGGAAGCGGCCCTCAGAACTAGAAGCATCAACCGAGGTGAAGGATGAACACGCTAATGCAGGACATACGTTACGGTTTGCGAATGCTGGCGAAATCGCCGGGATTCACGGCGATCGCGATTGTGACGCTGGCGCTGGGGATTGGCGCGAACACGGCGATTTTTTCTTTCACCGACCAAATCCTGCTGCGCGATTTGCCGGTGCCGAATCCGCAGCGGCTTGTGGTGCTGCGCTCGCCGGGACCGAACCCCGGGCGCACGTGGAGTGACGGTGACGTAACGGAGGCGTTTTCGTATCCCATGTACAAAGATTTGCGCGACCGCAGTTCTGTTTTTTCGGGCTTGCTGGCGTGTTTTCCGGTGGACGTGAACGTGTCGGGACGCGGGGCGACGCAGAGCGCGCACGGGGAACTGGTGAGCGGGAATTTTTTTGAGACGCTCGAAGTGCAGGCGGCGCTTGGGCGCGTTTTCATGGGGAGCGATGAAACCGCGCCGGGGGCGAATCCGGTTGCAGTGCTCAGCTATGGATACTGGACGCGGCAGTTCGGCGCGGATCCGTCGATTTTGAACAAGCCACTCACAGTGAATGGAGTATCGCTGACGGTGGTTGGAGTGGCGCGCGCCGGATTCGATGGCGTGCAAATCGGGTCCACCCCGGACATTTTCATCCCCATGACCATGAAAGAAAAAATCTCGCCGAACGATCAGCTGACGCTTGCGGGTCGCGATGACCATTGGGTGGCGATTCTCGGACGGCTGAAACCGGGAATGACGCGGGCGCGAGCGCAAGCGTCGTTGCAACCTGTATACGCGCCGATTGTGGAATCGGACGCGAAGCTGCTGAAGCTCTCGGGAGCGCAGCTGAAGCAGTTCCTCGCCAAGCCATTGCAAGTGAACGAAGGCTCACAGGGCCGGCAGATTTTGCAGAAGGATGCGAAGCAGCCGCTGCTGATTTTGATGAGCATGGTCGGACTGGTCTTGCTGATCACCTGCGCGAATCTGGCGAGTTTGCTGATTGCGCGTGGAGAAGCACGCCAGCGGGAGATTGCGGTGAGGCTCGCGCTCGGAGCAGGAAGAGGAAGGCTGGTGCGGCAACTGCTGACGGAAAGTTTGCTCATCGGAATCGCGGGAGGCGCGGCGGGATTGGCAGTCGCATCGTGGTGCTCGAACGCCATCGCCGGCGCGATTCCGCAGGATGTAGGAATGGTGGGGGTGCAAGGAGGGATTGACCTGCGCGTGCTGTGGTTTGCCGTGGCGCTGACGGTTGCCACCAGCGTGCTTTTCGGTTTGGCTCCCGCACTGCGGGCGACGCGCGTGAATCTGCAGACAACGCTCAAGGATCAGGGATCGAGCGTTTCGGAAGGCCGTTCGAATGTGCGGCTGCGGAAAGTCTTGATCGTGGCGCAGATAGCGCTGACGGCGGTATTGCTCGCCGGGGCGGGGCTTTTCGCGCGCACGCTGGTGAATCTTGAGCATGCGAATCTCGGCGTGAGCGCCGGCCACGTTCTGCAATTTACCGTCGAGCCGGGGCTAAACGGCAGCTCGCCCACGCAGACGATTGCGTTTGGGGACAGCGCGCGGCAGGCGATTGCGGCAACACCGGGCGTGCGTTCCGTGAGCGCATCATTCCTGGCCATTTTTTCGAATAGCGATTCGTCCTCCAACATTACGCCGGAGGGCTACGCCATGCATCCCAACGAAGATACGAATGTGACTACCAACGCCGTAGGGCCAGAATACTTTTCGACGCTGGGCATTCCGCTGCTTGCGGGACGCGAATTCACGGAAGCGGATAGGGCAAAAAGCCCTGAGGTAGTCATCATCAATGAAATGCTTGCGCGCCGGTTTTTCGCGGGGCGCAACCCCATTGGCCTGCACATCGCCTATGGCGCGGGGAATAGCGTTCATCCAGACATGGAGATTGTCGGCGTGGTGAAAGACAGCAAGTGGGACAACCCGCGCAGCGCAGTTACGCCGTTTATGTATCAGCCGTACTCGCAATTTGCGCAGTTGAGTTTTTTGACGTTCTACGTGCGCACGGAACGCGATCCAGCGCAAATGGCGGCGACGTTGCATGGGGTCGTGGAGCGTCTCGACCCGAATTTGCCCGTTAAGGATATGAGAACGTTGACCGCGCAAGTTGACGAAACGATGTTCAACGACCGGCTGGTAGCGGTTCTCTCGGTTTCGCTGGCGCTGCTAGCGGCATTGCTGGCGGCGCTCGGACTTTACGGCGTGCTGTCGTATGTGGTGGCGCGGCGCACTCGGGAAATCGGAATACGCATGGCGCTGGGAGGGCAGCGAGGCGACATTTTGCGACTTGTTCTGGGGCAGGGCGCGCAACTCACGGTGATTGGCGGAGCAGTGGGCATCGTGGCGGCGCTGGCTCTGGCGCGACTGATGTCCAGTTTGCTTTTCGGCGTGAGCGCCAATGATCCGCTGACATTTGTCGCGGTAGCGGTTCTGCTGGCGATCGTGTCGGGCGCGGCGTGTTACATCCCGGCACGGCGGGCAGTGCGTGTGAATCCGATCGTCGCGCTGAGGTACGAATAGTTGAAAGTTGACAGTTGATAGTCGAAAGGCCAAGGACCAAAGGCCAAAGACGAAAGACGAAAGACGAAAGACGAAGTGTAAGACCGTCGCGGCAGTCTGGGTTCTTTCATCTGCTACAATAATCGCGTATGCCTGTGGAACGGGAAACGCTTGAAGCCGACGTGCTCATCGTCGGCGCCGGCCCCGCCGGACTTGCCTGCGCGCTGCACCTTTCTCGTCTGATCGAGCAGCACAATTCCGCAGGTCGCTCGCCGCAGCTCTCTCCTGACAATGTTTACGTTCTCGAAAAAGCGCGCGAGCTGGGCGCGCACCAACTCTCCGGCGCGATCATGGACCCGTGCGCGCTTCGCGAGCTGGTGCCGGATTTTGAGAAATCCGCGCCGCTCGACACGCCGGTAACCGGCGACGCCGTTTATTTTTTCACAGCGAAGAGCGAGTGGAAGCTACCCATCACTCCGCCGCCGTTCAAGAATCATGACAACTATGTGGTGTCGCTCAGCAAGCTGGTGAAATGGCTCGGCGGGCTGGTCGAAAAGGCCGGCGTGAATGTGTTCACGCAATTCGCGGGCGCATCGCTGATTTACGAAGGAGATCGTGTTGCTGGCGTGATTACGGGAGACAAGGGCGTCGACAAAAATGGCAAACCCAAGGACAACTTCACGCCCGGCTATGAACTGCGGTCGAAAATTACCGTGCTCGCCGAAGGACCGCGCGGCTCCTTGACAAAGGAAGTCGTCAATCGTTTGCATCTCGATGGCGTGAACCCGCAGACCTACGGTATTGGTATCAAGGAATTGTGGGATGTGCAGCCGGGGAAGATCAAGGCGGGTTTCGTGGCGCATACGGTGGGATGGCCGCTCGATTCGCAAAAATACGGCGGCGGCTGGATCTATGGAATGCGCGACAATCGCGTTTCTTTGGGAATGGTTATCGCGCTGGAATACAAAGACTCGCTATTCGATCCGCACGAAGCGTTTCAGAAATTCAAGACACATCCGTACATCCGACGGATTCTGGATGGCGGGAAGCTGGTGCGCTATGGGGCAAAGACGGTTCCGTATGGCGGATGGTACTCGATGCCGCGAAACTATTTCGATGGCGGCCTGATCATCGGCGATTCAGCGAGTCTGCTGAATTCGCAGCGGCTCAAGGGCATTCATACCGCGATCAAGAGCGGCATGCTGGCCGCCGAAACGATTTACGAGGCGCTCGTCGCAGGAGATACTTCGTCGAAAACGCTGAGCGGGTTTCAGAAGAAGATCGAAGCGAGTTGGATCAAGCCGGAGCTTTGGGCGGTTCGAAATTTTCACCAGGGATTTCACAAAGGGCTGTGGCGCGGCGTTCTGAACGCAGGGCTGCAATTCATCACCGGTGGGCGGGGGCTCGTCGATCCGATGCGCGCGCGCGCGGGCTACGAAGATTTCAGGAAACTGGAGCGGCCGCTCGAACTCGTGGATCAATCCACGCGATTCAAAGGCAACGGCACGGTGACGTTTGATCGGCTAACGGATGTATATCATTCAGGGACGCGCCACGAAGAAGACCAGCCTTGCCATCTCGTGGTTGCCGACCTGAATATCTGCGCAGACCGCTGCGTGCGCGAGTACGGCAACCCGTGCCAGTATTATTGTCCCGCCGCTGTGTATGAGATGGTCCTCGAAAAGGGCACGCCGCGATTAAAGATCAACGCGTCGAATTGCGTCCACTGCAAGACGTGCGATATTGCTGACCCATATCAAATCGTGAATTGGATTCCGCCGGAGGGCGGCGGGGGGCCGAATTACGAAGGCATGTGATTCAGCTTAAAATTGCACGAGGACCGCTAACTGCATCCTTCGCCAACGCAATCCGTTTTTGCCGGTGAGCCCGCGAAAAGGTCGTGGAGTCTTGTCCAGAAGCTTTTCTTTGCAGTGTGCTTGTTGGATTGTTGCTTCGCCATAATCTTCGCCGGCGTATGTTGTGCCGTTTTGATGCCAGTCGATTTTGGGGCGCGCGGCGGTTCGGCGACGGTGCCGTGAAATATCCACTCGGGTTCGACTTTCGCCTCTTTCGCAAGCATTAACGTTGCAACGCTGAGCGGTTCTGCGGTCTCTGTGGCGTTTGTTGCGTCATAGCCAATCGGAGGCAAGTCAATTTTCGTGATGGGCCGATCAGCGGGCGGAAGCGCAGATGTTGCGGAGCGCGATGCGGGCTGTTCTGTTGGCTCGTCTCTTTTTGCGTTTGTACGCTGTGTAGCTGTGGGAATCTCTGAAGTTGCGGAATCAGCGCCTGCCGGACTCGAGGCTTTACGTGCATTTTGTTGAAACGGCTCAGGCTGGCCGGGCGATAATTTTTGGGAGGTTTGCCCCTGCGCGACGATGCCTGCCGGCGGCACGGACGTTTGCGCGCTCAATTCGTCGAAATCGCACTGACAGCTTCCCGACGCGGCGCGCGCGGCGCCCAGTGACGATGTGCCCTGAAGCAGAATTTCGCTTGGTTGCGGAACGACGAGTGTTTCTCCACTCAATTGTTGCTGCACTTGGACAGCGCCTCGCGCGGCGACAACGCACATGGCTCCCGTGTTCATAAGCCCAATCGTAACGTCACGCGGCTGGTCTCCGATGGCCATGGGCGTGGCAACAACCATCGGGGTGTAAATCGTGATCGGACGCGACGCGTCGAATTTGACATGCACGCGCCCGAAGCTGAGCGCGACAGTGAGCGCTTCGCCCGAGGCCAGGACGCTGAATTTTGCAGGGCCGCAAATTTCGAGCTCGCCGCCGCCCACGAATTCCACGCGCGCTTTGCCCGCATGCACGATAACCGTGCTGCCACCGCCAAATGTGATTGCGCGCGAAGAGTTTCCGTTGACGATATGCGATGGCCCGAGCACCGAAATATCGTCTCCGGCTATTTCTCCGAGAATCGGAGCGGCAGCTTGCGCGTCCGCGCGCGTTGCAAGAATTCCGCACGCCAACAATAACGATGCGCCGAACACGCCAAATTTGTTGAGCAAGGAAGTATTCACCGGAATCCGCAAAGCCGCCCGCAGGCGAATCGCCCCACGCTTACGATTGCTATACTATACGCCGATGAACGAGCCCTCCGCACCGGATCTCGACCCCCGCAACACGCCCGCCGCCGAGCCGGTCAATATTCATTACGATACGCGCCTGCCAAAGCTGTCGCGCTGGCGCCGCATGCAAATCCCGGTTATCGCGTGGGCAGTTTATTTCATCATCCGTGTGATCGGGCCGACAATGCGCTTCGAAGTTCTGGGCTGGCAACATGCGCAGCGCGCATACGATCGCGGCGAGCACTTGATCGGCACATTTTGGCATCGGTCGATTTTTTCCGCCATTTGGTGGTGGCGCAATCGTGGCACTGTAGTGATGAACACCACGAACTTCGATGGCCAATGGACGCGGAAGGTTATCGAACGGCTCGGATTTGGCACGGCGCAAGGAAGCTCGTCGCGCGGCGGACTAAAGGGCCTGGTCGTGATGGCGCGGCGCCTAGAAGAAGGCCACGATGTGGCGTTCACCATTGATGGTCCGCGCGGCCCGCGCTATATCGCGAAACCCGGCCCTGTGATGCTGGCGCGCAAGACTGGGCAGCCGATTTTCATGTTTCACATCGGACTGGAACGCGCCTTTACGCTGGAAAAATCCTGGGACTTGTTTCAGATTCCGCATCTTTTCTCTCGCGCCGTTATGGTGATTGCGCCACTCATTTACGTTGCGCCAGATGCTTCGCGCGACTTGATGGAACAAAAACATGCCGAGATGCAAGCGTCGCTTGAACGCGTACGGGATGTTGCGGAATCGTGGTTCAGTCTGAGCGAAGCGGAGCGCGCCCGCATCCGAGAGGAATGGAACGCTTCCTAGTGGGATTGTTGAGCGATCTGCTTCCACCGCGCGAGCGCTTCATCAACCTGACGAGTTGTTTCTTGGAGCGTCCCGGAACAATCGATCTGGTCATCGGCGAGCCGGCGCTTTTCTTCGATCGGCATTTGCGACGCGATGCGCCGCGCGGCCTGCCCGGGCGTCAATCCGCGTTTGGTCAGGCGCTCAACTTGTTGGTCGGGGCGGCACCATGCCACGGCGAGACGGTCGAAAGTTTTATAATAACCGGTCTCAATGTGCAGCGCCGCAACGACGACGGCAATGTCGGTCTCGCCGGCTCGTTTCAGCTCCTGCAGGCGACGCGCGATTTCCTTGAGTACGTGCGGATGGATGATCGCGTTTAGGCGTGCGATTTTCGCGGCATTGCCAAACACAATTTCGCCCAGCTTCGCCCGATCGATTTTCCCGCTGGCGTCGAGAATTCGGGCGCCGAATTCACGGAGCACTTCCTGGGATACAGGATTTTCCGGCTGGAGGTATTCGTGCGCGAGGAGATCGGCTTCGATGATGGCGCAGCCGCGCTCCCGCAACATTCTGGCGACCGTGGACTTTCCACTGGCGATTCCTCCGGTGAGGCCGACGGTCAGCATATAGTCAGCATGCGATTAACATTTTGCGGGCATCAGGCACGCGACGCGGCGGTTTCCGGGGCGCGCAATCCGCGGCGCAGACGCGCAGCCTTCACCGTGTTGCTCATGAGCATCGCAATGGTGAGTGGACCTACGCCGCCGGGCACGGGCGTGATCGCGCCCGCGATTTCCGCTACATCGGGATGCACGTCGCCGACCACCGCTGTGCCGGTCTTGCGGAATTTCTCGAGCCGTTCGGGCGAATTGGCGAAGATTGTTTCGGCCAGGCGCGAGTCCGTCATGCGCGTGACGCCAACGTCAATCACGGTCGCGCCTGGACGGATATCGTCGCGTGTAATCATCGCTGGGCGTCCGATGGCGGCGATTACAACGTCCGCTGCTCGCGTGAAATGGCGCAGATCACGCGTCTTGGAATGGCAAACGGTGACCGTCGCGTTCGCGTGCATCAGCAGCAGCGCCATGGGCTTTCCGACGATGTTGCTGCGTCCCACCACCACCGCGTCGGCGCCTTCCACGGGAATTCCGCTTCGCCGCAGAATTTCCATTACGCCCAGCGGCGTGCACGCCACCATGCTCGGCCGGCCTTCGATCAGTCTCCCGATGTTCATGGGATGGAAGCCGTCGACGTCTTTCGCTGGATCGACGGCTTCAAGGATTTTCTTCGCTTCGATTTGCTGCGGCAGCGGCAATTGCACCAGAATGCCGTCGACGTCGTCGCGCGCGTTCAGTTCGCGCACAATCGTGAGCAAATCCGCGGTAGTCGTGCTTGCCGGCGGCGTCAGATGTATGTTGCCGAGCCCCAACTGTTCACACGCGGCGATTTTGCTGTGCACATAAATTGTTGACGCTGGATCGTTGCCCACGAGCACGGCGGCGAGGCCGGGACGAATCCCCATGGATGCCAATTCCGCGATTTCCTGTTTCAACTCCGTGTAAATCTGGTCGCGAATCGGTGCGCCGTTCAGTATGCGTGCCGGCAAAACTTTCTCCTTTGAGAATCAAATCATTGCGAAATGCCATCATAACATACGGAATTGCGGCGCAAGCTTGCGGCAATCGCGATGCAGATCCGCTCTGGCGGGCGATTTTGCCGGGCGCGCCGTTACAATATGGAAGAGCTAAAGCCTAAGGTTAAAGAGGAATCTTACGAATGTTTTTTGAAGGCAACGAACGCAAAGAGCGCGAACAGGAAATGGCGCGCGAGGGGCGGTTGCCGCCCGGGCAGTCGCTGACGCTGAAATGGCCGATACTGCATTATGGTTCCGTGCCGCGTTTCGATCCAGCGCGCTGGGACTTTCGCATCGCCGGACTCGTTGACAAACCGCTGCGGCTGACATGGGATGAATTCAATCGCTTGCCGATGAAGGAAGTCACTGCGGACATGCATTGCGTAACGCGCTGGAGCCGATTCGATGTGCGATGGGAAGGCGTGCCATTTACCGAGGTGATGAAATTGGTAACGGTGAAGCCGGAAGCGCGCTACGTGATGGTCCACGCGGAGCAGGGCTACACGGCAAACGTACCGCTGGACGATCTCGTGCGCCACACGACGCTTTTCGCGTTGCGCCACAATGGCGAGCCGCTTCCGGCCGATCACGGATATCCTGTGCGGTTGGTCGTCCCGCAGCTCTACGCGTGGAAAAGCGTGAAATGGATTCGCGGCATCGAATTTTTGCCGCAGGACGCACCGGGATTCTGGGAGCAAAACGGCTACCACATGTACGGCGACCCATTCAAAGAGCAGCGGTTTGACAGCGATCCGTATTGAGGCGTTCGCAGGTGCCCCGATGAAACGGTTCTCGGACAGCTAGACCTGAACGCAGAAACGCCCCGGGCACCTTTCTACTTAATCGAGGCGAGATACTTCGTCGCCGCTGGCTCCTCAGGATGAAAATGCTGGTCGCATTTTCAATAAATATCGTACTGCTCCCAATGAAGCGTCGGGTCGGCCTGAATGATGATGCTCTTCTTTGTTAATTGCTCGAGCTCATCCATCAGCGAAGATTCGCGAGTCTTGAGCGCTTTGGCGATTTCCGGATGGACGCGCAGCGTTAAGCTGGCCGCGTCAAGCTCCGGGGCCATCTTGCGCGCTTCGGACTGAATTTCGTAGCAAAGCGTCGGAATCGACTTGACCATGCCCGAGCCGGTGCAATAAGGACACGGCTGGCAGAGTGTGCGTTCGAGAGCCTGCTTGGTGCGCTTGCGAGTGATGGCGACCAAACCGAATTCGTTGAAGCGCAGAACTTTTGAGGGCGCGCGATCGGCCTTCAATGCTTCCTCAAGCGCGGCCATTACTTTCTCGCGATTCCGCCGCTCTTCCATGTCGATGAAGTCGATGATGATGATGCCGCCGAGGTCGCGGAGCCGTATCTGGCGAACGATTTCCTTGACCGCTTCGACGTTCGTCCGAACGATCGTGTCTTCCAGACGATTCGAGCCGCGTCCGACGAATTTTCCCGTGTTTACGTCGATGGCCACCAGGGCTTCGGTGTGGTTGATGACGATGTAGCCGCCAGACTTGAGCCACACTTTCGGCCGCAAGCCTTTGTCGATCTCCTGCTGAATACCGAACTCCTCGAAAATCGGCGAGGATTTTGTAAACAACTTCACGCGATTCGCGAGCTGCGGTTGGAAGCGGCTGACGAATTCAAGCACCTTTGTGTATTCTTCTTCTGAGTCCACCCAGATTGCGGTGTAATCGGAGCTCAAATAGTCGCGGAGAATTCGCTCGACGAGGTTCAAGTCGCGATGCAGCAGCGACGGCGCCTTTCTTTGTTCTCCGCGCTCTTTGATCTCTGCCCACGTTTTGGTGAGAAAGTGAACATCGGCGCGAACTTCGTCCGGCGATGCGGCCGCTGCCGCCGTACGCACGATAAATCCGCCGCCCGCGGTGCCCTTGGCTTCGGTGACGAGATGGCGAAGGCGCGAGCGCTCTTCGGCGGAAGCAATTTTCCGCGAAACGCCGGTATGATCGAGCGTGGGCATGTAGACCAAAAAGCGCCCCGGCAGCGCGACGTGACTGGTGATGCGCGCGCCTTTCTTGCCGAGGGGTTCTTTCGCGATTTGAACGATGATCTCCTGCCCGGCTTTCAGCAAATCAGAAATGAGTTGCGCGCGCTTGGGTTGGCCGCGGTGATGGCCGCCATGTCCGCCACGGAATGGCTTGCGCCCACGACCGTGGTCACGATCCCGAGAGCCGCCGCGCCGCACGGGCCGCTGCATCCGGGCGCGAAAATCGCCGCTGACCCGAGCTTGCATGGGTTGTGGTTGCGCGTCGGTTTCTTCCGCTGCCATTGCATCGTGAGGCGCTTCTTCGCTGCCGC
Source organism: Acidobacteriota bacterium (assembly GCA_027307115.1). Classification (GTDB taxonomy): domain Bacteria; phylum Acidobacteriota; class Terriglobia; order Acidiferrales; family UBA7541; genus DAHUXN01. The sequence continues at coordinate 37,198 of DAHUXN010000006.1, forward strand.
CCAATTCAATGGCTTCGGCTGCAGCTTCCGCGTCCGCTTCGCTGACGCCAGCGGCAGCTTCGAGCTCTTCAGACTCGTCTTCGGCATCGCCGGTTGCGCTTACGGTGTTTTCTTGCAGGGCATCGGTGTCGTCATGTTCTTCCGCATTTGGTTCCGTCGGTTCTTCCACCGCGCCGTTCTGATTTTCACCGTGATATTCCAAACCGGTCGACTCGGCCGCGCGGGCTTCTTCCGCGTCGCGTTCGGCTTCCTCCTGTTGTGCTTCAGCGACTTGCTCGGCGAGCGCGGTCGCTTCCTCTTCCGTTAGTTCCGCGTGATGAGCTTCCGGCGATTCGCTGAAAGCGGGAGTGGCTTCGCGTGGCGTCAGCGCCGCGGGATCGCTTCTCTCTTCCGGAGCTTCTCGATTGAAGAACTCTTGAGACTGTTCTTGGGATTGCATTTCTTCGGGCACGGCCGAAAATACCGTGTGGGGCCCGTCCTGACTTGCCGTCTCGTGCGATTTCACTTGGGAAAGAGATTCTCCGGGCAGGGGCTCGAGGGAAGTGGCCCATCCCGTTTGCTGTGAATCGCCCGCTCCTTCCCGTTCGTGTCCGCGGCTCGGTCGATCATGTCGCGGGCGTCCGCGATCGCGGCCAAATCCGCGTCCGCGATCCCTTTCACTGCCGCGCGGGAATTTGGGCGCGTATGAAGAACGAGTTTGTTCGCCGTGTGTTTCCGGCAAGGCGATCTCCGGTGCGTGAGTCTCGGGCGCTCCGGGCTCGGGCAAGGCCGTCGCGTCTGGATTATTGGAAGGCTCCGCCGTGTCGATTGTTTCCGCCGCGCCCAAAGTTTCAGCGAGCCAGTTGCCCGGCTCCAATTGTGCCGTGCTTGGTTGCGCGGGCGGCTCCGTGCCAGGAGCTGGATTCGGCGGTACTGCTTTCAAGACCGAAAGCGATTCACCGGGCAACAGAACTGGCTCAAATGGTTCTGCAGGCCCTTGCTGTTCGGCTGGTTCATAGGGGCGATGCGAAGCGTATTTGGACGCTGGTAGTTCGCGGCCATGACGTCCGGGGCCGCTGCGTCCGCGATCGCGACCGCCGGGACGCCCGCGTCCACCGCGCCCGCGATCTCTTCCGGCACCGCCGCCGCGTCCATATCCGCCACGATCGTCGCGCGGCCTGCCTTCGTGCGAGGGCCGTCCGTGGAAGCCTTCGCGACGTGGAGCCGGCACGTTGCCCTGGGCTGGCTCGGAGAGTGCGTTTCCGATGCCGATCGTTTCACCGGGCAACAGAGCCACATCCACGGGCTCGACGGCTCCCTGATCAGCGCTTGCAGGCATGTACACCTGCCCGCCCTGTTCCTCCATCTTTTGCGCTTTTTCTTCGACGGTGTGGACGATATGGTCGAATTCCTCAAGCTCTTGGAGGAAGTCGGTGACATAAAGGAAAGCGTCGCTATCGAGGCCAATGTCCACAAACGAAGATTGCATGCCGGGAAGCACGCGAGTGACACGGCCTTTATAGATGCTGCCAACTAATGCAAATTCTTTTTCCCGTTCAACATAAATCTCACACAGTTGCCCGTCTTCGAGTATCGCGACCCGCGTCTCGTGCGGGTTCGCGGAAACCACCATCTCCTTCGCCATAAAAACTCCTCAGGGAGCATCGGCGCTCGGTCGCACGGTGCATGAATGCACGCGAGTGTCCCGGCTCTGCCGGGGCGGTCCGAAGGGATACTTGCGTTTTTGGGAAACGTTCCCTCATCCGATGAGTTCCTTACTCCCCCATATAATGTCCGGCGCGCAGCGCGCTGCCGGAGTACCAATTTTCTCTGCGCTCAATTGACGAAGCGTTTCGTTCGCACATTCATCACCAGGCCCAGAGCCAAAAATCCGAATATAGTTACCGAACCTCCATAGCTCATGAATGGCAAAGGTATGCCAGTTACTGGCATGTACCCTATCACCATCCCGGCATTTACGACCACGTGAAATGCAAGAATCGCGGCCACGCCCATCACCAGGAACATTCCCGCCCGGTCTTTTGCTTTCTGGGCGTTGTCGACCAATCGTAACAACAGCGCCAAATACAGGAGCATACAGATCAGCACGCCGAAAAACCCCTGCTCCTCTGCCAGCGCCGCCAAAATGAAGTCTGAGTACCGGACGGGTACAAAACCCAACTGATTTTGACTGCCCTTGCCGAACCCCTTACCCCAAAAGCCTCCGGAACCTACCGCGATTTCCGATTGCAGGATCTGGTAGCCGGCACCGCGCGGGCTCTCTTCCGGGTGTACGAAAGTCGCCAAGCGCTGCTTCTGATATGGCTTGAGGAAGTGTCCGTTCCATCCGACCACGGCCACCAAGGCGCCAAGCGCGAGCACTGCAACGGCATGCTTCCAATTGATGCCTGCCAGAAAGGCGCCAATTATCGCCACTGGAACGAGCACGAGGGCGGTTCCCAAGTCAGGTTGAAGTAATATCAATCCCGCGGGCACGCCGACCAGCAAGCCAATCTTGGCCAAATCTGCAAGCGTTAATCGCTCTGTCCGCACTTCACTGAAGTAGCGAGCCAGCACAATGATTATAATCAACTTCGCCAGCTCTGACACCTGTAAAACGACGCCACCTACGACGATCCAGCGTCTAGCGCCAAAGCGCGTATGTCCGACGGCGAGGACTAATAAAAGGGCCGCGAGTCCGACCAGATAGAGCAGCGGCGACTGATCGAGGATTGCGTTGTAGTCGACCCGCGACAAGATCAGCATTCCACCAAAGCCAATTCCGATCCACGTCAGTTGCTTCCACTGCATCCCGTGTAGGGCGCTGCCGTGCGTCGATGAGTAAATCTCCAGCAAGCCCACCAGGCAGATCGCCATGACGATAGTCAGCAACCACCAGTCGAATTCGAAAGTGTGAGTTCTCTCGCTCATTGTCCTTGCGGAACTGCCTTGGGGACTTGTGTCGTCGCCGCTCGAATTTTCGGAGCGGATTTTGCAGCCTCGAGTTCCTGAATCGGCCGGCCCTGCTTCTGTTCGTAGTAAGCCTTGATAAAACGCGCTGCCAGTGGAGCGGCAGCGCCACCAGCCTCGAGAGCGGTATCCTGCACCAATACGGCAACGGCAATTTCCGGATTGCGCTTCGGCGCGAAGCCCACAAACCAGGTGTTATAACCGAAATGATGCCGCTCCGCGGCTGACAGCCGGAGAAGGCCTTTGGAACTGATCGTCTGCGCCGTGCCCGTTTTGCCGCAGAACTCGACGTCCTGCAATTTCGCCTGCTTAAGGATGTTATACGCAAAAACGCCGGTCCCGCCTTCGTTCACCACGCCATACATGCCGTCGGTCACTTGCTGGACAGTGTTTTCGGACAATGGGAACCGCGTGATTTTGACGGGGCTGAAATCCTTGAGCAAATGCGGTTGGTAGAAGACGCCGCCCATAGCGATTCCGCTGACCGTGCGCAGCAGTTGGATGGGCGTTACTTCTGTCGCCCCCTGCCCAATGGCTACCGAGATCGTCGAACCGGGATACCACTTGTGGTGATACACACGTTCAACCCATTCCGACGACGGCACGAGCCCCGGCTCTTCGCCCGGAAGGTCAATTCCTGTTCGCTTGCCCAAGCCAAACGCGGTTGCGTAATAGGCAATTCTGTCGATGCCAAGGCGTTGGCCGACATTGTAAAAAAAGACGTCGCAAGAGTGCACGATTGCCTTGTGCAGACCGACTTCACCGTGGCCTTTCGGGTCCCAGTCGTGCCGTACAGTGCCGTAAAATACCGCATAACCGGGACAGAAAACGTGAAAGTCCGGCGGAGGGACGCCCGATTCCAACATCGCTGCGGATTCTAGAATTTTGAACACGGAACCCGGAGCCAGTTGCGCCTGAATGGCGCGATCCAGCATTGGCTTATTCGGATCGTCGTTTAGTACGCGCCACTCTTTGCTCGGGATGCGCACGGCGAAATCGTTGGGATCGAAAGAAGGTTGGCTGGTCATTGCCAGAATCTCGCCCGTACGCGGGTCGAGCGCGATCATCGCGCCGATTTTGCCTGCCAATTCCTGCTCGGCGACGGCCTGCAGATTGTAGTCAATCGTCAGTTGAATTGGCTTGCCGGGAATTGGTTCCGTGTCATCGAGTGTGCGCACGGGCTTTCCGACGCTGTTCACGATGACGCGGCGCATGCCGTCGGTGCCCGTCAGCGTATCGTTGTATTGGCGCTCGAGGCCCGCCTTGCCGACGATGTCGCCCGGCTTGTAGCGATCGCCGGATTGCTGATCCAGTTGCTGTGGCGAGACCTCCCCCACGTACCCAATCACGTGCGCGAGGAAATCGTTCGGAGGATATTTCCGACGCTGCACCATCATCAATTCAAGCTCGGGCAAATCCAGACGATGCGATTCGACGAACGCGAGGTCGGCGTCGGTTGCTTCCGGCTTGACGATGATTGGCTGGAATTTCGGCTCGATTTTTGCTTCCTCGAGTTGCTGCCTCAAGTCCTCCGGCGTGATATTGAGCCCGGCTGTAATTTGAGGCAGATCTTTCTGGATTTGAGCGGGATCATCGCGCAACAGGAGGATGCTGAACGAAGGATAGTTGTCAACGATCACACGTCCATTGCGGTCCAGTATTTTTCCTCGTGGAGCGATGATGGGTATCGAGCGGACGCGGTTTTTTTCCGCCAAATCGGAATAATGCCCGGATTGCACAATTTGTAATTTCCAGAATCCGAGCAACAGCAGGACGATTCCGAGGACAATACCGTAAGAAACGAGGATTAAACGCCCCTGAGGTATTTTCTGATCGCCGCCAATCCAATTCGCCACGCAAACTCCCGCGCGGCGGGTCCTGGTAAACCCGCTCGTACCTCTTCTTAGTTTCCGCGGCGCCCGGCAAAGGATGTGCGCTGTCTTCGTGAATTTCACGCGGAGAAAAAGGTAATCTTCACCGTAGCACCCGCGTCGCCGCCGCGCAAGTCGCCTTGCTCATGTAGATAGCCTCGCGCAGCGCATTTCGCACTGTACTCAAGGACAGCCCGCTTCAACGTTGTCCCGGAAATTTGGATTAGCGCGCAGCATGGAGTTGTCTCTCGGAGACGAATGATTGGAACGAAGCCGACGCGGAGGAGTTACCGCGGCTGCGCCGCTTCCTTCGGGTTGTCGATCGTCTGCGAAGCGCCGGTCCAGAAGAGCTTGAAATCACGGTAGTGGTGGTAGTGATGAAGATAGTGGCCCTGGTATTGAATATAAACATCGACATCTTCTGGGAGCCACAGCGTTACTTTGTGAGTCCGAAACCGCACGGGCCGGTAGTCAACCTCGAAATGCTCCCTTTGCAATCCCGCGAGAGCAAGCGGCTTTGTTAGATCGGTTTCAAGGCGCATGACCTGGCCGCCATTTTCTGAGATCCAAGCGCGCCCCTTCAAGGGCAACGCATATTCCTGCGACGGCGTATCGAAGCTAGCGAGAAGGCTGGTGGGGGCATCGGCTCGTTGCTCGAACCGCAATATCCAGGCGGGCTGGTCCTTCCATTCTCCGAGTCCTTCACATTTCCAGGTGAAGTCACCGCTATATACCGGATGAAATGCCAGCGCGAGCGCCGGCGCACCGAAAACCGCAAGACGTCCAGGCATGTCCGTGGCACTCAATCCTTGGTTTCGTACTTCATGGACCTGGATAACGTGTCGACTGGGCTCATTGATGAACACCAAGTACGCGTATGTGCGTGTATCCGGTGTTTCCAATTGTTTGTTCCGCTTGATTTCCACCGACTGATACTCTTCGGTAGCAGTAAACTTCTGTAAATTACTTACGAGTTGGACAGCTTTTTCCTCTGCGGCGCGAAGGACTGTGGGCAGGGAACAGGCTGCACCCGAAATCACAAAGGGCCTCTCGGCATCGATGTCTTGCGGTGCCCAGTTTTTCCTGACTGGGGCCTCGACAGTTGGCGAAGGAGAAGGCACGAGCCCGGGCCACATTGTCGCTACGGTACGCGGTGTGATTCCCGCAGGCGCGGGCCGTGCAGCAGCGTCCGACGGTTTTTCGAGAGCCTGGACCCAAACGCGAACTTTCGGCGCGTTCGGGTCCTTCGGATATTGGTTCAGGAAGGATTGAAAGGCGCCCAGGGCCTTTTCGCGCTCTCCCAATCCCGCCAGCGCTTCTCCGAGAAGCAATTGGACTTGGTTCACGTTCTCCTTGCCGGATGAGAGCGCTCTTTCCGCGGAATCCCGGGCGCGTTGAAAGTCTTTCTGATACAAATACGAACCGGCCAGCATCCATTGTGCTTTCCAGAAAGAAGGATCCAATTGCACTGCCTGTGTGAGGATTTGAATCGCTCCAGGATAATTTTCCTGTTCGAATCGCAGTGTTCCCAAAGCAAGAAGTGCAGCGGCTTGCCTGGGATCGATCGATACCGATTTTTCGAGATATGTTCCGGCCGGAGTCAACTGCTTCGCGAGCAGATAACTCATTCCCATCACATAGTTCACGTAGGGATTTCCTGGCGCCATGCCCAGAGCTTTTTGAAAATGCTTTTGCGCTGAATCGATCTTATTCGACTGCAAATCCTTCAGACCTTTCTGGACTTCTTTTTCGGCACGGGGTGCAAGAACGAATTGGCCTGTGGGCGGACGAAACACCAATCGGTCATCCGTCTTCTTCATAAATACAATTGCACTTGCGGACGCGCCTGCACCTGGAGGAAGAGTGACGGTTTCATGGGCAGTGTCATAACCATCCACTCTAACTTCCACTTCATACGTATCACCCGCACCGACGCCCGAGAAGACCCATCCATCACCGGAGCTCTGTGGAAAATTAGGGACCGGAGCGTCATACGTCATCGACCTTAACTTGATTTGAGGCGCGACGGATGATAACGGATCGCCTCGCTCGCTACGTATGTACACGGTCACGCTGCCAAGGTCCTGCCCGAGACGAGCAGAGCCTGCAATCTGCGCCGTTGTAGGCAACGTCAAACCGGCCGAAACAAGTATGGCTGCGAATAGCCTTAAAGTTGAGTTCATATTGAGTTACACGCTCTTCTACTTTTGTGGGATTTTTCGCAAATTTTCCACCCAGCCTCGAATCTTAGGGGCACTCGGGTCGGTGGGGTAGTCAGTCAGAAATACTTCGAACGCTGCGATCGCGCCCCGGCGCTCGCCTAAACCAGCCAGCGCTTCCCCAAGAATAAGCTCGACTCGGCTGGCCGCTTCTTTGCCGATCGCGAGAGCCTTTTCCGCGTGTTCCTGTGCTTGCTTGTAAGCGTGCTGGTGGAGATAAGATCCGGAAAGGATCCATTGAGATTTCCAGGAAGCCGGGTCCAGTTGCACAGCTTTGTTCAAAACGTCAATCGCACCAGGATAGTTTCCCTCATCGAAGCGTAAAGTGCCCAGGGCCAGCAGGGAAGGTACTTGATTCGGATCCACCGAAACGGATTCCTCGAGATAAGGCTGCGCAAGGGGCAACTGCTTCGTGAGAAGGTAGCTCATTCCCGTAACGTAATTCACGTAGGGATTGCCCGGCGCCATGTGAATTGCGTTCAGGAAATGCTTCTGGGCCGAGGGAATCTTGCCCGATCTCATGTCGCGCAGACCTTTTTCCACTTCCTTCTGAGCGCGCGGCGCGAGTACAAACGCGCCGGTCGGGGGATGCAAGGTCAATTGCTCATCAAGGGGTTTCAAAAAGATAGTGACCGACGCAGAGCCAAAGTCCATCGCGGGAACCGAGACCAGTTCGTGAGCGGGCTGATAACCATCGACCTTCACTTCCAGGTCGTAGGTGACTCCTGTTGCAAGGCCAGAGAACGCCCAGCCATTTCCGACCATGCGGGGGGTTTGTGTCACCGGTGAATTATCCGAGGAGGTAAGGGTCATCTGGGGCAGCGCCGATGCAGGGACGATCGACCCGTGCTCGCCGCGAATGTACACCATGATCCACCCGGTTCCCTCCGTCTTGCCAAGCGTGCTGGGTAAAGGAGGACCGCCTTGGGCTGCCACGCATCGTGCGACACTCAGGAATAGAGACGCAATGGCCAGGAGCTTGATGAGATTTGATTTCACGTTAGTCCCGTTAAAGCAAGCGGATTGGCTGAGACTAAACGACGCCGTCCTTGCACACGACGATAAGTGAAGGTCTGTAGGCTGTCAAGTATATGCCTGTCCCGTGGCCGCTTTGGGAGCCCATTGACTGTTTTGCCTTCGATTCAAGTTGAGGGATTTGCTGCGCTCTTCTATAATCATCTTTCCGGACAACGAGGCGCAAAAACAGTGCTAAAGAATCTGAGCCAGAGCAAAACTGCGGTAAGGATCTTTCTTGGCGGCATCCTTGTACTTATCAGTGGCGCAATGGTTTTGACCATGGCGCCCATTTCACCGCTGGGCAACTCCACCACGGGCAGCGCCGATGCGATCGCCACCGTCGGTGGGCAAAGCATAACCGCTGTTGATGTCCGTCAGCAGTACGATCAGCAGACGCAGGGTCAGACGATTCCGCCGGTGCTTCAAGGGCTGTACATGCGTCAGATTCTCGACCAGTTGATTTTCAAGCATCTTCTGGATATGGAAGCCGACAGACTCGGCATTCAGGTTACTCCCGAAGAGACCACGGCGCGCATCAAGCAGCTTATTCCGACGGCTTTCGTTGGTGGCAATTGGATTGGTGCGGAACGTTATGCGCAGGAGGTGCAACTGCGGACGGGTATGAGCGTGCCGCAGTTCGAAGATGTGGTACGCACCAGCGTGCTGACGGAGAAGTTCAAGGACCTCGTCACCGACGGCATCAGCGTCTCACCGCAAGAAATCGAGCAACGCTACCGGTGGCAAAATGAGAAGGTTGAACTGGATTACGTTGCGATCAAACCTTCCGACCTCGAATCGACGATCAATCCGTCTGATGCCGAGCTTTCCGCGTATTTTGCGAAGAACCAGTCGAAGTACCAAGTGCCCGAGCGGCGCTCGGCCAAGTACGCTCTTCTGGATCTCGATCAGCTCAAGAAGAACACGAGAGTCAGCGATGCCGACATCCAGGCGTACTACCAACGGCATTTGAATGACTACAAGGTTGAAAATCGCGTTCACGCTGAGCAAATTGTGTTCAACACGCTGGGTAAGACCGATGCGGAGGTCGCTCTTATTAAGCAGCAGGCTCAGAAAGTGGACGACCAAGCCAAGCATGGCGCCAAGTTCGAGGATTTGGCTAAGAAATACTCGGAAGACACGAATACCAAGGCCAAGGGTGGTGATATCGGCTGGATTGTCGCCGGTCAGACGGCCCCGTCGTTCGAGAAGGCCGCCTTCGCTTTGCCGAAGGGGGGCATTTCGGACGTGGTGCAGACGCCGTATAGCTTCGACATCATCAAAGTGGTGGAGAAGGAGGACGCGCACACGAAAAGCCTCGCGGAAGTTCGCGATTCGATTGTCACTACGCTGACACAGGAAAAAGTGAACGATGAACAAAGCGGACTATCCGACAAAATAGCCGCCGCGGTCCGGCAGTCTAATCGCCAATCCATCGACGCCATTGCCAAGGAATTTAATCTGCAAACAGGAGAGACACCCCTTGTCGGTGTCACCGGACCCGTGGGAGATCTGGGTAATGCGCCGCAGCTCCAAGAGGCGCTTTTTTCCCTTCGTCAGGGGGAATTGAGTCAGCCTATCTCGATCGATCGTGGCTATGTGATCATTTCCGTCGACAAGATCGTCGCCGGACACCAAGGCACGCTGGCCGAAGTGCGCGACCGCGTTGTCGCCGATTACCGCAAACAGAAGGCTCAGGACCTTGCGGAGCAAAAGGCGGAAGAGCTAGCCAAGCGCGTGAGAGCAGGTGATTCGCTCGACAAGGCAGCGAAAGCACTGGGCGTATCGGCCAAGTCCACTGACCCGATCACTCGCACCAGCCAAATCGCCGATCTGGGCCCGGCTAAGGATTTAGAGGCCGCGTTTAACATGAACGTGGGCCAGGCGAGCGCATCGGTTTTAGTCAGTGGGAACTGGGTAGTTTACCAGGTGAAGTCCAAGCAAGGAGTCAACCCTGCGGATTTCGCAAAGGCGGCAAACGATTTGCGGCAACAGATCCTGCAGGAGAAGCAATCTGTAGCGTTCGAGGCGTTCCACGATGCTCTGCAGAAGCGTTACGAGCAAGAAGGCAAGCTCGCTTTCAATCAGGACAATCTGAAGAACCTAATCAGCCCGCCATCCAGCTAAACAACCGCAAACAAGCAACTTAGTTGAAACGCAACGGAATCTTTTTTCCAGTTGCGCCCCACCCAGCATTCGTCTAGCATATTTACCCTAGCAGCGCCTGTCCCGTCGCCAGCGGGGTATCAAGGGATCGGCGGGGACCTCCTCCCCGTTGAAGCGCGTTTATCAGCGACTGCAGTTCCCGGTGGATGAATACTATCTGCAACTCAACAGCCGGGCGTTTCGGAGCTTCAATGGGTGAAAAGGTAACGTCGGGCCAAGGTCCAACTTCCCCAGAACAGAGAGAATGCCATGAATCAAAAATTGATCGCCCAGCGCAACGAATATCGCTGCTGCATTGAAATAAATCAGAATGGCAAGTATTCGATCCGCGTGCAGGTACAGTTCGGCGCGAAGGACTGGTCGCTGCCTGTATTTTTCCTGGTTTCATCTTTCGACATGGCCATGAAGAGGCTGGAAGAGGCTCTGCAGCTCTTGCAGCGGCACGAGGAGCATTTGTGGTTCTGGGGTGTCGAGCGCAGTGACGACCCCAAGGTCGCCGTGGAGATGCTGAATCAATTTGGCCTTCATTATGACCAGCGCAAGGATTTTCCCCGGCGTGCCGCGGAACTCAGTGTTCCGGCGGGCCGCGCCGTGTCTGCTTTTCGGTTGGCGCAAGCGCGCCGCGCACTTGCCGACTCCATCAGCTCCGGCCGAACGGCTCTCGCGAGCGACTAGCCAGCAGCCTCCGGGTTCGGACTTTTGTCGTTTTCTTTAACTTGATTGGCGCGAAGGCGAAACGATGGAGCCATGATTCTTCAGTCGTTCTACTTGCCGCGGATAATCACTTCGCCGTGCGCGATGACGTGATCATTAATCAATAATCGGTATTTGAACGACCCGGGACCCAGGCCGGCACGCGGCGTTCCGCTGATTAAGCGCACACCCGGTGGTGCCTGAAAGACATTTGAGGAAAACGGGCATCTTTGCGGATCGAACTCAATGCGGAGATTCCCGCTTTCCGCAACCCAAACGACTTGATCCGTAGCTTCGATGAGCACAACTTCTGGTAAGACTCCGACAAGTACAAGTTTTTCAGCCATAGTTTGAATCGCGCCGGAGATTCGAGGCAGGCGCGAGCCTCGAACCATAACATACCCGCACGCGGTTTACATCTTTCGCCGCATCCTGAAGATAAAGTTTCAAGATTTGAAGTCGTGTTTACCCCTAGTCCGGGACTTTCGGTCATGCCAGTCTGGGAAACACAGCACCATTCAGGTCAAACGCGAGATTGCGAACCTCCGGGTGAGTCGTGGATTTCATCGTCGGTGTCTGGCGTTGTGACCATTGGATTTTCGATCCTTGAGACTTGGCTTCTTCGTCCCACGTAGATCTCCAGCACCTCATCGAGTTCTTGCGGCCGAATCGGTTTTGCAAGATAGCCGTCCATGCCCGCCGCTAAGCATCGCTCCCGGTCACCCTTCATGGCATGTGCGGTCACTGCAATCACGGATCGGTGAATCCCTCCGCTCTTCTCTCTTTCTCTGATGGCCGCTGTCGCCTCGAGCCCATCCATCTCCGGCATTTGCAGATCCATCAATATCAGGTCAAAACTCTCCTTATCCAGCGCCGCGAGAGCTTCGAGCCCATTGGTAACCACAACGACGCGATGCCCTCTCTTTTCGAGTAGTCGCGTCGCCAACCGTTGATTTACGGGATTATCTTCTGCGACCAAGACGCAGAGAGAGGCCGCAGGGTCGCGAGCATCTTGCAATGAATACCGCGTGATCAAGGGAATGGCTCCTGTTTGCTCTCGCGCTCCCAGAACACGCGCAATGGCCTCGCGCAATTCGGACTGGCGGATTGGCTTCAGGAGATATGCCGCAACACCAAGTTACTGGCAGCGCGCCGCATCCCCTCGGTGGCCCGCCGATGTGAGCATCATAATCGTGGCCGTAGACAGTTCCGGTTTTTGTCGGATTCTCTCGATCAAGCTGAACCCATCCATCTTGGGCATATGCATGTCCGTCAAAACCAGCCCATACGGCTCTTGGCGTTCATGCGCCGTGGATAGCGCAATGAGAGCCTGTTCTCCCCCTTCCACTGATACTGGTCTCATGTCCCATCGCTTCAGCATTCCCTCAAGAATCCGGCGGTTGGTGCGGTTATCGTCCACCACCAGAACCCTTACACCACGCAATATCTCCGGAGGGGCAATCGCGCCAACCTCGATTACTTTCGCATCTGAAACTCCCAGTCGCATTGTAAAGTGGAACTGAGTTCCCCGCCCGATTTTGCTCTCGACCCAGATATTCCCTCCCATCATCGCCACTAGCCGCGTCGAGATGGTGAGTCCGAGGCCAGTTCCACCATATTTCCGCGTGGTTGAGGCGTCTGCTTGTATGAAGGGATCAAAGATCGATTTCTGTTTCTCTGCGGGGATTCCGACTCCAGTATCGGATACCGTGAAATGCAGGGTGCAATTTTCGCCGTTGCTGATCTCGGTGCAAACTTTCAATGCCACTTCGCCCTCATTCGTGAATTTGATCGCGTTGCCCACCAGATTGACGACCACCTGACGGAGCCTGCTCGAATCCCAGCGTACGACTTCCGGCACCTCCGGCGCTATCTCGCATAGCAGTTCCAGCCCTTTTTCGTCGCCCCGCAACGCGAGGGTCTTTAGCGTCGCTTCCAGGCAATCCCGCAGGTCGAAGTCAATCGCCTCCAGGTCGATTTTTCCGGCCTCGATTTTAGAGAAATCCAGAATATCGTTGATGACTGTCAGCAACGAATCACCCAACAGTTTCGCGGTCTCGAGGTATTCCCGCTGTTCACGAGTAAGATCGGTATCGAGCGCCAGATCGGTCATCCCCATGATGCCGTTCAGCGGTGTGCGGATTTCGTGGCTCATGTTTGCGAGGAACTCGCTCTTTGCCCGGCTCGCCGCCTCCGCAGCGTGCTCCGCCCGGGTGCGTTCGCCAATCTCGGCCTGCAACGCTTCGTTGACATGCGCTAGATCCGCCGTGCGCGCTTCGACTCTTGCTTCCAGTCCGGCTTGCGTTTCTCTAAGGTCCTCCTCCACCTGTTGCCGCACCGCGATCTCGTTAGCCAGCGACTCATTCACTCGTTTGAGCCGGGCTGCATTTTCAGTTTCGCTTTTGAAGATGGAGAACATGCTAATGAAAAGTCCGGTCAGCACCAAGAGATACCCGAGAATCTTCAGCATGTGATCGGCGATGTACAGTGTGTCAAACAGCGTCTTGGAGAAGGCCATGTAGAACATGTGGCTCGCCGCCCCCACAATCAGGGAAAGCACGAGCCAGTGCTCAAAGTCGTCCCTTTTCCAGAGGCCTTTCCACAGGTATCCGGCTGCTGCCAGGCTGAACAACAGAGCGGGCGCAAGTTCGGCGGGACGATGAATGATAAAGTCCGGATAGTAAGCAGGGGGCAGCCGAACCAAGGCAAAAAGGAGAAACGTAATTAGGGTCCACGCTCCGACGAGGACATAGACGACGCTTTCCTTGATCTTCGCCGTTCCGGCGGGCTGTGTCTCTCTTCTCCAGACAAACAAGCTGGCGCACATCACGAGCGACAACAAAACACGGGAGGTCGTACCGCTCCATGGAGTGAGCGCGGAAAGAGCGGAGGGAGTGCGGTCCGCAAGAAACGAAGAAGTGATCGCGGCATGATAGGCGTCGAGGACTGCCGCTCCCAGAAACCCGCTCCCAACCAGCAAGAACAAGCTGTTTTTCTTGGCATAGTAACGGATCAGGGCCATCGCGCCGGTGAAAAGCGCCAGGACCGTGGCTGCGGTCTCTAGTAGCGTGTGTAACTCCGTATTTCCTCGCCACGCGTCTGCGCGGAGCAGAAACCCGGCGAGAAGGAGTGTTATCGCAAAGAGAATATAGACCAGAATCCGCATTCGAATTCGGTGTTGAAAGAATTCACGGCGGGACTTGATTGACAATTCACCATAAGCATCCCCTACCATAATTCCCCCGATTCGGGCGGCGTTTGTATTGAAAAGGCTTTGACGCCCGCTTGGCATTGACCAGCAGAACAAGGACTCTTGTCGTATAGGACCGAAAGGAAGGGGTAAACAGCTTACTAACCACGCTTGATTCAGACAAGACACTATTTTTTGCCGCGTTCGCAGATCCTTCCATGGAGAGCGCGCCCAATTTAGCTATTCGAGGACACAATCTCCCCGACCATGGCGCGTAGGCTTACCAGTGTGAATGGCTTCGGCAGAATGCGCACGCCTTCGAGCTCGATCTGCGCTTTGTCCGCATCGGCCAGGTTCCCGGTCATCAGAAGGAATCTGCGCGCAAGTTCCGGCTGTCTTTGACGCAGGATACGCAGCACCGCCAGCCCGTCCTGTCCTGGCATCTTCAGGTCGCACAAAACTGCGTCGAACTTGCCGTTGTGCGTGGAGTTCAATATGGAGTCCAGACGGGTCGGATCCTGGAGAATCACGACGGCTGCGCCCATTTTCGCAAGGACCACTGAGACAAGATTCAGAATCTCGATTTCGTCGTCGATCACCAGGAACCGGCACGCGGGGCTTGGGAGGGCGGGCTCTTCGCGCGCTTCCGCCGACTCGATCGGTTCCAGAGCAGGCAAATCTGAACCGGCGTGCTCCGCGTTGGAGTCTTCCATGCTTGCCAATGGCAGCAGGACACGAATGTTTGTGCCGCGCCCCACTTCACTTTCGACCCCGATTTCGCCGTCATGCTGTTCCACGATGCTGTGACAAATGCTCAGACCGAGGCCGGTCCCCTGCCACATGGGCCGGCTGGTAAAGAATGGACCAAAGATGTGCTCGCGAATCTCTGGAGGTATGCCGCAGCCGTTATCCGCCACCGTGATTCGCGCGCGGCCATCCCAGACGTCGCATTTCAACTGGATTTCGCCTTTCTGGCGGGATTCACGGATGGATTGTTCCGCATTCAGGACCAACTGCAACATCGCCTGCAACAGCAATTCCACATCGCCTTTGACGAAGATGGGAGCGCGCGCCGGGGTGTATTGGACGCGGATATTATTGGCAGCCAGTTGATAACTCCGAAGTTCGAGCATGCGCACGGGAACTGTTCGCAAATCCATCCGGTGCAGTTGCTCCGGGTGGCGCCGCGACATTCGGCTGAGATTGCCAAGCAGGCTTTTTAGCCGCAACGCTTCATCGCGCACGGTTTGCAATTGAGTTCGAACAGCGGGCTCCAGCACGGGACGTCCCAACACCACTTCGGTGAACCCAAGGATCGAGGTCAATGGATTGTTGATTTCGTGCGCTACCCCCGACACCAATTGCCCGAGCGAAGCAAGCTTCGCTGCCCGTAAGAGATCGTTGTGGGCTGCCTCGAGTTGCGCCGCGCGTTGCCTAACTTTTTCCTCGAGCGAATCGCGCATGTCGCGAAGCTCCGAAGCCATGGTCAGGAACGCCGCAGTCAGCGAACCCAACTCCACGTTCTTCGGGACTTCGCCTTTTACGTCTAGATTTCCGTGGGCTCGCGCGTTTCCAGGTCCAAGCTGTGCATTTCGGACACGAAGCTCGCGCTTCGCTACATCATCGAATTGAGGCTCGGCAGCTGCTTCTATTTGTTGACCAGCAAGCAGATGGTCCGTGAGATCGAAGAAATCTTCCTCGTGTGCCGCCAGTTCCGCCACCTCATCGTGCTGTACCTCCGAAGGGGCGAAATCGGCAGATTGTTTCGTCAGGGCGCGCAACTTGCGATCTGAAGAACGGTACTCGGCCAGCAGACCGGCGTTATTGGAACCGTAGGATCGCCAGAAATTCAGCACACAGCTGTCGAAGACGTCGTGGAGCTGCGTGTGCAAGACAATTTGTTGGTGCAAAGCCTGGATCCCCGACGAGAATTGGGAACGAATCGCCGCGCTCATGCCGAGAGCCGCAGCCATCAGGAGCAGGGCGAGAGATACAGGTGCGCCCTCCATCAGGATGAAGCGGCTCTGCATGGAGCGAGGCTTCGGCGACAAACGGACAGATGATATGTCCGGGCGAAGAGGTAGATTAACGTCCGACGGAGGCACGTTGGCTGATGGCGCAAATGAAAGGCCAAACGACCGAATGGAGGGGCCTTTGGGATCAGGGAGTTGCGAGCCTACAAACTCTTCCAGTGGCAAAAAGAAAGCACAAATGGAGCATTCGTTTCACGATGGCACAGACCGAGGATCTGATGTTGCGCAAGAACCGTGCCGTTGACCTCAGTTTGGCGCGAAGCCTGCCCGTGAAACTCTGAAACGTCAGACGGCGTGCCCTCAATTCATTTCGCGAACTGCGTTGACGATGTGCTTGGCGGAAATGCCGAATGCTTCGAGCAGTTCGTCGGGTTTTCCAGAATGCGGCATCCCCGTTACGGCGAGTTTTACGCATTTCTTCGGACCGGCACCGGCCTCCGCCAGCGCGGAAAGAGCCGCTTCGCCCAGGCCGCCCTCGGGATAATGATCCTCAACGGTGATCAGATTTTCACCGGCGGCCTTCAATTGCTCAGCGAATTTTTTCCCATCAAGCGGCTTCACGCAGTATAAGTCCATGACGCGCACCGAAATTCCCTTTGATTTTAGTTGCTGATGCGCCTTCAACGCTTCGTGCACGGTGATTCCGCCGCCAACAATCAGCGCCCCGTCATTCGCGCTCTGGCGTAACACGTGGAAACCCGGCACGGGAAACTCGTCCGCGGCGGAATAGAGCAGCGGCGTCTTCGGCCGCGAAGTCCGAATGTAAGTGATTCCCGGCAGGCGCGCGGCGGCTTCCGTCAGGCGTTCAGCAGAGTATGCGTCGGAGGGATATAGCACCGTGGAGCCGTGAATGGCGCGAAACGATGCAATGTCTTCGAGTGCCATCTGCGAAGGTCCGTCCTCGCCAATCGATACGCCGCAATGCGAGCCGCACACCTTGATCGGGCTGCGGCTGATTGCGGCCATGCGCACTTGGTCGAACGCGCGCGAAAGGAAACATGCGAAGCTCGAAAGGAACGGAACTTTGCCCCGTGCAGCCAAGCCCACGCCGACGCTGATCATGTTTTGTTCCGCGATGTACGCTTGATAGAAACGCTCAGGATAAGCGTCAGCGAAAAATTCGGCGAAAGTGGAGTTCTTGACGTCCCCATCCAACGCGACGACGTGCGGATTTACGGCTCCGATTCGCTTCAGCGCGTTTCCGTATGCTTCGCGCGTCGCCACGGAAGCGTCTGGTTTGTAACTCGGCGCGGGCGGCTCAGCGTAGGCAGGAGGCTCGGGCAAACTCGTTCGCGCATACGAGCGGCCCGGATCGGCCGCGACTTCGATGGGCCCGCCCATCTCGGCAACGGCCTTCGCGAGTTGCTCTTTCGAGAGCGGCTTGCCATGCCAGCCGTCCTTGTCGGCCAGAAAACTGACGCCATGCCCTTTGATTGTGCGCCCGATAATCGCCTGCGGGCGGCCGGTCGTGCCCTTCGCATGATCAAGAGCCGACAGCACTGCCGCGATATCATGGCCATCAATTACCTGCGTGTCCCAGCCCTCAGACTCGAATTTCCTGCGGTAAATCTCCATGTCGTGCTTGTACATCGTGCGTTCGCTCTGCCCGAGCGCGTTGATGTCGCAAAGCGCCGTAAGATTATCGACTTTGTAGTGCCCCGCGAATTCCGCGGCTTCCCAGTTGCTGCCCTCGGCGAGTTCGCCGTCGCCGAGTAGCACATAAACGCGCGTTCCAAGCTTGTCCATTTTGGCGCCAATCGCCAGGCCAGCGCCGACGGAAAGGCCTTGACCCAAGGATCCCGTCGCCGCATCGACTCCGGGAATTCGCGGGGTCGGGTGCCCTTCGAGTTCGCTCGAAAATTGCCGCAGGGTCATCACGCGCGAAACGGGAAACACTCCTGCTTCAGCAAGCGCCGCGTAAAGCAACGGGGCCGCGTGCCCTTTCGAGAGGACAAAGCGGTCACTCTCCGGCCCGTTTGGATTTTTCGGGTCGAACTTCATGGCGTAGAAAAACACGCCGGCAGTAAGCTCGGACGCGGACAAACAGGAAGTTGGATGGCCGGAGCCGGCCGCGGTTGTCGACATCATCGACAGAATCCCCAGGCGACGCGCCTTTTCGCGAATCGTTTCAATTGAGGATGATGACGGAACTGTTTTCGATGTTGCGCTCATGGTCTCTCCCTCTGAACTCAAATCCGATTTTACCCTTGTTTGCGGCATGCGCGCGAAGGCGCGTTAAGAAAAGCCTTTGGGCGCCGGAGATGGCGATGGCGAGTGTTCTGCTTTCGTTCCGCCAAAGGCAATGCCGTGAGCTTCTGGCCCAAGCGCAATGACAACCACACCGCCAATTAGCACAATGGCCGCAAAAATTCCCATGGCGTGGCCGTAGCTCATCCGTTTGCCCATGATAGCTTCGAGATAGGCGCTTGACGCCGCGAACAGCACGCCAATCTGATAGGCAAAACCCGGGAAAAATCCACGTAATGTGTCGGGCGAAAGTTCGTTGATGTGCGCGGGAATCACGCCCCACGCACCCTGCACCATGAATTGCATCAAGAAAGCGCCGACCAAGATCAGCGGGAAATTGGGCGCCGCAATCCACAGGGGAATCAGCGCGACTGCAAAAAGTGCAGCGCCAATCATGGCGCGACGCCGCCCGCGACGGTCCGAGTACAAGCCGACGAGCATGCCACCCGCAATCGCGCCAATCATCGAGAGCACGGTGATCAGAGCCGTGGTGCGCGGGCTATACCCTCGCTGCGATTGCAGGAACGTTGGGTAGAAATCCTGCGTGCCATGCGAAATAAAATTCATCAACGCCATCAGCAGCACGAGATATGCGAAGCGCTTCCAATTCCGAAGAATCGAGCCTAAGTACGCACTCCAATCCATGTGTGCTGAGGTGGCTTTCCACGCCGCGCTCTCTTTGACTTTTGAACGAATGAACAACGTCAATAGGGCGGGCAAGCCGCCAATAAAAAACATCGCGCGCCAACCGAAGTGCGGAAACACGAGCCAGTACGCGACCGCTGCCAGTAAATAGCCGAATGCATATCCTTCCTGCAGGACGCCTGAGAGAATTCCGCGCCACTTCGCGGGAACGGATTCCATGGCGAGGGAGGCGCCCACGCCCCATTCGCCGCCCATGCCGATTCCATAAAGCAAGCGCAGCACAAGGAATGCGGAATAGCTCGGCGCGAATCCAGAGGCCACTTCGACCGCCGAATAAAACAAGACATCCAGCATCAGCGGCAGCCGGCGACCGTAGCGATCCGCCAGCAAACCGAAAATAAATGCGCCAATGGGACGCGTCGCGAGGCTGGCCGTTATTGCCAGGGCAATTTCCGGGATGCTCTTGTGGAAGTCCTTTCCGATCGGAGCGAGTAGAAAGGTCAGAATAAAGAAATCGAAGGCGTCCAGCGTCCATCCGAGGAAGCATGCAATGACGGCGTTCCGTTGATTCGAGCGTTCGGCGGCGGGATTCAGTTCCGGCATCGGCGGCGCGCGCATGTTAGGCCAACGACAGCCCGAACGCAATCACAACGCTTTCAGCGTCGCAAGCGGTCTAGGCCCGCGAAAAGGAATACGGCCACGGCAGAATTGATGAGTGAAGCGATCAACAATTGAACGGAAAAAAATGGCTCAGAGCTAGCCAGCAGCAGATGAATCGTGATGGCCAGAATAATCTGGTGAATGTGGAAGAATAGAAACATCAGAATGAAGCGGCTGATGGGGTGCTCAGTGTCCAACCGCGCGCCAACCGACGATGCGATGTATCCGATTACCGCCTTCGCGATGCCGTAGAGGCCTAGGGGAGTGTGACTGATGCCATCCTGCAATAGACCGACGAGTGTTCCGAGAAACATTCCCGAGACCGAATTTCTGCGGCTCAGTCCGAAATAAGCGACGACCAACAACGGAAGCTCGAGTAGTTGGAAGTGCGTGCTGAATTTATTCAGAAAAGCCTGGAGCACCAGCGCGAGGAAGCACACCACTACGACCGTGCCGCTGTAAAATTTATGGACCTCGATGTGCTGCGCCTCGGAATCCATTCGCACGGTCATCGAGGGCCTCGCGTCATTGCTGTCCCTTTTGTGGATTCGCTGAGGCAGGTTTTGCCAGGGTTGTCGGCTTTTTCACCGGTTGCGCCGGCGTCTTGTCTGGACTTTTTCCATTTCCCTGCGCGCTCGGCGCCTTCGAGGTATCGACCGGCTTATTGCTCGAAGACCTGCTCTCCGGGGAAGTAAGCGAGTGCTCGGTCAACAGCACAAGCACTTCTTCGAGGCGGTCCAGATGGGCGGCTGGATCGAGTTGGATAGATTGAAATGGGAAACCAGTCTTCGTTGACGCGACCGTGCCGACGGGCAGGTCTTTAGGAAAAATCTTGTCCTCGCCCGAAGTCAAAATCAACTCGCCGGGGGGCACTTTTTCCCCTGCCGAGACGTAGTCCATCCAAAGCAACGGGCCCGCCGTGCCTTTCACGACGCCGTGAGTTCGTGTATTCGCCAGCAACGCTCCCACGCCGCTTTCTCTGTCGGTAATCAGCAGCACCTGCGCAGTATGGGGGAACGCCTCGAATATTTTTCCAACGACGCCATCGGGCGTTACGACAGCCATGTTGCGATGTACTCCCTCGCGCTCGCCGCGATTTATGAAAATGGTCTGGCTATTCGAATCGGCGCTCGCACCAATGACTTCGGCGGCCAGCATGGGCGCGTCAGCGTTGGCCTGCCGAAAGCCCAGCAATTTGGCGAGCCGACCAGCCTCAGCGGCCTGACTTTCGAGTCCTTGATTTTGCAGGCGCAGACGCCCGACCTCGTCCGCCAGTTGCCGGTTTTCCGCCCGCGCATGCCGCAGATCGATATAACCGAACCATGCACCGTCGATTTTCGAAAGCAGGAAGGTGCCCGCGCGTTGAGGCGGAGTCAGCAGGTCAGCCGACCACACACGGATCAGCCGGACATCTTGGCCGCGTTTAATCTGAAACGCAAGCAACAGCACTTGCGCCAGAATCACGGCGACCAGCAGAACCAAGGGCCTTTGGCGGGAAGGGACATCCATAATAATTTAGCGACTAGGAGCGAGGCTCTCGAGGCCAGATAAAATGGCCGGCACTATCCTCAACCCTGTTGTGGATGGTGCGCCATGCAAGTGACTCGATATTTGATGCGCGCCGGGCAATGTTCCTCAGTCAATCGAGACCAGGCGCAGCAGCCGGAAATCGCTCAGCATTTTGCCGGTCCCAAGAACGACGGAGGCGAGCGGATCGTCGGCAATCGACACAGGTAATCCGGTTTCCTCGCGGATGCGCTTGTCGAGATTCTTAATCAGCGCGCCGCCCCCTGTCAGCACAATGCCGCGATCACTGATGTCCGCCGAAAGTTCCGGCGGGGTGCGCTCCAGCGCCACGCGGATGGCATTTAGAATTGTAGCCACGCATTCAGAAAGGGCTTCGCGGATTTCGCTGTCGTCAATAGTCACCGTGCGCGGCACGCCTTCGATCAAATTACGGCCTTTCACTTCCAATGTCAGAGGCTTTTCCAGCGGATAGGCCGAACCGATCTCGATCTTGATTTGCTCCGCCGTTCGCTCGCCGACGAGCAAATTGTATTTCCGCTTCAGGTAGTGCATTACCGCTTCGTCCATTTCGTTTCCCGCGACGCGCACGGAACGGGAATAGACAATGCCGCTCATCGAAATCACGGCAATGTCCGTGGTGCCGCCGCCGATGTCGACCACCATGTTGCCGGAGGGTTCCTCGATAGGCAGGCCCGCGCCAATGGCGGCGGCCATCGCTTGCTCGACCAGATCCACTTCGCTGGCTCGCGCGCGATACGCCGAATCCTGCACGGCGCGCTTTTCCACCGGAGTGATTTCGCTCGGCACGCCGATCACGATCCGCGGATGCACCAGAACACGCCGGTTGTGCGCCTTCTGAATAAAATACGTCAGCATCTTTTCGGTGACCTTGAAGTCCGCGATCACGCCGTCTTTCATGGGCTTGATGGCCACCACGTTGCCCGGTGTGCGGCCGAGCATTTCCTTTGCTTCTTTTCCCACCGCGACCACTTCGCCGCTGTTTTTGTTGATCGCGACGATCGAGGGCTCGTTCACCACGATGCCCTTGCCCTTGGCAAACACCAGCGTGTTCGCCGTTCCCAGGTCTATGGCGAGATCGGATGAAAGAAGACTGAAGACCGACCTCATGGAATATCCGTTTTTCATGAACCCCCTCTTGCCCTGCGTCCCCCGCCCACAAATCCTTGCGGCCCCGATGCTACTTCACTGTTGGAAATTCTAAGGAACCACCACAGGCACACGCTTGACGGCTGTGCCGCCCCTACGATCCTGTCCCGTGATCACGATCTCGTGCGCGCCGCTGGTCATGGGCTGCGTAAAATGGCGGAATTTCCCGTCCGGTCCAATGTCCGCCACTGCCTCACCGTCAATAATCAGCGCGGAGCCCGGTTCCGTGTGGCCAATCACTTCTACTACTTTGCCGTCAAATTCGATGTGATCCACCTCAAGCAGCATACTCTGCTCTCTAGCTTGGTCGACCAGCGAAAACTTCGAGGCGGCGGCGGGCTCGCTCGAGGCCCCCTTTACATCGATCGCCTTTACGGTCCAGAAATAATCGCCCGCACTTAGACCAGTGACTTCAACCGCTGTGTCGGTCGTCTTGCGATCCGCAAGAACTCGGTTGAACATCGAAGTATCGCTGATTTCGAGCTCGTACTGAGCCGCAGTGCCTACGGGCTGCCATTCGAACCGGATGGACGTGTGCTTGGGATCCGCAACAATAATGGGCTGCAAATTGACGGGCTGGACGAGGCCCGGCGGCGCAAGCACATCAGTTTTTGTAATTGGACCGCTCCCGGTAAACGACGCGCGCTGCCACTGCGCAACCTGTACTTGTTGGCCATCGCGTTTCACGTCGGCGGTGCCCGCAGCGACGGTGATTTGATTCTGCTTCGTGGTCGGATCCGTCCTCACGTCCGCATGGCTGTTTTCATGAAGCGATGCGACCGCGTCTTGAAACGATACTTTTGCGGTCGACCCAGGCATTTGCCACGTCCCCGTCGTCAAATCAACGTTGCCCGAGCTGATGTGCATGCCGACGCTGGATGCTTTGTTCTGCGGCACAAAAATCTCTTCCACGGTGACGAGCGTATCGGCCTGCACTGTGTACGTCGTGCCGTCGGCAAACGCGATGCGCGCCACTCCGTCCGGCCCGGTCTGAATCAAATCGCCCTTCTCAAGAGGCATCTGATAATCCGCGGCGCCCCATTGCACGGAATTCACTTTCTTCACCTGCACTTTGCCATCCAGGTTGACGAACCGCGCGCCACGCACACCCGTCGACGAGACGCCGGAATCCTTCGGCTCCAGCGCGTGCGAAAGATGCCTTGCCATGCTCGCAAACGTATCCGGGAACACGAGATAACCGGCAGCGGTAAAAAGAATCAAAACCGCAAAAGCGTAGAGGAGAATCGTCCGGTAAGTCACCGTGTGCCAATACACCTCCACCCGGTTGACCTTTGGCCTCGTCGCGTCCGTGAATTTCTCTGCTGTCATGCCAGATTTCAGCTAATTTCCGAATCTAGCATAGGGGTTGGGGCCTTTCAACATGACCTGCCATAAGTTGCGAAGTCGCTAATACTTGACCGGAAGGACAGCTTTCGCGTTTCTCTGTGGTTCTGATGGCCAGGTCATCCCGCGCAAGAGTCAACCATCACTCGTGGTAGGATTGCCGCCATGCAAAACGATTCAGGTAACGCGCATCCTGACGCCAGCCGGGACCTGCTGCGCCACACGGTTGCGACCCTCGCGTATCGCGCCAACAAAACATTTCACGGCGCAAGCGAGGATTTCGCGGAATTTCGCACCTCCGAGACATCCCGCACGCCCGGGGAAATCCTCGCGCATATGGGTGACCTCTTCGATTGGGCGCTCTCGATCGCGAAAGGGAAACAAGAATGGCACGATTCGCCTTCGCTGCCTTGGGCGGACGGCGTAAAGCGGTTTTTCGCCGCTCTCGAACAATTTGACGCGTACCTTGCGACGGAGAAGCCGTTGGCGGCGTCTGCCGGGAAGCTTTTTCAAGGCCCCGTAGCGGACGCGCTGACGCATGTGGGGCAGATTGCAATGCTGCGCCGCCTTGCTGGTTCGCCGATTCGCGGTGAAAATTATTTTCGCGCTGCGGTTACCGCCGGGCGCGTTGGCGCAGAGCAGGCCGCTCCTGTGCGCGAATTCGACTGATTCTGCAAACGCAAAAATGGGAGCAAAAAAACTGATGCAAAGGAAGCTCCTCGTCCTTCTAGTGTTCGCCGCACCGCTCGCTGCGGCGCAGAAACTCGATCCCGCCCTCCTTGCCAGAATTTACAGCATCCGCGCGATTGACAATCACTCACATCCACCTGCTCTGCCGGTCAACGGCGTTGCAGACGATGAATATGACGCGCTTCCCTGTGCACCTCTTGAACCGACCGACCAAACGATCACGGGCCGGCCGGAGAATCCGCAGTTCATTGCAGCGTGGAAAGCGCTTTACGGCTACAAATATGACGACATGGCGCCCGCGCATGTGCGCGAGCTTTTGGCTGCAAAGGCGCGCATGAAGAAAGAGCAGGGCAGTAATTATCCCGCATGGGTGCTCGACCACCTGGGGATTGAGACTGAACTCGCGAATCGCGTAGCGATGGGTCGCGGTCTCAAGCCGCCGCGCTTTCGCTGGGTGCCGTTCGACGATGCGCTGCTGCTGCCGCTCGACGACAGCAAACTGGCCGCCGAAAGTCCCGACCGCAAATTTTTCTATGATCGCGAAAATCTGCTATTGCGGCGCTATTTGCGAACCCTTGACAAGGATCGGTTTCCGGCCACGCTCGGCGATTATCTTTCCCAAGTCGTCACGCCGACTCTGGAAAATCAAAAACAAAATGGCGCTGTCGCGGTGAAGTTTGAAGCTGCCTACCTTCGCTCGTTGGATTTCAAGCGTACCGACGCGACCGCGGCGCAGGAAATTTATGCGCGTTACGTCACGGGCGGCGCGCCCGAAAAGCCCGACTACTACGGGCTGCAGGATTACATTTTCCATTACATCGCTGCGGAGGCGGGCCGCCTGAGCATGCCCGTTCATATCCACACAGGGTTCGGTTGCGGCGGATATTTCGAACTTAGGGGTGCGGATCCATTGCTCTTGGAAGATGTGTTGAATGATCCCACGCTGCGTGGCACGAAGTTTGTTTTGCTTCATGGAGGCGCGGGGCCGTTCTCGAAATCCGTTGCGGCATTGCTGATGAAGCCGAACGTCTACACGGATTTCTCCGAACAGACCTGGCTTCTCCCCACTCGCCAGTTGAGTAAAACCATTCGCTACTGGCTCGAATGGTATCCGGAGAAGGTTATGTTCGGGACAGATCTGTCGCCGGGTACGCCAGAAATCGACTGGGAGGAAATTGGGTGGCAAACGTCGAACTCAGGCCGCGACGCGCTGGCTATCGCTCTCACAGGCATGATGGATGATGGCGAAATCACGCGTGCCCGCGCTCTGGAAATTGCTCGCATGGTTCTGCGCGGCAATGCGCTGAAGCTTTACGGCTGGCCCGATCGGTGAGCGTGGAGCGAATCGTCCGCGCGTGCGAGAACAGACGCGTTCAACTCGCGGCATGAAGTGAAACCACTCAGAGCTATCGACAAATCAAAATCGGCAAGCAGATTAAGGACCGCGTCGCGCACCCCGGCTTCGCCAGCCGCCGCGAGCCCCCAAATGTAGAGCCGCGCAATCAGCACCGCTCGCGCCCCCAACGCGAGCGCTTTCATGATGTCCGCGCCACGGCGAATGCCACTGTCAAACAACACAGGAACGCTTCCGTTGACTGCTCGCACCACGCCGGGCAGAGCATCAAGCGCGGCGATCGCACCATCCACTTGACGTCCGCCATGATTCGACACGATCACGCCATCGACGCCGCGATCGACTGCGCGCGCAGCGTCGTCGCGGTGCAAAATCCCTTTCAGAATAATGGGCAGCTTGGTGTGCTGGCGCAAAAACGCCAGATCTTCCCATGCCAGGGCATTATTCGTGAAGATGCTGGCCCAGAGGCGCACCGCTTCAGCGGGATCTTTTTCGGGAGACTGCTTCAGCGCGGCACGAAACACGGGGTCCGTGAAATAATTCGCCAGTCCTTCACAGGAAAAAAATGGAAGATAGCTGCGTTCGAGATCGCGCTCGCGCCATCCGAGCATCGACGTGTCGAGCGTCACCACCAACGCCGTGTAGCCGGCGCGCTCCGCACGCTGCAGCATGCTCGCCGTCAGCTCCGGATTCTTGCTCCAGTAGAGTTGAAACCATCGCGGTCCGGCGCCCATCGCGTGCGCCACTTCTTCCATCGGCCGCGAAGAGACCGTGCTGATCACAAACGGTAAGCCAAGTTCGGCGGCGGCGCGTCCTGATGCGACTTCCGCTTCGCTGTGAATAATTCCTTGCACTCCCACCGGACCCAGCACCACGGGAGCGGGCAATTTCGCGCCTAACAATTCCACGCTCAGATCCCGCGCCGAGACGTCGCGCAGCATTCTCGGCACGATGCGCCAACGATAGAATGCCTCCAGATTCGCGCGCATCGTGTTTTCGCCGCCCGCGCCTCCGGTCACATAGTCATATGCGCGCGGATCGAGCGCCTCCTTCGCCTTTTGCTCCAACAGCGAAAGAGAGACCGGTATCGACAGTTTCTTCCCGGTCGCGCCATGCTGATAAACCTCCAGCTCGCGTTCCAAGCCGAAATTTCTCGGCGGGTTGGTTTTCTTTGGCTCCATTGTGCGCGGGAATTATACACTTAGACACCTAAACGGCTCCGAAACTCATCTAACAGTATGTAAAAAGCGCGCCTTCCCCGGAGCTGAACATGAAGGGAATCCAATTCAAATTCACGGCCATCGTTTTTCTCGTTGCGGGTACTCTCTGCATCGCCGCGCCCAACTTTGCACAGAACGTTAAGCTTTCTTCACCCGATCTTGTTCAGGTGACTGTCACGGCGGCGGGCCGTTCCGGCGCAGCGCCGCCTGCTCTCGAGCGCATCGACGTCTCCGTGCATCAGGACAGCCAGCCGCGTCCGGTCATCGACTTAGTTCCAGCGAACAGCCCGAAGGCTTCGCTCGACTTCGTGATCCTCGTCGACGACAGCCTGAACACACGACTTGGCACGCAATTTCGCGACATCAAGGATTTCATTCATTCGCTGCCGGAAGGTTCCCGCATTGCCGTTGCCTATGCCGCGAACGGCACAGCCACCATGCAACAAGATTTCACCACGGATCGCGCCGCGGCGGAGAAAGCCATCCGTTTGCCAAACGGGCAGTTCCAAGGCTCCAGCGGAATCTATTTCGCCGTGAGCGACCTGATCAAGAAATGGCCAGAGGGTGCGGCCCGGCGCGAGGTCTTGTTGATCAGCGATGGCATCGATTTCACTTATGGGGTCGACGACACAGTGCCTGGTTTAAATCCCGCTCTTGAACAGGCCATCGAGGCGGCGCAGCGGAACAACGTCACGATCTACAGCCTTTTTGCGAGCGGCGCGGGAATCTTCGCTCGCAATCAGTTCCTGATCTTGAATGGCCAGGGCTGCCTCGGCAAATTGACTCTCGATACTGGCGGCGATTCGTTCTTCCTCGGATTTCAAACGCCGGTGGCCTTCCGTCCATTTTTGCAGCAGCTGACCGGATTGCTCGGCCGGCAATATCTGCTCACGTTCCGTGCGACTCTTCCGCCAAAGGCTGGTTTTCACGAGTTGAAAGTCAGCACGGAAATGTCCGGCGTTGAACTGATGGCGCCATCGCGCATTTATCTTCCCGTGCGCCCGTAAAACTGCGGCGCGAAAAACCGGTGGCGCAATTCCTCCTTCTTCACGAACCGTGTGGATGCCTGTCCAGCGCCGCGAGATTCGGATATTTCGCGTCCGGCAGCCAGAAGTGAAAAAAAATCCAGCACAGAATTAGAATCGCAAATACCAGAAGGCTGCCTTCCGGGCCTACCGATCCTCCCGTCAATAACTTCGAGCCGTGAAAGCTCGGATTGAGCATATGGCCAGGCGTCACCTGCCCGCTATCTGGCACTCCATAAAAAAAGCTCTCGGCCCAATCCCACGCCGCGTGAAATCCGATGGGCATCCACAAATCACCCGTGCGTCGCAGAATGAAGCAGAAGAGAAAGCCAGCCGATCCTGCTGACAGCGCGCCCAGCCAGTCCTCGCCGCCATTTCCCAGGTGCAGTGCGCCAAAGGCTATCGAAAGCAAAATGGCCGCCGGCCAGAAGCCGACGCCCGTGGTCAGCGTAAACAGGGGATAGCCGCGTATCAAAAATTCTTCGGTAAATCCGACTAGTATGAATGCGGCGCCCCAGAGCGCCGCATATTTTGCGAGCGAACCGCCGTGAAGAGCGAGTGTCCCGAAACTAAAAACATGCAATGCACGGAGCATCCCCAGCAGGATCGTCATTGCCATGAATCCAACGATCGCGCCTTGCCAGAATCCTTTCTGGAAGGCCTTGCGTCCGGGCAGTCCATAATCGCCGATCGTGCGGCCCTCGATTTTCGTCATGATCCAACTAGCAATCAAAAGCAGGATGAACAGGGCTCCGTCTCCAGCCAGTGCTCCCGTCACCGAAAGCCCTTGCTGGGGCGGCCGGCCATGCGAGAGAAGGATTGCACCGTAACGCAAGCCTTCGATGAATATCGCCAAGATCGCCGCGAAAATCAGAAGCCGCCAACCCGCACGCAGGCCATTCGGTCCGAAGAAGATCTCATTCATCGCGGATTTCGAATGCGGCGGAAAAGGTGGCGGTGCGCCACCGCTGGAAGGAATTCCCGGTGGCGTGATGGTGCTGTTGAATAAGGCCGTGGCAGAACCGTACCGGGGCTGGGGCATCTGTTCTCTTCTCCTTGCTGTAAGCCTTAGAAACGCGCGCCTGCGAATGAATGTTCCGGGACTAAAATAGCATCAAACGAGGCGCGCGCCATCTCAAACGTTGACGAAGTGCCTTGCCTGTCGCAGGCAAATCATTGCTGTGAAAATGAGCGGGCGCGCTCCGCTCAGCGCGGGCGTGTAGTAAGGCCGGCTTGCTTCCAGAGCTTCTCCCAGTGCCAAACGCCGGGAGTTTTGTCGAGGATGCGGCAGCCTAGCTGGTGAGCCAGCATCAAAATCTGGCCGCGATGATGCGCCTCGTGCGAGAACATGTAAGCAAACATCGTGCCTCCGGCCGGCCACGTCTGCGTCCAACTGCCGCGAGAGAACTTCTTAACGCGGCGATGCGGAGCGGCCGAGAGAGCATCGGACAACATGCAGCAGGCATTGCGCGGCGCTTCTCCTGTGCGCGGAGGCAGCCTGCTTCATGGTGCAGCGGTCGGGATCCAGTGGCGGCGGACTTTTCAGATGCGGCGCGGAGTTCCTCAGCCACACAAGACGGGTGTTGTGCAGATGCGCGAAGATGGCTGCAATTGTCCGGCCACTACCTTTTTGACCCAGCGGTTGGGCACGCCACGCACGAGGATTGAGATCTGAGAGGATGAGTTGGTTCATTGCTTGCGTACGTTTCGAGCAGGCTGTCGCGAATCTCGGCAAGCGTCGCGTGGGATTGAAGCGTCACGGAAGTCCCGCCAATTTATTTACTACTGCAGCTGGCGACCCACGCATCGAGAATGCGCTGTTGGTCGGGCGCGACGTCCTCAAATACGATGCCCATCCCGAATTCCGCATGCACGTGCAGCACCCGCCCCGCCGATTCAAACACTTTCCCATCCTTGCTAAGGCGCACGCGAATCGCGGTGTCTTCGGCGAAGGGATTTAGCGCACCTGTGTAACAACCCGTCGAACTCAGTTGCGTTGTTTGCGCGGCCATGCGGTCGCCTGTCTTGATTTCCACCAATTCCGCTAGCGCAACAAATGGAAAACGATGGGCAATCCGGCGATTCATGCCGGATTCATCTTGCCGTGGATTGTCGGATGAGGAGTTCGGTCGATCAACCATTTTCCCGCCTCTTAATCTTGCCTGTCGCTTGGTCCACAATAAACTTGCTGCCCGTTTTGGGCAATAGGACTATGACAAAAACCATGTCGTTAGCTGGGTGCGAGCCGTGTGCAGAGTTTTCCCTCGAGACCGGGATAAAGCACGCTCCGCGGGCGCAGCCATTTTGGATGTTGACCGAATGGGGGCAAGTTCGAGAGACTACTGCTTTGTGGTACCGAGTACAATTTATAGGGCGGCTTGTCTGTCAGCGAATTGTATGCGTGGCCACAACGCAGTCTGTCAGGTGCAAGAGATCTCTTGAGAGCAGCCAGCAATAGCATGATCACTATGGGAACCGAGGATTAACAATGAACTCGCCGATTGGTGAACTGCTTCCCCCGACACGATTGATGCTGACGCCGGGGCCTTCGTGCATAGACCCGCGCGTCTATCGCGCGATGTCAACGCCGATTGTCGGCCATCTCGATCCGTGGTTTTTGCAAATGATGGGCGACGTACAGATTCTTCTCCGCCAAGTTTTCCAAACGCAGAACCGCCTCACGTTTCCCATTTCCGCGTCAGGCTCAGGCGGGATTGAGGCAGCTGTGCTGAATCCGCTCGAAGCGGGCGACGAAGGGATCATCTGCGTCAACGGTGTATTCAGCGAGCGTATGGCGATTATTGCGGAGCGCACACCGGCGAAGATTATTCGCGTCGAAGCGCCCTATGGAAAGCCTTGTGACCCAGACGATGTGCGGCGCGCAGGTAAAGGCAAGAAAATCAAGATTCTTGGCGTCACGCACGGCGAGAGTTCCACATCCGTGGTGACGAATCTTGACCACATGCGCAAAGTCGCCGACGAACTGGGCGCTCTGCTTGTGGTCGACACCGTCTCGACGCTCGCGGGCATGCCTATCGATGTGGACAAAACGAACATCGATATTTGCTTCAGCGGCTCGCAGAAAGCGTTGAGCGCGCCTCCGGGAATGTCTCCCATCACCGTGAATGCGCGGACGGAAGAGGTGCTGCGCGCGCGAAAAACTCCCGTGCAGAGTTGGTATTTCGATTTGACCACGACCATGAATTATTGGGGCAAGGAACGCACCTATCATCACACCGCGCCCATTTCGCTGGTCTTCGCGTTACGCGAAGCTCTGCGGATCGTGCTGGAAGAAGGATTGCCCGCGCGCTGGGAACGTCACAAGGAGAATCGCGACGCGCTCGTGGCTGGACTCGAGGCCATGGGCTTGGAGATGTTCGTTGAAAATCCAAAAGACCGCCAGGTCACAGTGACGGGTATCAAGGTGCCGCAGGGAATTGACGATGGGAAAGTGCGCGGGCAATTACTGGACGAATTCAATATCGAAATCGGCGGCGGATTTGGGCCGATCAAGGGCAAATTGTGGCGCGTTGGATTGATGGGCTACGGATGCCAGAAAAATAATGTGCTTGTGTTCCTGGCCGCGCTCGAAAAGTGCTTGCTCGATCAGGGCTTCCGTCTCCCCTCCGGCGCAGGTGTGGGCGCGGCGATCCGCAGCTACTCGGAAACACATGCGGCGATGGCGGGCCACAAGTAGTGAGAGAATTTTTTACTCCGGGCGGATGACAACGATGAGCGCAACAACAGTAACGCGGATTCCGAATCAAGGGGCGATGAGCGATTTCGTCAGGCCCTTTGAAGTGGCTTCAAAGATGACCGACGTTGTTTATCGATGCCGGTTCTCGCACTGCTGGAACGGCATAGCGACGCGCCACGCGGATACCATTGACTGCAAATTTTATGTTGATGGCAAGGGCGTCGTGCTGGGATTGGCACACACCGCGTTTATGGAATTTCAGAATCGAGCGAAACGGTATTTGACCGACCGGGAGGCAAGCTTCATCGCCGCGGAATATTTACGCGAGCGCCTCGAACAGGAGGACGAACACGAGTTGTACGACGTCTCGGACCAAGACGTCCTGCGCATCATCGAAAGACTGCGAATCCGGTAAGCCTCAGTCGCCAGGGGTTGTGAATTCTAGTGGCCTTCGAAAGTTAGGTCGGCGGTTGCCGTTTCGCCCGGCCGCACAACCACCTTCTGCTCCTGCGTTCCAAACGTTGCAGTCCAAACCTCAAGGGTATATTCGCCCGGCGGAACATTCTTCAAGACGAAACTCCCGTCGCTGCCCGTGACCGCGTAGAACGGATTACTCACCACCCCGATGTATGCTTTCATCCACGGATGCTCGTTACAATGCACGGGGACCATGATTTCGGGATGGGTGAACTTCCGAATCACGGATGGCGAACCCGGTTGCTGCGTAACATTCCATTCATGGTTGACTTTTGCGACAACGTGGATGTTGTGCGTGGTGGGATCAAGCGTCAAAACCTGAAGCGGTTGGTCGACCATGATGCCCAGAACGTGCGGCTCGTACATGCAGCCACTCTGGGTCAGATCCACCGAGTTGCGCGGAGCCGGCCCCGCAAGATTGACGCCGTGCTCGATGTAAACGAACGCGTTGGGCAACGTCCCGTTGCTGTTCACCGCACCGTCCTGGGCGTATACGGTCGCCGAATGCTCTGACACGCAGACCGGATCTTTTCCCATATCGAGCGGCAGCAGCTTCGGTTTGGTTCCCTTGAAATAAATTTTGCCAGCGATCTCCCCTGTGCCGCTTGCAGATTTTCCAGCATGCGGAGGAGAGGCTTTCGCAACGCCGCCCGACATTGCTGATCCGAGTCCAAGAAATACCACCAGGAGCACAGCACGCACACTAGTCGATCTTTTCATGTTTCTAGACATTGTTTTTGCAACCTGCCTTTCTTTCATTCGGCAACTCGTGAGCTTCCGCGTCTCTCTGCCCGCGGTTGCGAGACGTCCATCGTACCGGCATGCTGTGAATCGACAGATTTTTCGGCTAAAAGATCAAGCCGAGATAAAGATAAACAGAATTATTGTCGCCGGCGTTCCGTCCTGCTCCGTCATAGTTTGTGCCGCCGCCGTTAAACTGCGTGTAGCCCGTGTATTGCACCGCCATGCGCACGTTCTGCACAGGCCAGTAGGTGAAATTCAAGATGTATCCTTTGCTGTTCGGACTGCCGTTCTGGCTGCCTGTCAGCGACGTGGGCGCCAGCTGCAGAGGGTCGGTAACGCCTGTGGTTGCGAAGTACTCGAATGCGGGCGCGTACCGGTAACCGAAATGATAAACCGCGTTAACTCGGTAAGTGTTCAAGTGGTGCGGCACAAACCCTGCCACGTTCGCGGCAAAATCGGCGTTCAAATCCGAATTCTCGCGGATGTACGTGCCGCGCAAAGTGAGGAGGTTATTCCTCCACTTCGGCAGGACGCGCTCGAATTGCGCATCGACCGCGTAGTCAGTGTAGATATTTTCCGGCCCCGTGATGGCCTGAGGCGTGGACCGCATGTGCATGCCGTAAGCGCCAAACTCCAAATAACTATTTCCCATGGTTTGCTGCCAAGCCGCGCGCCAGTACGGGGCAGCTCCTTGAATGTTGAAATTGAATCCTGTCCCTGGATTGGGCAAGGGTTCGCCGAGGTGCGAGGAGCGATAAACCATCGCGGCGCCGTATAGGTGATCGTTCCACATGGCGTATCCGCCGATTCCCGCGACGTCGAGTCCCAGTGGGCCGTCAATGATTGCGGAGGCGGCAGGAGTTGGTGCGGAAGGCGAAGCAATCCACGGGAATCCCCAGGTTGGCGTGGAATTCCACAGGTCCTCGACGGTGGGATTGTTGTTCAGATCAATTCCATACACGAGAGTCTTGCCCCTGACCAAACGGTTATTCGCATAACGGATGTCCGTATTGTCCAGGCTGAAATGATCGGACTGTACATCGTAGGTCGCCTGCACGAACCCGCCAAGATGGGTCGCGTAAGCTCCGGCAAGGAACAATGAGACATCTTGCGGAATCGAAAAACTCCAGTTCTGAGTACCGTCCTGGGGGCGCTGGGTTCCGGTGTTGGAAATCTCGAACCACGCGGAGAGAGGCAGATAAGACAGCAAGCTCAGGCCGGCTCTTTCTTTCTCCGGGGGTGAAGTGATGACTTTAATTCCTGTCATGGAATAGCCGTTCAGCTTGAATGTCCGTCCTAGCGGGGTCAGCTCTGGCGGATTTGTGTGGCAGGAACTGCAGGCGAGCCCGGTTTGCCGGGCAAAACTGGGTACGGCTTGCGCTTTGCGTGCGGAAAAAATCAATACAAAAAATGCTGCCGTACCCACGAGCAATACCAGGTAGAACCAGTCAATCCTCTTCTCGTTCTTGCGGAGATTCATCGTGGCGGCCTCGATCTCAGATTCGTTCGTGCTCTCATTGCTTCAGTAAGATTACTTGAGTGTGAAATTGGCGCTCGCAGTTTGCCCGGCTTGCACCGTGACGGTCTGTTCTTGTGTGCCGAGAGTTTCCTGCCAAACCTTAAGATGGTAGGTGCCAGGAGGTACGTCGGTGAGAGTAAAACTACCGCCGCTTCCACTCAACGCATAGTAAGGGTTTTTCGCCACGATGATGTGGCCCTGCATCCAAGTGTGAACGTCGCAGCGGACAATGATGGTATCGGGCCGAAACAGGGGAACGCTCAGGGGATCGGATCCCTGAGGCATGACCTGATTGAATGCACGGTTCGATTTCGCAAAGAGGTGGACATTGTGGGCGGCGGGGTCGCTGTTGGTGATTTTCAATTGACCCGGAGCCATTAGCACGACGTGAGGCATGAACATGCAACCCTTCTGGTCCAGCGAGCCCGCAGGAAACGCAAAGGCCTTGCCGTGAGACACGTCGTCAAGCCAGACCACGGCATCAACGATGCCGCCATCCTTGACTTGAACGGGCAAAATTTCCTTCATCTTTCCGCAGGTCTCGTTATCCTGGGTGACAGTGACCTTTTTCGCGCGCACTGGCGGGCCGGCGTAGAGAATCTTGCCGGAAATTGTTCCGCCAGGTCCAGGCTGTACCGTGTAGCCGGACACGGATCCTCCCTGAGGCGGGGCTGCTTGTACTACTTGGGGTGCGAGCCAGACACATGCTGAGAATCCGGCGAGCGCCACGGCTGCAATCCTCGTTCCCAGTAGCGCCTTGTGCTGTCGAATCATCGTTATAACCTCCCGATCAACGTTCCGATCATTGTACCGTGGGAAATTGTAAGGGAACGACATCACCACAACAAGGTTGGTCATCACGCAGTAGTGTGATGTAGGTCACAGAACAACCCGGGTTGAATTTTGGCGGGCGACGGCTGCAGAAAGTCACTCAGCGCGCGAAGGAGAGATAAAATAGCGGTCTTGTGAGGGAACGAAAGATCAGCTACTCGTAGCGGAGCGAGACCATGGGGTCGACGCGAAGGGCGCGGCGCGCGGGAATGTAGCAGGCGAGCAACGCGACAAGGACGAGCAGAATTGCCACTCCGCCGAACGTAAGGGGATCGGCAGTGCTCACGGAGAAAAGCAAGCTGGACATCAGTTGCGTGAGGCCGAGCGACACCATGACGCCGATGGCAACGCCCGCAAATGCGATTTTCACGCCCTGCTTAAGCACCATCCGCAAGACATCGACAGGCTGTGCACCAAGCACCATGCGAATGCCGATTTCGTGGGTGCGCTGCGCGACGGAGTAAGAAATCACGCCATAAATTCCAATCGCCGCCAGAACGAGTGCCAGTGCGCTGAACAATCCGAGCAGCACCAGAGTAATTCTCCGAGTGCTCACCGAGTCGCTCACCAACTGATTCATGGTCGAGATCGCGAAAATCGGCTGGTCTTTATCAATCGACGCCACTGCTCCGCGAATCGCCAAAGTCAGCGCCGCGGGATCGATGCGCGATTTCACCACCAGATTCATGACGTTGTCGGGAGATTGCAGCGACGAAACATAAACTTCCAACCGCGACGGATTCGCCAGACCGTAGAGTTTCGTGTCGCCCACCACGCCGACCACAGTGATCCAGTTCGGCGGCCTCTTGCCAGTTGGGTCGGGATGCCCGGACATAAACCGTTTCCCAATCGGATCGTCGTTTGGCCAATATTGCGCCGCCAGTCTCGTATTCACCATTCCGACGAGCGGCGCTCCCTGTTTGTCTGTATCCGTGAAGGTTCGCCCGCGAAGTAACGGAATGCCGAGCGTGCTGATGAAGCCGGGGCTCACATCGTGAAAATCAGGATGTGGAAAATTCCCCGGTCTGGGCAGCGCCATGCCCTCGACGGTGATGTCACCGCGATCGTGACTGCCGGTGAGCGGAACCGAGGTTCCGGTAGCGGCGCTCTCCACACCGGGCAGCGCGCTCACGCGGTCGAGGACTTGCTGCCAAAAGTTGAGAATGACCGGATCCTTGGAATATTGCTGCGTCCGCAAATCCATTTTCATGGTCAGCACGCGATCGGGCCGGAAGCCCGGATTCACGCTCATCAATTTGTACAAGCTTTTCATCATCAGGCCAGCGCCGACCAGCAGAATCAGCGCCAGCGAAATCTCTGCAATGGCCAGCGCGCCGCGCAATTTGTTTTGTGCCGCGCTAGCGCTCGCCGTTCTGCCGCCCTCTTTCAACTCCGATTGCACGTCAGGCCTCGTGGAATGCATCGCGGGAGCCAGACCGAAAATAAATGCCGCGAGCACGACGATGCTCCCCGCGAAGAAAAGAACTGCTCCATTTAGGTTCACCGTGGCGCCCGAGAGCGCGTCCATCGGAATTAGACGCGCAATTCCGCGGATTCCGGCGATGGCCAATGCCAGGCCGAGAATGCCGCCGAGAAAAGCCAGAGCAAAACTCTCCGTCAGCATCTGGCGAATGATTCGATTGCGACTGGCGCCGAAGGCTATGCGCAGAGCAATTTCCTTCGTGCGGGCAGCGCCACGCACCAAAAACAGATTGGCAACGTTCGCGCAGGCAATCAACAGCACAAACATCACTGCGCCGAAGAGCACCAGGATGGCCGGCCGCGCGTCGCTCACGAATGCGTCGCGAATCGATTGGAGCGCCACTCCGAACTGGTCATTGCTCGCCGGATATTCTTTCGCGAGCCGCGCGGCGATTCCTTCCATCTCCGTGCGCGCTTGCGCGAAGGTGATGCCCGGAGCGAGCCTGCCTATCACAACCATGTCGCCGCGGTCGCCACGGTCGTTGGCTTCCCCGGAATTGTCTGTTTCCCACACGCCGATAGGCAGCATTACGTCTGTCTTGTCGAGCGAACGGAAATTCGGCGGCAACACGCCAACAATCGTAAAACTGCGGCCATCGAGCGTGATGGTGCGGCCGATGGCGTTTCGATCTCCTCCCATGTGTGATTGCCACAACTCGTAACTGAGCAGCACGACCGGCGGTGTCCCGGGCTTTTCCTCGGACGCGTCAAAATCTCGTCCGAGGAACGGCCGCACGCCCATCATGGAAAGGAAATTCGGCGAAACGGCTTCACCGCTGATGTTTTCAGGCTGGGTGACACCCGCGAGGTTGAAGCCGACATCTTGAATCGCAGCCATCTGAGAAAAATCGTGACTTTGCGCGCGCCAATCCAGAAAATTTGGATACGAAACGCTGACGGTTCCAACCTTCGGGGTGGTTTCGTTCAGCACCACAAGGCGCGAAGCATCTTTGTAGGGCAACGGTCGCAGCAAAACTCCGTAAACGACGGAAAAAATCGCGGTGTTAGCACCGATGCCGAGGGCCAGCGTAAGAATTGCAACGGCGGTGAAGCCGGGATTTTTTGCGAACATCCGGAAGGCAAAACGCAGATCCTGCCCTAGGTGTTCGAGCCAAGCCCATCCCCAAGAGTCGTGACTCACTTCGCGAATCGCGAGCGCATTTCCGAAATTCTTTCGCGCGGCCATGTGCGCCTCCTCGGGGGAAAAGCCGTTCTGGGCGTATTCTTTTTCGCGCAGTTCGAGATGAACGCGCATCTCCTCGTCCATGTCGTGATCGAATTGTCGGCGGCGAAACAGCATCCACAGACGGCGGGCGAGTTGAGGCAGCCATTTCACGTTTTTTTCCTTCTCTCAGCCTTCAACTTTCGCCTGTCAACTACTCATACCGCAGCGCCACCATGGGATCGACGCGCATCGCACGCCGCGCGGGAATGTAGCAGGCGAGCATGGCGACGAGTACGAGCAAAATTGCCACGCCGGCGAAAGTGAGGGGGTCGGTTGCGCTGACGCCAAAGAGCAAACTCGACATCAATCGAGTGAGCGCGAAAGCGGCCGCGATCCCAATGGCAATTCCAATGCAGGCGAGTCTGAACCCTTGACCAACGACGAGGCGAAGAACGCTGCGACGCTGTGCACCAAGGGCAAGCCGAATGCCAATTTCATGCGTACGCTGCGCAACCGAATACGAAATCACGCCATAGACGCCGACGGCGGCGATCACGACCGCCAGCGCCCCGAAAATGCCGAGCAAAATTGCGTGGAAGCGCCAGTTGTTCAGTGAGCCAGAAACCACTTGCTCCATGCTCTCCATATGTGTCAGCGGCTCGCCGGGATCCACGTCGTGCAACGCGCTGCGAATCTCCGGAAGAGGAAGAGCCGCGGCGGCGCGCGTGCGCAGCAGAAACGAAGCAGAGTCATTCCACTTTGTTTGGGTGTAAGGGATGAACATTCCCTGACCGGGCATGTCGCCCAAGGTGGACTCTCGGACGTCGCCGACGATTCCGATAACCCTCCTCGGCGCGGGCTCGCTCTGCGCCGGACCCATCGGTTTGCCAATCCAGATCTGCTGCCCGATGGGATCTTTGTCCGGCCAAAACATTCTGGCCATCGTCTGATTGATCACCACTACCGGCGGGCCGCTTGCGTTGTCGGCTGCAGTAAATTCGCGCCCGCTGATCAGCGGAATCCGCAACGCGCGGAAGTAATCCGGACTGATAATTCGAATTTCAGCGTCCAGCGGCTGCCCGGCTGGCGCCACAGCAGTTCCGCCCTCAATGCTGAAGAGAATGTCGCTGCCTTCGTGCAGCGGTAACGTGTCAATAATCGCGGCCTGCTCCACGCCGGGAATCGCGGAGATGCGGGAGATGGCCTGATCGAAGAACGCGGTTCGCTTCGCGGTCGTGTCGTATTTCTGGCTCGGCAGTGACACCGCGAACGTCAGCACGTTCTGCGTATCGAAGCCGGGCTTCACCATCGCAAGGCGGGCAAGGCTTTCCAGCGCCAGCGCCGCGCCAATCAGTAGCACAAAGGAGATCGCGATCTCGCTCGCCGCCAGAAAGCGGCGAAGGCCGCCGGTGGCTCTCGCGCCCGCCTGTGCACCGGATTCCTTGAGCGAGCCGCTCAAGTCAACGCGCGAAGCGTCCAGCGCCGGCACGAGGCCAAATGCGATTCCGGTTGCTATACTCAGCGCGAAAGCGAAGAGAAGCACGCGTGCGTCAATCCCAAACGCCCCAACGTGCGGCAGGTTCGCGGGAACCAGAGTGACAATGAACTGAAAGCTCGTGTAGCACGCCGCGATCCCGAGGACTCCGCCCAGCGCCGCCAGCACAATGCTTTCGGTCAGCAGTTGCCGGACAATCCGGCCGCGGCTCGCGCCGATTACGGTGCGCACAGTCATTTCGCGCTGGCGCGTCGCCGAGCGGGCCAGCGTCAAATTCGCCACGTTGACGCACGCAATCAGCAGCACGAGGCCGACTGCGCCAAAGAGCAGCAGCATCGTTGTGCCGGCCCATTGGTTCAGCATCTCGCGCAGCGGAATCAAGTGCGCTCGTTCGTTGGCCGTGAACATTTTCGGAAACTCTCGCCGCAGATCCGAAAGCGCGGGCGTAAGCGCCGCTTCCGCCTCGGCGACGCGGACTCCCGGTTTCAATGCGCCGAAGCAGAGACGGCCTCCATTGGATGGATCGTTGCTCGTGGCGGGAACCTGGGCCGGGAACCAGAGTTGTGCGTTTGTGGGACTGAAAGTTGGATCTGTGAATCCACGTGGAAGGACGCCCACAATCGTATAAGGCCTGCCGCTCAAGGTTACGCTTCGTCCCACGACGTTTGGATCTGATCCGAATCCGCTGCGCCACAGCCTGTTGCTGAGCATTACCACATTCGGTCCGCCGACGCGGCTTTCCTCCGGAATGAAATCGCGACCCAGAATGGGATGGACGCCAACCATGGCAAGAAAATCTGTCGAGATCGCGATCGAAGAGACATTTTCGGCCTCGCCCGAGAGCATAAGCGTCGTCGATTCCCCTAGCCCTTGCACGAGCGTAAGGTGCGCGAAGATTTTTTCCTGTCGTTGCCGCCACGCCGCGAAAATCGCGGGAGAAATGGACTCTCCGCCGAATGCATTGCCCGTTCTTGCCACCAGGTAAATCTGCGACGCGTTGGGATAAGGCAGCGGCCGGAGGAAAATCGCGTCGATGATGGAAAAGATTGCGGTGTTGGCGCCGATGCCGAGGGCGAGAGTGAGGACGGCGACCGCGGTGAAGCCGGGGGATTTGCGCAACATGCGGAAGGCGAAGCGCAAATCCTGCGTCAGGTGTTCGAGCCAAGACCAACCCCAGGAATCGTGGCTGGCTTCACGAAGAGCGAGGACGTTGCCAAAATGTTTGCGCGCCTCAGCGTAGGCCTGCTCAGCGGGCGCTCCGGACCCGTGCAACTGGCGTGCGCGCAACTCCTTCTCGCGTAATTCAATGTGCAGACGCATCTCTTCGTCCATCTCGCGGTCAAATTGCTTGCGGCGAAAAAGCATTCGTAAGCGCCGAATCAATTCACCTGGCAATTTCATGCTTCCTTCTTCCGATGCATCTCGTCTGCGATTGTTCCTTGCTTTTTCTTGTCACTTGTCACTCGCCACTGCCTTCTCACGCGGTCTGAATTACGCGGGTGATGGCGCCGACGACGCGCCGGAATTGCGACAGCTCGATCTCCAATTGCTTGCGTCCCGCGGCGGTCAGGCGATAGTAGCGGGCGCGGCGATTTTCCGGTGTGGCGCCCCAATGCGCGTTCACCCAGCCTTTGACCAACATGCGCTGGAGCGCGGGGTAGAGCGAGCCTTCCTCGACTTGCAGGACATCCTCGGAATTTTGCTGAATGGTGCGGGCGATTTCGTAGCCGTGCAATTCGCCGCGGCGGGCAAGCGTTCTCAGGATCAGCAGATGAAGAGTGCCCGGCGGAATTTCATCGCGATACATGAGAGGCTCCTGTTATAGGATGTCGATGCATAGTTAGACTATGGCAAGGTAAAATAGTTAGCATGGGAGTGTCAAGCGCAAAAACTGCGCGCTTACAGCGGGATGAGGCAGGGACGCCCCGCGTGAGAATCATCTTCTTACCGCAGACTGAATTATAAAGTCGCTGCAAATAAGCGGCGAGACAGGCGGAAAAATGGCGGACGCAACAAGACCGGGAACGAGCGATTATTTGGCGGCAGAGAGAACATTTCTCGCGTGGATTCGAACGGGCCTGGCGCTGATGGGATTCGGATTTGTGGTTGCGCGTTTCGGGCTTTTCCTGGAATTGCTGCAAGCACGTGAGCCGGGTGCGACAACGCATTCGACGGGACTGTCGCTGTGGTTCGGGACGGCGCTGATCGGACTGGGAGTTGCTGTGGATGTGGCAAGCCTGTGGCGTCACTTGCGTTTAGTGCAAGCGCTCGACCGCGGAGAGACAGGAACGAAGCGGCCATCGACTCTCGCTATTTCGGTGGCGCTGATTATGGGGGCGGTCGGACTGGCAATGGCGATTTACCTGATTTCGGTTCGAAGGTAGGAACACTATTTCGGCTCTGGGACTTCGGGCTTCGGGTAGGCCTTTTGAAGATCGCGTTGATATTCCGCGAAAAGCGATTGAATGCGTGAGAATTCCGTTTTTACGGCGTCGCGCAACTCCGGATGGGTGGCGAAATCGTAGAGGATGGCGGCTTCGGTCTCCGCGTCGATCACAAAGCCGGAATGGCCGACATCGGTGGTCGCGTCAGCGAGCATGCCATAAGTGTGGTTGGAAAAGTTAGAGGATTTCGCGGTAACTTCAATCCCCGGAATTTGGCTGGAGACGCTGCCGGTTTCTTCGTAGCCTTCGGGCTTGCCGGGTTCGGGAATAATGCCCGTGGCGCCAAACTGTTTCATATAGGCGAAATCCAATTCCGCGAGTGTGGCGACGGAAATACCATTGCGTTGAGATCCGTAGTGATCGATTTTCACTTTTGTGCCGGTGGCGAGGGCAGCGGCGCGCGCTGCGTCGTTCACCCACGCGGTGATTTGATCCAGATAAACGGAATCGGGATAGCGAATGAAAAAATCGGCGGAAGCTTTGTCTGGCACGACGTTTGGGGCAGCGCCTCCTTCGGTGATGGTGCCTTCGATGCGCGTTTCGGGACGCATGTTAGCGCGAACGCTGTCGATGTTGTCGAAGAGCTTGATGACGGCTTCGAGAGCATTGCGGCCATTCCAGGCAGTGAGTTCATGGGCGGGCGCGCCGGAGAAGGTGTACTTCACGCCGTCAATATTCATGCAGCAGGTGCCGAATCCGGGCGCGGGCCGCGTAGTGACCATCAGGGAATGGCTGCGAACGATTACATCCGCGCCTTTGAAGACGCCAGCGCTCCACATGACGGTCTTGGCGTCGGGAGGCATCATTTCTTCGCCGGGCGTGCCGTAGACAGTGACCGTGCCGGGTGTGTGTGTGCGCGTGAGAAATTCCGAGATGGCAATTGCAGCCGCGAGGCCCACTGGGCCTTGTGCGCTGTGCTGATCGCCGTGGAACGCGCCCTTTGTGCCGCGAAGGGCGTCGTATTCGACGATCACGCCGAGATTTGGGCCGGGCGTCCCGCGCCGATATTTGGCGACGAAAGCGGTGGACAAGCCCGCGACGCCGGAGGTGACATCAAAATTGTGGGCCTGCAAGTACGCGGTCAATTTGGCGACGGCTTGTGTCTCAGTGAAACCGATTTCGGGATGCTGCGTGATCCAGTCGGACATGGACAGCAGATCGGTTTGCATGAGTTGCTTGACGCGGGCGACGATTTCATCGCGGTTTTTATCAGGCGCCGTGAGTTTGACGACCATCGAGGTAACATCGAGCGCGTGCTCGAGCTGCTGAATCTGGTTGACCACGTCAGGTGCGGCCTGCCGCTCGGTTTCCGTTTCCTGCGCGGCACACGCGCCGGTAAGAAGCAGCATCGCCAGCGTGGCTATCACGATTTTGCGCATCGATATTCCTCAGGGCATACGCGAATTCCACGTATGCATTACCGCGGGTTCATATCACAATTCGCGCCAGTGTGGCCAG
The DNA here is from genome assembly GCA_027307115.1 of Acidobacteriota bacterium. Classification (GTDB taxonomy): domain Bacteria; phylum Acidobacteriota; class Terriglobia; order Acidiferrales; family UBA7541; genus DAHUXN01. The sequence goes on from DAHUXN010000006.1 coordinate 80,524, forward strand.
CAGGAAGAGGGATGAGAACTAGGCGTCGGAGAGAGTTTCGTTGAAGCCGGGAGAGGCGGGTCCGCGTTCGGCGACGTCGAAAATTTCGCCGCAATCGAGGCATTCGAGATGTTCCCCCTGCTCATCCTTGGCGATGAGAATCGTGTGTGTGTGTTCGCAGGGCGGCGTCAGCATCGAGGTACCTCAGATTGCTAAGGGTATTGTAGCATTGCCGATTGAAGGCTGCCGCGACTGTGCGTCAAAAAGCGGGCCGCTCGAAAGAGCGGCCCGCTGTGTATTTCAAATGGAGTGAAATCGGCTAGAAGATGAACGCCGCTCCGATTTGCAGTACGCGGGCGCCGCCACCATTGGAAATGGTTCCCTGGGTGCTGGTAACGTGCCCGAACGACGACGAGTTGATGTTTTGGTCCGCCATCACGAAGGTCGGATGGTTGAACACGTTGAACGCATCGCCGCGCAACTGCAAAGACATGGACTCGTGGATCGGAATTGCCTTTAGGATTGACAGGTCCGTGTCGAAGAACATGGGCCCGTTGAACTCGTTTCTGGACAGATTTCCGAGCTGACCGGGTTGTGGGTTGCAGAAGCCATTCGCCACCACTGGCGAGCAGGTGAGGCCGTCTGGGCCCGCCCCTCGCCCGTTTCCACCGATGAAACTCGGATCGATCAAGAGCGGTCCGACGCTAGTAGTGGGAAACGACAGGTGAATGGCGTTCTTGAGCTGAGAGGCGCTAAGGTTCGTGAAGGCGGTTTCGTTGACGGATCGGTTAGAGCTAGCACGATTCACTGTTCCACGACGCGAGAAGAACGAGAAGGGCGCGCCGCTCTGCCAGAAGAAGACGGAAGAGATTCTCCATCCGCCAATCGCACCGTTGACGACGCGGTTGTTGGACGCCAACCATTGCCCTTTGCCAAAGGGCAAACCGTAGTCGAAATTAGCCTTGAACGCGTGCGTAATATCGAAGCTGGCTCGCCCCCTCTCTGCCCGTGGGTTGCCATTGTCAAGCAGCGGAGAGAAATTGCTCTGCGAGCCATCGGCGTCGTCGATCACTTTGCTGTAGGTGTAGCTGCCCTGGAAAATCAGGTCCTTGCTGAAGCGGCGCTGGATCTGGACGACCCCAGCGTTAAAACTGGAACTGGAGAAATTCTGAATCAAATCGCCGCCGCGAATAAGCTCATTCGGAGTGAATTGCCCGGGGGACGCCTCGATTCCGTTGATGTGGTAGAGGTCGGCTAGCTCACCAACTTGACCGGTCTCGATATCAGACTGCACAACACCAGCGCTCGGAAAACCACCGCCCGGAAGGGTGGGGAAGATAGTGAGAGGCTGGCTGCCCGGTCCGGTAAAGTTTATGTTACAGCCAGAACCCGCCGCGACCGAGAGGAAGCAGTTGTTCCGCGCGCGGTTGAAATCAGCCAGGAACCCGTTCTGGTTGATGATTACCTGGTTGATATCCAGACCGCGGATCAAATTCGTTCCGTGGTTACCCAGATAGGAAACAGTAACAGTGGTCTTGAATCCGATGGCGCGCTGAATGGAGAGGTTCCAGTCCTGAACGTAAGGAGTTGTGAGATTGGGAGAAATGGCAAAGCCGGCGTTGTTCGCGATTCCCAGATTGGCGGCATTCTGCGAAAACGTCGTGGGAATCAAGAAGGGAGGCGGCGCAACGAGCGAAGCGGCGGGGAGAGTGTTGACTCCGCTGACCGTTGCAACCGGGTTGCTGTCTCCGGCGGAGGACGAAAGGCCCGCGTTTCCGTTAACGGCGTTGAGCACCGCGGTCGCCAGGTCGTCATTCACATAGTGGACACTATAGCCTGCCCGCACAGCCGTTTTGCCGTTGCCAAACGGGTCCCAAGCGATACCAATGTTGGGTCCGAAATCGTGAAGGTCTTTATTATAGGCCCGACGGCCTGAGCTGCCGCCCACGAAGCCGACTGTGGCGTTCGACAAAAGGGTTTGTTCGACGGACTGCCCAATCCCCGGGATGGGTTCGAGCATCAGCCCGTTTTTTTCATTGAAGGGGCTGAGGTACTCATAGCGCAGCCCGTAAGTGATGGTCAGGTTCGGGCGGAAGCGCCAAGCATCGCCAGCATAGAACGCCCAGTTATTTTGACGCAAATTCCGTTCGTTGGTGGCGCCGGGAACAAAGCCGGAGGTCGGGCTGCTGACGTTAAACGTTTGGTTAGTGGAGCCAACGAAGCCACCAAAGGTGGCCAACAGGCTGTTGGCGTCGTTTAAGTCGTTCGTCGAGATGGGCGCGACGCCGGAAAAGTCGCTACTGGTTAGCGCAAGACTATTCGCTGGACTGAATCCCAGAGAGAAATTCGTGGATGTGCCGAAATTGTTGACCGCGTCAATGGTTACGCGCTGCACTTGCATGCCGAAAGAAACGGAGTGATTCCCGTGCAGCAGGTTGGCATTGTCCTGCCAGCTCCACGTGTGCGTATTACGGCCCTGGAAAAAGAAGTTGGGATCAGGGGACGTAAAGGCCAGGTTGGTAATGTACGAGGGCCCAAACTTCTGTGAGGTGTCGAAAGTAGCTGGAGCGAGATCGAATCCAAACCGGACTTCATTTGTGAAGTTAGCGTTCGGGCTCCATCTCCAAGCCGATGAGAAAAAATTGATGCCGTCAAAATTGTTGACAATGGGAACCGTATTGAAAGAAGTGTCAATGTCCGGCCGCTGAAAAATCTGCCGGTTCCAGTAGTACGTTGCAGAGAAGCTATGGTGCTCACTGGGCGTATAATCCGCACGCACTCCAGTATTCTTGAGGAGAGCATTGTTACTCGCGTTGAATTCAAATCCGGCCGTGTTGAGCCCGTCGCCCACGTTGGTGTTGTTGACGGCGGCGGTAGTGGGAATCCGGGCGATCAGCGCGGCTACAGCTGGATCAATCGTAAAAACTGGTTTGCCGCGGCTGGAATTCTCGAGTGTCAGCAAGTTGGTGGACACCACCTGCCCCGGGTTTATGCCGCTTGGACAAGTAATCGTCGTGTTATTGCAAGACGTAACATAGCTAAACGTTCCGCTCTGGGCTGCGGGAGACGTAAAAATCGTCGCATCCTGGAGTGTTGTTTGAACGTCCTTGAGCTCTTCGAAAGAGCCCGAGATGAACAGCTTGTTCTTGATAACCGGGCCGCCGACCTGACCTCCGTACTGATCCTGATTCAGGGCAGCATTTGGGACGCCAAACGCATTATTGAACCATGGATTTGCGTTCCATTTGTTGGTCTCGTAATACAAGAAGCCTTTACCATGCCAGTTGTTTGTTCCGCGAGGCGAAACAATGCTGATGGCCGAGGCGCCGCCGCCGACTGAAGGGTCCCCATTTTGCGTGTTGACATGAAACTCACCGGTCTGGCTGAGGAAAAGTTGATTGGGAGTGAAATCCGTGCCGCTCGTTCGTATAAAATTATCCTGAATATTGATGCCGTCCAAAGTCACACTGGTGAAGGCGCTGCGCTGGCCATCGACCACAGTGTCAGTCTTGCCGTTGAAGTTCACGCCGGGTTCCAACTGGATCAAGGCCATTGGCTGGCGGCTATTGACCGGCAAATCGTCGAGCTGCTGCTTGTCAATCTGATTTCCGACCGATGCGTCGGTGGTCTGCACCTGATCGGAAGCTCCCGCTTCGACCGTTACGGTCTCGGACATTGAGCCGACCTCAAGCACGATGGGAGGGACGGAAAGCTGTGAGGATGCGTCGAGCTTAAGGTTCGCCACGGAGGCGGCCTTGAATCCCTGTTTGTTCACGTCGACTCGGTAAAGACCGAAATTCAAGCTCTGGACAGCATATCCGCCATTGGAAGCCGTGGTCGTCTTATACTGGACGCCAGTGTCTTGGCTTGTGATGGTGACTTCGGCTCCCGCCACTGCGGCTTTCTGCGCATCCAACACGGTTCCCACGATTGAACCCGTGGGTACCTGTGCCAAGACTGGAATAGCGCAGAGAACAAGTGTTAATAGCGCCAGCAAACAGAGTTTTCCAAGCACGCGAGAATTCATTTACGCCTCCTCCGCGATCGTTGTCGTCTCAATTGGAAAAAACAAATTCGGTAAACTCGCTGTGAGTGTTCAGAGCACAAATATGCCCAAACCTGAGTCCATACCCGCGGGTCTACTCAACCCACTGAATACCAAGGAGGAATCGAAATGTTTAAGGCGGGCGTCCACGCTGTTTGGATAGCGGCAATTCCAATTGTGGAATCGATTCGCGTTCGGTTCTACGAATATCAGGATTCCATCGCGCGACCGCAGTGCCGATTCGTCGACAATCTTCGTGGTCAGAGTTGACAAAGACGGAAAAGGAAACTATGGATGCTGTTCGGTTGGCAGGTTTGCAAGACAGCCGCCGGTGACGTGGCCAGGAGCGCGACAGAGTTGACGGAAAAAACAATAGCGCAGAGGCGGCTGGGCGCGGTGCTGTTTTATGGCTTCATCGCGTTGATAGCCTATTTTGTATTCCTGGTTTTCGAGCCGTTTCTGGTGCCGCTGTGCTGGGCAGCCGTATTGGTGGTTGTTTTCCATCCGTTGAATAAGCGGTTGGAGCGCGAATTAGGAAGAACGTGGTCGGCAGCAGCATGCACGATATTGGTAACGTTGTTGCTGATTGCGCCGGCGATGGGCGTGGGCTTTGCGTTCATCCATCAGGGACTGCAAGCGGCCGGGTCGGTGCAGCAGGAAATCAATCGCGGAGGATTCGCGTGGGTGGACCGCTGGTGGGCGTGGCTGGGGGCGCATGCGCCGGGCCAGACGGCGGAGAGCCTGTCCCAATTGTTGCATCGTGCGATTGAGACGGTCGCGACGTATCTGGCATCTCAGATTGGCGTTGTACTACGCAACCTGGCGATTTTTGCGTTTGATCTGGTGGTGACGATTTTGGCGATGTTTTATCTTTTTCGTGACAGTGACGAATTGATGGCGCGACTGCGGCAGGTGCTACCTTTCGAGCGAGCGTCACGCGAAGAAATGCTGGGGAAATCACGCGACCTGATTTTTGCGAGCGTGACATCGAGTCTGGTGGCGGCAGTGATACACGGATTGGCGGGAGGAATTGGATTTGCGATTGTCGGAATTACCGCGCCGGTGTTCTGGGGCGTGGCGATAGCATTTTTCTCGCTGCTGCCGGCGGTGGGAGACCTGGTGATTTGGATTCCAGCGATGATCGATTTAATTGTCACGGGTCACTGGGGTGGTGCGATTTTCCTGGCCATTCTGCTGACGGTCGTTGCAGGAGTTGTGGACAACGTGTTGCGGCCGTGGTTTATGAGCGGACGCGCACGACTGAGCGGCTTGGTGGTTTTCATCGCTGTGATCGGCGGAATGGCGGTGTTTGGGTTGCTGGGAATCGTGTTGGGGCCGATCGTGGTGGCGCTGGCTGCGAGTGTGCTGGACTTGTATGCGGGCTCGGACAGGCACGAAGAAACGGCGTGACGTCTTCAGGTGGGACGGGACGAAGAGGCGTGCTAGAGTAAGCCGCCGTTCGTAACGTGAAAGTTGGAAAGCGAAAATGAAGGCTAAGGGTCTATCGGTGAAAGAACTCGGTCCAGAGCAACTGCGGTGGAAATGCGATCCCGCGAGTGTGCCGTATGCGACGTCGAACGAAGCGCCGCCGATCGGCGGGGAGATTGGGCAGGAACGCGCGTTACGGGCGCTACGGATGGGCGTGGAAATGACGGCGCAGGGCTATAACGCGTTTGTCTGCGGGTTGACGGGCACGAGCCGCGGCGGAATGATCGTGCGGATGATTGAGGGCATCGGGCCGAAGATCCAGCTTTCCCCGGATCGCTGCTACGTGAATAATTTCAAGAATCCCGACCGCCCACGGCTTCTGACTTTGCCGCCGGGGCAGGCGAACGCTTTCCGGAAAGAAATGGAATCGGGAATCGAATTTCTGCGGCGGCGAATTCCGCAAGTGTTCGAGGGCGAGCCGTTCCAGCGGCAGAAATCCCGCATTGTCGATCGTTACACGCAGCGCGAAAAAGAATTGATGGACGACTTCACGCGAAGGATCGCGCGCGAGCAGTTTGCGCTCGGGCGCATGCAAGTGGGCGCTGTCGCCCTGCCAGAAATCTTCCCGGTCCTCGAAGGCGCCATGGTGCCCATCGAGGAAATTCCCAAGCTGGTGCAGGAAGGGAAAATTGAAACCACGGCGGCAGAGGATCTCGAGCAGAAATACGATCAGTTCCGCCAGGAGTTTACCGTGGTTTACCGGAAGACGCTGACGTTGTCGCGCGAGCTGGCGAGCGAGATGAGTTATCTCGAACAGGAAGCGGCATCGGTGCTGGTGGATGGCGTGATCGAGGAGCTCAAGGAAAAATACGCGGATTCGCACGTAGCGGAATATCTGGAAGAGGTGCGGCACCACATCCTCGACAACCTCGATCCATTTAAGGAGCGCGAGGGCGAGGACGAGCAGCCGCCCTCGGAGGGCGGCGGGAATTTGCGGCTCGATCGTTCGGATCGTGATCCGTTTCGCGTCTATGGCGTGAATGTGCTTTTGGCCCACGGAGAGCAGGAAGGGTGTCCGGTGATTTTCGAGACCATTCCGACGTACGCGAATTTGTTCGGGACGATTCACCGGAGTTACGACGCGCGCGGCGGATGGAGTTCGGACTTCATGGATTTGCGCGGTGGATCGTTGCTGCGCGCAGACGGCGGCTTTCTGATCATGTATGCGCTGGACACGCTGACGGAGCCGGGAGTGTGGCGGACGCTGAAGCGCACGCTGAACCATAGCAAGCTCGAAATTCAGCCGGTGGATGTGTTTTTTCCCTTTAGCACCGCGGCGATGAAGCCGGAACCGATCGAAGTTCGCGTGAAAATCATTTTGATTGGCGACCGCGACATGTATGAGCTGCTTTACAACTTCGAAGACGACTTCAAAAAGATTTTCAAGGTGCGCGTGGAATTCGACGAGGAGATGAAATGGAGCGAAGAAGTAATCGCCCATTATTGCGGGCGACTGAGGAAACTTTGCGACGATGAAGCCTTGCTGCCTTTTGACCGCGAAGCCATGGCGGCGCTGATGGAACATGGAGTGCGCCAGGCGGGCCGGCGCGGAAAGGTGACCGCGAGGTTTTTCGACATTGCGGACGTGGCGCGGGAATCGAGTTACGTGGCGCGAGAAGAAAAGAAGGAATTAGTGACGGCGGCGCACGTGAAGGAGTCTCTCGATGCGAAAATCGAGCGCCACAACCTGATCGAGACGAAGATTCAGGAAATGATCGAAAAAGGATTATTGCTGATCGACGTGGAGGGCGAGCGCGCGGGACAGGTGAATGGACTGAGCGTGATGGAACTGGGCGGCTACGCGTTTGGCAAGCCGGTGCGCATCACGGCATCGACCGCGCTGGGAAAATTGGGAATCATCAATATCGAGCGCGAGTCGAACATGAGCGGGCGGCTGCACGACAAAGGGATGCAAATTATTTCCGGCTACTTGCGGCGGACGTTTGCGCAGGATAAGCCGCTGTCGCTCGCGGCAAGCGTGTGCTTCGAGCAATCGTATTCGGGAGTGGATGGCGACAGCGCGAGTTCGACGGAAATTTACGCGCTGGTGTCCGCGCTCTCCGGCGCGCCCATCCGGCAGGATTTGGCGGTCACGGGCTCGGTGAATCAGCAGGGCGACATTCAGCCCATTGGCGGAGTGAATGAGAAAATCGAAGGCTACTACGACGTGTGCCGCGTCAAGGGGCTGACCGGGAAACAAGGCGTGCTGATTCCCGTCGAGAACGTCGACGATTTGATGCTGCGCGAGGACGTGATCGACGCAGTGGCAAAAGGTAAATTCCACATTTTCCCGGTTACGACGGTCGAGGAGGGAATCGAAATCCTCACCGGAATAAAAGCGGGGAAACAAGACGCACATCGGGAGTTTGAGAAAGACAGCGTATTTGCGCGCGCCGATGAACGCCTCCGCGAAATGGCCAAGACCCTCAGCGAATACGAGTAGTCTACTAGACTGCCTCCAAATCTCGATTAAATCAGAGGCTTCAATTTCAGCGTGAATTGCAGGTGCTTGCCGTTGCGGAGGACCGTGAGAGTGTGTTCCGTGCCGTCCTGGCGGAAGAGGGCGCGAAGATCGCCGAGGGAATAATCGGAGGCGGGATTTCCGTCGATTTTTTCGAGCATATCGCCGACGGCGATGCCGGCGAGTTCGGCGGGCGATTTCTCGATGACGCGAGAGACCCCGAAGGCGCGGAAGTCGGGTGGCGTGGCGACGAGGACGAGGCCGCTCATGTCCGAGACGAAGAGATCGTTGAAGTGGGGATTTGGCTCGAAGATGACGGATTGATCGGGAGAGTCGAGAACGACGGTGAAGCGGTCGAGAATCTCTCCGCCGATGGCGCCAGCGATGCCAGAAGAAGAGGGTTGCGCGGAAGCGTGCTCGGATTTTCCGGGGAAGATGGCGAAAGGATCTTGCAAAGTGATTTTGCCGAACTGCACGGAGTCGATGCGGCCAAGGTGATCGTCAAAGTCGCCCGGGGAATCGAGCGGCGAGAAGAGAATCATCTTCTGGCCGAGTTCGGAAAACTTATGAGCCGCAGCGAAAGACGAATAGAACTGCACGGCTTCGGCTTGGGCGGTTGCGATCGAGAAGAGGCCGTGAAGCGTGCCACGATGGCGGACGTTGAATTTGACGTCGAAGGCTGGAACGCCATTGAGCAACTGCATTTTCAATTTTATGCCCGCGCCTTTGTACTGGAAGGACTTCGGATCGTAAAACTGCAGAGTCTGGCGATCGTAACTAATAACGACGATGAAATGGCTGAGAACGTCGGCTCCTAGAATTCCTTGGATGGCGCGGCCAACGCGGGAAGAGAGGTCGCCGAGGGAATCGAGCGCAAGGGACGGTATGGAAATTTTGAGACTCGGGAAGTCGAGCACCGCGTTGGACAGAACTTTCGAGCCCGCAGAGCCGTGCGAAAGAAGGCCGAGAGCGACAGCGCGAACGTCGTCGAGCGACGAAGTTGGGCGCGTGGTATCGAGGAGAAACCACGATGGCCGAGCGCCGTTCACGCGGATTGGGACCAGAACGAGATGATCCGAAATCTCGACGGGGACTTGTGCGACATTGCCGGAAAAGGCGAACTGGAATGGGGCGGCTGGCGCCGTTATGGGAGATTGTTGAGTTTGCCGCGCGGCAGTGGCGAGCGGTGCAAGACAGAAATAGAGAATGAAAGGTGGCAGGGCGAATTTACTGTTGTTTACGAATCTCATGCGCGAAGGAGGCTCCGACTCCTCAGAATTTCGCACGTTCACGTGAGAATGCGAGTGAGGAGAGTAACACCAAATCATTTTGTCATGAGACAGAATATTGCCGCAAATGGGAGGCAAGTGTTTGGGGTGCCGAATTATGAAAACTCAAGGGGAGGGAGCGAGATAGGTTTGACGGGCGAATATCCGATAACGCGGTTTGTCGCCGTCGATCGGGAGGGGGTAACCCTTGGAATCGAAAACTTCGAGGCGCAACGAATGGAATTTTCCGTCGAGCGTTGGAGGAGCGAAGCCGAGGGTGTATTCGTGGCGCAGAACTTCGGCAATGCGGCGGTAAATGGCGACGAATTCCTTGTCCTGGGCCGGAAAAAAAACCTGACCGCCACTGGAATCGGCGAGGAATTGGAGCGCGCGGTTCGCGGCGTTGAAACTTAGGCCCGGGGGCGCGACGGCGTTTGAACCCGGAGCCGCAGACGCCGCTCCTTGAAACGAACGCAGCGAACCACCGAGGGCTACTGAGAAAATCGTGACTTCGCTGCCGCGCAACCTGTCGACGAGAGACTGCCAATGGCCGGCGGGAGAACTATCGAGGCCTGTGGTGAGCAGGACGAGGGCTTTTTTGCCCGAGACGGTGGAGAGCCAGTCGAGTGAGGCAGAAACGGAATCGTAGAAATTGAGATTGCCGCTACCAAGCGAGTATTGAAGGTCGATTAAAGCGTGGGCTAGGTCTGACTTATTGGCTGTGAAAGGCAAAATGAGTTGCGATGTGTCCGAATAGGAAGCAAGAGCGACGCGGTCGTCCGGGGCAAGGCCATTGAGAAGCGAATAGGCGGCGTCGAGATGCTGGCTGCTAATCAAAGAGACGGCGGGGCTGGTTTCGATCAGGACCAGGACTTGGGCGGGGGCGTCGGCGGAGGCAAAAAAAGTGATTGGTTGCTCGGCACCGTTGTCGAAGATGTGAAAGTTTTCTCTTTGCAGACCCTCGACGAACTTGCCGTGTGCGTCGACGATGCTGGTGTCGACTTTGACGAGCGATACGCGGACTTTCAGCGTTCCCTGCGGCGCAGGTGTTGTTGATTGCTGAAATGAAACAGGACGCGAAGCGGCAGCGCGAAAAACGCACACAAGAGCGGCCAAAGCGAAGAACCCCCAAAGCAGCCGCGCCTTATTGAATGACTGAGTCAAAGTAAATGCCGGTGGAATCCTTCCACGCGCTTCCACTGGAAGAATGCAAATATCTCGAGATTGTCGCGGGATCGAATCCGGGAAGAAGATGAACCGGGGCCGGCGCGGGTTTTCCGTCACGCCGGGCTTCGGCTTCAGCTCTTTCATTCATTCCTTTTTCGATAGTGTTGATAATAGCGGCCCAATTGTAGCGGGCCAGATCGCTATAACTCAGAGCGGCTAATTTCGAGTGCATTGTTGCCCGCGCTCTCTTGAAGCCGGGGTCGTTGGACAGAGAATCGGACTGGGCGGAGCTCGGCGGTGTGTGAAGGCGAACGACGGCGTCACGAAGAATGTCCTGCCTTTTGGAGGCAATCATCATCGATGGCGTGACAGCGAAGAAAAACTGGGAAGGCTCGGCAGGGGCAGCTCGCGAACCTTTGCCGCTTTGCGGAAACGTAAGAGTGACGTACGTCGTATCGCCGTCCTGTTTTTGCGTAGTGGAGGCTCCTGGGATTACATGCTGCAAGAGAGCAAGAACCCTATCGGGGCGCTGAATGGAGAAAGCATAAATGGCCCGCGTGGGGTCTGCGTCAGTGTGAAGGTTTATGCTGGCGAATTCGCCGGTGAATAGGGCGAGGGCCTCGGTTGGGGGCATACCCCAAAGCGTCGAAGCCAGGGAATCGATTCCCGCGGCAAAGCCTGCCTTGTCGGGAGGCAGGGCAGCAGCAATCCCAGCCATGAGGGTCTTGTAAAGTGCAACGAAATCCAGAATCGAGCATTGATAGGCTGAGCCGGACTGCGCGAGCGCGAGTGTGGCGAAGTCTTCGCGGCCATCTCCGAGGATATTCAGTATGCTTCCCTGCGAGGTATCGCCAAGGACAGCACCACGCATGCGTGTGTCGTGCGGCTCGAATGCGAGATTGCCGCAAACAGCATGGACTTGGTCCAGATGAAGAGATTTGATGAACGCAGCGAAATCGAAATTGGCATTCGGCGGCATTTGAGAAGGATTGAGCCTGCCAGGAAGAGCCAGGAAATTCAGAAGAGATCCCTGGCCGGCGATGCGGCATGCGGACGGAACGGCGGCGATCTCGTCAAATGAGGCGGCCATGCGGCGAGGCGAGGTCAGCCGAGGCAGTAGAGCTTCCATAGTTTCGAGCGTGTCGGTGCGAACGAAGTACGGACCGGCTTGCACCTCATAGGAAGTGCTCTTGCCGTTGAGAATCTTATAGCCCGTGAATCTGCTGATGAGGATGGGAGTGCGCGTGAACGTTGAGGCGGAATTTTTCCCGCGCTCGGCGTTAAATTTGTCAATGAGGTGCTGCTTGCCGGTGGCGTCGTAGATCAAGAATGAGCTGGCTGGTTTTGCGCCGCCGTTCGGTGCAGTTGCGGGTTCGCTGAGCAGGCCGAAAACGGCCTGATTTTCGAGCAAGGAGAGAATGTCGTTTGCGTTTTCCTGTGTGAGGCCTTGTGATTTTGGATTTCGTTGTTTTGCGTCTTGGGACAGGCGATCGATGAAGCTTTGACGGGCGGCGGCGAAGGATGGGTCGCGCCAAAGGCGGAGGACGGAGTTCGTATCGTTCGTGCCAGCCAACGAGGAAGTACCGCGCCAATGAAGATAGAGCCACGTGTTTGCTGGGAGGCGGTCGACAAGCGAATTCTGTTGACCAACGGCAGACCCGGCGAAGAAGGTCAAGAAGCAAAGCAAAACGAGGCAGCGCGCCACCGCCGGGGTACTCGGCAAAAATGCTGGTCCTGGTGCTACTGCGCCGTTTGCGCGTTGCATGTTTGGATGATTCATCGAGCGCTCCTGGAAGCTGAATTTGGCCGAGACCCGCGCGGTTCCATAACCCCAAAAGTAATCCACCGCGGCGTCCCGTCCGGCTATTGATGACTGGAGGGGTTGTTCGGGTTCGCCGGGGCCGCTTCCTTCGGCGTTGTCAGGTAGCCGGTAATGAAATCTTTCTTAATGCTGTAGACAACGATTTCGTAGGGAGTGCGCGCACCGCGAACGTAGAATTGGACGGGCTCTTCGAGTGTTTTGTCTTTTTTCTCAACGCGTTTGTCGTCCGCGATGACGTCGAGTGTGTAGGTATAGTGCTTGGTATTGACCTTGCGGAGCTGGAGCTGGATAGGACCGATCTTTTGCGGTCGTTTGGATTTGACAAGATTAAATTCGTAAACGTTCCGTTCGCCCAGGCGCTTTAGCTCCTCTACTTCCTCATGATTGCGGGCAATTAAGCCAGACTGAACATTCAAATCGCCCATCGTGGTACTGAGCTTGCTTTTGGTGTCATCGAGATCTTTGCGCGTTGCGTCAACGTCGCTCTTGGTGCCGTTCAGAGCGTCGGAAACCTGTCCGATTTGCGTAGAAGCTTGCTGCTGCACCTGGCCGATTTGCTGGCGGAGTCTTTCGGCATTGGCCTGTTGATCATTTTGCGTCTTGCGGAGGGCTTGAGCCATTCCGCGTGCGCGGGCCAGTTCGTCCTCGGTGAGGCCTAGCTTTTGTGACGTGACTTGGAGCTCGGCTTTCAGATCGCCAATGGCAGAATTGGTTTTATCGAGTTGCGCGGACAGCACGGCGGCGCGCTTGGTAGCAGCTTCGAAGGCCAGGTTGGTTTGCTGGCGCTGCTGATAGAGCGCGTAAATCAAGTAGCCGATTAGCGCGAAAGCGATAACGAGAGCGAGCATCACCCAGCGAGGCGTATAGGGATAGGACTCTGAAGGAGGAGAGACGAAGGTAGTTGTATGTGGAGTGTCAGACGAATCGGTCATCGCGTCTCCTGGTAAATGCCTTTGTTGGGCAAGCTCGCGAGATTATCGCTAACCGCGCGAGGAAAGTCTACGAGATGCGGCGCGAGCTGTGTCGATGCGGCCAGCGGGCTTCGACGTTGGTGAAGAGGCCGCCGCGGGGAGTGAATTCGCCGCGGACGAGGCACGAAACAGGTTTCGTGGCGGCGACGATATCGCGCAGCATGCGATTGACGGCATTCTCGTAAAAAATTCCAAGATTGCGATAAGCGAGAAGATACATTTTCAAGGCTTTGAGTTCGAGGCACAGTTTGCGCGGTTCGTATTGAATGAGGATAGTCCCGTAGTCGGGCAAACCGGTCTTGGGGCACACGGAAGTATATTCCGGGAAGCGGATGGTGATTTCGTAGCCGGGGAAATGATTTGGCCAAGTGTCCAGATGCGGGAGCTTGGCGCTGATTCCGGCGCGAGAGTGAGCAGCAGTGTAGTCGGGCATCGATGCCTCCAAAGGTATTTTACAACGGAGTGGGGGCGAATCTCTTCTGGGGCAGCGCAATTCTTTCGTAGTTCTCTCACGCACTCAATCAGAACGCAGCGGCACTCTCGTACCGAGGAATTAGTACGGATGAATGGTTGAAGTTGAAAACGGGGTTATGTATCCTGCGGCGCGAATTACGGCGGCAAAAGATGATTTGTCCATCTTGCGGACACGAAGATTGCTTGCGCTCGCACCGGCGCGGAATTGCCGACTGGCTGGTGACGGTAGCGGCGCTGCGGCCGTGGCGATGCATGAAATGCAAGAGCCGATTCTATGGACGCGCGGCGGCTCTTGCGTTTTTCCGGCATCCACGTTGTCCGCGATGCGGAAACCTCGAGCTGCAACGAATTGCCAAGCAATGGGTCGAAGGTAAATCCCGATGGATTTTCCGGCTGCTGAACGTGCCGGCGTATCGCTGCGATCCTTGCCGCTGCCGGTTTTTCTCCTTTCGGTCGTATGGATTGCGCACTGTGACGAAACGCAACGCGGTTCGCGAATCCGCTACGGCGGACACGCCACGTGGCACATAAAGCGCTTCCCGCTTATCGACCTCCATCTGTGACCTGATTTCCGTATTGCTTGAAATCGTGAAAGTATCGGAGGCGCGATTGCTATTCGGTTTTGGTCTCGTGGTGACGGAGGCGGAAGCCCTTAATGATCACGTAGAGGACAGGAACAAAAATTAGGTTGAGAGAAGTGGCGAAGAGCATGCCGCCGAAGACAGTTGTGCCAACAGAGGTGCGTCCTGCCGCGCCAGCGCCGGTGGCGAGCACGAGAGGCAGAACGCCGAGCAAAAACGCAAACGAAGTCATGAGAATTGGCCGAAGACGAATGCGAGCAGCTTCGATGGCGGCGTCATAGAGACCCATGCCCTTTTCGCGCAGCTGCTCAGCGAATTCAACGATCAGGATGGCGTTCTTGCTGGCGAGACCGATCAGCATGACCAAGCCGATCTGGCAGTAGACGTCGTTGATATTGCCGCGCAGCGATTGAAAAAGCAAAGCGCCGAGCATGGCCATAGGCACGGCCATGAGTACAATGAAGGGAAGAGAAAAACTTTCGTATTGTGCGGCCAGGGTGAGGTAAACCACGAGCAAACCGAGACCGAAGAGCGCCGCGGACTTACTTCCCGATTGAATTTCCTCGAGCGAAAGGCCAGACCACTCGTAAGACATGCCGCGCGGGAGATTTTTGGCAGCCAAGGTCTCCATCTCGTCAATGGCGTCGCCGGAACTGCGGCCCGCCGCGGCGGAACCGTCAATTTCAGCCGAGCGGAACAGGTTGTAGTGGCTGATGACTTGCGGGCTGGCGGTCTGGGTGATCTTGACCAAGTTATCAAGAGGAACCATTTGGCCAGAATTCGAACGCACATAGAATTGATTGATGTCGTCGGGGTGCGAGCGGAATTGCTGCTCCGCCTGGACGTAAACGCGATACGAACGGTTGTTGAATGTGAAATTGTTGACGTAAACGGAGCCGAGAAAAACTTGCAGGGCATCAGTGAGCTGACTGAGCGGAATGTTCAGGCTTTTTACCTTGGCACGATCGATCCTGACGACGAATTGCGGGTCGTTGGCCGTAAAGCTGCTGAACAGGCCGGAAAGTTTCGGGTCTCGATTGCCGGCCTGGACCAGTTTTCCAGTGGCCTGCTGAAGTTCCTGCAGCGATGAGTTGCCCTGATCTTCGACTTCCAATTGGAATCCACCAAATTGCCCCAACCCCTGCACGGCGGGAGGGTTGAACGGAACTACGACCGCGCCCGAGATGCCGAAAAATGGACCGCGCAAACGGTTGATGACGGCAGAGACGGAATGAGCGGCGCCTTGACGTTTCGCAAACGGTTTGAGGTTGACGAAGACCATGGCGAAATTGGACGCCGCACCGGAGAAGCTGAAGCCCGCGACGGAGAAAATATCGGATACTTCGGGCTGGCGCTGAAGGATGCCCTCGATTTGATGACAGATGTTCGATGTGTATTCGAGCGAGGCTCCCGCCGGGGCTTGCACCGTGATCATCATGTAGCCTTGATCTTCCGTGGGGACAAAGCCGCGCGGAACGGAGATGAACACCCAGTAAGTGACTCCCGCGAGAATCAGGAAGACGATCGCAGTGACAAATCGCCAATTGAACAAATGGCGAAGCGTGTGGCGATAGAGATTTGTGCCACCTGTGACCAGGCGATTGAATGGTGCGAAGATGCGCTCGCCCAGGCGGCCTTCATGGTGATGGCCAAGGAAGATCGCGGAAAGAGCGGGTGTGAGTGTCAGCGCGTTGAAAGCTGAAATCGCGACGGAGAATGCGATGGTTAGAGCGAACTGGCGGAAAAGTATGCCCGTTGTGCCGGGAAAGAGCGCCACAGGAACGAACACGGAGACGAGTACGAGCGAAGTGGCAACCACAGCTCCGGCAACTTCACTCATCGCCACGGATGCAGCATTGTGCGGTTCTGTGATGCCCTCGTTGATATGGCGCTGGACGTTTTCGATGACGACGATAGCGTCGTCAACGACAAGGCCCGTGGCCAGCGTGATGCCGAAAAGAGTGAGTGTGTTGATGGAGAAGCCGAGTAGCTTCACGAAAATGAATGCCCCGACCAGAGAAACGGGAATCGTGATTGCGGGAATAAAAGTGCTGCGCCAGTCCTGAAGGAAAACGAAGATGACTGCGATGACTAGCAGGATCGCTTCGAGGAGAGTGGTGAGCACATCGCGAATACCTTCGCCGACGGCTGTTGTGGTATCAAAAGCGAAACCGTATTGCAATCCTGCGGGGAAGGTGGGAGCGAGTTTATCGAGTGCGGCTTTGCACAATTGATCGACTTGAAGGGCGTTGGCGTTGGGAAGCTGGATAACGGCGAGGCCGATGGCCTCGTGGCCGTTGATAAAAAGATTGCTGCTGTAATCCTGCGCGCCAAGTTCGGAGCGGCCGACGTCTTTGACGCGCACGAGGGTGCCGTCGGCACCCGTCTTCAAGATGATGTTATCGAACTGAGCCGGGTCCGTGAGCTGACCCATGGCCCGAACGCTGATCTGAAATTGCTGCCCGGCCGGTGCAGGAGGCTGGCCGATCTGGCCTGCGGCGACCTGGACGTTCTGTTCTTGCAAGGCGGCGATGACGTCGGTGGCAGTGAGGCCGCGTGCGGCGAGGCGGTTCGGATCCAGCCAAAGGCGCATGGAATACTGGCGCTGTCCGAAAATCGTGACACTGGCAACGCCTGGGACGCGTTTGATGGCGTCGCTGACGTACACGTCGACATAGTTGCTAATGAACAGGCTGCTGTATCTGTTGTCCGGGGAGTAGAAGGCGGCCGCAAACACGAAGCCACTGAAACCCTTGCTGATGGTCACGCCGTTGGCATTGACCTGCGCGGGCAGAAGGCCGGAAGCAGCCTGGACGCGATTCTGGACGTCAACAGCGGCGAGATCTGGGTCGCGAGTGACATCGAAAGTGGCGGTGATGGTACTCAGCCCGTTGTTGCCGCTGGTGGAGGTCAAGTACTTCAAACCCTGTACGCCGTTGATGGAGCGCTCGAGAGGAATCGTGACGGCGGACTCGACCGTTTGGGCGTCCGCACCGTTGTAGGCGCTACTGACCGTGACCTGTGGCGGCGCGAGATTCGGGAATTGTGCGATGGGGAGCGTGGGAATGGCGACGGCGCCGCCGAGAATGATGATCAACGCGCAAACAGTGGCGAAGATCGGACGTTTGATGAAGAAATCAACGAACAAAGTCCAACTCTACCTTCCGCTACGCGAGCCGGTCGCAGCTCTAGCGCAGCTTTCGAGCAAGTGCCCCGATCAACGAGAAACCACCTTTGGTGGAGAGTTCTCGACGGTTTCTTTCACGGGCATTCCATCGGCTAGGAACTGAAAACCGGCGACGATGATATGGTCACCGGGTTTGATTCCACCCTGAATGATGTAGCTGTTGCCGACGATGTCTCCGACTTGAATCTGCTGTTGACGCGCGACAGTTCCTTTCGGCCCGCTAACCGCTAGGAACGCAAAGAATTGTCCGTTGATGCGTTGCGTTGCGAGCACCGGAATTTCAAGGCCCTTTACCGTACGCCAAGTGATACGCGCGCTGACAAACTCGTCGGTGCGGAACTGGCGATTAGGGTTTGAGATAGGGGCCTTGGCGAGAATACTTTGCGTAGCGTCATCCACTTGCGGAGAGACAAAATAAATCGTGCTGTGAGCGATGACGTTTCCGGAACCGTCGAGGAGAGCGACGGGTTCGCCGAGGCGAAGCTCGCGGGAGTGTTCGACAGGAACATAGATGTAAGCGTCGAGATTGCCGGGCTGGTCGACCGTGGTGAGCAAGGTGGTTGTCGTGACGCGATCGCCGACATGGACGGGAATGTCGCCGACGATTCCATCGGTGGGCGACGTGACGCTGTAATAGTGAAGTTGTACCTGCTGCTGACGCACTTGCGCGTCAAGGGACTTCTGTTGCGCAAGCGCATTTTCGTAGGTGGTCCGGAAAGTGTCCAGATCCTGTTTAGCGATGATCCCAGCGTCGAAAAGCTTTTGGGCTCGCTGATACTGAGTCAGCGCGTTAGCGAGCGTGGCTGCTTGCGCGTTGCGAGCGGCTTCCTGACTGTTGACAGATGCTTCCTGAACCCGAGGATCGATCTCAATGAGCGCAGAGCCTTGGCGAACGTGTTCGCCCGAGCGCACATTGATTTTCGTGATCCAGCCTTCGACTTGCGGGTTAATGGCAGCGGAGCGGCGGGATTTCAAGGTTGCTAAATATTCCGAGGAATCAGGGATGTCCACAAGCTGGGCGATTTGCGTTTTCACGGGCATCGCAGAAAAGGCAGGGGCCTTCGCCGCGTGTTGCTGGGTGCAGCCAATAACCGCGCCTGCACAGAGGAACGTAACAAGCAACACAAGAGAGCGTGGAGCGAAAAAATTCAAAGTGGCCGGGGAGTTGGCGTGAGACATGATCGTCCTTGCAGCCCTGAGCATTAAAAGATAAACGCAGAATTCTAGGATAAGTTACGAAAGAAAGCCACAGATGAAAATGCACAACGCGATCCTGAAAATCTTCGCAACACTGGAATTCCGCACATAGACTTTGGATGCGAGTGGATGAATTTCGCTTCGGGCTACGGGCGCACGCGGAACGATTTCGAGGGCACTGAACACGAAAATTATAGCCATGTTTTACCTCACGGGTGTTGGGCAAGAGGAAAAGTCGCAATTCAGTTTTGCGTACAAGTATATGAATTATGGGACTATTGGCCGATTGAAATATGGGAACGTGTAATTGCGAAACTGTGTGTTTTGTGAAATATGAACGACCATTCCGGGGCCTAATCGCTTTTGGCATGCGGCGTGCGCTGGATTCTCCTGTCTTAAATGTTTTGGGGTGTTCCAAGACACCAAGTCGGATTGCAATAGCGAATTTGGGCGGTACGGAAATCCGGATTCTGAAAATGCGGGGATTCGTACATTTTTCTATTGACAAACTGGGTGCCCCCAGAATATTAAGTGTCCCATTCGTGGGTGTGTAGCGTTCAGGGGTGAACGCTAAACGAAAAAATGACGACCGAGAGGTGCTCTAAAATGTGCAAGTCCTCCAAGAATTCTAATGATGTGTTTGGGATTTTCTTCGCGGCACTTCTCGCTGCGCTCTTCTGCCTGTTTACCGTTGCGCCTAAGGCGGCGCTGGCGCAGAGCTCCAGCACCGGCACGGTTTCCGGCACGGTGACGGACAACACCGGAGCTGTCGTGCCTGACGCTAGCGTTACATTGACCAACAAGGCGACGGGAAACTCTCGGACGTCTACGTCGACCAGCAGCGGTCAGTATATCTTTGCCTATGTCAATCCGGGAACCTACGAAGTCAAGGTGACGAAGCAGGGTTTCCAGACCACCGTTGTATCCAACCAAGTCGTGCAAGTCGGCACCCAATTGACGGTAAACGCGAAGCTCCAAATCGGCTCGGTTTCGACGACGGTAGAGGTCACCTCGATACCCGGTGCCGAACTTCAGACCATGGACGCTACAGTCGGCTCATCGCTAAGCGGGGCCATCATCATGAACCTGCCCAACGCCAGCCGTGATGCCTCGACCTTGGCAGTCCTTCAGCCCGGCCAAAACATCAACGGCAACACCGGCGGCGTGGCCTCCGACCAAAACTCCTTCCAACTCGACGGCGGCTTTGCCACTGACGACATGAGCGGAGACAATAATACTTACATCGCCGGCTTCGGTTCGGACACCGCTGGTGGAGCAGGCGCGATGCACAGCGCCGGATTCGTTCAAGCGCCTTCGGCTGTTGTCCCCATGCCCGTCTCCAGCATCCAGGAGTTCAAGGTTTCGACGTCAAATCAGACAGCGGACTTCAACGGTGGCGCGGGAAGCCAGGTGCAGCTGGTGACCAAGTCCGGCACGAACGTCTTCCATGGCAGCGTCTACGACTACTATCTTGATAACAATTTTGGCGGTGCCAACACATTCGATAACAACCGCCGGGGCATTAAGCAACCGGGTTCTCATTTCAGCCGATTTGGCGCGGCTGCCGGCGGAAAGATCCCTCATGTGAACTTCTTGGGCGGGGGCTGGTTTATATTTGGCAACTACGAAGGATTCCGTTTCCCGCAGAGCTCAATCTTCACCCGCTCCTTTCCCCTGCCGTCTCTCCGGGCGGGCATTATCCACGTCGACGGCCAAACCTTCAACCTGAACACCACCGCAACGGTGGACCCAGGCTGCGGGCCCGCTGTTACGAAAGGCTGTCAAGTCACAGCTGCGAACGGCTATACCCAAGTGGGCCAACTGGTTGCACCGTCAGGGTTGGATCCTCGCGGCCTAGGCATGAACCCTGTAATTCAAACTCTGTGGAATACCTACCTGCCAACGCCGACCGACTGTTCCACCGGTGACGGCTTGAACTACTGCGGGTACTCAGGTGCAATCAGCACGCCGCAGAGCAGCAATTTTGGCGTCGCTCGAATCGACCATGATTTCGCCAAGAACTGGCATTTCAACGGCACCTATCACTACTACAAGCTGACCAACACCGTGGCGGACCAGTGGGATATAGGTGGATTCTTCCCGGGGGACGTCAAGGGGCAGTATTCGGCCATTCGTAGCAAACCCCAGGTGCCCTGGATCTACACTGCGGGTCTGACCACCGACGTATCGTCATCTGTTACGAACGACTTCCACTTTAGCTACACGCGCAACTGGTGGGCCTATGGAAGTCCCAGCGGCGTACCCAACGTAGCGGGTTTTCCGGCCAATTTGGAAATCGGCGGCGAGAATAGTGGCGCAGGCTCAGCTAATTCTCCGATCTTCGGTCCTTACAACACTAACAACCAGTCCACCCGGACCCGCTACTGGAACGGTCATGACTCGATGTATCGCGACGACGTCACGTGGATCAAGGGAAACCACCTGTTCCAGATGGGCGGCATGTATCTGCGCGCCAAAGATACCCACCTGAGGAACGACAACGGCCAGAGCATCAATACTTTCGAACAGTACATCATCGGTAATGGCTTTTCGAACGACCTTACCGGCTTGAACGTGAACATTCCTATACCTAGTGGCATTTCCGACTCGACGAGGTACCAAAACCTGTACTCTCAGATTTTGGGCATGGTTGACCAGTCGCAGAGCCTGTACACCCGCGGCCTCGGCTCGAAAATTACAGGTCTGCCCCTTGATCCCAGGACTTCCTGTGCCATCACGGGTATCGCGGCTACCTCAGGTTGTATTTCGTCGCCATCGCTGGGGAACACCAGCATCATTCCCACCTACAACCTGTACTTCACCGACTCCTGGCATCTGAAGCCGACATTTTCTCTGAACTACGGCCTCGGTTACACCGTGGAAATGCCGCCATACGAAGTGAATGGCGGCGTCCAGACGGTGATGGTGGACCAGAACGACAACATCCTGTACGCTCAGAAGTACTTGGACAGTGTGAAGGCAGCCGCCCTCCAAGGGAACGCCTATGAACCGCTCATCGGCTTTGCGACCGTACGCAACGTCAATGGGCACTCGCACTATCCGTATGATCCGTTCTTCGGCGGACTGAGCCCGCGCATCGGCATGGCGTGGAATCTCAGGCCCGACACCGTTGTTCGCGCCGGATACGCGCGGATCTTCGGCCGGATCAATGGCGTCAATCCCATCCTGGTTCCGATGCTGACCCCAGGATTGATGCAACCAGCCACTTGCCTCGGCCCTCAAAATACCGTCAACGGTAACGGCGGCTGCAGTACCACCGCCGCGCCGTCTGATCCGAACACCGCCTTCCGAGTCGGCGTAGATGGTGTGAACGCGCCACTAGCCCCTCCGAGTGCGAGTCTTCCGCAACCGTGGTTCCCCGGGTTCAACGATGTCGGCACCGGGTCGGGCGAGACGATCGATCCAAATTTCAAGCCGGACCGTTCGGATGAGTTCACTGTGAGCGTCCAGCACCAGTTCGGCCCGAAGATCATTGCCGAAGCCGGTTACATTGGCCGCATCCTTTCCAATGAAGCCCAGTATTACAGCCTGACCACAGTCCCCTACATGATGACCAAAGGTGGACAGACCTTCGCCAATGCTTGGGCTCAGATAATGGTGGCAACGAATTACGGTACTAACACTGTGGCCGACGGAGCCCCTCCGGTGCAACCGTTCTTCGAATCTGCTCTGAATCCTGCGTACTGCAGCGGGTTCAGCAGCTGCACGGCCGCGTTCGTAGCGAACAACAGCAACCTCGGCAACCTTAACATGCGCTTCTCTGATCCATTCGATGCGTGGGCCGGCGTTTCCAACGCCGGAATGTGGAATTTCGGCGGCGAACGGACCTTTACCAGTGATCCCATTGCGGCGACCTGCTTAACGCCTGCCGGGCTCGGTTGCAATGGCCAATCGCCATCTATCACCACGACCGTCAGCAACGGCTATGGCAACTACAATGCGGGTTACCTGCAGTTGACTTTCTCGGACTGGCACGGCCTGACCATGAAAACCAACTTCTCCTATAGCAATGCGCTCGGCACCGGAGACGTTGTTCAGGCTAGCAGCTCGTTCTCCAGCGTTGATAACTTCAACATCCAGAACAATTACGGCCCACAGACCTACAACGAAAAATTTGTATTCAATCTCTTCATGAATTACGCGTCGCCCTTCTTCAAATCCCAGGAGGGCGTGGTTGGCCGGCTGCTTGGCGGATGGAATTTCTCGCCGCTTTTCGTTTGGGGCAGCGGCTTCCCGGTCGAGATCGGCACGGGGAACTTCAACTGCGGGAGTCTGGGCGAGTGCAACACTAACTTCATTGGCGCGCTTGAGAATGGCGTTATCACGAAGAACCTGAACTACAGCGCTACCAGGAAGCAGGCCAAGGGGACGACCTGTGGCACCAGCGGGGCCGGTCTCAATGTGTTCAGCGACCCCCAAGCGACCTGCCCGGTTGCCCACGGGACACTCGGCGATCCAGTCCGCAGCCCAATCCTCGGCTTGGATGGGCAGATTGGCGGCGGCGGACCGGTAACCGGCCTCCCATTCTGGAACTTGGATCTGGGCATCAACAAGAAAATCAACTTCAACGAGAGGATCAGCACTTCCTTGTTCTTTGATTTCGCGAATGTGTTGAACCACATGCAGCCCAACGATCCAGCCCTGAATATCTACAGTAAATCCACTTGGGGTGTTCTAGGCGGCGGCGGAAACGTTCAGGGCAATAATCCTCGCCGCTTGCAGCTTGGCTTGAGCGTCGACTGGTAAACCGTAACGAAGCGTAGTTTGTTGGGGCCGGGAGGCCAGTCCTCCCGGCTTTTTTTTGCGCATTTCTTGCGCGTTCGCGCTGCGTTCATGATACATTTCCCCGTTTTCACATCGAAAATTCATTCTTCCCTGCCACGTCGTGAGTTCTTGCGCGCGATGGGCAGACGAAGGCATTCAATCGTTCTGACGAGGGGGCGGAAATGTCGAGCAAGAGTGCATGGATGCGTTGCGGATTAATGGCGGGCCTGATTGTGTGCGCGGTGACTACGCTGAACGCCGGACTGTCGGCGGCGGATACGGCGCCCGGGCGCGATCCAAAACAGCCCATCGACGAGGCCTACACGGCCAAGATCGCCAAATACACGACGGAGCCATATTTCACATCTCCACTGGTGAATTATCTTCCCGCATCGAAAACCGTGCCAACGCCCGAGGCGGTGCTCGGTGACGTCGCCGGAGCCCCGGGAATTTTGCCCTATTCGGCGCAGGTGTATCAGTACATGCGGATGCTGGAGAAGGCGAGTCCGCGCGTCAAGGTGTTCTCGATCGGGCGCACAGAAGAAGGGCGCGAGATGATCGCCGTCGCGGTATCTTCGGAAGCGAACCTGGCGCATCTGGATGAGAATCGCGCGAAGCTGGCGAAGTTGGCAGATCCGCGGACTATTCATTTGAATGACGCTGATGCGGACAAAATCGTCGATGGCGCCGTGCAGGTTTACTACATTACTGGAACCATTCATTCGACGGAAACGGGAGCGCCGACGGCGCTGATGGAACTGGCGTATCGGCTGGCGGTCGACGACAGCCAATATATACAGGACATTCGCAACCACGTGGTTACGCTGATTACGCCGATTGTTGAAGTCGATGGGCGCGACCGGATGGTGGACCTTTACAGGTGGCACTTGGCGCATCCGCAGGAGAATTATCCGCCGCTGATATATTGGGGACATTATGTCGCGCACGACAACAACCGCGACGCGATGGCCATGACGCTGAAACTCAGTCAGAACGTGCTAAATACGTTTGTTTCGTGGGACGCGCAGGTGCTACACGACTTACACGAGTCGGTACCGTATCTCTACGACAACACCGCGGGTGATGGGCCCTTCAATGCCTGGGTGGACCCAATTCTGACCAATGAATGGGAAATTCTTGGCTGGCGCAACGTGCAGGACATGACGAAATTCGGGATGCCAGGCGTGTTCACGCACGGCGAGTTCGATACGTGGTCGCCAGGGTATTTGATGTTTTTCGCGGCGATGCACAATGGCATTAGCCGGCTCTACGAAACCTTTGGAAACGGCGGTGCGGATACGGAGGAACGCACGCTGCAGCCGGATGAGTATTCGCGAACCTGGTGGAGGCAGAATCCGCCGCTGCGGAAAGTGTTGTGGTCGCAACGCGACAACAATAACTACGAAGAAACGGGTTTGCTGACTTCGCTGCACTTTTTTTCTGACAACCGCGCGATGTTTCTAAAGAATTTCTATCTGAAGGCGAAACGGTCGGTAACCAAGCCGGAAGCCGAGGGACCGGCAGCTTATGTCCTGCCTGCGAATGATCCTCGGCTGGGCGCGCAGGCGGAACTGCTCAATGTATTGCAATTGCAGCATTGCGAGATTTCACGAGCGACCTCGGCGTTTTCGGTCACCGTGCCTGTCCAGAAAACCAGTGATCACAGGAAAAGTTCTGGGGAGGCAACCGGGGAAAAGAGCGAAAAAAAAGTTGAGGCGACCGCAAAAACGAAAACAGTAGATTTTCCAGCGGGCAGTTACATCATTCGCATGGACCAACCGTATTCGCGAATCGCTGATGCGCTGCTCGATTACCAGTATTGGAGTCCGGATGACCCGCAAAAGACCCCTTACGATGACACGGGTTGGACGTTCGGCGAATTGTTCAACGTGAAGGTCGTTCGCGTGGCGGATACAAAGGTTCTGGATGCACCCATGGAGCGCGTGACGACAGTCGCGGCTCCCAGCGGTGTTTCGGGGACCGGGACAGTCTTCGCGATCAACAACAATGCGGATACGGCCCTGGCAACGTTGCGTTACAAGTTGAAAGACGCGCAGATTGAGGCGGCCGAGGAGCCGTTTGATGCGGACGGGCATAAGTTCAACCGTGGCTCGTTTCTTGTTCATGGGACCAGCGGTGATGACTTGCGGCACGCTGTTTCAGATCTGGGCCTCAAAGCGTACGGATTGGGCGCAATGCCCTCTGTGAAAATGCATCCAGTCAGGGCTGCGCGCGTGGCGATTCTGCATACCTGGTTGAGTACACAGACTGAGGGTTGGTGGCGCGAAGCACTCGACTTCATGCATGTGCCCTACGATTACATCAGTACGCAGACCGTTGCGAAGGAATCTGACCTCAATTCGAAATATGACGTAATTCTTTTTCCGCCCGTGGGAAGATTTGTAAGTCCGGATCTGATCATCAATGGGTTGTCTACAGACTGGGGCAATCCGTTGCCCTGGAAGAACACTCCCGAAACGCCGAACATTGGAAAGCTCGACTCGACTGATGACACACGGCCAGAGCTCGGGTGGGACGGCGTGGCGCACTTGCAGAATTTTGTAAAGCACGGCGGAGTGCTAGTGACCGTGATGGACACGGCAAATCTGGCCGTGGCGCTTGGCCTGACGCATGGCGTCACTGTGGCACGCACGCCTCGTGAAAGAATTATTGGCAGCGTGGTCCGAGCGGACATTGTGGATTCGGCAAGCCCGATTGCGTACGGATACGGTGATCAGTTGTCCGTTTATTGTTTCAACGGACCAGCATTTGACGTTAGCAACGTTGCGGGCCGCGGTGGGTTCCGCAGACTTGGTCCGGAGATCAACGGACGTCCGACGGGACGAGGCACCCTGATTGATCCCGATTTCGTCGTCGGTCGCCAAAATGAAGCTGCAGCCGAAGAGCCGAAGGTCGAACCGTGGCAGGCTGAACCGGTCACAAAAGAAGAACTCCGTAACGGGATAGGAGTGATTCCACCGGCAGAACGTCCGCGCGTGATTTTCCGGTATGCCGACAGCCACGACCTGCTTGTGTCGGGACTGGTTGAAGGCGGGGACGAAATTGCACAACACGCGGCGATAGTCGATGTGCCGATGGAATCGGGGCACGTGGTTTTGTTCTCGAACAATCCCATCTACCGCGGCGAAACGCGAGGAAGCTATTCGCTGGTCCTGAACACGATCCTTAATTTCGACAGCTTGAATGCAGGAAGGAAGTTAGATAAACAGTAGGAATCGCATCCAAGAATGTTTGATCACTCAGGGCCTTCAACGTTGCTGTGCCCGGAATAAGTCTTGTCGGACTTTCACGGCGATGAGCGTAGGTGCAATAATATCAATGCGATGCGGCTGTATCGTTCAAATGGTCGTAGTTCATCGCGGCGTTGAGCACAAGCATAAAACTTCCCTGGGTGATTTGGCGCCACATCGGGTTGATGGCGAAAAGTACGACGTGGCCGCGCCCGACAGGCACATCGACAACTGCAGGTGTATCCGCAAGGGCTGCACCTCCATCCAACATCCCGCTGATCCAGAGATTTTTTTCATCCGCAAAACGTAGAATAACGCGCGGGTAAAGTGATTTGGGAGGAATGAACGCGCGTAGAAACTCGAGCGACTCAGGATTGACGTACAGTTCCTGTTCTGCGCGAGTTCGGTGAGGAGCCGGAGCAGGCGGATTCCAAGGGCGACCCTGCGGAATATCCGGATCGGTCAACGAACCGCGGCCGCTCGGGCGTTCGCGCGATTCGCCGCCAGCACCGCCTCCGAAGCCTGCGCCTCCGCCGGTGAGCGAAACGTGGAAGACGGGCGCTTGGTTGAAATAGACGGGCACATCAGCGTCGTAACCATAAGCGATGGGACTGCGATTGTCTTCAACGGTGGTGTTGAAAATTGCGCCGCGAGCGTGAAGCTGTGGCGTGGGCACAATCGAAACCGTATCGGTGATGCCTGTTTCGGTGGTAAGAATTGAACTGGACGCGACGGGGACAAGCAGGCCGCCTTCCTCGACAAATTTCTTTAGATTTGCGAGGCCTTCGAAACCAAGGCCGCCGCGAATGTCGCTGGTTTGGTCGGGACTATCGCCGAAGCTGGGCGTCAGAGCAGATCTCTGCCACGGAATTGGACTGCTCGCGTCGCTGCCATCGGGAAGCATGCGTTTTGGCACGCCGTTGATCAGCCGCGCGAGATTTGGCATCGACGGCGGGAGAATAATCACGTCGTATTTCGCGCGCAGATCCGGCGTTTCGCGAAGTGTCGCGTCGGAGATGTAGGAATAAGGCACCTTGCAATCCTCGAACGCAAGACGATACCAGCCTTCGGGCTGTGTGTTCATCCAGTTGTGGACGACGGCGATTCGCGGTGTTTCGAGCGCGTGGCGCGCGACGGAAATATTCGCAGACGTCGCGTGAATCTCGAGGCCAAGTTCTTGCGCCGCCGAGGAAAGCCTGTCGCGAAGGTCTGCCGGATTGCCGTCGGCTGGGATGATAAATGACCCAGCGCGAAAATCCCGACCGCCAACTTTGAATGCATCCTCCGCGGCGAATATTTTAACGTCGCGAAGGCGGAAACGAAGAGTGGCGAGGGCCGGCTCGGCATTCGCATTAATGATAAAGAAACTGCCGCCGCCATCGAGTCTGCCGGGAGCGTGAACCGGTTCGTCGATCAACGTCATGGGTTCCTTGAGAATAGCCGTGTCGGTGATGCGCAAGGTCGCAACGTCCATCAGCGGGCCGAGGGTCCAGCCTGTGTCGTCGTACGGCGTGGGATCGTGGATCGAGTAATACTGCGTGTCGAGGAGCATGTCTGCCTCGCGGCTGTAGGGCTGATCCATGCGAATCACGTAGCTGCCAGCAGGAATACGCGTGGCTACCGGGAATTTTTCCTTCGCTATTTTCGCGCGGGCTTCCTTCGCGTTCTCTTTGGCGTTCTCCGATGATGGGATCGAGCGGGCCGGCGCCAGAGTGAAATCCTGATTGAGACGCGCGATTTCGACGCCTTGATCTTGCAGCAGTCGCGCAAGATGGGCGGAGAGAGCGGGCCGCTTGCCATCATTCAGGATTACCCAAGCGGCGGGGCCTTCCGTTGTGGCTTTGGCAATCGAGCGGCGGCTCATGTCGTAGAAGCGCTCGAGGAATTGCTCGGGACGCTGAGCCATGTAATCGAGACCGACGAGGAGAGCGCTCTCTTGCAGGTTGATATTGTCCCGTATCGACCAGTTAATTTTGGGAAGTGGAGGATTGGGACGGAACCAAGTGCGGGTCGTATCCTCAGGCGAAATGGTGCGTTCCGCTGTGTCAGCGCCGCGGCCGCCGAATGTCTCGTAGAAACGCCCGATGCCGTTGTGACCTTGCTCGGCGAACATCATGTAGTTGGGCGCCCAGCCGTCGTAGAAGCCTTGCGTCCACACGCCGGGGATGCCGAAATCGGTCATTTTCTGCACTTCGTTGTACGCCATTTCCTGCCATTCGCTGACGACGAGGGGGTCGAGCCATGCGTTATAGGGGCCCGTGCCGGTGGAGATATAAAGGAAGGGAATCGACTCGTGCAAGTCGTGCAGCACCTGAGGATGCCACGTGAAAAAAGTCTTCATCTGGATTTTGGAAAGCTGGAGCGCCATGGCGATGCCATCGCGGTTGTTGTCGTGCGCCACGTAGTGTCCCCAGTAGAGCAGGCTCGGAGCAGGTTTGTCCGGATTTGCTTTTTCCCAATTATAGAGGTCGACCTCGCGGTCGCGGCCATCGACTTCGAGCACCGGAGTGATGAGCACGATGGTGTTCTTGCGGATCTGATTGATCATCGGCGAATCTTCAACAGCGAGCCGGTAAGCAAGCTCCATCAACATCTCGGGCGAACCAGTCTCCGGCGAGTGAATTGAACCCGAGAGCCAGTAAAAAGGCTTGCCGGTCTTTTCGAGCTGGGCGGCTTGGTCAGGAGTGATTTTTCGCGGGTCAGCGAGTTTCGCAGTGATATCGCGATAATGGTCAAGCTGGGCAATATTCGCGTCATCGCTGACTGCGACGACCATAAAGTCGCGGCCTTCTTCGCTCTTCCCCATCGTGAATACACGGACACGCGGAGAAGCTTTTTCAAGCGCGCGGTAATAACGGTAGATGTCGGCAGTGTGCGTGAGCTTGTTCGGAGTTCCAATTATATAGCCGAGCACTTTGTCAGGCGAAGGAACCGTTGTGGATGAGGGCAGATGATCGACAAGCGGCGTAATCAAGTACGGCTCAGTGGTGTACTGCCGAATCTGGGATGTATATTGCGCGTCAGTCTGTTGCCGCGAGGCTTGCGGCGATTGGCTTTCTGAAGGTTCAGACTTCTGCTCGGCCTGCGCGCCGTCGGCGCGCGTTACCGGGAAGCCCATAAGCGTGGTCGCCGCCCAGGCAAAAAACATCACTACAGTACCGAGCACAATGCGTCTGCTTGTCATCGCACACCCCTTTTGCTTTGCTATCAATGACGCATGCCGCTAGCGACGCGTTTCCTGTGGACGCGGCACGCCCATCACGTGGTTGAAAAGGTTGAGGGCCCACACGACACGCGATATACTTGATCAATTCATCGAGAGCACTAGCGCGGTCAGCTGAGGCAGTGTTCAATGGGAATGATTTACAACGGCGATATCGTCTAAAGGTTAGGACGGAGCCCTCTCAAGGCTCAAATCCGGGTTCGAGTCCCGGTATCGCTACCAATTCCGCATGAATTCGGCGCAGATCGCTCGCAGGCATTCTCTCCTGCTCACTTAACTGCACAAATCGGAGCGACTCCGCCCCCGGAATCTCCAAAAATCCGCGTTGGCAATCGAAAATGCGGGTATGATTCCGTGCGGCTAAGACCGGAGAAGGAGACTTCTTGCTCTTACGGCGTTCGTGGCCATCCGGTTGAAAAACCAGAGGAGGAAAACGCATGCTTTCCCGCCGAAAATTTTTTCAGGTGGCAGGAGTCGCTGCGAGTGTGCCGCTCGCGTCGCGGTTGCTTTTGGCACAAGATGATTTAGGCTGCGGTAATCTACCGCCTTCCATCGCGAATTTGAAATCATTGCGCGACCAAGCTAAGCCCATTTCGGTCGAGGAGCGGCAGGAGCGCGTCGAACGAGCGAGGAGGCTAATGCGTGAGAACGGGTTGGACGCCATCATGCTGATTGGCGGAACGTCGATGAAGTATTTTGCGAATATCGACTGGTGGTTAAGCGAACGCACGTTTACTCTGATTTTGCCGGCAAAGGGCGATCCGTTTTTTGTTTCCCCCGCGTTTGAAGAGGATCGCGCCAGAGAGCAGATCAATCGCGGGCCGTTCGCAGGGAAACCGGACATTCGCATCTGGCAGGAGAACGAAAGCCCGTACGAGCGCGTCGCGCAGGGATTGAAAGACCGGGGAATTTCCACTGGCCGTCTGGGCATTGAAGAGACAGTATGGTTTGTGAACAGCGACGGTGTCGCGCACGCCGACCCGTCGATTACGTTCACGAGCGCGACGCCGGTTACGGCCGGATGCCGCATGCACAAGACGCAGCACGAAATCGCTTTGTTGCAGCTTGCGAATGAGGTGACGCTCAAAGCGTATGAAGCGGCGTGGCGCGCTCTCAAACCGGGCATGACGCAGCACGATTTCTCGCGGATGGTGTCGCAGGCGCACAACCAACTCGGATTTCCGGGCAGCGCGGGAGTGCAGGTGGGTGAGTATTCAGCGCTACCGCATGGATCAATCGAGCCGCAAAAAGTCGAAGAAGGGACCATTCTGCTGATTGATGGCGGCTGCACGGTCGAGGGCTATCACTCCGATATCAGCCGCACCTTTGTGTTGGGCAAGCCCACGGATAAAATGAAAAAGGT
Source organism: Acidobacteriota bacterium (assembly GCA_027307115.1). Lineage (GTDB taxonomy): Bacteria > Acidobacteriota > Terriglobia > Acidiferrales > UBA7541 > DAHUXN01. The sequence goes on from DAHUXN010000006.1 coordinate 111,786, forward strand.
ATTCGATATTGTTCACCGCGCGCAAAGCGCAGCGTTGGCGCAGGCGCGGCCGGGAGTCGAAGCTCAATCGGTGGATGCTGTGGCGCGAAAAATAATCGAAGACAGTGGCTACGGTCCAGGCTACAAGTATTTTGGGCACCGACTGGGCCACGGCATCGGGATGGACGACCATGAATGGCCCTATTTGGTTGGCGGTGACACGTTGAAACTGGAACCACGCATGAGCTTCAGCGACGAGCCGGGCATTTACATTCGTGGAGAGTTTGGCGTTCGCCTGGAAGACTGTATGCACATCACGGAAGATGGCGCGAAGCTCTTTACGCCGCAGAGCCCATCGATCGAACATCCTTTTGGGGTTTAACCTAGGGGAGTTTCGCGCCGGAAACTGCAGATTTGAGCCGCGTTTGCAGCCCCTCGGCGTGTGTTAACGTAACGGGAGTTTAAAGTTCCCTCGAGGAGAGCATTTCATGGGCTCGCGGAGCAATCGCCGCAGCGACCGCATCTCTATTTCCTTACCGCTTCAGGCCACTGGAATCGACGCGGAAAATCGGCCTTTCATCGACACCGCGACGACCATCGTAGTTAATCGTCACGGAGCACTGATCACGCTCGACAGGCCGCTTCGTATTGACCAGGTGCTGCGGGTGAGCCGGCAACTATTCGACGGCTCGCGCCGCGAAGCGGAAGTGCGGGTCGTCGCACACGAAAAAGGCAGTTCGGGCGGAATTGCCTATGGCATCGCTTTCTCAGACTCGAAATTGGATTTCTGGGATATCGAGTTTCCTTCAGCGACCGAGGCCGTGGATGCGGTGGTGCGGTTGCTTGTGGAATGTTCGCATTGCGGTGGCCGGGAACTGGCATATCTGAATTCGCGCGAGCTGAAGGAGTTCGAATCGAACCGTTTGTTTGCGCGAAATTGCCGCACGTGCGAATCGCCGACGATCTGGAAGCAGCCCTTGGAATCCCTGCGTCATAACGCAACGCCCGACTTGCACCGTAGTTCCACCGGGATAGACGCCGCCTCGTCGCCTGAACGCGAGACGACCCGATACGATACGCGACTAATGGCTTGCGTTCGCGAGCGCGTTGGCACCGAGGAAATGGCCGTTTGTGAGAATGTTTCGCGGCAGGGAATTGCGTTTCGAAGCCGCCGAAAGTATGACGAGGGGGCGCAGGTGGAAGTTGCGGTTCCGTACACGCAAGGAACTGCGAATGTGTTTATTCCTGCCGTAGTGGTACATGTTCGCCCTCTGCCAACAGCGGGCCTCTACCGCCACGGAGTGAAATACTTGCGGAAAGATCTGGAAGAACATTCCAGCGAGTAGTAGTCAAAGGGCAATTTTAACGCAAACATTGGTGAAGGTTCCTATTTGAGAGCAGCGTCGTGCTCTGGCTGGCGGCTGAGATTGTAGCGCATCGAAATGTTGACAAAGACTCGGCCACACGGGGTATCAAAATAAATGGCCATTGCCTCGGTGTTGGATGTGCCGCGAACCGCTTCTTCCCCGGTGTGCACTTCGGGTGGATGAACCTTAAATTCGTATCCGTGGTCGTTCAACAACGTGACCGCATTGCCGATCATCATATTTGCTAATTCGCAGAGGGTTTCGCGGACCACTTGCTCGGATTCATTCACTTCGTAGCCTGCTAATGCGCTCGCCACACGCGCGGCGGTGGCGGAGTCCATGTCCAGTATGACGCGGCCTTCAATTTCTCCACAAATTGCGATTCGTGCGGAAAAACCCTTGGGACGATAGCCTTCTTCCTCCATGCTAAGATCACCGATTTTTGTCGGACCATCCAGCGCATGCGCCAAAATCGAATCGGCAGCGCTGATGAATGGTTGAATCAGTTGCATCTTCATGGCCGTGCCTCTCCCACAGCTGCGGGTGCAGGTACGCCATCGTCATTCAAAACGTAACGAATAATTTCGTAAAGGACGTCGGGTTTTACAGGCTTCTGTACGAAATGGCGCGCGCCCTTTTGGAGCGCCGCGAGAATGTTGTCCTGGTAGCCGACGGAAGAGACCATGACGATGCGCGCCTCGGGATGCTGGCGGACAATCCGCTCGACAGCTTCGATGCCCTCCATCTGTGGCATGGTGATGTCCATCAGAACAATGTCCGGGTTTGTGCGCGCGTACTCGGTAATCGCCGTGCAGCCGTCGCCAGCTTCGCCGGCAAGCTCGCCGCCAAATGTGTCAATCATCTTTGCCAGGCTCTTGCGCGCGAATACCGAATCATCCACCACAAGGTAGCGGACGGGCTGGCTATCCTGCTTTCGAGTCAATGGCGTGAATGGTTTCATAACTTTTTCATCTCCTCATCACCGATTCTCACTGTTCATTCACCTATTCTCGTCGGCTCAGCCTCGTTGCTGGCCGCTGCAGCTTGATCTACAGCGCATTGGGCATAAAGAAAGTTCGGCAGAGCTTCCAATTCCAAGACGCGCATCACGTATCCTCGTTCCGTAGCGCTGCGAGGCATGCTGTCAACAACACAGGAACTTGAATCCTGAGCGAGGGTTAATCCTCCGGCATCTCTTACTGTGCGAATGGCCTCTACGCCGTCGTCCCCCATCCCTGTCATCAACAGAGCGATCGATTGATCACCAAATTCCTTCGCAACGGAGCGGAACAGCACATCTGCCGAGGGTCGGTGGCCGTTCACCCGCGCTGAATCTGAAACGACGGCTATGTGGCCCGTCTTGGAGCGACGGACCGACAAATGGCGGTTGCCGGGGCAAATTAGCGCTTGTCCCGCGACCAGCGCGACGCCCGAGCATGCTTCCCGCACGCGGATCATCGAGGTTTCATCTAGCCGTTTCGCCAACATTTCCGTGAAACCCTCCGGCATGTGCTGTGCGACCAGAAAACACCCGGCAAAGTCCAAGGGGATTTTGGAGAGCAGGTATTCGAGGGCGTTCGGCCCTCCGGTTGAGATCCCGATAGCCACCACGCGTGTCGGAGGATGGTGAGACTGATTCTTGCAGGCGGTACGCTTGAATCGTGCTGGAGGAATTTCCGGCATCATTTTTGGAGAACCCGAAATCGCAGCGGTCTTGATCTTAATGGCGAGTTCCCGAGCGATCTCCTGCAAGTGGCCGGACGCAGCATTGTCTGGTTTGGCGACAAAATCAAACGCTCCGAGCGCGAGGGCCTTCAACGTGGCCTGCGCACCTTCACGCGAGTGGGCACTGAACACAATCACCGGCAAACGGTACCGGCGTGTGATTTCGCGTAACATTGCGATTCCGTCCATTCGCGGCATTTCCAGATCGAGTGTCACAACCTGCGGCTTGAGTTCCTCTATCTTTCTCAAGCCGAAGGCCCCGTCCATAGCCGTGCCCACCACCTTAATGCTCCCGTCGCTTTCGAGGATCTGCGGAATCAACTTCCGCATTAGCGCCGAATCGTCGACCACCAGGACGCGAACAGGTCCACTCATGCGATCGCCCCTACCGCTGGAAGACGGGAAAAGCGATGCGCTACCGCGGTGACATTTAGTATTAAGACGACTGTGCCATCGCCCAAAATCGAAGCGCCGCTGACCATATCGGATGCGGCGAATTGATCATCGAGAGCCCTGATCACTAATTCTTCCTCGCCTAGCAATCCGTCAACGACAATTCCGAACTTGCGCTCGCCTGCCCCGATTACGATGACGAACATCCTCTTCGTGGGTGAATTCACGGGCTGTGGCGCTGGGCGATTCAGATGCACAAGTGCCAGCAATTGATCTCGCAGGGAGACGACATCGTAATCGTCGACGTGGTGAATGTCCGCGTCTTCGATGCGCGTAATTTCAACCACATTGGCCAGTGGCACGGCATAGAAGTGTCCTGCAACCTGGAACAGCAGCGCTTGTATGCTGGCGAGGGTCAGGGGGACCATTAGGCGGAACGTTGTTCCGGTTCCCGATTTGCTTTGTATTTCGATGGTGCCCTTTACTCGTTCCAAAGCTCCTGCAACCGCATCCATACCAACGCCGCGCCCGGACACTTGGGTAACCTCGTCAGCAGTGCTTAGGCCCGGCTGAAAAATCAATTGATTGACAGCCGCTTCCGTCAGTTTTTCGGCCTCGTTTGCAGAAATGGCGCCTTGTTCGATTGCGCGACGGACTAACTTTTCCTTGGTGATGCCTCGCCCATCATCAGAAACTTCGATTACAACCTGGTTTCCCTGGTGATACGCGTTCAGTTTCACCGTTCCACGGCTTGGCTTTCCTGCGGCCTCGCGCTCCCGTAAAGGTTCGATGCCATGGTCAACGGCATTCCGCACCAAGTGCGCCAGAGGCTCGGCCAGAACATCCAGGATGCCTTTGTCAAGGTCTGTATTTTCTCCGATGATTTCCAGACGCACGTCGCGTCCGCAACGCTTTGCGATGTCACGCAGAAGACGCGGGAAACGCCGGAAGAGCTGCTCTACAGGCACCATGCGGATTTGCATTACGGAGCGCTGCAATTCGTGGAGCACACGCGACTGGAAGGCTAACGCATCCGCGAACCGACTTCGAAGTGGATCTTTGGCGTGGCGTTTATCAAAGTCAACGATCGTCCGCTGCAACATCGACTTGCCAATAATGAGTTCGCCGACAAGGTTGAGCACTGTATCGATCCGTGAGGCCTCGACGCGTAATGTATTTTCCCGGGCTGCCAGTTTGGGAGACGACTGTACCCCATGAGCTGCGCCAGAGTCGTGTCCCGCTTGCGATTCTATGACCTGGCGAGTTTGATATTCGGCGGATGCCTTCGCCTCTGCTTGAAGCAGCACATCGAGCAGGTCCTGTGAAAGTTCCCGTTGCTCGGAAAACTGCTCCACCACGATGCCTGTTACAACCGCGGGAATCTGACACTTCCGCATCAGGTCATCTTTTTGGTGGTCGCTTGCAAGCGCGGCTTCAACATGCGCAATGCGCTCCGCAGCGGCCTCATCTGACGGACAGATCGCCAGGATCTGCCCCGAACGCGCAAGCACTTTATGAATAAGCTGAAATGCCGCGGATCGCATTCCGCTTGCCGGGTCGATTTGTAAGGCTACGTTGTACACGGTCTCGCCACGACTTAATGAATCCGCGATTTGCTCGCGCTCGACTTCATTCCAATCAAAATGAGGAAGGAATGATTCGGGCGCAACCGCCACTGCGCTATCTGGAGATGATTTCTTCGAGATCTGACGTATGTGCTCGCGAAGCGCGTCGCCAGCAGGAGGTTCGAGACCTTTGCGATAAGCACCCAGCATGGCCTGGAAAGTATCAGCGGCAGTGAAGATGACTTCAACGAGGAGGCTTTGGCCGTCGCGCACCGCCTGGGGCGCCAAAGCGTTTTCCATTTCATGTGCCAGAGTGCTCAGTTCCTGGTATTCACAGGCCGCCGAATCGCCCTTGAGGGTGTGAACGACGCGACGAACGCTCCGAAGAACCTCTGGATCGTCAGGGTGAGCCTCAAGCTCCAAGCCTGCATCGTTAAGCTGCTGCAATAGTTCCTGAGCGCTCTCAAAGAAGAGCTCTCGCAGCTCGGCGGAGTGTTCTTCGGGAAAGAAGTTCACACGGGCACCTCAATTCGCTGATAGGCGGTGCCATTGTTTTGATGGATCATTTTGAATTTGGTGGTGAGGCCAAAGAGGCTTTCCGCGTGGCCTACAAAAAGATAGCCTTCCGGATTCAGGCATCGATAAAACTTGTCGATCAGGCGCTTTTGTTCAGCCTCGTCGAAGTAAATCATTACGTTGCGGCAGAAGATAATGTCGTTCCCTTGCGGCAAGAACTCCGCTTTCAAATTGTGGAAGTCGAATTGGACCAGACGCTTTAGTGTCCCTTTCACGGAATATTTATCGCCCATTTTTTCGAAGTAACGCAGCCGGCATGTGTAATCGACAGATTCCATCTGATGATCGCTGTAGACTCCTTGTTCCGCCTGCAACAGTGCTGAATAACTAATGTCCGACGCAATGATCTCGATTTTCCATGGTGGCGGAATCAGCGGTTTCGGGGAGGGCATATCGAACGGGAGGGGATTGCGCAGGTAATAGTAGGCGAGTGCGTCGCACAACTGAATCGCCATCGTGTAGGGTTCCTGGCCCGTTGAACAGCCCGCGCTCCAAAATCGCAGCGACCAGTCTCGCCGCTCCTGCTTCTTTCGCAACAGATTCTCGAGCACTACCTTCGAGAAGAGCTCCAGTTGCGGGACGTTGCGAAAAAAGTTCGTCTCATTGACTGTGAGATTTTCCAACAGCGCCCCTAGTTCTTTTTTTCCTTCATGGCTGGTCAACAGGCGGTAGTAGCTGTAAAACGAATCCAGATTGCATGCCTTTAACCGCCGCTGGAGGCGATCACACAGAAAATGAATCCTGTGCTCGTCAAAGCACATTCCACATTCCTGGTAAACGAGCGTCTGAAGCAATTTGAGCTCCGGCTCGGTCATCGCGATAGGGACTGTGAACGTGGCCATAACCTTGGACGAGCGCTCCTGATTGGGCGGATGTTGATCTAAATTGCAGCAACCGGTGAAACTGTCTCGTCAACGTGCCGTGGATCCCCACTTTTTAGGACCTTGCCCAAATCCAACAGAACGATGAGACGTTCGCCAAGTGTGGCGACGCCGGTGACGTAATCAACTTCCCCATCGATAAAGACGGAACTGGGAGGGGCGATCTCCGAGGCAGAGAGTTTCAAAACTTCCGATGCCGAATTCACAACAAGTCCCACTGTTCTGCCCTCGAACTCGACGACAACAATGCGGTTTTTCTTATTGTTTTCAACCTTGATCTCGCCGAATCGCTTTCGAAGGTCCACCACGGAAATAATTTTGCCGCGCAGATTGATCACACCCTCGACATATTCCCGCGCGTTCGGAACCGCCGTGATGCTTGGCACGCGCACGATTTCGCGCACCAGCGCGATAGGGATGCCATATGTCTCGCGCCCGATTCGAAGACCGACGATCTGGAGGTTTTTCGCCATTCTCGGTGCCGCTGCGTCAAGCCCGCACTAAATCGGAGTGATAGGATTCTTCGCGGTCGCGCTCGCGCTGATTGTCCTTTTGCCAGGCTGGCACATTGGTTTTCTCTCTCTCATCGCGCTCAATTCGGAACCGGTCCATGCTCTCGAGCAATAGGCGCGAGAGTTTGGACATTTGTTCGGCAGCAGCAGCGAGCTCGGTGGAACTGGAGGTGGATTGCTGCACCAATTCTCGCATTTTCTCCATGGCGCGCACGACCCCTTGAGCTCCCGAGGCTTGTTCTTCCACGGAAGAATTGATCTCCTGCGTAATTTCAGTTAGCCGGGTTGTGGCCTTTGCAATTTGCGTGGAGCCGCTCGACTGTTCCGTCGTGGCCGCCCCGATTTCCTGTGCGAACTTGTAAACCTCTGTTACGACGTTCGAAATTTTCCCGAAGGCTTTGTTCAAATCGAGGCCGAGAAGCAGGCCTTCCTGAACCATCTGCGTGCTCTTGCTCATGTTTTCTACTGCTTCGCGCGCCTCTTTCTGAATGCCCTGAATCAGTTCGGCGATTTCCTTTGTGGATTGCGTCGACTTTTCAGCGAGTTTCCGGACCTCGTCGGCGACAACCGCAAAACCAAGTCCGTGTTCCCCGGCGCGAGCAGCCTCGATCGCAGCGTTGAGAGCAAGCAGGTTCGTCTGCTCCGCCAGATCGTCAATCACCTCGATAATTTTGCCAATATCGTCGGCTCGGTTGCCCAGGACTCCGATGATCTCGGATGACGACTGGATCGACGCACTCGTGCGATTCAGACCGTCGGTCGCTTTTTCCATGGTGGTGATTCCTGTCTCGACTTCGACGCGAGAACGATGGCAGATATCCAGCAGGATTTTTGCAGTATCCGCGACGCGCTGAATTGACGCGACCATTTGCTCGATGGATGCGGAGGTTTCGGCGACGCTGGAGCCTTGGACTTGCGTGTTTTTCACAACGTTTTGGATATTGATACTCATTTCATGCATTGTGCTGGTCACTTCATCGATAGCGGATGCTGCCTGTAAGCTGATTTTTGCTGATTCCTCAGAAGCAGCGGCCATTTGATTTGCGCCCGCCGCAACTTGCGAAGCACTGCCGCGAACCTGCCGGACGATCTCGCGCAATCCGTGCGCCATACGCGAGAACGCTCGCGCCATGGTATCGCGTTTGGAAAGAGGCTCTATTTCCAGGGTTAGGTCGCCTTCCGCAACGGTGGCCGAAACGCCGGCCATGCGCTTTAGATGTTCGACCATGGCGCGGAAATTGTCAGCAAGTCTGCCGACTTCGTCGTTCCGGTGGATATCAATATTGTGGTCCAAGTCGCCAGCGCTGCCGATCTCATGTGCGACTTCGATCAGATGTCCTAACGGCTGCGTGATCGACTTCGCGGTGTAATAAGAGATTCCCACGCCAAGCAGAATCGCGATGAACATTCCGAACGAACTTCCGATGGTGCTGATGTCACTGGCCTGTTTGGCTGAGGCATTTGCATCGTCGAGCGATTTTTGTATCTCAGTCTCGGCGTTATCGAGCGTATTCACGTCTTTTCCGATCCAGGAACCAGGTTTTTTTCCAAGGTAGAAAACCTGAAGATCGGAAACCGTGGCATCGCCAGAATCAACCTGATGGCGTTTGTCGATCAATGGCTTGGCAAAGTTTTCATGCCAATCCTGTTCGCTCTCACCGACCTGTAACAGTGCGCTTCGCAGTGTCTCGTCTGTTGTCTTCATCCGCTGGTTCTGAAGATAATCGGACAACTCACTCTCTTCTTTGTTGGTTTTGACTTCCAGGTGAGGGTCGCCGCTCAGCAGAAAATTTCGCAAATCGAGCCGTGCCTGCATCATTTGGTAGCGGACTGACTCTATTGTTTGCATGCTCTGCAGAGTCGCTGCTGCCTTGTTGCGAACGGAGTGCTCCCGAAGGAGCGCAGAGAGATTTACGACGAATACCAGTAAAAGCAATGTAAGAATGGCGCCAAAGCCTAAGTAGAGCTTCTTGCCGATTGTCATTTCCAAGCTCCTCCGCCTGTCTCTGCGACCCGTTCCGTCCTTCGGTTTCTACTCCTGAGGATTAAAGTCAAATTCGACAATCTCCGTTGTCTCCTTTGGTCCGACCTCGAACTTCCAGTTCTTTACTGCTCTAGTTGCGGCATCAAGCAGCAACGGGCTTCCTCCGACTGAGCGGGTCGCCTTCACGTGGCCGTCAGGCGCTACGGTCACCTCGATCTTTACCTTTCCAGTGATGTTCATTTGTCTGGCTAGGGTGGGGTACTCCGGGACCACGCGGTGGCTCACCTTGCGCTTTGCCGGAGATTCCTGGCTAAATGCCGGCGGCAGCAGGAAAATGGCGCTCAGAAGTCCAGCGAGCGTGAAACGCACAAACGTCTTTCGGGTGTCCAAGACGATCCTCCTTGTAGAGACCTGGCTATTCCAACCTTCATTAGGTTGCACGGGGAATACCAGTCCTGGAACTAAGTCAGCATGCGATGATCCTGATCCACGGCGATCGGTTAAGGTGTTTGTTTTTAGTTATATCGAAGGAGAATCGCGTTTGAAGTGGTGAGTTTCTTGGACTACAGCCTGTCTCAACCCAACCTCTATTGCCCATATGCCGTCTCACACTGAGAAGCAGCCGACGACCTGCCAGATGTACCTTTCGGCAACGCTTTGCGCGCGTTCACTTGACTCAAAATGAGACTGCAGGCTACCGTTAGTTCAGCCTAGATTTAGGCGTTTGCAGACACCGAGTTCCTAAATTTCATGCGTTCGTATTTGCGGTCGAGAGACCTCTCCTCTTCTGACGCAGGCGATTTCGAGCGCCTCCTTGCACGTCTCTCTAGTTTTGATCGGAAGGGCGACCGGTTCAGCGCCATTCGCCTGTTCTGCAGATCCGCGAGAGCATTTTTCAACCTGGATAGCGCAAGCTACTGGGACATTGCGTCTTCCGATGAAGCTGTCCTTCGCCACTTTGAGGGCCAACCATTTTTCCGCGCCGGGCGGGTTATTCGCCTGAGCGAGAATGGACTCTTTACTCGCGCAATTTTTCGCCGTCGTGTAGTCGCTTCCAAACCACGCCGAGGAGCATTTAATCTTAGCGAGAGTGTATTTCGCTCGCGCTGGTGTCTGATTGCGCCGGTCGTGTCCAGCAGCGTTGTGCGGGGAATCTTTGTTTTCACTAGGCGCAGCGCGCCCGGTTCTTCCGGTCGGAACATTGCAAAACAAGCCCAGGCATTTGCCGCTGCCTTTGAAGCTATCGTCGGCACGTCGTTCCCATCAATCGGGTCCGCCGAAGTTCGGGCGCAGAGCCTGATGAATCTCGCTGTCGAGCTGAAGCCTTCCCTCCGTCTTCCCGAATTTGTCGGTAGATTCACGCTCCGCGCCGCGGAAATGCTTGGTGCGCGGGCAGCGATACTGGCTCTCACACGGAGTGCGCGTCTGGAAACAGTTTATTCTCACAATGCTCAGGGGCAATCGGAATGGCCAGAGGTTGATGCGGCGCTGACGGCCCTTGCAGCCGAACGCCCAGAACCTCTTCTTTTGGGGTCAGCTGGTGTGCTGCTGGGAACGGAACAGGCGACTGCATTCGGGTGGCGCAGTCTGTGTTTCGCCCGGCTTACCGGCAGCCAAGGCGACTTGCTGGGTGGCCTTTGTCTAATCGATCGTGCCCAAGAGCTTTCAGAAGCGGACCGCGATTTGATCCACGCGCTAGTGAGTCATGCTTCTGTGGCGCTAGAAAATTCGCGGCTTTTTTCGCGGATCGAGCAATCCAAACGCCAATGGGTGGAAGATTTTGACGCCATCAGCGATCTCATCATTGTCCATGACCCCGCGAATCGCATTGTGCGCGTCAATCGGTCGCTGGCCGAAGCGTTGGGCTCGCGCCCGTCAGAGCTGATCGGCTTGAGCACCCGTGCGCTTAACTCAATCGCGGAGAATTCCGCGGAGCGCGGGTGCCCGTTCTGCCTCGAGCCAGCACGATCCGCGGAGGAATCGGTACTGACTTCCGGCGCGCGAGCATTTTTGATTTCCACGTCGCGCATCGGCGGTGGGTTGGAAGAAGGCTCGCGTACGATCCATATCCTCAAAGACATTACCGAGCAGCGTACTTATCAGACGCAGCTCCAGCGCGAGCGGGATTTCAATACAAAAATCCTGAATCACACACAAAGCATGATCCTGGTGCTAGATACAGCCGGCCTTGTGAGTTATGCCAACCGTCGGTGCCAGGAAGCGGGCTATCGTGAGGAATATCTGCGCGGACACCCGCTCGCGGAATTCATACCGCAAGGTGGCCGTTCTCTCTTTGAGAGGTCGTTCAAGAATGCCCTCCGCGGTTTCGCGTCTGAAAATCTAGAGCTTCCCGTTTTGCGTGGCAACCGAAGCACCGGAAGGTTTTCCATCAGCCTCAGCCCAATGCGTGACGAGCAAGGGCAAGTGAACAGCATAGTGGTGGTAATGTCCGACGTTACCGAAACTGCCGTGTTACAGGCGCAACTGCGACACAGCGAAAAAATGGCCGCTCTGGGGCAGCTTGTTTCAGGCGTCGCGCATGAGATCAATAACCCCCTTGCCGCGATTGTAGGCTATTCGGATTTGCTTCTCGAGAATCCCGATATTTCAGAACCTGCCAAAGACGAACTACGCATCGTCCTGCAAGAGGCCGAGCGCACAAAGGAAATCGTGCAGAACCTTCTACATTTCGCCCGGCAGACTCCTGCGCGGCGTGAACCGCTCGACGTGCATTCCGTGTTGCGTCAGGTGCTACAGCTTCGTTCCTATGGTTCAGCAGGACAGGACGTAGAGATCATCGAACGTTTTAAGCCGTCGGTGCCGCGTGTCTTCGCCGACGCGCATCAACTCCAGCAGGTTTTTTTGAATATTCTAAATAACGCCTACGACGCTGTGAATGAAGCACAGCGTGCCGGAAAAATTGAAATCGCCACATCTGAAGTGAAAGGCATGATCGAAGTCACAATACGAGATAACGGCACGGGGATTTCCGATGCGGAACGCATTTTTGAGCCGTTTTACACTACTAAGGAAGCGGGCAAAGGGACTGGGCTTGGTTTGAGTATCTGTTACGGCATTGTGCGTGAACATGGCGGAGAAGTTTCATGCACAAATAACACGGACGGCGTGGGTTCTACGTTTTTAGTGCGCTTGCCGGCGGCAGGAGCGGCAGCACTCGCCGCTGTTCCGGAAGGCGCACGCTAACATCGCAAAAGAGGAATAATGAGCAACGATCTGCGAATACGATTTCTGGTGGTCGACGACGAGCCGTCGATCCGTAAACTTTGCATGACCATTGGAGAGAAACTGGGCTTCATTTGCTCGGAGGCCGAAAGCGCGGAAGTAGCGCTTGCAACGCTCGAAAGGCAAGCTGCAGACGTGGTCATAGCCGATTTGAAGCTTCCGCAAATGAGCGGCGTCAATTTATTACGGGAAATCAAACAAATCCTACCAGGCGTCGAAGTAGCCATTATGACCGGCCATGGCACGATTGAATCTGCGGTGGACGCCATGAAGCTAGGCGCTTACGACTACATCGAAAAACCGTTTCGGGTGGAGAAACTTCGATTGCTCTTGCAGCGCATGGCCGAAAAGATTCGGCTGGTCAACGAAAATCAGGTTCTTCGTGAGCGCATGGACACGCAAGTTCGCCTGGATGGCATCGTGGGAACATCCGCGAAGGTTCAGGACGTTCTGCGCATGATCGCGCGGTTGAAAGATTCGCGTACACCCGTATTGATTGCAGGGGAAAGCGGGACAGGCAAAGAACTCGTCGCGCGCGCTATTCACTTTCGCGGACCGCTTGCACAGATGCCATTCGTTGCGGTGGACTGCGGCGCCTTGGTACCCACACTGATGGAAAGCGAATTATTTGGACATGAAAGGGGCGCGTTTACCGGCGCGATGAAATCAAAAATGGGCCTCTTCCAGGCAGCGAATGGCGGCACGATCTTTCTTGATGAAATCGGAGAGTTGCCCCTCGAGATGCAGGCGAAGCTTCTGCGCGTGCTCCAGGAAAAGGAGGTTCGGCCTGTCGGCAGTAATGAGAATGTCGCCGTTGAGGTGCGTGTGATTGCCGCTACGAACCGCGACCTTGAGGCTGCCTATCGCAGCGGTAGCTTCCGCAAGGATCTCTTCTTCCGCCTGAATGTAATTACGGTGAATATGCCAGCGCTTCGCGAGCGCCGCTCTGACATTCCCATGCTGGTTCACTGTTTTCTCGATCGTCATGCGCCGGGCGAGAATGTGCAGGTAAGCTTTGCCGCCATGAAAGTATTTTTGCAATACGATTGGCCAGGCAACGTTCGCGAACTGGAAAACGCGATCGCCAGGGCTCTCGCGCTGGGAGATCGGCGCACGATTGACGTCAAAGATCTGCCGCCGGCGATTCTTTCCTGCCAGGAAATGTCTGCCTCCACCGCAGATAGGGATACGCTTGCGTCCACGGCTCTTGCCGACATGGAGCGCATGACGATCCTGCGCGTTTTTGAGCAAGTAGGCGGAGACAAGGAGTTGGCCGGCAGGATGCTCGGCATCAGCCGGGCGACGCTCTACCGAAAACTTAAGCAGTATCAAATTCCGCTGCGTGCAGGGGCGGCCAGGAACGTCGATGAAATGACGAGCGTCTAACGCATGAGACGATACTCGTCGCAGGTTGAGACGGTGGGCGCTTTTTGACAGGCCGACCATTGCGCGTAAAGGGCCAAATATGAGTGACTTACGTTTGACAGCGAATGAGTTCGTTTGGCTTTGCGCTTGCTCTCTATGTTTCATTTGACTAACGGACGTCGTGTATTCATTCGCTTCTGTGCGCCAGACTCGAAAGCTAGGGGCAAGTCGGGAAGTGCATTGGCCCGGGACGGCAACCACTATTTGCTTGGGCGCAGAACATCGCGATACGGACAATTGAATGAGCGGCCTTAAGGAAAAACCCACACCAGTTAAGGAATCTCTTCCGTCACTGGGAGAAAAGGCCGAGGCCATAGCTGCGGCTTGGCTAGAAGCGCGGCTCGTTTACCCGCTTTACTTTTATCTGACCAATCATTTCCACTTGGAAATCGCCCCGGTACACGAACCAGAACTTCCAGCGGCATGTCCGGCATCGGGCCTTTTCGATCGCATTATGAAATGGCTGGGCGAGATGGATACACGCGTCCGGACAAATCAGCTCCGGCAGCTCTTGCACTCTCTAAAGGAAATCAAGCCAGAAAGTTTGCGCGCTATCATTATGCGTTTGTTGCGACGTGCTGAAAAAACTCCCACTGATCGAGATAACATTGACCTGCTTCTCGCGACATATTTCGCACTGTGCGCTCCTGAGGATCTTTATTCCTGTGAAATCACGCTTGCCGATGTCGCACAGGTTCTTCGCACTGTTATCGTGGATGCCGAGCCAACAGAGCTCGAGTGGTGCCTTCCCCTGAACCAGGTTCTCGACGCCATGAATCGCTGCCACGGTCTTCGCGAAGTCTTCAACGCGAAACTTCTTGAAAAAGGTCGGCAGCTCAAGGACGCCTCGGGCTTCATGTTTTACGACCCCGCAGCACTTGTAGCGTTTACTCGCTTTAACTTCTTGTTGCGCCGGTCATTCTTCCGCCTCCTTCATGCAGATTTGCGGGCGATTCGCGAAGGTCTCAGTGAATTGGAGCGTCGTGACATCGTCGTTGTCGATTGCCGCTCCGCGGGCCTATCAGCCGAAGAGCACGTTGGGCGCCTTCGCGAAATTTCGCTTGCCTGGCGCCAGCCGATTTCCTCAGACTACGCTGCGGAATCGGCAAACCAGACATTCAAGCAGCTTCTTGCGATTCGCGACGCGGTGGAGCGGGCGCTCGGGATTATGCCTGTTGATGGAGAGATCCTTGCCATTAAGAGCAAGCCGCCTTCAGGTATGGAAGAGTCTGCGACTGCAAAACAACCCGCGATGCACCCGGGCGGCGAAGTTTCCCGCAGTGTCCCTGTGAGCGTTTCGCCTGCGCAGAAACTGAAACGTGAAGACCCAAAACCTTCCGTCAATGCCCCTTCGAAAAGCCGGGTGTCCGCGAAGTCCGAGACACAAACAAAGTTACCAGTGGCAGCGGTGGTGGCACCCTTGGCGCCCAACTCGAAGTCCGCGCCGCGTGCGGCAGAATCAACACACGGAGAAGGTGCCAACCAGATAACGCCGCAGAATCCGCATTCGCCTGCGGCAGGCAATCTTCCTTCGCCGCAGCTTGAAGAGTGCCTCGAACGCATCTGGGAGCAGCTAATTGAGGCGCCGCCAACCCGTGGTCGCTCCATGAGCACTGTTACGCTGGGAGATGCTCGAATTCTTCTCTCCGCTTGGGAAGTCAACGCCTTTGTCAGCGACGGCGGTCAACTCTCGGAAGATCTTCGCCGGGCCGTCGCGGCTCGCGCGCTCGTCGCGCTGGCACGCGAAGAACAAAAGCAATCCGGAAGCTCCGCAAACCTCGACGCGGCGGTTGCGCTCGGTCGCGATGAGATGACCTATCTGCAGCGCCGCGTGGACGAAGCTCAACGGATGAAGAACACAGATGCCGCCGTGAACTTGGGTATCAGCGCGCGCCGCCTGCTTTCAGCAATGGAAGGAACGCAAAACTAAGCAGGAAAAACAACGCATTGAACTCCGACCACGAATTTCTCACCGCCCTTCGAAGAAATTAGCCTCGTGAGAAAGAATCTCAGAGTGAGACGGCCGAGACTAGCCAACTCCGAAATAACCAACCGCAGAGCCCCAAGATGATTCCCTAAACTGCTTATAAATCTGCAACTTATCGCTCTGTGCCTTCCGCCTCGCTGCTCACCCAGATTGGCTCGATTCGTGCACTTATGTTTCTGGCCCAGTAGCGGAGGATTGCGTGTTGAAAGTCCTTGTGGTTGATGACTCCATAGCCGCTGTCAAAATGATGCAGGGAATCCTCGACCAGGGAGGCTACGCTTCGGTCGGCCTGAGTGATCCCCTCCGAATTGAAGAAACAATAACGCTCGAGCATCCAGGCGTGATCCTTCTCGACATTGTCATGCCCAGCCGCAATGGCTTCCAGATATGCCGTGAACTAAAAGGGAACTCGCTGTTCGGAAGCATCCCTGTGATTCTCGTGAGTTCGCGGAACACGTCGAGCGACAAATTTTGGGGACAGCAGCAAGGCGCGGACGCCTATATCGCGAAGCCTTTTACTCCCGAGGAACTTCTGGAAACTGTGCGGAGGTTCGCGTGATGTCCGACGAATACAAGACTGAGCATGCTTTTGAACCCGAGTCGGGCCTTCTTGCGGTCGAGCCGGGCGGAGACGGTTCTCGCGAGTTCTCGGACATGCTTGAGCCCATTGATGGCGAAGCGCTCGTGGTGCAGCACTCGCCCGAAAGTCAATACTGCGTTTTTCGTGCAGGCCGAGAACGTTTTTGCCTTTCCGTTCTTACGGTCGAGGAAGTTGTCGATTGGCCGCCGATCACACGCGTTCCGCTTGGACCGTCATTTTTGATGGGAGTCTTCAATCTACGGGGCTCCATTGTTCCGCTTGTTGACATTGCCTTCACGGAGGGCCGTCGCGCGGGCTTGTCACCGCGGCATGTCGTTGTCGCCGCGCTGCTCGATGAGGCTCACCCGACGTGCCTGCGCTTTGGCATTGCCGCCGATGAAGTGATTGGCACATACACCGCGGCAGATGATGCGTTGCTTGATCAAATGCCGAGCGATGTGCCGCACTGCCGCGGGATGCTGCGGCACGACGACCGCCTTGCGCTTGTTCTCGATTTACCCAAGATGATCGAAGTGTTTCCGGTGCCGGTGATATGAAATCAATCGGACACAAGGTTCAAGAATTCGCCGCGGGCGATGTGGCCATTTCGTTTTTCGACTTTCGGAGGATGTCATGAAATCGCGTCTCAGCACGACCATTTGGATGTTGATCATGTGGGATGTCGCCGCGCTCTGCGGAGTGTTTGCCCTCGCATTCCACGCCGGGGCCGGGGCGAACGGACAACCCCTGGCGAATTTCTCGTCGTTTTCAGGGAGCGCGTCTGGCAGCTTGCTCGGTGCTGCCATGCTCGTCATTTTCACGTTCCTGCTGCACGTGATTCTGCTGCCCAAACGCATTTTAGGGCCACTTTCCGAGTTGGCGGGGTTTTCTGAGCGCCTGGCTTCGGGAGACTCGCGCGCGAAGGCGGAAGTGCATGCCTCCGATGAGTTCGGATTCATCGCGGAAAATTTGAATCGTAGCGCGTCGAAGATGGCCCGCTCTTCGGTGACTCAAGAAGCATCTGACTCGTTGCAAAGAAGCATCACGGACCTGCTCAACCTGATCAACCAGGTCGCGCGAGGCGATTTGACGATGCGAGGCCGCGTGACGAACGATGCGCTCGGCAACGTCACCGACTCGGTCAATTTCATGCTTGAAAATTTCGGCAAGGTCATCGAGCGTGTTCGCAAGGCGGCCATTGACGTCAGCACGAGCGCCAGCCAGATCCTTCTCGCCGCGGACGAAATGACCACCGGAGCCACTCAGCAGGACCAGGAGATTACCAATACTTCATCGGCGGTCGAAGAGTTGACTGTTTCCATGAAGCAGGTATCGAATAACGCGGAAGCGAGTGCGGAAGCTGCTCGTCGTGCACTGGACGCCGCAGAACAGGGCAACCGCGCTGTGCGCGATACGTTGGACGGCATGCAGCGCATTCGAGCGTCGGTGCAGGCGACAGCCAAGAAAATTAAATCCCTGGGCGACCGCTCACTCGAAATTTCTGAAATCATCAACGTCATTAACGACATCACCGAGCAGACCAACCTTCTCGCTCTCAATGCGGCCATCGAAGCTGCGCGCGCGGGCGAGGCCGGTCGCGGTTTCGCCGTCGTCGCCGACGAAGTTCGTAAGCTCGCCGAACATTCCCGCAGCGCCACGAAAGATATTGCCGCGCTCATTAAGGCCATTCAGGCGGAGACGAACGAAGCCGTTGTCGTGATGGAGGAGGGTACAAAGGAAGTGGAAGTCGGGGCAGGTCTGGCGGATCAAGCGGGTAAGGCACTGGAAGCTATTTCAAACGTCGTTCGCCAGTCGGCCGAGTTGGTCCAGGAGATTTCACTGGCTTCGAAACAACAGGTGCGCGGCACCGAAGGCGTTGCGAACGCGATGCAAATCATTTCTGGCATCACTCGCCAGACGTCGCAGGGCGCCCGGCAAACAGTCGCAACGGTGGGTAACATGGTTAAGCTCTCCGACCAATTGAACGAAGCGCTCGCCCAGTTTCGCCATTCGTCGAAGAACGGTTCGGAGAGTGTGGAAGAATTGCGGCCCGAACCAGTTCCAGCAGGCTCACGGCGCTAACGGTTGAAATAAGGAACGGAGCGGCTCGCTGGCGCAGGGCAAAATGAAAGAAAAGGCAATCACCGCGATTACGGAGTACGAACTTGACGAGATTCGTACGCTCGTTGAGCGACGCTCAGGAATCTTATTCGATGCTTCGCGCGAGCGCTTCTTCTCGACGCGCGTACGCGAGCACGTAGGCGCGAAGCATCTTGGGGGCGGCACGGACCTGTTGAGGAAGCTCCACTCTTCGACTGTCGAATATGACGCTCTCATTGAGCGTTTGCTCACCCAGGAAACCTCGTTTTTCCGCTATCCGGCTGTGTACGAAGCCCTTGAAAAGAAGGTGCTCCCGGAATTGCACATGAAGAAGTTTTGGGAGACACCGCGCACTCTGCGTATCTGGAGCGCGGGTTGTGCCACCGGTGAGGAACCATATTCCATTGCGATTACTGTCGCGGATGCGCTTATGTTCGCGGAGGCCTGGAACATCGAAATTCTTGCGACGGACATCAGTAAACGCGCTCTGAGTCATGCAGAGCGAGGCGTTTATTCCAGCCGCAGCCTCGAACAATTGTCTCCTCGCCAATTGGAAAACTATTTCTCGCCTTCCGAAAACGACTTTCTGGTTAAGCCACGCGTCCGTCGGATGGTGTCATTTGCGCCAATGAATCTGGCGCAAGCCGTTTATCTTGGCCGTCTGGACTGCATTTTTTGCATGAACGTAATGATCTATTTCTCGGAAGCCCGACGGAATTCTCTGATTCAACATTTTTATGAGTATCTGGAGCCTGGTGGTTATCTCTTCTTGGGGCATTCCGAATCCATTTCAAATGTTCCGGTGAAGTTCGATTCCGTTGTCTGCGGCGATTGCATTCTCTATCGCAAACCTGCCGGCGAAATGATTTACCGCGGCGCTCCACTTCTGGAAGGTGCCCTGTGAGTGAAACGGGAAAGGGTGCCATCGAAATTTTCCTTCAGGAGGCTTCCGAACACCTACAATTTCTGCGGGAATATTCCAGTATCCTGCAGGAATCGCAGCAGAGTCCCGAGGATCTGGACCGCCTCTATATTGCTGCACACACGCTCTGCGGAAACTCAGCGACGTACGGTTTTCCGTTGTTTTCGGAGATTGCAGGAAAACTCGCGCACGTCTTTCAATACACGCGCAACGCGCCATTGAACCCCGATACGATCGCACCGTTGACCGAATTTTTGTCCGACGCGATTTCCGTACTTGAATTCGATTTGCTCGAAATCAGCGATTGCGGCGCGGAAGTTGCGGCTGACATCCAGGCATTTAAGCAGCGCTACGCGTTTGCGTTTCCTGCTGCGCTAAAGGTTGCATCGTCCTCTGGTTCGTCTGATTCCCAGGCCGTCGTTGAGCCGGACGAAGCGGAAGACACACTCCCCTCGGAAATGACGTCCCAGTACGACCTTTTGCCCGCGGACGGCCAAGCAGCCGACGAAGTTCTACAATTTTTCATTCCTGAAGCCGAGGAGCATCTCCAGACGATAACGGAATGCCTTCTCGCCCTCGAAACGAATTCCAATCCCGACGACATCAACCGGCTCTTTCGGTCGATCCACACGATTAAAGGGTCAGCCGCGCAAGTTGGACTGCACCGCCTGTCGGCCATCGCTCATCGCGTAGAGGATCTCATCGGCCGCGTGCGCGACGGTGCGGTTGCCATCAGTACCGAACTCACTGACCTCTGTTTGGAATCAGTCGATGTCTTGAAGAAATTCCTGCACAACGAATGGGCGGATGAAATGCACGCCCGGGCGGCAGTCGACTCATTTCTCGCGCGGCTTGCGGAATGTGTTCCGGAAACACGCGCAGAACCTGTTTTGACCGCTGGTGTTGATGGCATGTCGGCTGTGGGTGATGCGCGACAGAATTTAAGTCAATCCCCAGTCGCAGA